>JAFYYP010000005.1 GCA_017557505.1 Bacillota bacterium | reverse complement strand
TGCACGCTGGAATTCGAGGATCACAGACCTCTGTACAACTGGGTGCTCGAAAAGCTCGAATGGCCCGAACCGCCTCAGCAGATCGAATTCGCGAAGCTGGGCCTGTCCAACACCATCATGAGCAAGAGAAACATCAAGCGCCTTGTCAACGAGGGCACTATCGAAAGCTGGGACGACCCGCGTCTGTGCACCATCGCCGGCATGAGACGCCGCGGCTATACGCCTGAGGCGCTGCGCGCGTTCTGCGAATCCGTCGGCGTCGCCAAGGCGGGCAACATCGTCGACTACGACCAGCTCGAATACTTCGTCCGCGAGGACCTGAAGAACAAGGTCGAGAACCGCATGGTCGTTCTGGAACCGCTGAAGGTCATCATCGACAACTATCCCGAAGGCAAGAGCGAGATGTGCACGCTGGAGAACAGCTCCGATCCCGAAAAGGGCACCAGAGAAGTCTCCTTCTCCAGAGAACTGTGGATCGAGCGCGACGACTTCATGGAAGTCCCCGCAAAGAAGTATTTCCGCATGTTCCCGGGCAACGAAGTCCGTCTGAAGGGCGCGTATTTCGTCACCTGCACCGACGTCGTCAAGGACGCCGAAGGCAACGTGGTCGAGATCCACTGCACGTATGACCCGGACACCAAGTCCGGTACGCCCGGCGCGGATTCCCGCAAGGTAAAGGGCACGATCCACTGGGTCGATGCAGCCACCGCCGTGGATATCCCGGTGCGCAACTACACCTACCTGGCCAACCCGGATCCCGACAGACCGGGCTACAACATCTTCGACCCGGCCAGCCGCCAGGACAAGGCCGCCAAGGGCGAACCTTCCCTGAAGGACGCCAAGGCGGGCGACCGCTTCCAGTTCTTCCGCAACGGCTACTACATCACCGACACCGTCCTGTCCAAGGAAGGCGCCCCGGTGTTCAACCAGACCGTCGGCCTGAAGAGCTCCTACAAGAAGTAAAATCAAGACTTGACGCGAAAGACCGGCCTGCGGGCCGGTCTTTTCTATTGCCTTATTTTGTGGTAATATTATTATGTATGACTATGCGCAATCTGCTCCTGACAATCGCATATGACGGCACGGGATTTCACGGCTGGCAGAGGCTGCCGGGCGAAAGAACGGTGTGCGGGACGGTCGAAGAAGCGCTGGCCCGCGTGCTGGGCCGCGAGGTGAAGATCGACGGCTGCAGCAGGACGGACGCCGGCGTACACGCGCTGGGTCAGACGGCGACGCTGCTTCTGGAAGACCATGGCATCCCCACGGAGCGCATCAAAAAGGCGCTCACGGACTGTCTGATCACCCAGAAACGGGAAGGCGTCGGCGAGATCGAGATCCTGGACGTGAAGGAGATGCCCGAAGGCTTCCATGCGCGCTACAGCGCGAAGGGCAAGCAGTATCTGTACAAGATCCGCAATGCCGAAAGCCCCGATATCTTCAAGCGCACGCGGTATTACCAGATCGCGCAGCCGCTGGACGTCGAGGCCATGCGCAGAGCCGCTGCGCAGATCGTCGGTACGCACGATTTCGCGTGTTTTCAGACCGCGGGCGGCACGCCGCGCGAAACGACCGTGCGGACCGTCCGGAGCCTGGACATACAGCAAGACGGAGAATATATCACCATCTCCATCAAGGGAGACGGTTTTCTGTATAACATGGTGCGCATCATCGTCGGCACGCTGGTCGAAGTAGGCCAGGGCAGAAGAGATGCGTCCGAGATCGCAGACATCATAGAGTCCAAAGACAGGCAGCGGGCCGGTCATACGGCGCCGCCGCAGGGACTTTACCTGAAAGAGGTGTATTACGATGAGCAACAGACCGACTTGGGATGAATACTTCATGGAAATGGCAGAGCTCGCGCGCAAGCGCAGCACCTGCCTCCGCCGGGGCGTCGGCGCCGTGATCGTCAAGGACAACCGGGTCATCGCGACGGGCTACAACGGGGTGCCCAGAGGCATCCGCCACTGCGAGGAGACCGGCTGCCTGCGGCAGCAGCTGAACGTTCCGTCGGGCAAGATGCACGAACTGTGCAGAGGCCTGCATGCGGAGCAGAACGCCATCATCCAGGCGGCCTGCATGGGCAGCAGCATCGAGGGAGGCACGCTCTACTGCACGACGCAACCCTGCGTCATCTGCACGAAGATGATCATCAACGCCGGCATCAAGCGGGTCGTCATCAAAGAGGCGTATCCGGACGAGCTGGCGCAGGAGATGGCCGCGGAAGCCGGCCTCGTGATCGACGTCATGGAAGGTGCGCATGAATAATTACCTTGCAACATTTTTGCTGGCCCTGCTCGTGACCGCGGTCACAACGCCAATCGCCATCAAGGTCGCCCCTCTGATCGGCGCGGTGGACGTGCCGAAGGACAACCGGCGCGTGCATAAGAAGCCGATTCCGCGGTTCGGGGGCGTCGCGATCTATCTGGGCGTGCTGGTCGGATTCTTCCGGCTGGGCGAATGGAACGAACAGACGCTGGGCCTGATGGTCGGCGCCACCTGCATCCTCGTGCTGGGCTTCGCCGACGATATCCGCGGCCTGCAGCCGAAGGTCAAGCTGGCCGGACAGATCTTCTGCGCCGCCATCCTGTACTTCTTCACGATCCAGATCCGCGGCATGGCGAACGTGCTGCCCTGGGGACCCTGGTACATCGCATTTCCGAAGGTCATCGCGTTCCTGGTCACCGTCATATGGATCGTTGGCATCACGAATACGATCAACCTGATCGACGGATTGGACGGTCTGGCAGCGGGCATCACCTGCATCTCGTGCCTGTCCGTCGCGTACACCGCATACGTCACGGGCCGCGAGGTCACCTGCCTGCTCATCCTGGCGCTGGCCGGGGCTACGCTGGGCTTCCTGATCTGGAATTTCTACCCGGCGAAGATCTTTATGGGGGACGCCGGCAGCATGCTCTTAGGCTATCTGCTCGCGAGCGTCTCGCTCATCGGCGACAAACCGACGAAGAGCACGACGCTGTTCGCGACTATCATTCCCATCCTGATCCTGGCGCTGCCCATCTTCGACACCGCCTTTGCGATCGTACGGCGTATGGCACACCACAAGCCCATCATGCAGGCGGATAAGGGTCATCTGCACCACCGCATCATGGCCATGGGCTTCGGCCAGAGACGCACCGTCCTGGCGCTGTATTCCATCAGCGCGATCATGGGCGTCGCGGGCATCCTGTGGACGCTGCACGTGCGACTGGCCTGCGCAGTGCTTACGCTCACCGCCGGCATGCTCATCGTCATCTTCCTGGGCATCGGCATCGTGCACGAACCTGAAGAAACGAAGGAAGACCTGGATTATCATGAGGCAGAGTAATCTATGAAAGTAATGTCTGTTTTCGGGACCCGTCCCGAAGCGATCAAAATGGCGCCGCTCGTGCGCGCGCTGCAGGATGACCCGGCCATCGAATCTGTGCTCTGCGTTACGGCGCAGCACCGCCAGATGCTGGACCAGGTGCTCGACCTGTTCGAACTGACGCCGGATCACGACCTGAACATCATGCAGCCGAATCAGACGATCTCCATGATCACAGCAAACGTGCTCACCGGCATGGAACCCGTGCTGCAGAAGGAAAAGCCCGACGTCGTGCTTGTGCACGGCGATACGAGCACTACGTTCGTCACGTCGCTGGCCTGCTTTTATCAGCAGATCGCGGTTGGTCACGTGGAGGCGGGGCTGAGGACCGGCGATAAGTATTCGCCGTTCCCCGAGGAGATGAACCGCGTCCTGACGGGCCACATCGCGGACATCCATTTCGCGCCGACGGACCGCAACCGGCAGAACCTGCTGCGGGAAAACATCGCGGACGATCAGATCGTCATCACCGGCAACACCGTCATCGACGCGCTGCTGCAGGTGGCCGGAAAGCCGTACGAGTTCGAGGACGAAACGCTGAAAAGCATCGATTTCGAAGGCAAGAAGGTCATCACGGTCACGTGCCACCGGCGCGAGAACCTGGGCGAATACATGGCGCACATCTTCTCGGCCATCGCGGATATCGCAAGGGAATTCAAGGACGAAGTCGAGGTCGTGTATCCGGTGCATCTGAATCCGAAGGTGCGCTCTGAAGCGGACGAATACCTGAAGAACATCGATAACGTGCACCTGATCGAGCCGCTCACGTACCAGCCGTTCGTGAACCTGATGGCGAAGTCGTACTTCATCCTGACGGATTCGGGCGGCATGCAGGAAGAGGCGCCTGCGCTGGGCAAACCGGTGCTGGTCGTACGCCGTGAGACCGAACGGCCCGAGGCCATCGAAGCCGGCACGGCCAAACTGGCGGGCGTGGAGCGCGAGACGATCTACCGTCTGGCGAAGGAATTGATTACAGATCAGGACGCCTACGATGCGATGGCGCACGCGGTCAACCCCTACGGGGACGGGCACGCCTGCGAACGCATCGTGCGGGCTTTAAAAGAAAGATACGGAGCGGGCGAGGCCTGCTGAAAGGAGGACACCATGAAGCTTTATATCGTAGACGCATTTACCGATCAGGTGTTCGGTGGCAATCCGGCGGGCGTCGTGTACATCCCGGCCGGCGCGGATTTTCCAAACGACGAGACCATGAGAAAGACCGCGGCAGAGCTGCGCTATTCCGAGACCGCCTTCCTGAAAGAGCTGGGCGATAAAAAGTACCACGTGCGCTACTTCACGCCTGCTGCGGAAGTGGATCTGTGCGGTCACGCGACGATCGCAACGTTTTACACACTGATGAAGAACGGCCGCATCCAGGCGGGCGACACCTGCGATTTCAAAACGCTGGCGGGCGACCTGCAGGTGCTGGTGACCGAAAGCGGCGTGCTGATGGACATGGGCGAGGCGAAGACGTTCGGCCTGATCGACGCGCCGGAAAAGCTCGCTGAACTCTGCAAAGTCATGGGTGCGGAAAGCTGCACGCCGGAATTTGCGGGCCAGATCCTGTATCCGGAAATGGTTTCCACAGGCCTCACGGATATCATGATGCCCGTCAAGGACATGGTGGCCTTAAACGGCCTCGCTCCGGATATGAAGGCCCTGTCCGACCTGTCCGCAGCCTATGAAGTGACGGGCGTTCACGCGTTCACGCTGTCCGAAGCGGACGGCGTCCACTGCCGCAACTTCGCGCCTCTTTACGACATCGACGAAGAAGCCGCGACTGGCACGTCCAACGGCGCGCTCACGTATTACCTCTACAAGAGAGGCATCGTGAAGGCGGACGCCGATAACCTGTTCATCCAGGGCGAAGCCATGGACAGACCGTCCAAGATCTCCAGCCGCCTGACCGAAAAGGAAGGCGGCTCCGTACTCATCCGCGTGGGCGGCGTGGCGGCCATCCTGGCCGAAGGCGAGATCAACATCTAGGGAGGCAGACGATGTACAACGTACTTTGCGTTTTACCGGTAAACGAAGAAGAAAAGGATATGCTGCGCGCCGCGGGCGGAGAAACGTGCGACTACCGCTGGAGCACGCAGGAAAGCGTGACCCGCGAAGAGCTCGAATGGGCCGACGTGCTGATCGGCTGCGTGGACACGAAGCTCCTGCACGACTTGCCGAAGCTGAAGTTCGTACAGCTCGATTCCGCCGGGTCAGACGGCTACGCGAAGCTCGAGATGTTCCACGAGCCGCAGAACTGCCTGCTTTCCAACGCGACCGGCGCTTACGGCGGCACGATCGCCGAATACATGATCGGTTCGATCATCATGCTCATCCGCCACTTCCAGGTCTATCGCGACCATATGAAGGAACACAAGTGGCAGAGAGTCGAATTGCCGACGTGCATTACGGAGCATAACGCGCTCGTGATCGGCCTCGGCGATATCGGGGTCAACTTCGCGGAAAGAATGAAGGCCCTGGGCTGCAGCGTCAAGGCTGTGCGCAGGACGATGGGCGAAAAGCCTGACTGCGTCGACGAGGTCGGTACGCTGGAAGACTTGCCGCGCTTGCTGCCCGAAGCGGATTTCGTGGCTTTGTGCCTGCCGAATTCCCCGCAGACCCAGAAGGTCATCAACAAAGAAACGCTGGCCATGATGAAGCCGTCCGCCATCCTTGTGAACGTCGGCCGCGGCTCCGCCGTGGATTCCGACGCGCTGGCGGAAGCGCTGCAGTCCGGCCGTTTAGGCGGTGCTGCTCTGGACGTTACCGATCCCGAGCCGCTGCCCGCGGATCACCCCCTGTGGGACTGCCGCAACTGTCTGGTGACGCCCCACGTGGCGGGGCTGTTCCGCCAGCTATACCCGTTCCGCCGCATCGTGGAACGTTCGGTGACGAATCTCGCCCATTTCGTGAAGGGCGAACCCCTGGAGAGCGTCGTCGACCTGAAGACGGGCTACCGGGTCAGCAGATCGTAGGATCTGCACAGGAGGAACTGCTTTTTGCGATATCAGCACCGGTATTGGTGGCAGGTCATTCTCCTCGTACTCTGGGTCGCCGCGCTGAGCCTTTTTGCTTACTGGATCGAGGGATTCGAGCCGAAGCAGACGGCGGAAGCGCCCGCACCCCAGCCGGACGAACTCTCCGCGCAGCCGGATGACATCGGGCTGTGGTACCTGGCGAAAGACATTTTCATCAATGGGATACATCTGAATAATTTCGAACTGGAGCATCCCCTGTATATCCGCGAGGGTGACAGCAACCAGCTGTTTTTCGCGTTGGACGAAACCTGGAGAAACGTGCTGGGATTCGACATCGACATCATCCGCGTGGAGCAGACCATTCTGATGCACGATGGCGACAGTACGGATCCTTCCGTTCTGAAGACGGGGCGCCTGACGAACAACCTGGTCGATTCGGCCGCGTCCGTCAAGCGTGGCTACCGCATCATCTTAACGGACGATATCCCGGCGGAAGCCGGCATGACCGAAGAGGAGCGCAAGGCAGAAGAGAAGGAGGCCGACCGCATCGCGCTGTGGCTGGACACGTTCCCCTGGTTGGAGAAACTTCCTTACAACCTCGCCGAAAAGCTCGGTTACTCGCGCAAATCCATCGAACGGGAAGTGCTGCACAGCAGCGTCGCGTTCCTGCAGCAGGCGGACGGCACGGTCTATCTGCCGTTCGACTGGTTCACGGATTCCGACGAGTTCGGCTGGAGCGTCTGGACGGACGAGATCTCCGGCGTTTACATCAGCACGGACCCCGAGATCGAGGCCGAACGGTATTACAGTGCGGCCAACGCGGCGTACATCCAGGCGCTTGCGAGCTATATGCGCGCCAACAACCGCGCCCTCGGCTACGCGGAATCGCTGTACTTCGTGTACCTGTTCCGTCACGAGGGATGGGTGAACGGCGTGGATCCCGTCTTCCTGATGGCGGTCGCGCGCAACGAGAGCCAGTTCCGCAAGAGCGTCGTCGGCGGAGGCGCCATCGGCATCATGCAGATCATGCCCAAGACCGGCGCACGCTTCGGCTATTCGGTCGCGGCATTGTACAATCCGCACATGAACATCCAGTTCGGCGCAAGCTACATCGCCCGCTTCCTGCGCAGCTACGGCAGTCCGACCATCGCGCTGACCGCCTACAACGCAGGTCCCGGCAGGGTGGCGAGCGGCGAATACAGCACCGCGTACGCCGAACACGTGCTGGGTCACCAGCAGACCATCTTAGGCTGGCTGCGCAGCCGCGGCTGCTATACCGCTTACGACAACGGACCGCTCGTTCCCGCAGAGGAAACGGCGGAGACCGGAGAATGATCTTATGGCATACAAAGTAAAACTGGACGTCTTCGAAGGGCCCTTCGACCTGCTCGTCTATCTGATCGAGCACGCGAAGATGAGCATCTACGACATCAAGGTGTCCGAGATCACAACGCAATATCTGCAGTACGTCGCCCAGATGCAGGCGCAGGACGTCGCTGTCGCACAGGAATTTATGGTACTGGCAGCCGAGCTCATCGAGCTGAAGAGCCGCATGCTGCTGCCGAAATCCAGCCTGGACGAGGCGGGAGAAGACGAGGAAGACCCGCGGGCGGACCTCGTGTCGCGCATCCTGGAATACAAGCGCTACAAGGAGATGGCGGCCTTTCTCGAAGAAGAGGCCGACGCTGCCGCACACAGCCGCACGAAGCCACAGGAAGACCTGGCAACGTACGAAGGCGAGGCGGAAGAACTGCTGCGCACCGACATGAACGCCTTCGTCAAGGCCTTCTATGCGTTCCTGTTCCGCAAACAGAGGCTCGACGAGATGCGCCGCGTCTACGAACGCGTGGAACGGCAGAGGATGTCCGTTGAGAACCGCATCGTGCAGATCCGCGACATGTTCCGCGGCAAGACGAAACTGATGTTCTCGGAGATGATCAGGGAAGACACCAGTCCGTACAACCAGGTGGTCACGTTCATGTCTCTGCTCGAACTGCTGAAGCAGAAGTCGGTGACCGCAACGCAAAAGAAACGCTTCGGCGACATCACGGTCAAACTCGTGGAACAGCCGCAGCAGGAGGGTTAGCAAATGACGACAGAAAGCATCAAATCGGCACTGGAATCGATCCTGTTCGTATGGGGCGATCCTCTGGAAGCTAAAACGGCGGCGGAGCTGTTCAACCTGCCCGTCAACGACATGCTGCACATCCTGCGCGAGCTGGCCGACGACTATGAAGAAAGGCGCAGCGGCCTTCGCATCCGCGAGGCGGACAAGGCGTTCCAGCTGTGTACGAACCCTGAAAACGACGATTATATCACGAAGCTTGTCACGCCTGTGAAGGTCAAACGCCTGTCGCAGGCGGCGCTGGAAGTGCTCGCGGTGATCGCATACAAACAGCCCGTTACCAAGGCGCAGATCGACGCCGTGCGCGGCATCAAGAGCGACCGCGTGCTCGAAACGCTCATGAAGAAGGATCTTGTCGAGGAGAAGGGCAGAAGCAACAGTATCGGCCGGCCCATCCTGTACGGCACGACCCGCAACTTCCTGCTGACGTTCGGCTTCGAATCTCTGGACGAGCTGCCCGAGCTCGAGGACATCGGCAGCCTCGTACTGGACGACGACCTGGAAGGTCTGGAAATGCTGCGCGAAGCGGATCCGGATCAGCTGACCCTGCCGCTGACGGAGGAGTAAAAGCAGTCCCATGAACGACGACGCAAAACGCACCGGGCTGCTGCTGGCGGCTCTGGCTGCGATCTTCTTCGGACTATCTTCCATTACGGCAAAAATGGCCTCGCTCGGGGCCGGCGGCAACGGTATCTCCATCGCGTTTTACCGCAATCTTTCCGTGCTGCCCGTTCTGGCGGTCATCCTGAAGGTAAAGGGCTACGGCTTTGCGCTCACGAAGCGCCAGCTCGTCTCCCTGATCTTCGTCGGTATGACCTGCGGCGGCCTGACGGCGATGCTTTTGTATTTGGCCTACGACTATATCTCCGTCGGGCTGACGCTCTGCCTGCACTTCCTGTACCCGGCGCTCGTGGCGCTGTTCTACGCGGTGTTCTTCAAGCAGAAGCTTACGAAGATCCAAGGCGCTTCGCTGCTGCTGGCGTGCCTGGGCATCTGGGTGATGATGTTCGGCGGACTGGAGGCGAATCCGCTCGGGATCACGCTGGCGCTGCTGTCCAGCGTGGCGTATGCCTCCTATCTGGTCATCGCGGACAAAAGCGGTGTGCGCGAACTGAACGGCTTTAAGATCTCGTTCTACAACACGCTGTTCGGTTCGATCTTCCTGTTCGTGTTCGGCCACATTTTCGGCTTTTCGTTCGCGGAATGCCGGCCGGCGGGCTGGATCTGGCTGTTCCTGACGGGTCTGATGGTCGTGTGCATCGGCAACGTCATGACCCCGGAGGCCATCAAGCGCATCGGGCCGACGGTGACAGGTATCCTGGGTATCCTCGAACCCATCACGAGCCTCGTGTGCAGCATTCTGCTGCTGGGTGAACCGCTGACGAAGCGTTCGCTGCTGGGCGGCATCCTCGTGCTGGTCTCCGCGTTTCTCATCACTCTGGGCGATCATAAAAAATCTTCGGCAAAGGAGTCGGATCAATGAAAATGTACTACAAAATGCCTATCTCGAAGGAAAGGCTCGACAAGATCAGCATCCTGGCGTACGACATGGACGATACGCTGCTGGACGGCCACGGAAAGCTGTCGGAAGGCAACAGGGCGGCCATCATGCGGGCTATGGAGAAGGGCTACCACGTCGTGATCGCGACGGGCCGCGTACTGGCGGCGCTGCCCAAAGACGTCGTGGCGGTGGAAGGCATCCAGTACGCGATCACGAGTAACGGCGCGCGCATCACGGACCTGCATACGGGCAAGATCCTGTTCGAGAATCTGATCTCACCGGAGGCAATCGACGCGATCGACGCTTATCTGCACGACGAAGACGTGATGCTCGAGATCTTCTTCGACGACGCGGTGTACGCGGACAAAAAGGATCTGACCCGTCTGCCTTATTTCGGCCGCACGAATCCGAAGAGCCAGGAATACGTGCTGACCACGAGAGAGCCCGTGGACGATCTGTGGGCCTTGCTCCAAGAGAATAAAGACAGGATGGAGAATATCAACCTGATCACGGGGAACGAGGAAAAGCGGCTGCGCTGGCTGGCGGAACTGAAGCAGTTCCCCGGAATCACAGCCTGCAGTTCCACGCCGAACAATATTGAGATCGGCGGTCTGAACACGTCCAAGGCGGACGCGCTCGAGGAACTCGCCGCGTATCTGGGCACCGACCGCAGCGGCATCATGGCGTTCGGCGATTCCAGCAATGACGAGCAGATGGTCGTGCGCGCAGGCGTGGGCGTAGCCATGGGCAATTCCGTGCCCGAACTGCTCGACCTGGCCGACTACATCGCTCCCACGAATGAGGACGACGGCGTGGCCTACACGCTGGAGCACCTGCTGGGGATCTGAAGACTCCTGGCACGATTCATACAAAACCAAAATGATTAAAAAGCGGAACCCGGAAGGGCTCCGCTTTTTGTATAGATACAGGTTCTCAGCAGGCTTCTACGAATCTTTTGAAAATGGGGAGGATGGCCGTTCTGTCCGCGTTGGTCTCCTGCTCGGGATGCCACTGCACGCCGAGGACGAAGGGATAATCTACGGCTTCATACGCTTCGATGATACCGTCGTAAGCCCGGGCAGTCGCTTTCAGGCCGTTGCCCAGATCCTTTACCGCCTGATGGTGGAAACTGTTGACGCGCATCTCGGAACCGTACAGTTCCTCCAGTATAGAGCCCGGTTCGATCTTGATCCTGTGGCTGGTCGCGCCGGGCGTAAGCTCCGTCTGACTGTGGAGCTGCGCTCCTTCGCGCATCGAAACGATGTCCTGATACAGCGTGCCGCCGAAGGCGACGTTCAGGATCTGGCAGCCTCTGCAGATGCCAAGCAGGGGCTTTTTTGTTTCGAGGATGAGCCGGATCAGGTGCAGTTCGCACTCGTCGAAATCCAGCCGGTTGCCCTGTAGCAGCGGATGGGGATCTTCACCGTAGGTCAGCGGGTTCACGTCAATGCCGCCGGGGAGCACAAATCCGTCGCACATCTGCACGTAGCGCCGCAGCGTCTCGTCGCTGTCGTAAACGGGCAGAATAACAGGGTCTGCGCCGGCGTTCTCCAGCGCCATCAGATAGGTCTCGGGACAGGTCTGGACGGCAAAGAACTCCAGCGTCCGGGGAGCATGGGCAAATACGCCGATCAAAGGTCTCATGACAGGTACCTCACTTTCTTAAACTGCTTCTGTCTCTATTATATCTTCCGCCGGACCGTGTGCAAAGACTTCTTCCGTCTTTACTTCAGCCCGTCTTCCGTCAGTTCCCGTACGGTTCCGCACACCTCTTCGATGTACTTTCGGTCGTGGGAAACACTGATGATCGAACCGGGAAAGCCGGCCAGCATCTTGCGGATGACCGGGCCGGACAGCGGCGAGAAATTGCGCGTCGGCTCGTCCAGGAGCAGTACGTTCGCGCCGGAAAGGTTCAGCCGCAGCAGGAATATCTTCGCCTGCTGCCCCCCGGAAAGTGCCGACACCGGATGTTCCATCTCCGCGGTCGTAAAGCGCAGGGCGCCTAAAAACGTGCGTACCTGCGTGCGTTCTTCGGCGTCGCCCCTCATGCAGATGCAGTCGACGGGCGTCTTTTCCAGATCGAGCAGATCCGCGTAATTCTGGGGCATATAGGCCGCACGGATGTCCGTGCGGTTTTTCAGGTGCTCCCAGATGGCCTTCAGCAGAGTCGTCTTACCGCATCCGTTTTTCCCGGTGATACAGACCTTTTCCGGCCCGCGTACCAGCAGCCGGATGTCCTTCGCCAGCAGGCAGGCCCCGTCCGGCGTCCAAAGCTGCGGCAGTGTAAAGTCCAGCACGGTCTTGCCGGCCGGAATAGGCACCGCATTTTCGCCCAGCGTAAAGTCGATGGGGTTCTCCTTCACGGGCTTTTCCGTCATCTGCGCGTCCTCGCGCTCAAAGCGCTTCTTCAGGGACTTGACGGTATGCATCTTGTCCTTCAGATTCCTGGCAGCCTGCATCGGGTCCGGATTGTCTTTTCCCGCGTGATTGATCGTGACCTGCGCGCGGTCGACGCTCTGCAGGATCCTTCTATACTTTTCGTCACGGATGCGTTTCTTGCGCGCATCGCTTTGGGCCTGCTGCGCCTGCTTCTCGAAGGCGTTCAGCCGCTTTTCCGCATACGTCTTGTAATCCATGCGCGCGACGGTATGCCGGCACTGCTGCTTGCGGTGCACCTGTTCCAGGTGGATCACCATGTTGGCGGTCCGTTCGATCAGGGTCTCGTCGTGGGAGATGAAGAGAACTATGCCGGAAAAGCCGCGGATGACCCTTTCCAGGTACTCCAGCGCGTCGATATCGATGTCGTTCGAGGGTTCGTCCAGCAGCAGGGCAGTCGGTTCTGCCAGCAGCAGGCGGGCGAGCTGTACCTTCACCTTTTCGCCGCCGGAGAGGGTGCCCATGGGCTGGTCGCTGTAGAACAGATCGGACGGAAGGCCCAGGGATGCTGCCAGTCTCGCCAGTTTGTGGGGAGGTATCTCTGCAAACAGAGATTCTTCCGTAAAGAATTCGTAGACCGTACGGACCGCGTCTTCTGCCGGCAGCTGCTGCGGCAGATAGGCCAGGCGCTCTGCGCCGGTCACGCGGACGCCCTCCGCTTCGGTATAGTCTTCGATCAGGTTCGGATCATAAATCCACTTCAGAAGCGTGGACTTGCCGTTGCCTTCTTCGCCGATGATCACAGCCTTGTCGCCGGCGTTCAGGGTCACGGAGAAATCCTCCAGGATCGTCCGCAGATCGCGGGTATGGTTTATCGTCAAATGCTGCACTTGAAGCATCGTTATCACCTCGCAGGGAAAGAAAAAGATCTGTTCCGCAGCCGGAACAGACCCAATCCAACAGGACTATTGATATCGATCAACAGAGAAGTCAGGCAGGAGCATCTGATCCGGCATGCGAAACCAAAGGCCTGTCGGCCTCTCTCGGGTACGTTCACATGATCCAAATCAAATTATCTGATGCGCATTCCTCACCTGTTGTTCTTTCTCTGTGCGACAAGTTGCTTTTATTATATCGTGAGGGCGGGCGGAAGGCAAGGGCGGAGAAAATGAGGACGAAAGAACCGTCTCCGTGTCTTGAACGGTCAATAATAGTGAATGAACAATTCGATTTTGTCGATTTGATTAAATAACAGGAAAGGAGTATTGTATTCACAGAGGTGAAGAAACCATGCAATATAGTAAACGAGCTCAGAGTTATGCCTTTTCCGGTGTGCGCGCCGTATTCGAGGAAGCGCTGAAATACAAGGATACGATCAATTTCGGCATCGGGGAGCCCGGCTTCGCGACGGGTCAGAACGTGATCGACGCGGCGGCAGAAGCGATGAACCACGGGGCGACGAAGTACGTCTCCAATGCTGGTCTGCAGCCGCTGCGTGAAGCGATCGCAAAGAAGTACCGGGACGAGCAGGGCATCGACTGCTCGCCTGCCAACGTGCATGTATTCAACGGCGCCACCCACGCGCTGCTGATGGCTATGCTGTGCACGATGGACCCGGGCGACGAGATCCTCATCCCTTGCCCGTACTATTCGGCCTACATCGGCATGGCGGACGTCGCGTGCGTCGGCATCGTGGACGTGCCTGTTTATGAGGAGGACAAGTTCCACGTCAAGGCGGAAAATCTCGAGAAGTGCCTTACCCCGAAGACGAAAGCCATCCTGATCAACAGCCCGTCGAACCCGCTGGGTTCGGTGACCCCGCCCGAAGACTTAAAGCAGATCGCTGATTTTGCCATCGCGCACGATCTGTGGGTCATCGCGGACGAGCCGTACGAAGCGCTGCTGTACGACGGCGCGAAACACGTCAGCCTCGGCAGTTTTCCTGGGATGGCCGAGCGCACCGTCATCTGCAATTCGGTCTCGAAGACCTACGCCATGGCCGGCTTCCGCATCGGCTATTGCGTGGCGCCCGAAGAGCTGTGCATGCAGTGCACCCGCGTACAGAGCAGCATGATCTCCAGCGTGGCTGCCCCCATGCAATACGCGGCGCTCGAGGCCATGACCGGCCCGCAGGATTACGTAGCGGAGATGGTCGCGGAGTACGATAAGAGAAGGAAGATCATGGTCGAGGGGCTGAACCGGCTGAAAGGCTTTACCTGCCTGGCTCCGGAAGGCGCGTTCTACACGTTCCCGAACATCAGGGGAACGGGCATGGACGACCGCGAGCTGGCATTCTACCTGCTCGACAAGACCGGCGTCGTGACTGTCCCGGGCAGCGCGTTCGGCAAGTACGGCGAAGGGTATCTGCGCGTCTCATACTGCACGGAGACGGAGAAGATCGTCGAAGGGCTGGACCGCATGGCGAAGCTTTTAGGCACAAAATAGATCACACGATAAAACCGGGCTTTTCAGCCCGGTTTTTGTGTTGCTTGTTTTTCTTACAGTTTTGCCAGCTCCGATGCGATCTTTGCCGCGCAGCGGGCGTTGTTCAAAGCCAGCTGAATGTTGGTCGCCAGCGATTCTCCGCCGGTCAGTTCGACGACACGCGCCAGCAGGAACGGCGTGATGTTCTTTCCGCGCACGCCCTGTTCTTCGGCTTCCGTGAGCGCTTGGTTGATGATTCCTTCCATGTAGTCGAAATCCATCGCGTATTCAGCCGGTACGGGGTTGCCGACGAGCATGCCGCCTTTTAAGCCAAGGTCCGCGGACGTCTTGATGATCTTCGCGATGTCCGCTTCGCTTTCCGCTGCGACGTCCACCTTGTAGCCGCTCTTCGGGCAGTAGAACGCGGGGAAATCTTCTGTTTTGTTGCCGATCACAGGCACGCCCATGGTCTCCAGATACTCCAGCGTACGGCCGATGTCCAGGATCTGCTTGCAGCCGGCGCAGACGACGCAGACGGGCGTGTTGCCCAGTTCCTGCAAATCCGCGGAGACGTCCATGGTCACTTCGCCGTGACGGTGGACTCCGCCGATGCCGCCGGTCGCGAACACTTTGATGCCTGCGAACGCCGCGCACATCATGGTCGTCGCGACAGTCGTGGCGCCTGTCTTCTTCTGCGCCAGGTAAACCGCGAAATCTCTGCGGCTCACCTTGCCGACGTTTTCGGCCTTGCACATCACTTCCAGATCCTCCTCGGACAGGCCGACCTTGATGCGTCCGTCGATGAGCGCCATGGTCGCAGGCACCGCGCCTTCCGCGCGTACGACTTCTTCGACCTTCGCAGCGAAGTCCAGGTTCTGCGGGTAGGGCATGCCGTGGCTTAAGATCGTGCTTTCGAGCGCGACGACGGGCTTGCCGGCTGCCAGGGCTTCGGCCACTTCAGGTTTGATGTCCAGATAATCTTTATAGTTCATGGGATTCCTCCGTTATTCTCTGTATTCTTCGATCGTGCGCCGCACGAGCGCATCGCACATTGCGGGGTTGATGGTGTCTTCGCTCTGCACGGCGATCAGGCCGCAGGCCAGCGCGTAGTCGACCATGTCTTCGGGCTGCATGCCCTGCACGTAGGCGCAGGCAAGACCCGCCATGAAGGCGTCTCCGGCGCCGGTGGCGTTCGCCATGTCCGTGACCGGCTTCAGCCTGCGGAAAAAGCTGTGACCGTCTCTGTCCGCATAGTAGCAGCCGCGGCTTCCCAAAGACACCGCGACCGCATGCAGACCCTTGTCCAACAGGGCTTTGGATGCTGCGCGGATCTCCTCGTCTGTTTCGCAGAGCAGACCGGAGAGGTGCTGCAGCTCGATGCGGTTGGGCTTCAGCAGCCAGAGCCTGTCGAGCACGGGCAGGAATTTGCCGCCCTTTGCGACGGAGACCGGGTCCGCGAAGACGGGCGCTCCGGCCGCGAGGCTGCAAAGCTGCGCGATACGCTCCGCCGTAGGATTCGCGTCGCACAGGATGGCGCCGGCACCGGCCAGCAGCTGCGCGTTCTGCTGCAGATAATCCTCCGGCAGCAGATCCATGATGCGCATGTCGTTCGCAGCAACCAGCATATCTCCGCTCTCGTCCATGAAGGCCATGTAGCACGACGTCGGGCAATCGTTCCGCACGAGCACGCGGTCCATCCGGATGCCCGCTTCTTCGCTCGCTTTGACGATGCGGTCGCCGAACGCGTCGTTTCCGACGGAGGACAGCAGAATGACTTCTGCGCCCAGCCGCGCGCAGTTTTCCGCGATGTTGCGCATCACCCCGCCGGGCGACGTGTGGATGTGACCCGGATTGGAATCGCGCAGTATGACAGGAACGCTGCTTTGGATATGCAGGTCCATATTGGCGCCGCCGAAGCAGACCACGGAGGCGCTTCGGCGGGTAAGTGCGTCAGTATTCTTCATAAAAAACTTTTTACCAGGTAAGGCTGTCGATCTGCGCGGTCAACGCTTCGATGTTCTTACGGTAGACTGCGATCGTCTGCCGCCCTTCTGGCGTGTCGAAACCGTTGCGGCGGATCAGCCGGCGCATCAGCCGTACGAAACCGATCAGCGCAGCCTGCTGTTCGATCTTTTCCGCCAGGGCGCTGTCGCCGTCCGCATAGCGCAGGATCAGCCCGTTCCAGACCTGTTCCGCCATCTCGGCGTCCAGTCCGATAAACGCGCCGCGCCGCTCGGGCGACGTCACGTAGAAGCCGGTATAGGCGTTGAAGATAGAACCCATCTCGAACACCGGATGACCCATGCAGAGCGTATCCATGTCGATAAGGATGACCTCGCCGTTCTGCATCATGACGTTCTTGGCGTGGAAGTCGCCGTGCAGCATCGTGTCGCGGTCGGGGACTGCGTCCACCATAGCACGCAGTTTCTCCCAGGTCTCCGCGGGCAGATACTCTTTCAGGAAGTCCACCCAGTCGACCACGGTCTTCTTCATATCGGGCATGGAACCCGGCTTCACCTTCGTGCCGTGGATAAGTTTCAGCAGGTCAGCCAGCTGCTGGATGTACTGGTCCGCATTCTCGCGGTCCTGCATCAGCAGTTCGGCGAACGATCTCGCGTTCAGCAGTTCGAAGACGGAACCGTAGAAATCGTCCACGCGCACGACGTCGTAGGGGATGGCTGTCGGGATGCCCATGATGAAAGCTGTCCGGGCCAGTTCTCTCTCTTTATGGATGTCGGGCAGGGAATCCGGATTGTTGTAGACTTTGACGATGGTATCCTGATCGAGGCGGTACACACAGCCGTTGGCGCCCTCCCCGATGATTTCGCAGCCGTCGATCGACAGCTTGCGGTAAGCCTTCGAAACGGGAAGGATCTCCGTAAAGCCCGTCATCTCGAGGATCTCGTAGACTTCGGAACTGGCATTTTCCATCTTCAGATCCGGATACGCCCTGCGCAGGCGCAGCAGCACGCGCAGACCGGCGGAAGAGATGTACTCCAGGTCTTCCGCGTCGATCACGACGTTTTCTGCCGGGACGTCTTTCAGGAGCGCTGCGATCTCCGCTTCCATTTCCGGCGCGTTCGTGGAGTCGATGCGTCCGGTGACTTTCACGACCGGCTTATCCTTGTATTTCAGTGTACAGATCGATGCCATGGCTGCTCCTTATTCGATCGTCAGGATCTCGGCGAAACCGGTCACGTCGAAGATCTCCATAATGGTGTCGTTTGCGTTGGTCACGCGGAACTTGCCCTTGACCGCGTTCATCTTCTTCAGCGCTCTCAGCAGCACGCGCAGACCCGCGGAAGAGATATACGTCAGTTCGGCAAGATCCAGCGTCAGGTCGGTCACGCCGTCTAAAGAAGCGTCGATCGCCTCGTCCAGCTGCGGGGAAGTGATCGTATCCAGTCTTCCTTCCAGCGCGAGCGTCAGGGCTTCGCCTTCTGCTTTTTTGATAATATTCATACATACCTCCTGATGGGAATGTCACTTCATATCAATCTATTATCTCACGAAATCCGCGGTGCGTAAAACAATTCTTTTCTTCTTATGCAAGTCGAGAGTATAATAGGTGCATGAAGACCTTCGAACGTACCAGAAAAGTATACGTTCTGGACCGCGCGGCGGTGGATACGCTCTCCGAAACGATCCAGGGATTCCTGGAAAGCATCCGTCTGGAGAACCGCAACCGCATCCGCATCCGTTTCGCCATGGAAGACCTGCTGCTGCGGGTCTGCGAACACTACGACGAGAAAGCGGTCTGCACGCTGGAGATGGGACGCCGGCTCGGCCGGGCGTTCATCAGCATCCGCTACGGCGGGGAACTGTACAATCCCACGACCAGCGACAACGGCGAGGACCAGTTCAGCCGCAGGCTGCTGGTGGACATGGGATTTGCCCCGGTCTGGAGCCGTAAAGGGTCTCAAAACCACATTTCGCTGTGGATCCACGAAGAAAAGCGTCTCGCTGCGCTCAACCTGCCGCTCGGCATCGCAGCCGGCATCGTGCTGGGCTTTCTGGGACTGCTTCTGCCCGAATCTGCGCGCACCTATCTCGACAGCAACGTCCTGACCATGTTCTTCTATGCTTTCCTGGGCGTTCTGGCGACGTTTGCCAGCCTGTCGCTGTTCCTGTTTTTGAGCAGCGCCGTGTCGAGCCTGGGGGATATCGTCACATACGGGCGCTACGGGAAAAGGGTAATGAACCGGTTCATCGGCCTGTCGTTTGCGGCAGCCGTCGTGGCGATCGTCCTTTACCGGCCGTTTTTCCACCTGGTGCACAGTTCCGGCAGCAGTCCGGCGGAGACCTTGGCGGAGCTGCTGGCTCTGATCGCCAGTATCCTGCCCGAAAATCCTGCCTCGCCCTTCATCATGAACGACTCCATGCAGCTGATCTTCATGGGCGTCACGATGGGCATCGGGCTCGTCGTGCTGGGCGAATCGGCTTCGCAGCTGAAAGCTGTGCTCGGCCAGGGCAATTCCCTGGTGACGTTCCTGATGGAAAGCATCAGCCGCTATTCGCCGATCTTTATCGCGACCACGATCATCAGCCACATCTGGAGCAGCAATCTGAGCGAGTTCTTCCACATGATGTGGAAACCGGTCGTACTCTATCTGGTACTGGTGGCAGGCATGCTGCTGACGATGCTTCTTTTTACTGCGAAGAAGCATCACGTTTCCCGGAAATGGCTGCTGCGGAACCTGAAGCCTGCCATGCTGATCTCGCTGCAGACCGCTTCCGCAGGCGCCTCCTACGGCGAGACGGAAAACGTGGTGACGCACCGTTTCGGCGTACCGAAGAAGCTTACGGATTTCGCGCTCCCCATCGGCCAGACCATGTATATGCCGGCCACGATCTGCGCGTTCATCGCGACGGCCTATTACCTGAGCGAGATCTATGCGGTAAAGGTGGACCTGACCTGGTTCGTCATCGCAACAGTCGTCTGTACGATGATGGCCATCGCATTGCCGCCCATCCCCGGCAGCGGCATCGGCTGCTACGCGATCATGCTGTCGCGGCTGGACATCCCGTACGAAGCGCTGGGCGCAGCCATCGTGCTCGACATTTTCTTTACGTTCATCGGACGCGCGGTCGACTGCGGCATGCTGCAGATGGAGCTGATCCACTGCGCGGACGCTTTAGGCATTCTCAACCGCAAACTTTTGGAAAAACAAAAGTAGGTGACTGCTATGACGAAAACTGCTAAAATACTCTTTGTATGTGCCGTCGTCTGGGAAGCGGCGTCGGTCCTGTGGTTTAAAAATCCGTTCCGACACGATTTCAGCCCGGTGGGCTGGCTCTGCATCGCCCTGGGCATCCTTTGCGCCGTGGGCGGCGTGGTCGCGAACAGAAGATAGATTTGGGAGGAAATTACGGATGAAACGTATCGGAATACTGACAAGCGGCGGAGATGCGCCGGGCATGAACGCGGCGATCCGCGCGGTCGTACGCTGCGGCATAGCGGCAGGGTTTGAAGTCTACGGCTTCCACCGTGGCTACGAAGGCCTGCTGGAAGGCGACGCGATCTGGATGGAACGCTCGGACGTAGGCGATATCCTGCACCGCGGCGGCACGATCCTGAAGACCGCCAGAAGCAGACGCTTCATGGAGCCCGGCGGACTGGAACGCGCGCTGCAGACGATCAAGAATCTGCGGCTCGACGGCCTGGTCGTCATCGGTGGCAACGGCTCTCTGCAGGGCGCCTGCAAGCTGGTGAATGCCGGCATTCCCGTCATGTTCCTGCCCGGTACGATCGACAACGACCTGGCCTATACGGAAAAGACGATAGGATTCGATACGGCGGTCAACACGGTGCTCGACGCCATCAGTAAGATCCGCGACACCAGTTCCGCTCACGAACGCGTGACCATCGTAGAAGTCATGGGACGCGACTGCGGCGATATCGCCCTGTATTCAGGCATGGGCGGCGGTGCGGAAGTCGTGCTCACGCCGGAGTATATGCCGCGGCTGCCTTACGTCTACAATAAGATCCTGTCCGGATTGAACCGCGGAAAGCTGCACAGCATCATCATCAACGCGGAAGGTTCGGGCGTCTCTTCGGAAGAGCTGGAAGCAGGGATCGAGGCGCATACGGGCAAGGAGACCCGCACGGTCGTGCTGTCTTACCTGCAGCGCGGCGGAAGCCCGTCTGCGGATGACCGCATCCTGGCCACGCTCTGCGGCGCCAAGGCCGTGGAACTGCTGGAAGCGGGGGAAAAGGGCTGCGCCATCGGCGAAAAAGGCGGCAAAGTCTTTGCCATGGACATCTTCGAAGCCGCGGAATGCACGCGCGAACCGGATTTAAGCCTCTACGAACTCACTGAAGTGCTGAGCATGTAGGGAATCGACCAAGACAATACAAAAGACCGTCCAAACCGGACGGTCTTTTTGATTGCTGTTTTCTGTGCGGCTCAGTCGCCAGACGGCTTGTTCACGACCAGCAGCGTTCCGTCGGGGCCGTAGCAGTTCTCCTGAATGACGTTTCCTGTGTCGTCGAAGTCGTATTTCCAGCGATTCAGCAGGGTGCCGTTCGCGTCGCAGACGTCATAGCCGGTCTCCTTGCCATTGTCGTCGTAGTAGGTGAGGAAGATCCTGCGCAGCGCGCCGTCAGTGTAGGTGCAGCGCTTGACTTCCAGACCGCGGTCGTCGTATTCCATGGTCTGGTACTCCTTGTCGGACCCGTCGGCATTGTAGTAATCGTTGCGGATGGGACGGCCGTTGTCGTCGAATGTCACGGCGCAGCTTTCCTGCAATGTAAGCTGGTAACCGTCGCTGATGTCCGGATCCCCGTAATTGCGCCAGCCGGACTTTCTTCCCAGAAAGTCGTATTCGTAGACCGTATATGCGATCAGCTCACCGGTATTGGCATCGAAGGAGTCCTTTCTTCTGAGCTGCGCGGAGGAGTCCACGTACTTTCCGCCTTCGAATTCCTTGATCTTTTCCTGGATCTGATCCGAGGTGACAGACTTCCGCTGCGCATCTTCCAGCAGATTCCATGCTTCCTGGAACTCTTCCGTGCGGATCAGGACGTCCGCCATCCCCAGATATGCCTCTGCGGAACCGCCGTCGCGCGCGAGAGCTTCTTCGTAATCCGCCCTGGCTTTCGCCAGATTCTCTTCGAGCTCCACAGATGATATCGTGATCTTATGCACGTAGGAATCGCCCCGGCCGATATAGGCGAGGACCTGCTCCGGATCCAGGCCGATCGCTTCCGAGAATGCCGCGATAGCCTCGTCGTAGTTTCCCTCTGCAAACAGTTCCGCCCCCTGGTTGTAATAATCCTGCCAGGAGACCGCTTCTCCGGCTTCCGCGCCGGATTCGTCGCAGGCAGAGAGGGTGAACAGCGCCAGAAGCGCTACGAGGCAAAGGCTCAGAAAACGTTTGAAGGTTGATGTGTTTTTCATGGGGTTTCCTTTCAGATCGTTGCACAGATCCAGATGGGCCTGCCGTCTGTATGCAGCTTTCCGCCGCTGACTTCTATGTCTGAGCCCGACAGCAATTCGGGATAGCATCCGTCTGGCAGGCTGACTTCCGCTTCGCCCGGAAGACCGCGCAGGGAGAAGACGCCGACCTTGCACGTTTTGCCGTTGCTGCGGGTCATGACGGCGATGTGGTTCGTCTCGTCCGCTGCGGCGGAGAAGAGGTCGTCCGGGGAGAGAGTCTCCCGCTTGAGCCGGTACAGGGCCTGCAGCAGGGGCGTCAGATCCGTCCCAGCGTTCCACTGGACCTTGTCAGCGTCGAACAGGCTGGGCCTGTGCTCCGCGGCGCGTTCCTGGCCGCCGTAGAGCATCGTCGTCCCTTTCAGAAAATACAGCATGGCGGTGTAGTTCTGCAGGGAAAGCACGTCCCTGACCCGAGGAGCGATGCGCGGCGTGTCGTGGTTTTCCAGAAAGCGCAGCTTGTTGTAGTTCGCGGGGTAGGTAAACTCCTGGAAGTTCAGAAGGTCCGTCCAATGCTCCAGCGAGCCGCTGCCGTCGAGATAGCGGTCGAACGCCTCTCGGATATCGTATTCATATTCGATGTCGAAGGCTTCGTAGGCGTCCACGTCGCGGGCGCAGTACATCCCGAGCCTGCGGCATGCGGTGCTGAATGAACGGTGTACGCTCTCGGCGAGCCAGATGAAGCCGGGTTTGATCTGCTCGATCTCCCTGCGGGCACGAAGCCAGAATGCCACCGGCACGAAGGACGCCACGTCGCAGCGGAAGCCGTCGACGATCTCAGCCCAACCCTTGAGAGTCTCGATCTGGTAGTCCCAGAGCTCGGGGACGTTGTAATCCAGGTCGATGATGTCCGTCCAGTCGCCCACGTGATTGCCGGGCGTGCCGTCGGGACGCTTGTAGAAGAATTGCGGGTGGTCACGCCAGAGGACGGAGTCCGGGGACGTGTGGTTGTACACGACGTCGATCATGCACTTCATGCCCCGTTTATGGATCTCGTCTGCCAGGACCTTGAGGTCTTCCATCGTACCGTATTCCGGGTTGACCGCGCGGTAATCCGAGATCGCGTACGGGCTGCCGAGGCTGCCTTTGCGCTTCAGCACGCCGATGGGATGGATGGGCATGAGCCATACGATGTCCGTCCCAAGCGAGCGGATGCGGTCTAGGTCCGGGATGAGCGCGCGGAACGTGCCTTCCGCCGTATGGTTGCGGACGAAGACGGAATAGATGACTTGATTTTGTAAGTTTGGATCAGTATCGTAAGCCATATATGGGCCCTCCTGATGACTGTATTATATCACAACGAAGGGCACCGTCAGGGGCTCGTGCAATATAATGAAAAAGACCGCCCTTCGGACGGTCTGTTCCTTTGGTACACCATCAGGGGCTTGCGCAAATTGCTGGCGCAATTTGCCGTCCTGCGCGCGCCTCGGGCGTGCTCGGACCAGAAAGATCCACCGGACCTTTCTGCCCTTTCGGGTTCTCGCCCCTGATGCTGTTTTTATCGCGAAAAGAAAAACTCCGGTCTATCGACCGGAGCCTTTCTTTTCTGGTACACCATCAGGGGCTCGAACCCTGGACACCCTGATTAAGAGTCAGGTAAGAAACTTCGCTACGCTCGTTTCTTCGGAGAGCCATTGATGTAATAACACCTTAATTGCCAACCGATATGATTATTTTAAGATTTGACTATCTGATTTACTAAACTTACTAACTACATTCTAACAAGTCTTAGTCCAGAAGCAAGAAAGAAAAGATCAACTCTCTAACAACTTTTTATCCACTTTTATGCTTGCGGTTTCCGCTTACTATCACCCTCGATCTTAATCGAGGGCTCTTTTTATGTGTCGCATTATAACGACTGATGCGGTTTCTAAAAATTCTATAATGTAATCACAAAGAACGAAAGAGATACAAGTTCTAAGCAAGTCCAAAACAAGTTTAAAGAAAGGAAGTAAAACAAATGGAAAGAATTATTGTTAGCGAAGCATTCAGAATTGCTAAGACCAATTGCTCATTCAACTTAAAGTTCAACGCAGAGGTTGATCTGAACAAAGCCTATGAAGCAATGGAAGTTGCCATCAACGAAATCACCAAAGGTGAAGGTTACAAAGATCTCTGGCTTCAGGATCTGAGAGATTGTTGCGACAAAGACGAGTTCAACATTAACAGCACGCTCGAAAGTGATGAATTCGCAAATTACATCCCCGCAATGTGCGAAGCAGTCGCAAAGGCAATGCCAGAAATTGAGTTTGAAGGAACTGCTTACTATGACGAATTAAGAGGCTATTACATCGATGACTTTGAGTTCTCATTCTATGATGGAACTCTGACAATCAAAGAAACCGTAGCAGACGATGATTGCGGATACTTCTGCCCCGAATGCGGAGAGCGTGTCGCGTACTTTGATGAAGAACTCATCGATGATGAAATCGAATGTGAGGACTGCGAAGAAACCATTAAGGTTTGTGATCTTAAAAAGGTCGAAGCATACACTTCAAGAAAAGAAATCAAGATCAGATAACCCATTCAGATCAGTACCATTATAACGACTGGTGCCTCGATCATAAAAAGTATAATTAAATCACAAAGAACGAAATAGATAGTAGTTCTAAACAATAACTTAACAACTCTCATTCAACAATCTAACGAGGAGGAAAAAGAAATGAGAAACATTATCATCAATGAAAAGAACAACACAATCGTTATCACCAAGAAGTTTGAGAAGGCTGCCAAGAGATTTGGATCCGAAGAGTACAAAGCACTCAAAGAAGCAAGAGCAGACTTCCCCGCCTACAAAGTCGTAACCAGCAAGAGAACCAAAACAAATGGCAATAAAGGTCTGACCTACGACTTTATGGAGAACTACATCGATGCTCACGACAAGGATGGTTTCGTAAAGGCAGAGTTTGAAACACTTCTCGCCAAGAGCGAAGAAGCCGAAGAATTAGGGGCAACGACAGCCACCTACAACGAGATCAAAGAATGGTTCTTCAACACTTATCCCGCATTCGCAGAGTTCCAGAAGAGAAGAGAAGCAATTCTGGGTGCGAAGTAAATAGTATCAGTGCCATTATAACGACTGGTACTAAAACCAAATAATCTATAATTAAATCACAATAAAACATTAAAGAAGGGCAGCGGAAAACCCACCAACCGCAGAAAGAGGTATCAAATGTTCGCAATTACACTTAACACCAAGAGAAATGAAATCGTAGTCACCAAGAAGTTCGCGGAAGCCGCAAAGCACTTCGGATCCGAAGAGTACAAAATGCTGAAAGAAGCCAAGATGGACAATCCCTCCTTCAAGGTTGTCACCAGAAAGGTCAAGGCAAGCAAGAACGACAAGATGAAGGGTCTGACCTACAAGTTTATGGAGAAGTACATCTCCACTCACGATGACGAAGAAGGAACACTTCTGGCAACCTTCAAGGAACTGACAGCCAAGAGTGAAGAAGCAATGGAACTGAATGCGGCAGCGTGCTCTTATCAGGAGGTAAAAGATTGGTTCCTGAACACCTTCCCCGCAATCGCAACCTTCTCTGAAAAGCAGAACGCTATTCTGGAAAATGCGAAGAAGAAAGCTGCTCAGGTTTCCAATGTTGTCGAGTTCCAGAAGAACGAAGAAGTAAGCACAGCAGCGTAAAGAAAGGAGTTGAAAAATAATGAAGAATTATTTGAAGATTAACCACGAAGAAAGAACCCTTATTATGGATAGAACCTTCGCAAAGAATGCGGAAATCGTTGGATCCAGAGAATACAATCTCCTTCAAGAAGCCCGCAAGGACTATCCTTCCTACACTCCCATCCGCAGAACCATCAAGAAAAAGGAAACTCAGGAACGCTACAAGGGACTGACTTACGAGTATATGGAGTGGTACATCAACGAGTTTGAGACAAAAGAAAATCTCTGGAAGTCTCTGGATGAACTGAATGAAAAGATTGCCATCTCCAAGTGCCACAGCAGAAGGTATCCAGTAATCAAGGAATGGTTTCTCGAAAAGTATCCAGAAGTCAAGAAGTATGGAGTGATAGAGCGTGCGGCCGCCGCTGATCTGAGACCCTTAACCTCGATCATAAACACTGACGAAGCAATTCCCGCATAAACCGTAATTCTCCGAAAATCGCCGTAATCACAAAAATCAGATAGAGGCAAACAATGTTAGAACTGAAAGAATACAAAATTGAAGAACTGAAAAAATACTTTCAAACAACTTCCAGACAAGGATTAGAAAGAAAGATGGAGAGGTATGGAATAGATTACAGTAGCACTGGAACTGGTGACAACAGAGTTTATACCATCCTCACCATCCCAGATCCCTTGAGAGTGTATTTCGTCTTTGACCTCAACCTCGATCCTCGATCTGATTTTACCAAAGCAAGAGATTATCTTTATTACTGCCTAAATGATGAAGAGTTTTCAAAAATGCCTTTTGAAGTTCAGGAAAGGCGAATTAGAGAAATAGGGCTTAATATTTCAAGGCAGACAATGAGTAGAATATTTCACTGGCTGGAACAAAAGGGATACCTTTACATAGACAAAGCAAACTCAGTCTATTACTTCGCCAACAAGAATGAGCAAATATTCACAGACGAAGCCACCTATAAAAAAGCGTGGAGAGAGTATTGGGAAAGAAAAAGAGAAAGAAAGTTCCTTACAGTCGAAGCAATTGACTTAATGCGGTTTGAGTATGGAGGTGTAGCAAGAATGCAAGGAGCAATCTCTGTTAATGGGGTTTATAAGAGTGAAATGGATCTGCTCAATCAACTCATAATTAGAAGCCTTTTATCAGAAAAGAACTTTTAAGTCAGAGAATTAACACAAAGAAAGAATAATATATCTTACTGTTAATAGTCTGACTAAAAAAAGACAAAAAGCACCCCCTTATAAGACTCACAAGAAGCCCAAATATCACGCACCTTTTTAAAAATTAAAAAAAAGTTTGATTAAGCACTTTTAACCAAATCTGGTTAATCGAATGGTTAGAAAAATGAAATATTATAGAACAGTTAGACTGTCGTTTTCATTCGCAACTCGCTTCGCTTGTTGCTCTATGAAAAGACAGTCTAAATTATTATTCAGGAAAGAAAAGTAAGTCAGACATTTAACACTAAGATATTCTCTTATTTCTTTCTGTTAATAGTGTGACTTAACTTGTTCAGAGGTGAAAAAAGATGATAAAGAATGATTATAAAAAGATCCCCAGATACTACAAAGCAATGTATCTGGATGGCTTTACCCCAGAAGAAATACTGTTTGCGACAAGGAGAGAAATGTTGGAGCGACTGAAAGAAGAAAAAGCACCAACTCCCCCAGACGATTACAATCTTAACTTCAAATCAACTGTGGAGGTTAAGAAATGACAGATCGAGAACGCCAAGAGAAAGAGAAGAAAAGGAAGAAGCGTGAAAGTCAATTAGAGATGATGATTTTTCAGATCCTTGAGAAAAGTATGAAGAAGGCACTGGATGAGGCTCTGGATGATATTTTTAAGGGATGGAAATAAAATGCGGTCTCCGCTTAACTGACGACCATTAACTGCGAAGGTGTGTGTCAATTGAGCGGGGACCGCTTTTTTATTTATTGCTCAAATTATATAAGGTTTGCTCTATGTTCTCTACAAACTCGTCCAATCGATCAGGAAGATTTGTAAGATTAAAGACCTCTTCTCCTGTTGAGGCACTAAACCTATCATAATAACCGCATTCATCAGCATCAAGCACTTCTCCCTTAGATATAGCGAGAAGAATGGGTGCATCGAATAATCCAAAAGCTTCAGCGACATCCATCAAATTCTCGATGTCTGCAATATAAAAATCATACTTAGTGTATTTTTCTGAAACTGTCTCAAGTTTTGATAACAAATCTGTTGATGTGACTATTTCCAAATCATCTTTTGCCATAAGGATCAAGATGAACGAATTTTGGAGTACTGACATATACTCATCAATGTTAGTCATTCTTTTCATACTAATCCACCTCACAACACTTTATAATGCCCTTATCATCCGATTTCCAAAGAGAAATACGGCTTCGTGGGAGTTTGATCCACACTAAACCGCAAAGAGCGAAAATCGCGGGATTTTTCCCAAAAGGGTACGCCCCTATTCTTCTTTCGTCTCTTCTGGAATATACTCCATTAGATCTGCGGGCTGGCATTCAAGCAATTTACAGAGACGCTCAATGTTATCCCAACCAAGCCCCTCCCCATTTCTCAATTTCTGGATTGCTGACTCACCCAAGCGATCCTCCTTTTTTACTAACTTACGCATAGCGTATGTCGTAATGCCTTTTTCTTTTAGGGCATCTAACACATCAATCTTCCAAGTTAAAGCCATAAGTCTAATCTCCTGTCTTTATAAAAACAGTATAACACAAAGAAATAAAATATACACTAAAAAAAATGTATATTTCTCTTGACATACACCAATAATGGTGTATAATTAAATCATCAAGAAGATACAACAAAGTTCCAAAAGCAAAGGAGATAAACAAAATGGCAACTAACGAACTTCTCAGACAGATCGAAAACCTCATCGAATACGAAGCAATGATTGAAGAACTCAAAGCCGAAGCCGAAGAGATCCGCAACAACATCAAGGGCGAGATGAACGCAAGAGAAACAGAAGAACTGGAAATCGGTAGCCACATCGTCCGCTTCACCAGTGTCCTCACCACCAGATTTGACACCAAGAGGTTCAAGGAAGTGTTCGGTGAGGAACTCTACAAAGCCTACACCAAGGAAGTCGCAAGCAAGCGGTTCAGCATTGCGTAAGAAAAACAAGACAATGGGGAGTGCGGGAAACTGCCTCCCCGCAGCCGATAGGCAGGGACCGCAAAGGAGCAATGAAGATGTTAAGGAATTGGAGAAGCCTCAAAGTTGGCGATAAGGTCCATTACTATGGAGAGGACTTTGATGGCAAGTGGGACTACATCTGCGAAATCATCCAAGTTGATGAGGAGCACGCCATCGCTGAATGGGATGAAGTTAAACTCTACATTGATGACGAAACAAAAGATTTGTTCAGAGCAAATAACTACAAATAAGTTGGCGAGTATCAAAACTTAAAAGATATGGCACGCAAACCAAGGGGTTCAATTATCAAGGGTTTGAGCGGTGTCATAACTTAATGCCAAAAGTGGGAGGAGAAAAGTATGGTTTATGGGTATGCGAGAGTATCAACTATCACACAGGGGAAAGATGGAAACAGTCTGGAAAGCCAGATGGAAGCATTACAGCAATATGGATGCGATGAAATTATAGAGGAAGCCTATACAGGTAAGACGATGGATAGACCGCAGTTTAGTGAGTTGCTGAAGCGGCTGACCGCAGGCGATGTTCTGGTAGTATGTAAGTTGGATAGGTTTGCGAGGTCCGCAATTGAAGGGGTCCAAACAATTAGAGATTTGTTTGCCAGAGGAGTTAAGGTCAACATCCTCAATATGGGGATGATTGAGGACACGCTCACAGGCAACCTAATCCTTACTGTCCTTCTGGCTTTTGCTGAATATGAACGAGGGATGATAGTAGAGAGAACTCAGAGCGGGAAAACCATAGCAAAGCAAAACCCTAATTTCAGAGAAGGCAGGCCACTAAAATACAGCCAAACTCAAATCAATCACGCCCTCGATCTTCTTGCTTCTGGAAATAGTTATAAAGAAGTTGAGGCATTAACTGGAATAAGTAAAAGTACACTATATAGAAATAAAGTTCCTAAGTAGGAACTTTATTTCTCTATAATACTTATCTCTTCTGGATTTAAATCAAATGCTTTATAGATAGACTCATTAAGGCATTTATAGCGTACTGAGATTATCTTACTAAGTGTAACGATTCCTTCTGTATACTCATTAAACACTTGTAATAGTGATATTTTTTGAGCATCAGTTAAATGAACTTTTTGCTTTTTTAATTCCTGAATAAAGGCGTTGTAAGGTATACGGAAAAAATAAAATAGATTATCTGAAACACTTTTCGGAGCATATGTTTGTTCAATATAGTTTACAAATTGGTTGTGTAAATCAAATCTTTTTTGGCATAATTCAAGAAGATCGTTTGAAATACGGATGATTTCCTCTTGATTATCAATTCCCTTAACGGGCATTCTGTCTAGGAACACTTTTTTCACGCATGCTAGTGGCTTACCGACCATGTGAAAGTAATCATATTGGTATAGCCATTTATACAATCTTGAATTAAGTAACCCTAGTGCATATTTTAAATCAATTTCACGATTATCTTTATAGTAAATGAAATGTAATGAGTTGTTTCCCATTACTATTTCGTCAAAATAAGATGCAATTGGATAATCTCCTGTTTGACGTACTAATAACTTCTCTTTCTGGAGTATAACTTCATCATTTGCCTCTGCAAGCCATTTTCCGTAACTGATATACTCTTTACGCCACGCATTGGTAAAAGGCTGAACATCTCCAGACTTCATATAAGGAAGGTATGAGTCGTCAATCCTGGTACTTGAGTTGAATGGTTTGCTTGCAACAATCTCTTTTGTTTGTGGAGGTTCTCCTTTTCCGACTTGGTATGGTTTTACGCCAGTTGTAACAGTTAATAAATCACCAAGCAACAAAGCATCTTTGTAAATTTTATTTCTTAATGCTTCTTTCTCCTCTGTAGCATAATAGTTAAAAACATAGTTCTCTTTAGATACTAAATCATTATAGGTAAACTGTGTTATTACACCATCATTGACGAATGTCGATGATAAAGCAGTTTTGCGAGGTACGGTAATAACGTTAAATGAGTAGTTATTATCAGGTTGATGCTTCTTATAGATTGAAATTGCAGTTTCAACAATCGCAGCCTTGAATACATTAAACAACTCAGCCATTATTACAAGTTGGGATTGTTCAAATAATAGTTTGCGTAGTTTTGTCGCTCCTTTTTCTAAAACAAAATATGTGCTAGGAGTAATATATCCAAGATAGCCATCTGTTTTAAGTAGAGACATGCCAAGTTCCATAAACGTTTTATATGTGTCATAGTTATACTCAGTTGTCTCATAATTCTTTGTTAGATAAGACTTTTCGCTATCTGACAATTTTGCCCCATATGGTGGATTACCTATAATAATGTCGAATCCACCATTGTCAAATACATCAGAAAATTCTTTTGACCAGTCAAAAGGATTTCTAACGACAGTTCCATCATTGATGATAGAATTCCCAACCTTGATGTTATCGTCTAGCGACGTTAACAGCTGATCCCTTTTTGCTGTTTTTAGCCACAATGCAAGTTTGGTAATTTCTACGCTCTCTGGATTCAGATCAACCCCATAAAGGTTGTTTTGTAAAATCTGCTTGTTGATATCAAATACCGTTGTTTGTGGATCAAACTCAAATTTCATGTCTAACACATGGTTCATTTCCTGATTCAAATAATCGAAGCATTGATTCAAGAAGGCTCCACTTCCGCATGAAGGATCGCAGATTTTTATGTTTTTTAGTACTTCTTCATATTGGTTCCAATACAATTGATGAAGTTGTCGTACAGCCTCATAATGTAACTTTTCCTCTTCAGTATTATAGGCTGATTCATCTAATAAGTCCTCCCACCTATCGAGAGAAATAGTAACATTCTTCTTTGTGGACTTTTTCTTTACAGTTGCCTTAAATGTTCCGTTTTTAAAAATGTCAAGTTTGATTTGTTTCTGTTTCTCAGATAGATATTTGCCAATAGTATTTTCAACAATAAATCGGGTTACATAGTAAGGTGTATAAAAAATACCATCCTCTTTCTGCTTCCCCTTACCATTGATCACATCTCCATTGATCTCTGCTTTGATCTGTTCCACATCCGAGATGCTTTGCTCAAATATTTGTCCAAGAATGTTTACATTTAATTCGCTCCCAAAATCATATTCTGCCAACTTCAAAAATGACTCTAAAACATCATTGGAAACAGCCAAAGAATCCAGTTCAGGATCTTCTCTAAACAAACCACCGTTATACTGGTTGATATGCATGGGTGGATTGCCTTTATCAATCGAATCAAATAAACCTAGTAGTTCATCCCAGATCTTTGTTTTTGATTTACTGAAACTATGTGATGCTGTTTGAACTGTTGTTCTAAAGATATTTTGCGGAAGCAATCCACAATCTTCACAAAAGCAAATGAATATAAACCTATCCATTATTTTTTGAGCCTTCTCAAACAAAAGTATTTTGTCATAGTTCTCATTGTGCTCTATCAAATCTTGAAAGAGCGATAATCTGATTTGTTTATAATCGCTGTAAAAATTGTTTGAGATTTCAAGACCCATTTCTTCGTTTTCGATATATAACTCATCGATTAACGATTTTCCGTGTCTTTCAATTAGATGATCTTTAGATAAAAAGTAATAGAACCTCAAAAATTCCTGCTCATCATCCATCTTTCTAATATCAAAAGACTCGTATTCAAGCGAGGAAACATTTTTATACAAACGTGTTTCAAGGAAATTCGATATAATTACCCAACCACACTTTGATCCATTTTTATTTGCGTAAGTAAAACCCTGTTCAACAGGCGTTAAGTTTCGAACTCGAGATTGCTTTTTATCTAAATTTGTTGTGGCATCTTTCAATTCAATTACTGCTCTAACATCTCTAATATTGCTAATATCTGAAAAAAAACCAAGCCCCCCATCTGCTTCGGTATTATCTAAAGTGCTATTCAACTCTTGCTTTTGGTTGTAAACATCTGTATCGGTGCTTGTCGCTGTATCATAGCCAAGTACCTCATCAAATATTTGCGACATAAACAAACCTTGAATTTGTGTTTCCTTGGTTTTTTCAAGATTTCCTACATCACAAGATTTTTTCCACTTTTTAATTCTAGTCCATTTCGACTCAAAATCTGGAACATCATTTCGAGTGAAGTGTTGCATGCGATTGTCTATTAGTCTTTTATTAAACATATTAAACCTTGATAAAACTGAGATGTAATGTTTTATTTATAATACAGTTTTGTGATAGAATAGTCAAAATATAAGGAGTATTGATACTAATTAGAGTCCAAGAAAATGAAAGTCGAAAAAAGTTTAAAAGGCAGGCAACCAAATCAAAAGATTAAACCCTACATTGTTCTTCAATATCTTCTAAAATATACCGACGAGGATAATCCTGTCACCGCATACGAAATCGTAGAGTATCTAAAAGACTGTGGGATTTATGCGGAGAGAAGGTCTATTTATCGCGACATCGAAGAGATTAACAAAGCCCTGTTGATGTTAGAGGAAGGGTGTTCGATTGATGAAGCGGAAGAGATGATCGGGGATGACGAGACACTGAAAACAGTTGTTTATAAACCTCGAAAAGGCTTTTATGTTCAGCAACGCCATTATGACCTGAACGATATTCGGCTTCTCGCAGAATGTGTTTATGCTGCGAAGTTTATTCCACAAGGACAAGCGAATAGATTGTCCGATATCGTTTGCGAATTTGTTAGCGAGCAGCAAGCAGAAAAAATAAAGCACGATGCTGTCGTTGTCGATCGTGTTAAGACTCTCAACAAGTCAGTGTTGAACAACATAAGCCTGCTCAGAGACGCAATGTCTAGGCAGTTGGATGGGGAACCGCACACACCTGAAAAAGTGACATTCAGCTATCTGACACACGAAATCGGAGATGTAGAGAAACTAGTTGAACGCCACCGCAAGTATAAAGTCAGTCCTTACCACCTCATCATCAATGATGGCAATTACTATCTGCTGTCTTTTGATGATACCTCGCAGGAAATGAGAACTTATCGTGTGGATAGGATGAAGAACCTCTCTTTTACTAACGAACCCAGAGAGGGAGCCGAAGTATTTAAGACCCTCGATCTTGATACTTACACACAAAGAGTGTTCGGTATGTTCGGCGGTGAAAAGAAGAAGGTTCAATTGACCTTTACCAATGGACTTTTGGACACTGCGATTGATCGATTTGGTACAAAGAATGCTTTTTATGCTAAAAAAGATGACAGACATTTTATAGTCATCACAGACATTGAGATAAGTAATCAATTCTTTGCGTGGGTTAGTGGATTTGGAAGGCGAATAAAGATAGAAACGCCAGAAGTAGCGGAACAGTATAAAGATTATTTAGACAAAATACGCTCAATGTATTAAGTGACACCATTTTCATTAAAAGCGACACCTTTTAATCGTTTCAGCATTTTCTTAGGCATCATAACAATCAGAGGAGGTTGTTATGATGCCTATTTTACTTAACTCAATCTTATTTTATTATCTCAATGGCGAATTGAATGGCGTAAAGGATTGGCCCGATTGGCTCACAGAAAAAGTGGATGCTCTCGAAGTCCTTTTGGATCTGGAACATAAGGATCTGGAAGAGAATGATGCGGGAACCGCTGCGATTATGGATCTGAAAGAGGCTGCTGAACTATGGGGATTTATAAATGGGATAAGGTTCGTGTCTGAAATAGCAAAGGAAATCTAAGAAGGGGCAAATCTCACCAACATTGTGAGATTTGCCCCTTCTTTTTATCTTCTCTTCTGGATGTCTGCCTTTTTTATAGAACCCACACCACTAAGTTTTGCCAAAGGGGACAGTTCGTTATAGTTGTTTAAAAGATCGGCATCGTAGATATTACAGTAATGCTTTGTCATTGCCAAAGTTGAATGCCCTAAGATGTGTTGAAGAGCGAAGGCATCACCACCACAATCCAACAAAAATCGCTTTGCGTATGAATGGCGGAACAAATGACAACTGGTCTTTCTCACACCTCTCCTTAAATTGTAATCTCTGATAGCACTTTTCAAACAACTCTCTGTCATCGGTTCCCCTTCGATCGAACAGAACAGTTTATCCTCAGGATTGCCCCTTCTGATTCTGAGGTACTCTTGGAGGATGGACACCATCATTGACGAAAGCGGTAGGATCTGAACCTTCCTGCTTTTGGTGTGTCGATAAGCGACCATACCTTTAACCAGATCGACATCTCGGATCTCTATTGCTCTGATAGTCGCGGAGCGACAACCACAATCAAGAAAAAGATTGATGATTACCCAGTTTCTATATTCCGAAAAAGAGCATTCTTTCAAATTTGGCTTTTTTAAGAGCCTTTTCAACTCCTCATCGGTATAAGTGTCCTTTATTACCTCTACGCCTCTGTATTGGGCGATATGAGGCGTATAAAGGCCATTCCTACGGCACCAAGAGAAGAAAGACGCCATTGTTCGCAGATAACTTTGGATAGTGTTTGGGGACAAGCCCTTATCACGCATCTTATTTACCATCTCCTCGATGTGCTTTTGAGTCAAGTCCTCGATGGGAGTATCAAGATCGAGATACTTACCGAAACATTTAAGGTGAGATGCGTAAGATTGAAGTGTTTTCTCCGAGAGACCTTTTGCTTTACAACTAGTTAGAAAGTCGTTGAAAAGTAGTTTAAAAGTTGTTAGAGAGCTGTTAATAGTTATCTTCATTTAGACCACCTGATTTCTGAAAATAGCACTAAAAATCAGGTAGTCTGCGGTCAGTGGCAAAAAAAACGAAATACCTTGAAGTTTTAAGGCTTCAAGGTATTATCGCCAGTTCTTGGTACACCATCAGGGGCTCGAACCCTGGACACCCTGATTAAGAGTCAGGTGCTCTACCAGCTGAGCTAATGGTGCATATCAAACGCAAGTGATATATTACCATCGAAACCAGGCAGTGTCAATAATAAAAGGAAAAAACTTGACAACTTTTTTCGGGTCAAGTAGAGTATATTCATCGCAGGGAATTCGCCCTGTAGACGGCTGGGATCCTTCCGTTGTAGAGGCCACAATAGGAAGGAGAAAGCCTATGTTCAATTATATCTGGCCGATCGGCCTGGTCGTACTGTCCAACGTCTTTTATCAGATCTGCGCCAAAGAGGTTCCGACGAGAATGGACCCCTTTGCGTCCCTTACCGTCACCTATATCGTGGGTGCGGTTTTTTCGTTCCTCATGTTCCACGTCCTGAACCGGAACGCGAGCATCCTGCAGGAATACCACAAGCTGAACTGGGCGCCTTTCGTGCTCGGTCTTGTGCTGGTCGGGTTGGAAGTCGGGTTCATCTATGCGTACCGCGCGGGCTGGAGCGTGAGCACGGCAGCCGTCGTGCAGAGCGCGTTCCTGGCGGTCATCCTGATCTTCATCGGCGCGCTGCTCTACAAGGAAGCCATCACGATGACCAAGGTCGCCGGAGTACTCATCTGCCTGATAGGGCTGTACTTCATCAATAAGTAGCAAACAGGACACCCTGATGAAGAGTCAGGGTGTTTTTCCTGCGTTTTTACCTATTGACAAAGTGGGTAAATAGGTATACCATAAGCCTGCAAGAAAATCAGTCTGCAAGGAGGAAACAGAATGAACATATACGCAGATAACGCAGCGACTACCCGCATGAGCCAGACAGCTATCAATGCGATGCTGCCCTACATGAGCGAGATCTACGGCAATCCGTCCAGCCTGCATACGGTCGGGCAGAAAGCGAACGAAGCCCTGACGGAAGCCCGCGAAAGAGTCGCAAAGTGCTTCGGCTGTGAACCGAGAGAGATCCTGTTCACGTCCGGCGGCAGCGAGGCCGACAACCAGGCCATCGTCTCCGCGGCCCGCATCGGCGAGAAGAAGGGCAAAAAGCACATCATCTCTACCAGGTTCGAGCACCACGCCGTGCTGCATACGCTGGCGAAGCTCGAAAAAGAAGGCTTCGAGGTCACGCTGCTCGACGTGCACGAAAACGGCATCGTTACCCCAGAGGAAGTCGCGGCGGCCATCCGTCCTGATACCTGCCTGGTCACGATCATGTACGCGAACAACGAGATCGGCTCCATCCAGCCCATCCCCGAGATCGGCAAGGTCTGCCACGAAAAGGGCGTGCTGTTTCATACCGACGCTGTTCAGGCGGCGGGTCACATCCACATCGACGTGAACGAGCAGAACATCGATATGCTGTCGCTGTCAGCCCATAAATTCCACGGGCCGAAGGGCACGGGTGTGCTGTATGCGAAGAAGAGCATCCCCCTGTCGAACATCATCGAAGGCGGCGCCCAGGAAAGAGGCAAGCGCGGCGGTACTGAGAACATTCCCGGCATCATGGCCTGCGCGGCAGCGCTCGAGGAGGCCTGCGCCAACATCGACAAGAACGCGGCGCACCTGATCCCCCTGCGCGATAAGCTCATCGCGGGGCTCGAACAGATCCCGCACTCCATCCTGAACGGAGACCGCACGAACCGCCTGCCCAGCAACGTCAACTTCTGCTTCGAGGGAATCGAAGGCGAGAGCCTGCTGCTCCTGCTCGACGACAAGGGTATCTGCGCATCGTCCGGTTCCGCGTGCACGTCCGGGTCGCTCGATCCGAGCCACGTGCTGCTGGCCATCGGCCGCGTGCATGACGTGGCGCACGGCAGCCTGCGTCTGTCCCTCGGCGAAGATATCACCGAAGAACAGGTCGACTACATGATCAAGGCCGTCAGCGACGTCGTCGCGTACCTGCGCAGCATGTCGCCCGTCTGGCGCGATCTGCAGGAAGGCAAGAGAGAGTACATACTGAAGTAGGAGGAAACTATGGCACTGTATAGCGATAAAGTAATGGACCATTTCCGCAACCCGAGAAACGTCGGCGTCATCGAGGACGCCAACGGCATCGGCGAAGTCGGCAACACGATGTGCGGAGACATCATGAAGATCTATCTGAAAGTGAGCGACGACGGCATCATCGAGGACGTCAAGTTCGAGACGTTCGGCTGCGGTTCTGCCATCGCGTCCAGCTCCATGGCGACGGAACTCATCAAGGGTAAGCCCGTCTCCGAGGCGCTGGAACTGACGAACAAGGCTGTCGCGGAGGCCCTGGACGGCCTGCCCGCGCACAAGATGCACTGCAGCGTTCTGGCTGAAGAAGCCATCCAGGCTGCGCTGGAGGACTATCAGAACAGAAAACTGGCGGCGAAAGAGGAGGCATAACCCATGATCTCCACAAGAGGAAGGTATGCACTGCGGGTCATGATCGACCTGGCAGAGCAAGGCGCGGACATCTACACGCCGCTCAAAGAGGTGGCGGAGCGTCAGCGCATCTCGAGAAAATATATCGAAGCCATCATGACCAGCCTGTCGAAAGCCGGTCTGGTCGATGCCGCCCACGGCAAGGGAGGCGGCTACCGGCTCAACCGCAAGCCTTCCGAGTACACGATCGGCGAGATCCTCCGCGTGACCGAAAAAGACCTGGCGCCCGTCGCATGCCTGGAACACGGTGCCGCTCCCTGCGAATACGCGGGCGATTGCAAAACGCTTCCCGTTTGGGACAAACTGAACGTCATGATCAACGACTATCTGGACGGGGTCACGCTGGAAAATCTGGCCGGCTGACCCGGGAAGAAAGTCTGCCGCGGACCCCGAATTAGGGGTCCGTTTTATTTGCCTGTTTTATGCAAATGTAATATAATCTAATGAGGTATATTCTCAAATCGAGAGGAGACGTTTATGAAGTGCAAAGTTTGCGGATACGAATTTGATTCAGGACGCGAATTCTGCCCGATGTGCGGCAGCAAAGTGCCTGAGGAGATCAAACGCAAAGAGGAAGAGGCGATGTCGTGGAACACCTACGACTTCCCCAAGCCGAAAAAGCCTGAAGATATAGAGATGCATTGGCCCAGCATGAACGCCCGTCCGGACGGATCGGTGTCGGTCATGAAGAAAGACGCAAGCGAAGGATTCGTCCGCGCGGCCGGTCCTGCCCCTGCCAAGGCAGAGCCGCCGAAGAAGGAAGAGGCTCCCATGCCGGATCCCTGGGCGAGCATGCGCAGCGAATTCCCGCAGGTTTCTGCTCCGGTGCAGGCGCAGCCGGCCCCGGTCCAGCCGCCTGTCTACCAGGCTCCTCCGGTGCAGCCGCAGCCGGTTCAGCAGCCTGTCCAACAGCCGGTACAGCCTGCTCCTGCCCAGCAGCCCGCAGCGCCGCAGCCCGGCGCCTGGCAGATGCCCCAGATGCAGGAGACGCCCTCCTGGACGCCGTATAACGTACAGGCGCCGCAGCAGACCATGCAGATGCCCCCGATCGCTCCGGGCTATGCCCCTTCGAGCTTTACGCAGGCTTACGGCGCGCAGTACGCGCAGGCGCAGCAGGCTATGCAGGCACAGCAACCGGTCCAACAGCAACCCGTCCAGCCGGTTTCGCCGTACACGCAGCCGCAGACGGCATGGACCGTCCCGCCTCAGCCGCAGCCCGGCCAGCAGGTCTTTGTGACCCAGCCCGCACAGGCCGTTTACATCCAGCCCGTCGCACCGCCGGCCCAGCCGGTCTACACGGCGTATCCCGCGTACACGCAGCCGGTGCCGCCGGTTCAGCCTGAACCTGCCCCCGCGCCTGCAGAACCCGAACCCGAACCCATTCAGCCCGAACCTGTTGCCGAACCGGAGCCCGAACCGGTCCAGCCGGAGCCTATTCCTATCGAGCCCACTCCCGCAGAGCGTGAGAAGGTGCTCGAGGAGAACGTGGTCGCGACGATCGAGACGCCCGCCGAAGAGGTTCCCAAGTACGAGGCAGAGCCCGAACCCGCAGAAGAACCCGAAAGAGACGAAGACGGCAGATATCCCGAGCGTTTCTTTACGTTTAATAAAAAGAATGAAGAATTCCAGCAGCTGCTGAATCAGGAATATGAACGCCTGCGCAATCTGCATGGCGACGAGGAAGATTTCTCCCATACGGCGATCTACCGCAAGGATACGTTCCAACCGACGCCGGCTCAGGATTTCTTCCACAGCGACGAGATCAGCGACGAGCTGAGCGAGTTCGAGCAGATGCTCCTGGAAGGCACGAAGAACGCAGAAGGCGACGAGACGCTCACGATCAACCGTGACCGCATCAAAGGCGCCGCCCTGTCCGCGGAAGATCTGATCGAGCCTCTGCCGGTCAAGGCAGGCGACACGCATCCGCTGAGCGAGCCCGCACCGGTGCAGCCGGAAGAACCCGAACAGCCTGCCGAGCCCGAGATCCCCATGTCGAGGGAAGAGCGCGCCCGCATGGAGCAGCGCGAACGTCTGGCGAAGATGGCGAAGGCCAGAGAAGAGTATTTTGCCGGTCTGCGCACGATGACCGCCGAGATGAGAGCGGTCAAGGACGCCGAATTCAAGGAACAGCTGGCAAAGGAGGCTACGATCACGCCGGAAATGGTCGCCCGCGCAAAGGCGCAGGAAACCGAGCCCGAAGCAGTCCCGGAGAAGACGCCGGAACAGATCGCTGCGGAGGAAGCGGCTGAAAGAGAAGCTGCGATCGCCAAGGCGAAGGCGGAGCTCGAAGCCGCCATGGAAGAGCAGCAGAAAGAACAGGAAGAAGCCGAAGAAGCGGAAGAACTGGACAGGATGCTGCAGCAGGCGGAAGAACAGGGCGAAAAGGAAGAGAAAGAAGAAAAGCCCGCGGCAGATGATGCGGCAGACGCAAAGGACGAACCCGCGGAAGAGGAAGACGTTCCTTCCCGCGACAAGACCGACGTCTTCAACGACATCCTCGACGACGTGGACGAGGAGAACGAAGAGAGAGAAAAGAGGGAACACAGCCACTGGTTCCTGAAGTTCCTGCTTGCTTTGCTCATCGTCATCGCGGCCGCAGAGGGCGGCACCGTTGCGCTGCGCCACTATGCGCCCGATTCCCCGGCGTCCATCATCACGACGGGCATCGAACAGAACATCATCCAGTTCATCGATACCGGCATCGACGCGCTCAAAGCGAAGTTCCATAAGGACGAAACGCAGCCTGCCGAACCGGTCGAAGAACCCGAAGAACCGGCCGAGACCGGCGAGACGTTCGTCCTGTCCGACCTGATCGCGGCCAACAACAAAAATATCGAGGACGTCGTGGAGAATCTGGCCATCGGCTACGATCCGCAGCGTTCCTATGACATCGCGGGCCTGTCTTCGTCCGAGCTCGTCACCGACGCAGCCGAAAAAGCAGCGGTCTGCAAGACCCTGATCGCATACAACAGCAGCTGGATCGATTTTATCAACGGCGAGACCCAGGATTGCCTGAACTATCTGAAGGCCGACGGCACCGCCTACCGCAGCGCGGTCACGTTCGACAAGATCGGCCAGATCACGGAGAAATTCAACAAGCTCGAGATCGGAGAGATCCGCAAGACGGGCGATACGTATTATGCCTTTGCAGGCGAGACCATAGAAGTGACCCAGGAAGAGACGACGGCACAGTCTTCCGGCTACATCGTGTACGAAATGGTCCCGGTCGGCAACGAGCTGAAGATCAAGGATTATTACAACATCACGAACTGATGCCGCAGAAAGGATCCTGAATGCAAGAGAAGAAGAAAAAAGGCGCAAAGGTACGCATCGTCCTTTGCGTCCTCATTTTATTAGCAGCTTTGATCTACGCGCTGACCGGTTTCCTGACGGATCTGCTCTGGTTTAAAGAGACCGGCTACGTTTCCGTGTTCTTCACGGAGATCGTAACGAAGATCAAACTCGGCATCCCGACGGCGGTCATCATCGCGCTCCTGATGTGGGCGTTCCTGTCCGCGCTGAAAAAAGGCTTTTTAAGCAAGGGCGGCTACGTCCTGGAGGAATCCGAAGGGAAGAAGCTCCGCAAGGCGGCCATCGGCATCAGTCTGGTGCTGGGCATCATCGTGTCCGCCAGCATCATCTCCCGACTGTGGTGGCAGATCCTGCAGTTCCTGAACGCGACGGATTTCGGCATCGCGGACCCGCTGTACGGCAATGACGTGGGTTTCTATGTCTTTAAATTGGAGTTCCTGGACGCGCTCAGCAGCTCCGCCCTCAGCATCGTCGCGGCTCTGCTGCTCGCGACGGTCATCTACTATGCGCTGATGATCAATTTCGTCCGTCCGGACGGCAGCGCAGGGGACACCGAGGCGGACACCTACGAATACGATATTCCCGGCGAAGACGAAGAAGAAAGCTTGTTCGGCGGCCGCAATCCGTTCGGCAACCATCCCGCCGGCAAGATCATCGAACTGTTCACGAAACAGAAACGCAGCCCCGAGCCGCAGCCCGAACCCCGCAAAGACCTCAAGCAGACGGGTCACGCCATCCTGCGCGTCGCGGGAACGCAGATCGCGATCCTCGGCGTGCTCGGCTTCCTGCTGCTGGCGGCCCGCTTCGTGCTGGCGCGCTACGACCTGCTGTATTCCGGCACGGGCGTGGCGTACGGCGCAGGCTATACCGACATCAACGTCACGCTGAACGTCTACCGCATCTGCATCGCGCTTGCCGTGCTGTCGGCCATCCTGTTCGTTCTTGCGCTCAAGAAGCGCAGCATCGTGATGGCTATCGTCTGCCCCGTGCTGATGGTCGTCGTGTTCGGCATCGGCACGCTCGCCGCGGGAGCCGTCCAGAGCCTGGTCGTGGCACCGGACGAGATCAACAAGGAGCGCACGTATCTGCAGCATAACATCGATTATACGCGCATGGCCTACGATCTGCAGGACATCAGCATCCGCGACTTCGTGCCGCAGACGAATCTGTCCATTCAGGACGTGCTGGAGAATATGGGCACGTTCTCGAACGTGCGCATCAACGACTTCGAGCCGGCCCAGCAGTTCTACAACCAGACGCAGTCCATCCGTACGTACTACGAATTCAACGACGTCGACGTTGACCGCTATTACGTGAACGGCGAATACACGCAGGTGTTCCTGTCGGCCAGAGAGATCAACCAGGCCCGTATCGAGAACCAGTGGCTCATCCGCCACCTGAAATATACGCACGGTTACGGCATCACGCTGTCGCGCGTCGACAAGGTGACCACTTCGGGTCAGCCGGACATGCTGATCGACAGCATCCCGCCGGTATCCGAAGTGCCTGAGATCACCATCAGCCGGCCCGAGATCTATTTCGGCGAATCCACGAACAACTACGTCATCACGAATACGTCCGAACAGGAATTCGACTATCCGAGCGGCGAATCGAACGTGTACTGCACGTACGAAGGCACGGGCGGCATCAAGCTGAACTTCTTCAACCGCATCCTGTTCGCGATCCGCGAGCAGTCCCTGAAGATGCTCGTTTCCACGAACATCAAGAGCGATTCGAAGATCCTCATCTACCGCAACATCAACGACCGGGTCAATAAGATCGCGCCGTTCCTGATGTACGACGACGATCCCTACGTGGTCGTGGCCGACGGACACGTGTACTGGATGATCAACGCCTACACGGCGAGCGCGTATTATCCGTACTCCGAGCCCTACAGCACGAAGTCGGATCTGAACTACATCCGCAATTCCGTCAAGGTCGTCATCGACGCGTACAACGGCGACACGAATTTCTACATCTGCGATGAGAAAGACCCCGTCGCCTGCACGCTTTCGAAGATCTACCCGAAGCTGTTCAAGGACTTCAGCGAGATGCCGGAGTCTCTGAAGGAGCACGTCCAGTATCCGAACGCGATGTTCTCGATCCAGGCGGACGTCTTCCAGAAGTACCACATGACGGACGTGGCGGTCTTCTACCAGAACGAGGACCTTTGGGACATCGCGCGCGAGTCCTATGGCCAGACCGAGATGGAGATGACCCCGAATTACTTCATCATGAAGCTGCCCGGCGAGCAGGACGTGGAGTTCGTAAGCTCCATCCCGTATACGCCCAGCGGCAAGAACAACATGACCGGTATCCTGACGGCCCGCTCCGACGGGGCGAATTACGGCCAGATCATCCTGTACCGCATGCCCAAGGACCGCATCATCTACGGTCCGGCGCAGATCGAAGCGCAGATCAACCAGGACGTCGAGATCTCCAAGGAATTCTCGCTGTGGAACAACTCCGGCTCCACCTATTCGCGCGGCAACCTGTACGTGCTGCCCGTGGAAGGCACGCTGCTGTACGCGGAACCCATCTATCTGGAAGCGACGAGCGGCAGCCTGCCCGAGGTGAAGAGGGTCATCATGTACTACGGCGAAAAACTCGCATACAAATCCACGCTGGCGGAATGCCTGGACGCGCTGTTCGGCGCAGGCGCAGGCGATCCTCTCAACACCGCCTATCCGATCGAGACCGGCCGCCAGATGGCGGAGGCGATCGAAAAGGGCGAATACACGCCGGGCAAACCTCCGCAGCCGCAGCCCGGCGGCGACTCTGCTGAACCGGGCGAAAATGCCGGCCGCGACGAATATCTCGAAAAGGCGGCCGAGGCCTACGACAAGGCCATGGAATACCTGCAGCAGATGAAAGAATACCTGGATATGGCGAACAATGCGCCTGTCCAGACCCCTGATGCAGAAGAAGAAAGCGAACCTATCGATTTAGACATTGTAGAAACGACCGAAGAGGGCAACTAGATATGTTAGACAAAATGCTTTTCACCATTCCTGCGGACAAACACAGCGCTAAGGAAGTCAAGGAAACTCTGGCGGCTCATCCCGAGATCCGCTTCGTCAGCCTTGCGGCGGCTGACATCTATGGAAACGATACAGACGAAAAGATCCCCATCCGGGTGATGCTCAAAGACGTGGACAAGTTCCTGGCGGAAGGTCAGCAGACAGACGGTTCTTCCGTTCTGCTGCCGAAGATCGCGGACATTTCGGACGCGAAGGTCGACTTGATCCCGGACAGAAGCGTCAACTGGTACGTGGACTATAACTTCAGCAACATCGACGACGAAACGGGCCTGCCCGTGGGGAGCCTGCGCATCCCGGCGTTCCTGCAGCACAACAACTCCAGAGACGTCGGCTCGCGCGTCATCCTGCGCGACGCGGTGGACGTGTTCAAATCCGAGTTCCTGCGCATGCTCAGTGAGAACCCGTACGTGTTTGAATACCTGCCGTTCGACAGCGCCGACGACATCGAAGATCTGCAGCTGACGAGCGCAACGGAGATCGAATTTTACGTCAAGACTCCGCACGACGTGGCGGACAAAGACCGCCTGCATGTGTCACAGGAGCTGAAAGAACAGTACTGGAAGCGCACGCTCGGTCCGGTGCGTACGGCGCTGGAGAGTACGCTGCAGCTGCTGGACTGTTACGGCTTGAACATCGAGATGGGTCACAAGGAAGTCGGCGGCGTCAAACCCGAGCTGCACAAGGGCGGCTACGAGCACATCATGGAGCAGCTCGAGATCGACTTCAAGTATTCGACTGCTCTGCAGGCCGCGGACAACGACTACTTCGTCCGCTACATGATCAAGGACGAGTTCCGCAGACACGGTCTGGACGTGACGTTCATGTCCAAGCCGGTCGAAGGCGTCGCGGGATCCGGTAAACACACGCATTTCGGCGTGGCAGCCAAACTCAAGGACGGGCGGCTCGTCAACCTGTTCACCGCGCTCGACCCGGATAAGGACTACCTCAGCCCCATCGGCTATGCCGCTTTGATGGGCATCCTGAAGAACTACGAGGTCATCTCGCCGCTGGCGAACTGCCGCAACAATGCGTTCCAGAGACTGAAGCCCGGCTTTGAAGCGCCGGTCTCCATCTGCACGGCTCTCGGCCACAGCGTGGCAAAGCCGTCCAGAAACCGCACCGTCCTTTTAGGGCTCATCCGCGACATCAACAGCCCGCTGGCGACGCGCTTCGAGATGCGCGCGCCTAACCCCAAGAGCAACACCTACCTGGTGCTGGCGGCAGGTTATCTGGCCATGCTCGACGGCCTGGAAGCGGCTCTGAAGGCGAAGAAAACGCCCGAAGAACTGTGCGCCTCCATCTCCAAGAAGTACGGCGAAGAGGACTTCTACCTCGAAAAGGACAGGGTCTACCGCGCCGAGAACAACATCTTCGAGGACTATACGCAGGAGGAGCGCTTAAAGCTGTTCGGCAAGTGCCCCGGCACCGTCTGGGAGAACCTGTGCTCGTTCAAGGAGTTCCCCGAGAAATATCAGGTGCTGCTGCGCGGCAACGCGTTCGCACCGATCGATCTGGAGTCGTTCGAGGCTTCGGTCGTGGAGCAGTGGTCCCTGTCCCTGCGCGACCGCCTCGTGCCGCAGATGGCCGAGCGCGTGCATGAACTGAAGAAAGTTCACGACAGCAATAACTGCAAGCAGCTCGATGAACAGCGCTGGGAGGAGATCTGCCAGCTGCGGAAAGATCTGGTCCAGGATGGCCTGCACCACAAGTGCTTCTTAAGCCGTCTGGAGGACGCGCTGGACGCCAGCGATTACGATACTGCCTCCGCCATGCAGATCGCGGCGCAGGAGAGTATCGAGAAACTGGAGAAGCTTTATACGACGTATAGAAAGAATATTTTGGACTGACATAACACAATTCCCACGCTTGCTTCACACGAAACACACAAAAGGCCGTTATTCTCTAGGTGTAGCAAGCAGTTAAGAGTGGGAGGAGTGCCTCCCGATAGTTTTCCTTCTATACAATAAAGATACACACATCCGGGAAAAGCGGCCTTTCGAGGCCGCTTTTGCTTTGAGAAAGGAGTCTCTATGTACGAAGAACTGAAAGAAATCCTGGACAAGGCGCAGCGCATCGTCTTTTTCGGCGGCGCCGGCGTCTCCACAGAGAGCGGCGTGCCCGATTTCCGCAGCGAGAACGGCCTGTACCACGCGCAGCACAATTACGGCAGAAGCCCAGAAGAAATGCTGTCCATCGACTTCTTCGACAGCGACCCGGTCACGTTCTTCGATTATTACAAGAAGAATCTGATCGCGACCTGGGCCAAGCCGAACCGCGCACACAAGGCGCTCGCCAAACTCGAGGAGCAGGGGAAGCTTTCCGCCGTGGTCACGCAGAACATCGACGGCCTGCATCAGCTGGCGGGCAGCAAGCGCGTGTACGAGCTGCACGGAAGCGTGCACCGCAACACCTGTCTGCGCTGCCGCAAGAAGTACGGGCTCGACTACATCCTCGACGAAGCCAACTGCGAGAACGGCGTGCCCAAGTGCAGCTGCGGCGGTGTCATCAAACCAGATGTTGTGCTGTACGGCGAAATGCTGGACGACACTTGTATCCGCGGCGCGGTGAACGCGATCTCCGATGCGGACGTGCTGATCATCGGCGGAACGTCGCTCGTCGTGTATCCGGCGGCCGGTTTCGTGCATTATTTCCACGGAGACAAGCTCGTGATCCTGAACAAGTCCGAGACGGCGGCGGACGCCCGCGCGGATCTCGTCATCCATGACCCGATCGGGGAGGTACTGGGAGAATGCCTGAACATAGCAGAATAGACAAGGCGAAGGAATTCCTCGGAGACGCGAAAAAAAGCTCGGAAATCGTCAAAAAAGCGGCTCAGAAGTCAAAGGAAAAGGCGGATATACCCGCGGCGCAGGAGAAGACGGCGCTCGTGCTGTCCGGCGGCGCAGCCAGAGGCGCCTACGAGATGGGCGTCTGGCAGGCTCTGACGGAACTCGGCGTGCAGATCGATATGGTCTGCGGCACGTCCATCGGCGCCATGAACGCCTACATCGTTGCGCTCGGTTCGTACGAAAAAGCCCGTGACATGTGGCTGAGCATGAAGACCGAAGAGGTGTTCGACTTCGACCATGCCCTGCAGGAAGGAGGAGGACGCTTTACCGGCATCAAGGACATCTTAATGGCGGACTTCCCGGAGGACGAGGTGCGCGCCTCGAAGACGGATTTCGGCCTATGCACGGTAAAGCTGAACGAAGAAGGGTCCATGGATCCGGATACCTGGACGCCGCTGTACCTCTGGAAAGAGGATATTCCGGAGGGCAAGCTGATGGACTACGTGCTGGCCAGCTGCTCGTGCTATCCTGTCGTGAAGCCCTATGAGATCGACGGTACTAAATACCTGGACGGCGGCTTCTACGACTACATCCCGGTGCGCATGGCGCTGGATAAAGGCGCGGAGCGCATCATCGCGGTCAACCTCGAGGCCGTGGGCCTGGTGCAGGGCGGCGACATCGAGAAAGCCGGCGCGCGTCTGACCATGATCGAACCCTCGGACGAACTCGGCAACTTCGTCGTGTTCGACCCTGCCAACACCCGCCGCATCATGCGCATGGGCTACCTCGATACCATGAAGATCTACGGCGCGTTCGACGGACAGCGGTATACTTTCATGAAGGGTTCCATGGACCAGAGAAGCCTGGCGGCAGCCGAGCGGACCGGGGAGATCTTCGGTCTGGATTCGGGGGTCATCTATTCGAAGCAGTCATACCGCAACGCGCTGCTGAACGAGATCGACGAATGCCGGAACGCGCTGGACACGAAGAATCTGGACGTCGACCTGAAGAAGCTCTGGGAAAAGAAGTTGTCGTGGAAGGCGATCAAGGTCGGACTGGAGAACGTAGGCGAGTATTCGCGGCAGTCCGTGTTCCTGGGCCTGTGCGACACCGTAAAAAAACAGACCGCAGAGCGGCCGCTTGCGGAAGCGGCTGCCCGGGGATCTGTCGGGAAAGACTTTAACGCGGCCCTGTGGGCTGTAAAGAACGGATTGGTTTAACGGCACATCTCCGCGATCTTGCGGACGGCGGATTCGATGTACTGCGAGGGAGACTTATCCTCAGTGCCGGCGGCGAAAATGCCGCAGCGGTTGACCGGGATCAGCACCTTGAGTGCGCTGCTCTCGGATATCGCGAGGGCCATCGCAGGCGTGACTTCGCCGAGCAGTGCATTGGCCGCGATGATGCCCATCGGGCCTGCGATGATATCGGCCTTTGCCGCGTTCACGATCACCGGGTTCTCGCCGGTCGCGGCTGCCGGGGCGCCGCCTTTCATCATGGATTCGGTCGCCATGGAATTCGTGCCGATGGCGATGAGTTCGCACGGGATATTCTGTTTGATGATCTGTTCGACCAGCGCGCGGCCCATTTTACCGCCCTGGCCGTCGATAACGAGTACTTTCATGGGTTCGGTTTCTCCTTCGGGGTCGATACTTGAATTGTACCGAAAAATCGGTATAATTACAATGTTGCCGTGAAGGCGGCAGGAAATTTTAGTGTATTCAACGGATGGAAAACATGATCGATACCAACGAAGTAATTGAATTTTTTGACCGCCTCGCGCCGCTGTGGGACGCGGATATGGTGCGCAATGACGAGGTGATCGGGGAGATCCTCGACAATGCGGACGTTTCGGCAGGCAAGGACGTACTGGACGTCGCCTGCGGCACCGGCGTACTGATCCCGGATTATGTGTCAAGAGATGTCGCGTCCGTGACAGCCATCGATATCTCGCCGGAAATGGTAAAGATCGCACGCGAAAAGTTTCCGCAGCCGGAAGTGACAGTGCTCTGCGGCGATGTGGAAACGGAGGAATTCGGCAGAAAGTTCGACTGCATCGTGGTATACAATGCGTTTCCGCACTTCCCGGATCCCGGGAGGCTCGTCCGGCGGCTGGCTTCGCTGCTGAAGGACGGCGGCGTACTGACCGTCGCACACGGAAAGAGCCGCGAGGCGATCAACGCGCACCACAGCGGGTCCGCGAAGCACGTCTCGAACGGCCTGATGCCCGCAGAAGAACTTGCGGCGATCTTCGCGGAGGTTCTGGGGGTCACGACCGTGATCGACGACAGCCGGATGTACCAGGTGGCGGGAAAGAAATAGAGAAGAAAGGGACGGCCCGGAAGGGCCGTCTTTTATTGCATTTCGGTCAGATACTGCCAGTAACGCGTCGGGATGAAGTGCTTCTGCAGGGACGGGTTGCGGCGCTGGTCGATGGCGGCGGTTTTAAAATAGCCGCGCCACAGTTCCCGGTACTGCTGTTCGTCCGGCGTGTACTGCGGCGAAAAGTCTTTTGGCAAAGAACGTATGACCCAGCTGCCTTCCGCCGCGAAGGCAGCTTTTTCTCTGCCTACGTCGTGGATGATGAAAGGGTCTTGCCGGAAGCGGTTCAGAAAGTGCGGCATGACCGTCTGGATGAGGTCGCAGTTTGGATGGATGGCCGCGTACAGCACCTCGCCCTGCGGGCTCTGGATGACGGAAAAGCGCAGAATGCCGAGGATGCGGTCCGCCTCCCAGGAGACCTTGTGATTGAGCACGTCGATGCGCCGCACGGTCTCGCTGCCGTGGAGCCTGTCGATGTCTTTGCCCAGCTTGAAGCCTAAAAACACATAGCGGAGCACGTCCATCTCCTTGCCGTCTTCGGCGGTAAGCCACGCATTGTAAGCCCTGCGCAGCGCTGCGGGGCTTATTTTCGTCTCGATGGCATGTGCCACCTTCTCGGATTTTTCGAGGTCCGTTTCCACCTGCATCTGCCGGCCGAGGCTGATCTGGATATCGGGACGCACCGAGATGATGCTGTCCGCGTGCTCGGTATAGACGTGCTCGTACAGGCAGGTGAGCAGGCCGTCGAACGTGTTGTCGTAGAGGTATTCCATGGTTATTCGATCTGCAGATTCGTTTGGCCTAGAAAACGCGGGTCGGTCTGGGCGAACAGGTCGATCTGCTGGCCGCCGGACTGCAGGATAAAGTGCTCGCGCAGTTCGTCCTCTTTCACACGCCCGCCGTAGTACCTGCCGCCGACCGTAATGAAATATTTAGCCCGTTTCAGCACGACGCCCATTCGCTTTAAGTCGTCGTAGGTGAGGGCTGCGACTCTTCTCTGCCGCACGATGCGTCCGGCAGAAATGGTGCCGATGCCAGGGATGCGCAGGATCTCCTCGGGGCTTGCGCGGTTGATCTCCATCGGAAAAAACTCCGGATGGCGCAGTGCCCAGGAGATCTTCGGGTCGAGTTCGAGGTCGAGGTTCGGGTGAGAGGCGTCCAGGATCTCTCCGGCGTCGAAACCGTAGAAGCGCATCAGCCAGTCCGCCTGATACAGACGGTGTTCGCGGGTAAGCGGCACGGACGTGCCGACGGCGGGCAACAGGGGGGACGCCATCAGCGGGATGTAGGCCGAGAAATACACACGCTTCATGTAGAACTGCTTGTACAGCGCGTGCGACAGCGCCAGGATCTGCGCGTCGTTCTCGCCGGAAGCCCCGACCATCAGCTGCGTCGTCTGCCCGGCAGGGGCGAAACGCTCCTCTTTGATAGCCATCTTCGCGTCGATCTGGCGCAGGGTCAGGTTCTTCCCGGCGCCGCGGAACACGAGCTGGTCCGTGGAATACGCCCCGTGCCGCGGCGCGCTTTCTCCTATCATCAGCCGGCTGTTTTCGGGCAATTGTTTCGGCCGGTAGCGGTACTTCGAGTATTTGTTGCCTGCGCCGGTCAGCGAGCGTTGCTCTTCCATCGTGTCCGTGATCTGCCGCATGGGTTTCAGGATGCCGTCCGGCTTTTTCTGCGGCGCGAGGGCGGCCAGGCTCTCGCGGCTCGGCAGTTCGATGTTGACGCTCAGACGGTCCGCCAGCATGCCGATGCGCTGCACGATCGCGGGATCCGCGCCGGGGATGATCTTCGCGTGGATGTAGCCGAGGAAGCCGAGATCTTCGCGCAGCATGCGCAGGGACTCGCAGATCTCCTCCAGCGTCCTGTCGGGCGAACCGTCTACGGCAGAGCTCAAAAACAGTCCTTCGATGTAGTTGCGGCGGTAGAACTCCATGGTGAGTTCCGCAAGTTCTCTCGGCGTAAAGGCAGCCCTCGGCGTCTCGTTGCTGCGCCGGTTGACGCAGTACTCGCAGTCGTACACGCACTTGTTGGTGTACAGGACTTTCAGCAGGGAGATGCACCGCCCGTCCGCCGTCCAGGAGTGGCAGATGCCCATGGCGGCCGCGCTGCCGAGGTGTCCGTCCTGCCCGCGGCGTTCGCTGCCCGAGCTGCTGCACGACACGTCGTACTTGGCGGCGTCCGTTAAGATCTTCAGTTTTTCCATCACGGCGTCGAAGTTCTGCATACGTCTATTATACCGCAGAAAAGAACATATGTTCAACCCTGAAATGTGATACAATATTGCCCGGAGGTTTAACATGAATATAGTCATCAGCAACGACGACGGCGTTTTCAAATACGGGCTGAAAGTCCTTGCGAATGCGCTGGCAACGATAGAAGATACGCATATCTACGTGTTCGGGCCGTCACAGGAGCGTTCCTGCGCGGGTCACGGATTGTTTCTGCACGAAGAGCAGGTAGTGACCCCGTACAGCACCGAAGGCTTCGACCGCGTCGAAGGCGTGTGGGCCTGCAGCGGCACGCCCGCTGACTGCGTCAAGACGGGCGTTTCGATCCTGCGCAGCAAGGGCATCCCCGTCGACATGGTGTGCACCGGGGTCAACCATGGGTCTAACCTCGGAAGGGACATCCACTATTCGGGCACGATCTCAGCGGCTATGGAAGGCCTGTTCCTGGGCGTTCCGTCCATCGCATTTTCCCTGTGCAGCCACGAAGCGCTGTATTTCGAGGCGCTTCCGGGGCTCATCCCCAAGGTCGTAAGAGCCGCGAAGGGCAACGTACCCCGCGATACGATCATCTCGGTCAATGTGCCGGACATCCCGGCGGACCAGCTGAAAGGCATCAAGGTCGCGACGATCGGTCCGCGCGACTACACTGACGGCATCAAGCTCCTCCGGAGAGAGGGGGCCAGCAGCGTCTGGGAGTACGTTTCTGTGGCGACCTACCGCGACGATCCCGATCCTGCCTGGGACACGACAGCCTGGCAGGAGGGCTGGGCGACCATCACGCCGATCCAGATGATGCACGAGAATGCGAAGATGATGGATCTCGTCCGCAGCTGGGGGATCACTCTTGAAACGCCCTGATAATTGCGATAAAATTAATTAGTTAGTCTATACTGTTTCGTTCAGATATTTAGGAGGACAAATCACATGAGAGAAGTAGTCATCGCCAGCGCAGCCAGAACACCGATCGGCAGCTTCGGCGGAACCCTGAAGAACACCCCCGCCGTAACGCTTGGCAAAGTAGCTGTTGAAGAGGCGATCAAAAGAGCTGGCATCCAGCCCGAACAGGTCGACGAGCTCGTATTCGGCTGCGTACTGCAGGCCGGCCTGGGTCAGAACATCGCGCGTCAGGTCTCCCTGGCCGCAGGACTTCCGAAGGAAACTCCCGCAATGACCATCAACAAGGTCTGCGGTTCCGGTCTCCGCAGCGTAGGTCTGGCCGCTCAGATCATCAAGGCAGGCGATGCTGACATCGTTATCGCAGGCGGTACCGAATCCATGTCGCTGGCTCCCTATGCGGTTCCCTCCGCACGCTGGGGCGCGAGAATGTTCGACGCCAAGATGGTCGACGTCATGGTCAACGACGGTCTGTGGGATGCTTTCAACCAGTATCACATGGGCATGACCGCTGAGAACGTCGCCGATCAGTGGGGCATCACCAGAGAAGAGCTCGACGAGTTCTCCCTGAAGTCCCAGCAGAAGGCAGAAGCCGCCATCAAGGCCGGCAAGTTCAAGGATGAGATCGTTCCCGTGGTCATTCCGCAGAAGAAGGGCGATCCCATCGTCTTCGACACCGACGAATATCCCAAGTTCGGCGCATCTCTCGAGAAGATGGCCAAGCTGAAGCCCGCCTTCAAGAAGGACGGCAAGGTGACCGCAGCCAACGCTTCCGGCATCAACGACTCCGCGGCGGCTCTGGTCGTCATGAGCGCTGAAAAGGCCGCAGAGCTGGGCATCACCCCGCTGTGCAAGATCGTCTCCTACGCTTCCGCAGGCGTCGATCCCTCCATCATGGGCGTAGGCCCCATCCCCGCTTCCAAGAAGGCGCTGGAGAAGGCCGGCCTCACCGTGGACGACATCGACCTGTTCGAAGCGAACGAAGCGTTCGCCGCACAGTCTGTCGCAGTAGGCAGAGAGCTGCAGATCCCCGAAGAGAAGCTGAACGTCAACGGCGGCGCGATCGCTCTGGGTCACCCCATCGGCGCATCCGGTGCACGTATCCTCATCACCCTCATTTATGAGATGAAGAAGAGAGGCAGCAAGAAGGGTCTGGCCACGCTGTGCATCGGCGGCGGCATGGGCACTGCCATGATCGTGGAGATGTAATCTTCCGGATCGGATAAGCGAAAAACAACAGACCGGCGGGCTTAGGCCCGCCGGTTTTGTTATATCCGCCGTAAAGAATTAAGAATCCCGGCACAGTACTTAAACAGTTATTGTTTTCGCGCCGGATGATTGAATATAATTACTTCAGAACATATAATTGCTTTAAATCATAAGGAGAAAAAGATGGACGACATCGATCTGAAGATCCTGGAAGAACTGAAGAAAAACGGGCGGGCGACCGCTTCGGACATCAGCAAGGCGGTCTCGCTTTCGGTTCCCGCGACGGCTGAGCGCATCCGCAAGATGGAGCGCAGCGGCATCATCGAAGGGTACCTGGTGAAGGTCAACCGCAAGGCGATGGGTTACAAGCTGCTCGTGTTTATTCTGGTCACACTGGATACGACGGAAAACATCAACCGCTTCCGGACGGAGGTCGTCCGCAGCAGGCACGTCCTGGAGTGCCATCACGTGGCGGGGCAGAGCGACTACCTGCTGAAGGTGCTCGTCGCCGACACGGACGAGCTGGAATCGTTCATCTCCGATTTCCTGAAGGGCATCCCGGGCGTGGTCTCCACGACGACGATCATCAACCTGACGACCCTGAAGGAAGAGATCAACGTGTAAGGTGAAAGAATGATCAAACGGTATTTCAGCGGCCTGCGCTTCGGCATGCTGCTGCAGATCGCCATCGGCCCGATGTGCCTGATGGTGTTCAATACGGCGAAAAACGCGGGCTTCTGGGTGGCGATGTCGCTCGTGCTGGCAATTGCCCTCGTCGACGCGTTCTACATCGCGCTGGCCAGCATCGGCGTCAGCAGGATCATGGAAAAGGAGAGCGTCAAGAAGGTCTTCAAGGTCGTCGGCTCGCTCGTGCTGATCCTGTTCGGGCTGAACATCATTCTGGGCGTGTTCGGGATCAGTCTGATCCCGGGGCTGAACCTGAAGCCCACGTCGTCCAGCGTCTTCATCCAGGGTCTCGTGCTGACCCTGTCCAACCCCCTGACCATCGCGTTCTGGGGCAGCGTACTGACCACGAAGATCATCGAGGAGCAGTTCGATAAGAAGGAGCTGCTGGTCTTTTCGTGCGGGCTGGTCTCGGCGACATTGCTGTTCATGACGTTCGTGGCGATCCTCGGCACGATTCTCTCGACCTTCATCTCCGCAGCTGTCGCCAACGTCCTGAACGTGTGCGTCGGCGCGCTGATCGTCTTCTTCGGCCTGAAGATGCTGCTGAAAAAAGAAAAAGAATGAGGACGGCAGAACCGTCCCCGTGTACACAGCCGGCAGATCATTCTGCCGGTTTTGTTTTGACGGAATAGAGGATGATGCCTGCCAGGACGAGCAGTCCGCCCAGAATGGCCTTTGCGGACAGCACCTCGTGCAGGAAGACGACGCCGAGAACGCTCGCCACTAAAGGATTAAGTGCGCACAGCAGGCCGGCTGTCTCCGCCGACGTGCCGCTCTGCGCCACGGGCTGCAGGGTGAAACCGAAACCGCTGCAGACGATAGCGAGCGTCAGGATGGAAGCCCAGGATGCCGCATTCTGCGGCAGGTGAGGCGATTCGAACAGGAAGGACGCTGCCAAGCTGAGAATACCGACTGCGGCGACCTGCAGGATGCCGGCCGTCAGGGAGTCGATGCCGCTGTGGGACAGCCGGTCCGTCGCGATGATGGTGAACGCGTAGGCGAAAGCGGAAGCCATCGCCAGGATAATGCCGATGGCAGGCCCGGAACTGCCTGCGAGGGTCAGCAGAGCGACGCCGGCAAGGCAGATCAAGGAGGCCGCAATGGCTCTTTTCTCCGGCATGCGCCGCAGCAGGACGGCCTGCAGGAACGGGACGATCACGATGGCCGTGTTCTGCAGAAAAGCGACGGTGCTGGTCGGCGCGTAGCGCAGCGAAGCCAGCTCCGTGGCCATGGTCAGAAAGAATAAACTGCCCATGATGCAGCCGGCACGGATCTCCTTGCGCGTGGCGGCGCGGATCTGCTTATGGAATAAGGGGGTCAGCAGCGCGAAAGCGATCAGCGAGCGCAGGGCCATCAGGTTGAAGACGTCCATGCCGGCTAAAACGATCTTGGAAAAGAGCATACTGGTGGCACGGGCCGAAATGACCGCCGCCAGCAGGATCTCGGATTGTCTGCGGTTCAACTTGGTATGCATGGTAAGACTCCCTTCTTGACACGAGTATACACCCGGCGTATTGTTGAGGAAAAGGATAAGAAAACGTGATATCTTTGACATTTACGCAAAGGAGTCTTGACGGATGGACACAGAAAAATGCAGAGCGCTGCTCACTGTTCTGGATACAGGCAACCTGTCCGCTGCAGCGGACGTTCTGGGCTATACCCCTTCAGGCATCTCCCGCATGATGCAGTCTCTGGAGGACGAAGCCGGCTTTCCCCTGCTGACCCGAGGCAGGAACGGCGTCACCCCGACGCAGGAATGTCTGCAGCTGCTGCCGGTCATCAAAGAGGTGGCGCGGGCCGGACAGCGGTATGAGGAAAAGGCGGCCGAGCTGCGCGGCGCGGAGACCGGAACGGTCCGGGTCGGGTGCGCCTATCCCTGCTATTATGGCTGGCTCGCAAAAGTGATCGCTTCCTTTGCGAAGCAGCATCCGGGGATCGAAGTGGAGATCCTGCAGGGTTACAGCACCCGCCTCTGCCAGGCCGTCGCGGATCGCGAGGCGGACTTCGTGATCGCAAGCCGCAGAGAAGGGGCCTTCGATTTCATCCCGCTGCTGCAGGACCCCCTGGTCGCCGTCGTTCCTCCGGGTCATCCGGCGGTGGAAAAGGGTGTGTACACCATGAAGGATTTCGAGACCGAAAACTTTATCGGAAGGTCGCCGATGCAGGGAACGGACAACGACCGGGCTTTTACTGCGCTGGGGATACAGCCGAACATCCGTCACCGGGCGGTCGATACGCGCGCCTGCCTGTTCCTCGTCGCCGCAGGTCTCGGCGTGACCCTCGACAACCGCATCATCGAACGGGAACTGGATACGAGGGACGTCAGACTTGTACCCACCGATCCGGAGTGGATCGTGGAGATCGGCATCGCCTTGACGCCAAAGGAAGACCGGTCGCCTGCCGCGGCGAAGTTCGCCGCATTTGCAAAGACGCAGCTGAAAGAATCGTGATAGAATAAGAACGGATCGTATTACCGACGAATCAAAGGAGGCTTTGGCCTATGGAATCTAAATGTATCCTGGTCGGCGTGACCGGCGGTATCGCGGCGTATAAGACCTGCGAACTGGTATCGAGTCTGAAGAAGGCAGGGCACGACGTGCACGTGCTGATGACCGCGAACGCGGAGAAGTTTGTCGGGCCGCTGACGTTCCAGACGCTTTCCGGCAACCGCGTGGTCACCGACCTGTTCTCGCTGGACGAGACCCCGGAAGTGCACCACATCGCGCTGGCGAAGAAAGCGGACGTATTCGTGATCGCCCCGGCGACGGCCAATGTGATCGCAAAAGCCGCGCATGGCCTCGCGGACGACATGCTGACGGCCACGTTCCTGGCCGCGACCTGTCCGAAGCTGGTCGTACCTGCCATGAACACGCATATGCTGGAAAACCCCGCGACGCAGGAGAATATCGAAACGTTGCGGCGCAGGGGCATGTATATTCTGGACAGCGACAGCGGTTATCTGGCCTGCGGCGACACCGGCAAGGGCCGCATGCCTGAGGCGTCAGTCATATACGACGCGGTCTGCAGCCTGATGGAATCCGACCGCTGGCTGACCGGAAGGAAGATCATCGTCACGGCCGGCCCGACCCGCGAGAGCCTGGACCCGGTGCGCTTCATCACGAATCATTCCAGCGGCAAGATGGGCTATGCGCTGGCGAGAGCAGCCCGCGATCTCGGCGCCGAAGTGACGCTCGTGACCGGACGCACGAACCTGGCGGCTCCGGTGAACGTGGAAACGGTAGAGATCGAAAGCGCAGGCGACATGGCCGACGCCGTGCTGAGCCGTTTTGCGGACGCTGACGCAGCCATTTTCGCAGCAGCTATAGCGGACTATAAGCCGGCCGACTATTCCGACCAGAAGATCAAGAAGAAGGACAGCGACCTGGCGCTGCCGCTGGCCCGCACCGTGGATATCCTGAAGACCTGCGGCGAGCGCAAGCAGAAGGGTCAGAAGCTGATCGGCTTCGCCATGGAAACGCAGGACCTGCTGAAGAACGCCCGCGCGAAGCTCGAAAAGAAGAACGCGGACTTCATCGTGGCCAACACGCTGACGGAAGCCGGCGCAGGCTTCGGCGTGGACACGAACCACGTCACGATCCTGTCTGCGGACGGCGAGCACGATCTGGGTCAGCTCTCCAAGGACGAGACTGCGAGAAAGATCCTGGAATTCTGCCTGAAGTAACGAATGAAACTCCTGACGCGCTTCAACGATCCGGACCGTACGGACCGCTACAACCAAAAGAAGAATCACTGGCCAAAGGGCTCGATTACGGTGTTTTCCATCGCCTGCTGCCTGTATGGCGGCATCCGGATCGGCTATGCGGTCGAACAGATCACCGGCTACAATCCCGGACCGGAGCTCTGCGTCATCGCGATCGCACTGGCGCTTTTCCAGCGCTTTTCCACGGACGCACAGCTGGATTCCGTTGTCTACCGCACCGGCGTGCGCATCTCGGGCATCGGCGTCGGGCTGCTGATGTACGGCACACCCATGATCGTCCTCTCCGACATCGTGTACGCAGCGCTGCACCGCTGGGTGCTGGCGCCGCATTTCCGCGCATGGATGATCCTGATCGGCACGCTGTTTGCCGTCTGCATCGTCGTGAACGGGGCGTTCCACGCGGGTCACCCGGTGGTCGTGAACTATCAGGCGGATCTGCGGAAGGACAAATCCGTCGAACCGCAAAGCTCCTACCGCATCGTGAACCTCTCCGACCTGCACATCGGCGCGGTCGTGGGCGAGCGGCTCATCCGGCGCATCTGCCGCGAGACCGCTGCGTTGCAGCCCGACCTGATCGTTTTCACCGGTGACCAATTCAACCACGGCTACGTGAACGAGTGCCGCGACGAGCACGAGGTGGCGAAGATCCTGGCTGCGCTTTCCGCGCCGGACGGCAAATGGTCGGTGCTGGGCAATCATGACCCGGAGCCGGACGATGCGGATCTGGCGGGGTTTTATGAAGAGGCAGGCATTTCTCCTCTGGACAACGACTGTATCGTATTGGATCACTTCAACCTGATCGGCCGCACCGGCGTCGTGTCAGACGGTGAGAGAAGAGTGCCGCTGCAGGAGCTGCTGACGCGCACAGATCCGTCCAAGCCGACCGTCGTTCTGGACCATGACCCCATGGGCATCGCTCAGGCCGCAGACTGCGGCGCAGAGCTGGTGCTGGCGGGTCACAGCCACCAGGGGCAGTTCTTCCCGTACAATTTCTTCGTGGGCCGCGCTTTCCCGAAGGGTTATTTTCACGGGCTTGCGAAGACGAAGAACACGGTTTCCATCGTATCCGCCGGCGCCGGCGTCTTCCAGGTGCCGCTGCGCGTGGGCACGGACAGTGAGATCGTTTGCATCGATCTTATGCTATAGACTGCTTCGATACGCCTGCATGATCCTGGGCTCTGCCCCGGAGGTACTTTATGGACTCCTATCGCTACAAAGCGTTCATTTCTTACCGGCATCAGTCGCCGGACCAGGATATCGCGCAAAAGCTTCATAAGGATATCGAGAACTTCGGCATTCCGTCCGCGCTGAAAAAGTCGCGGGGGATCGCGAAGATGGGGCGGGTCTTCCGGGATCAGGAAGAGCTGCCGCTTTCCTCTGACCTCGGAGAGGACATCCACGCGGCGCTGGAGCAATCGGAATGGCTGATCTGCATCTGTTCGCCGCGTTATCTGCAGTCGAAATGGTGCCTGGAGGAACTTCGGTATTTCCTGGCGCTCGGCCGCCGGGATCATATTCTGACGGTCCTCGCAGAAGGCGAACCGGAGGATTCTTTCCCGGAGGAACTGCGCTTCAGAGAAGAGAACGGCCGGCTGATCGAGGTCGAACCTCTGGCTGCGGACGTGCGGGCCTCCTCGGCGGAAGGCGCTCTGAAAAAGCTTTCCGGGGAAAAACTGCGCATCCTCGCCCCCATGCTGGGCGTGAATTACGACGACCTGCGGCAGCGGGCCAGACAGCGCAGAAACCGCATCCTGGCAGGCGCTGCCGCAGCGGTCATCCTGCTCCTGTCCGGCTTCCTCGGCTATGCGTTCCATAAGAACACGCAGATCACGGCGGAGAGGAACGACGCGCTGATCGCGGAATCCAAGTGGCTGTCGCAGAGCGCGGACGAAGCGCTGGATGGCGGAGACCGCATGCTTGCCATGCTCCTGTCGCTGGAAGCCCTGCCGGAGGATTTCAAGGATCCCGAACGCCCGGTCACCGAAGAGGCGCTGGGATCCCTGCGCTCCGCCATCATCAGCGGACAGGGGGACAGCGTCTATCAGGAAGTGACCCGGATCCAGGTGCCCGGGCTGGAGACCTGGCGGGCTCAGGACAATTATCTGTACTGTTTCTCCCGGCAGATCGACGGATGCCTTGCGACCTACGATCTGAATACGGGCCAGAAGACTTCGCAGGACGGCGCTCTGGAAGAGGAACCGGTCCAGTGCCTGTTTACGGAGGGCCTCGGCGCCTATCTGATCTACCCGGACCGCATCGAGGATCTGAACGGCCTGAACGTTGCGAAGTTCGTGGACAAGGACAGTTATATAGACCGGGATCCCTATTACGAATGGCTAGACGAACCGGCTTACAGCCTGTACGAATCCGGCGATGCCTATCTTCTGCTGCAGAAGGAAAAGGGCGTGTTCAGCGCTTATCTGAGAAACCATAGCGCCGCCTACCGCACGTACGAGGCGGAAGGGATACGGCTGTCTGCCGCCGCATCCGCAGGAGAGGACGAGATCTTTCTGCTCGGCGGTTACCGGAATATCGAGGAAGGATCTGCCCCGGTCGTTCTGCGGGTCAAAGCAGACCAGATGGATACCAAGAATGACAACGTGATATTCCGCTATACGGCAGATACGTACGTGAAGGGACTCGACGTTTCCCGGGACGGCTCTTTGATCGCAGGCTGGCGGGAAAGCGCCCTGCTGTTCTGGAACGCGAAGGCGGAAGAACCCGCCCTGGTCTTCGATCTGGGCAGACTGGGCGACGTGAAGGTCAGCAGCGTGCAGTTCTCCGGCCAGGACGTTTCTCTCTGCGCGATCCTCTGCAACAACAGCCACGTCTACCTCTTCGACTGCGCGAAAGACGAGATCCGGATGGACATTCCGCCGGGGCTGTATCAGGTCTCGGATCTCATGTGGAACGCGGAAGGATCCGCGCTGCTGCTGACCTGCAGCGATGATACGGCCCGCATCGTTTCCGCGAAAGACGGTGACGTGCTCCAGACGCTTGCCTGCCCCTTTGGCCTGAAGAAAGCAGCCTATGGCCACGAAAGTCCTCTGGGAAACAGCAGTAACGACACGTTTATCCTGCTCGAGGGAGACGGAGAGCTCTGCGTGTACCAGCTGACCGCACAGGAGGGCTCCGTGCCTCTGATGACCCGGCTCAACGATAAACTGTCCGTCATGTCCACCGTATCGGACAACAGCTACCGCATCCGGATCTCCGCGGACGGCAGCCGGATCTGGAATTATCACGGGGACGGTCTGCACGTCTACGACGCCCAGACCGGCGATGTCCTGAAGGTGATCGCGGGCGAAGATACGGCGTCCAAGCTTATGCCCACGGACCGCTACATGTTCTCTTACCGCAACCGCAGGGATTACCGCGTGGATCCTGCGGAGGAATCGATCCGGATATACGATCCTGAGACGCTGGAGGCGGTACAGAAGCTGAACGTATCGTATCCTCACGTTTCCATTTACGTTCCGCCGTCGGGCGACCCCAGGGTGACCGAGGTGACCGGTGCCGTGAGCTTTTCGAAACTGTTCCTGAACGAAGACGCTTCGCAGCTGTTTGCGATGGGGACCTCTTCGACTACATTGCCGTATCCCTGCCTCTTTGTCTTCCGCACGGATACCTGGGAAGAGTGCTGGCACGTCGGGCTGGATTGGGGCCTGCCGACGGACCGCCTGTTCGACTTTGCCGCAGCCTGGCCCGGATTCATCCTGCTCGACGCTTATCTGCTGCCGGAAGAGGGAAAGATCCTGTGCCTGTACACCTATGCGGAGGATCCGGAACTCGACTTCGAAGTGTCGCGGGACAATGCCAGGGCGGACTATTCCCATCAGCTCGCGGGAGCGACCTTCGAGGAAAACTGCAGCCGACGTATCGCGGCAGAGGTCCGGGACGCACAGACTGGCGAAGTGCTGCAGGTCTACAGCCTTCCTTATACGGTCCTTCTGTTCTATCCGGAAGCGGAGCACGATATCCTGATCGCCCAGGACGCGGATTATAACGTCCGCATTCTGAAAGCGTCGACCGGCGAAGAGATCGCCCTGTGCGAGGCGGACAGCCGCATCTTTGACTACGCGGTATCGGATACGGAAGTAAAGCTGCGTTATGAGCTCTTCGGCACGATGGAAAGCGTCGCGCCGATGGGCCACGTCGTGAACTTCTCCGGAGACGTGACCCCGGCATCCGCCGCGGAGATCGAAATGCCTGTCCTCTGCGACGGGTATTACGGGGATGCGGCGTTCATGGCAGAGGCGGACGGCCTGTATGACGCGGAGACGGGCGTCGCGCTGGTCCGCTGGGAAGAAGGGAAGTATCATTATCTGTCTTCCTGGGAAGACGGGCGGGGCGTGCTCCTGTTTGCTCCGTTTAAGGTGGCATCGACTGCGGCAGTCAACGGCGACGTCGTGATCCTGCGCTGGGCGGACGGCTCGCAGCTCCGCGATATCGCGCAGCAGCTGCTGAACGGGCGGGAACTGTCCGAAGAACAGAAGGCGACGTATTTCCTGAAGTAGAGAAAAAGAATGCCCGGCACCATGTGCTCCGGGTATGCAAAAGCCCTCCGGCAGATGTCCGGAGGGCTTTTTTTAATAGTTTTCTCTATTCGCTCACGATGTTCAGTTTCTCGCCCTTCGCGTAGGCCGCGATGTTATCGGCCAGCACCTGCACGAGGCGGCGGCGGGTCTCCAGACCCTTCCAGCCCATATGCGGCGTCAGGATGACGTTCGGCATGTCGTACAGCGGGTTGTCCGCGAGAGGCGGTTCTGTCTCCTGCACGTCGAGTCCTGCGCCGGCCAGGCGGCCTTCCTGCAGCGCCTTGATAAGAGCGGGCTCATCCACGAGCGCACCGCGGGATGCGTTGATGAGGCAGGCGGTCGGTTTCATGAGCTTGAGCGTCTCCTCGTTGATGATGTGCTTCGTCGCCGGCGTGAGCGGGCAGTGCAGGGTCACGTAATCGCTTTCGCGGAGCAGTTCTTCCAGGCTTACGTTGCGTGTGCCCGGGCCGAAGTCTTTCGGTGTGCGCGTATACACGAGAACATTCATACCGAGCGCCTTGGCGATCTCGATCACCTTGCCGCCGATGTTGCCGGCGCCGACGACGCCCAGCGTCTTGCCGTTCACTTCCGTGTGGCTGACCCCGAGGAACTTCGTGAAGTTGCTGCGGTCACCCTTTTCCAGCGCGCGGATCTGTCTGCCCATCTCCGAGGACAGGTTCAGCAGCATCATGATGGCGGTCTGCGCGACGCGGTCGGTGGAGTAGGCGGGCACGTTCGCGACCTTGATGCCTTTCTCCTTGCAGGCAGCCAGGTCGATGTTGTTGTAGCCCGTGCCGGCTTCGCAGATCAGTTTGACGCAGTCCGGCAGGGAGCGGATGGTGTCCGCATTCATGGGAAGTTCCTTCGACACGAGGACTTCGGCGCCTTCGGCTCTTTCTGCGTACTGCCCGGGTGTGCAGGTATCGTAGCAGACGACGTTTTCGCCAAGCGATTCATAGCCCGCGAGGCCATCATAGTTCACTTTTGCTCCGTTCAGAACGACGATCTTCATATACTAATTCTCCTTTTTATAGACCGTGAATACCGTGGGACCGCTGCCCGACTGCAGCGTGGCGAGGCCCGCTGGATCTTTCGCCATCCGCGCGATCTCTTTGGCGATCTTCGGGTACAGCCTCGTGGCAGGCGCCTGCAGGTGATTGCCCAGGAAAGAACACTTTTCTTCGAGCGTCTTTGCAGCCAGATACCCGGCCACGTCGTAGGCTTTCGCATAGTCTTCCGGCTTCAGCGCGCCGTAGACCTTCGCCGTCGGAACTTCGAGCTTCGGCGTAAACGTTTCGATGCGGGCGTCGAGCGGATCGATGTAGGTCAGCTTTTCGCCGCGTCCTTCCGCAATAGCCGCTTCGTGACCCATTGCAGCTGCCAGGCAGAATGGCACGTCCGAGCCGATGGACAGCGCGATGTTGAACAATGTCTCCCGCACTTGCGCATCGAGGCATTTGTCCGTCTCGCCGGCCAGGCCCCAGAGCCTTGCCAGGCCCCAGATCACGGCTGCCGCGTCGGTCGATCCGCCGGCCAGCCCCGCCGCCAGTGGAATGTTCTTGACGATCCGGATCTTGCAGACTTCCCGCTGCCCCGGATGGAACGCGTCGTGCATGCGTCCTGCTGCAAGGTAAGCCAGATTCTTCGGCCCCGAAGGCAGCTTTTTGCTGCCGGGATCCAGCGCGATCTCCATGCCGCCGCCGAAGGCGCACGAGCGGATCGCATTCTCGCCGGTCAGTTTTTCCCAGGAGATTTCCACGTCGTCCGCGAGGTCGATGGCCTGCATCACCATCTGCAGTTCGTGGTATCCGTCGTCCCGTTTTCCGAGCACGTTCAGGATGAGATTTACTTTTGCTTTTGCCCTTAATTCGATGGTATTCATGTCCCTATTATAGCATGAAATATGATAAAATAATTTGTTAAGAAAGGATATAAACGCGCGCAGGGGTGGCGCCTAAAGAGGCTCATCAAGACCGGAGCGAACGCCGTGACTCCCAAGTTGGTTGCCGTCGCGGATGAGCGCAGGGCGAAGATGAGGATGCGTTAGGCGACAGGACCCCGGAGCGCGGTCATCTGCTTCATGAACACCCTTATTGCAGTCGACAACAGCGGTTCCTACCGCGTTTACCTTACTATAACCACCGATCTGTGCGAGACCGCCATGCAGATCCACGGCTGCCTTCCCACCGCGGCAGCGGCCCTTGGCCGCACGCTCACCTGTGCCGGCATGATGGGCCTGATGCTCAAGGCGTCAGGCGACAAACTGACCGTGCAGATCAAGGGAGACGGCCCGGCCGAACAGGTCCTGGCGACCGCCGATGCCCAGGGCAGGGTCAAGGGCTACATCGTCAACCCGCAGGCCCAGCTGCCCTTAAAAAGCGACGGCCATCTCGACGTGGGCGGCATCGTCGGAGCCGGCAGCCTCACCGTCATCAAGGACCTCGGCTTAAAGGAGCCCTACGTGGGCACCATCCCCCTGGTCTCCGGCGAGATCGCACGCGACTTTACGCAGTATTTCGCCGTGTCCGAGCAGCAGCCCGGCAGCGTGGCGCTCGGCGTGCGCTTCACTCCCGACGGGTCCCACGTGGCGTACGCAGGCGGCTTGATCATCCAGGTGCTGCCGAACGCGAGCGACGAATGTCTGGACGCGCTGGAAGAAATGCTGTACACCATGGACGACCTGACGCTGCTCATCGGCGACGCCGGTGCAGACCTGTATAAGCTGATGGACATCATCTTCGGCAAACTGCCCGAAGCTTTCCGCCCACGCGTGCTCGAAGAGCGCAGCATCCAGTGGGTGTGCGACTGCAGCAGGGAACGCATGGAAAAGGCCCTGATTTCCATCGGCAGGAAGGACCTGGCCGAGATCATCTCAGAAGACCGCGGCGCGGAGCTGACGTGTCAGTTCTGCCGCAAGAAATACAGATTCACCGAAACCGAGCTGATCCAGCTCTTACAGGAGGCCACGCATGAATAAGATCAGATTAGGCGTCATCTACGGGGGCAAGTCCGGCGAACACGAAGTTTCCATCATGTCCGCCGATTCCGTCATTAACGCCATCGACCCCGAAAAATACGACGTCACGCGCATCTTCATCAGTAAGGAAGGCTGGTGGACCATCGCGGGTCAGCCGCTCAACCCCTGGGATCTGCGCAGCTACATCGATTTCGCGCTGCCCATCCTGCACGGGCCCAACGGTGAAGACGGCACGGTCCAGGGCCTGCTGACCCTGGCGGGCATGCCGTACGGCGGGTGCAACGTGCTCGGCTGCGCGGTGACCATGGACAAGATCGTGGCGAAGAAAGTCTTTGCGGCGGAAGGGCTGCGACAGGCGCCGTACATCGCCTTCACGGACGAAGACCCGGTCGACAGCGTCGTCCGGCAGGCCTGCAACGAACTCGAATTCCCGATGTTCGTCAAGCCGTCCAACATGGGTTCTTCCGTGGGCATCACGAAGGCGCACAACAAAGAAGAACTCGTCAGCGCCATCGCGCTGGCTTCGAAATATGACAGCCGTCTGCTGATCGAGCAGGGCATCGACGCGCGCGAGATCGAAAGCGCGGTCATGGGCAACAACGTGCTCGTGTGCGGCGAGGTCGGCGAGATCGTGCCCGGCGCGGAGTTCTACGACTACAACGACAAATATTTCGACGGAAACAGTCAGCTTCTCATTCCTGCGCCGATCACCGACGCGCAGAAAGCCGAGGTGCTGAACATGGCCAAGCGGGCGTACAAAGCCTGCGGCTGCAGCGGTTTCTCCCGGGTCGACTTCCTGATGGACAAGAAGACCGGAGAGATCTACATCAACGAGATCAACGCGATCCCCGGATTTACGAGTACCAGCATGTTCCCCCGCCTCATGATGGCGGCCGGCATGGAATATCCGGAGATCATAAACCGGATCGTGGAGTTGGGATATGAAAGACATCATGCTCAGGATCACCGGTAAGACGGTGAGACAGGACGAAGGAGCCGAAAAGAACGAAGACGTCATGGAGTTCGTCACAGCCGGTCAGCTGTATCACAGAGGCACGACGACGTTCATCAAGTACCCGGAGAGCGAGCTTTCCGGGCTCGAAGGCTGCACCACGTCCCTGATCATTACGAAAGATAAAGTCAAAATGCGCCGCACCGGCCAGCCTTTGGCTGCGGATACGGAGATGGAGTTCAAGAAGGGAGAACGCTTCTACGGCATGTACGAGACGCCGTTCGGCCCGGTCAGCATGGAACTGCTCACGAACGACGTCACCGGCCTGGAGGAAGCCGGCGAGGGCAGACAGAAACTGTCCATCGACTATCACATCAGCCTGCGCGGCCTGATGGAGTCGAGAAACAAACTGGAATTGGAGATCATGCATCCGAGCGAGGGGAAAATACAATGAACAGAAAACAACAGCGGACCAAAACAGTCGCTCGCATTCTTGCGGTCATCGTCGCGCTGGCGATGATCATGATGTCGGGCTATTATCTTCTTCTGGCGTTTTCCGCCGGGAGCGAAGTGTTCTACGTCTACGCGGGCGAGGAAACGCCGGAGACGATCGAGAAGAACCTGAAAAAGATCGACTTGCTGCGCGAAGTCGTGCAGTACATCGACGAGAACTACGCGGACGACGTCACCGTGGAAGAACTGGCGGACGCGGCCTACAACGGCGTGTTCGACGCGCTCGATCAATGGTCCGTGTATTACAAGACCAAGGAAGAGAAGGATGCGTTCATCAATCAGGTGACGGGCAACTACGCCGGGATCGGCGTCACGATGACCCTGGACGGCGAAGGCCGCTGCGTCATCACCCAGGTGAACACGCTCGGACCCGCTTATGAAGCGGGCATCAAGACCGGCATGATCATCGTGAGCGTCGACGGAGCTGCCGTCAAGGGCAAAACGCTCGACGAGATCTCCACGCTCGTGCGCGGCGAACCGGGCACGACGGTGGAACTGCAGCTGGAGCTGGACGGTGCAAGCAGCACCGTCAGCGTCGCGCGCAGGAACATCAAAGCCCAGACCGTCGCGTATCAGATGCTCGAGGACAAGATCGGCTATATTTCGATCTCTCAGTTCTCCGGCGATACCTGGAAAGAATTCCGCACCGCGAAGATCGACCTGCTCGGACAGGGTATGGAAGCGCTGATCGTCGACCTGAGAAACAACGGCGGCGGCGTGATGGGTGACGCGCTGAGCATCGCGAGCATGCTCATTGAGGCAGGAAAACCCCTCGTGTTCTTCGAACAGCAGGGAGAGATCATCGACGAATACTATTCCGAAGGCAACGGATTCCGGGACGTGCCCCTGGCGGTCCTGATCAATAACCGCACTGCCAGCGCGTCCGAATGTCTGGCGGCAGCCATCAAGGACAATGCGGCCGGTACGCTGATCGGCGAGACATCGTACGGCAAGGGCGTCGCGCAGGAACTCGTGACTATGGATAACGGTGACAGCTTCAAGTTGACGTTCTGCCACTTCCTGACACCGCTGAAGCAGCGCATCGACGGCGTGGGCATCGTGCCCGACATCGCCGTGAGCAACGGCGCGCAGCTGTCAGCGGCGCAGATCGAAGCGCTGGAGAAAGAGCTTCTTCCCATTGAGGAAGGCAAGAAATACTTCGCGGGCCAGGTCGGCCTGACGGTGCTGGCCATCCAGCAAAGGCTGAATATCATCGGCTACGACGTGGACGAAAACGCCCGCATGGATGAAAAGACCGTGGAGGCGCTCAAGCGCATCCAGGCGCTGTACGGCGCAGGCGTCTACGGCGGACTGGATTTCTGCACGATCGACCTCGTGCAGAGAGCGTACCGCGAATTCATCGAAGGTGACGGAACGGATAAACAGCTGCTGAAGGCGATCGAGGTGTTGAAATGAAAATCTTGAGGAAACTGGCAGCGGTCATCGTCGTCGCGGGGCTCATGGCCGGAGCGGCTGTTCCTGCCTGCGCCATGACGTTCTTCTACGGCGAGACTCCTTTGGATCTGCGCATCGACGCGCTGAAGGAGATGATCGAGGAGGTCCGCGAGAACTATAAAGACGAGACGGAGATGGACGACATCTTCTTCGGCATCTATCAGGGACTGTTCAGCGGGCTCGGCGATCCGTGGTCCGAATACGTGATCACCGAAGAAGCCGCGCCGGGCACGAATTTCGTCACGACGGACGTGGACGAGGTCTACGAAGGCATCGGCATCGTTATCCGGAAGACGGACAGCGGGCTGCGCATCTCCAGCGTGGTGAGCGGGTCTCCCGCGTACCAGAGCGGCATCCATTCCGGCGACTACATTCTGAAGGTCGGTCCCCAGGACGTGACGGAGATGACCTCCGAAGAAGCGGCCCAGCTGATCCGCGGCAGCAGCGGCAGCAGCGTGACCCTCACTGTCGACCGCGACGGCGAGGTAAAAGTGTTCGAAGTCGTGCGCCAGGTGATCCGCACCGATACGGTGAGAGCCGAGATGCTGGAAGACAGTATCGGATACATCAAGATCACGTCGTTTGCTGCGGGCACGGCGGACGTGTTTGCGGAAGAATACGATAAGCTTGCAGCGGAAGGCGCGAAGGGCATCGTTCTGGATCTGCGCGGCAACGGCGGCGGTTCGGTCGAACAGGCTGTTTCCGTAGCCGATCACCTGATCCATAAAGACGGCGTCATCTCGATCTTCAAGCGCCAGGGCGAAGTGGTCGAGACCGTGCATTCGACAGCGGACAGCTTCGCGCAGCTGCCGGTCGTGTGCCTTGTGGACGGCAAGACGGCCAGCGCTTCGGAACTGCTGGTGGCAGCGCTGAAGGATCATAAAGCGGCGACCATCGCAGGCGAAACGACGTACGGCAAAGGCGTCGCGCAGTTCGTGGGGTCCGGCGGCAAGGGCAACTACTTCAAGCTGTCGGTCTACTATTTCCTGTCGCCGAAGGGCAACGACATCGACGGCGTCGGCATCCAGCCGGACGTGACGGTCTACAATCAGGGCGAACGCAGCGAAGAAGAGATCGCGGCCATCCGGGCGAATTTGGCGCCGGTCAACGAAGAGAAAAAGTATTATGCGGGGCAGAACGGCCTGAACGTCTACGGCGTGCAGCAGAGGCTGCAGGCCATGGGCTACGACGTGGAGCCGACGAGCGTGATGGACGCGAAGACCATCGCGGTGCTGAAACTGCTGCAGGCGGAAGCAGGCGCATGCCCCTACGGCGGGCTGGATTACTGCACGCTGGGAATCGTAAAAGACAAGTTCGACGCCTGGTGCAGCCCTGCGTCCGAAGACGCGGCGCTGGCTAAGGCCATCGAACTGCTGAAATAAGGTGACGGATATGTATGAAGAACTGAAAAATCAGGCAGCGCAGGCTGCGGAAGAGATCATCGCGGCCGCGAAACTGGAAGAAGGGGACGTGCTGGTCGTCGGCTGCTCGTCGAGCGAAGTATGCGGGCAGAAGATAGGCTCTGATTCCAACGAAGACGTGGCAAGAGCGGTATTTGCCGGCATCTGGGAGACCGCGAAGTCCCATAAGGTCTGGCTGGCGGCACAGTGCTGCGAGCACCTGAACCGCGCCATCATCATGGAGGCTGCGTGCGCAAAGCAGTACGGCCTGCCGAAAGTGAACGTCGTGCCGCAGAAAAAAGCAGGCGGCTCGTTTGCAACGGCCGCCTACGCGAATTTTGAAAAACCGGTCGCCATCGAAGAGATGCGCATCGCAAGAGCGGGACTCGACATCGGCGATACTTTCATCGGCATGCACATGGACAAGGTCTGCGTGCCCGTGCGGCTTTCGATCAGACAGATCGGCGAGGCCCATCTGACGGCCTGCCGCGTGCGTCCGAAGTTCATCGGGGGCAACAGGGCCGTGTACGACGAAAACCTTAAATAAACTTCACCGGATTGCCGTGTTCTTGGATCAGACGGACCAGATCTTCCGTCTTCAGCCACACGGTAGCGGTGTTGTCGTTGGGATGCGCGCCGATCAGGGCGGGCGGATCGAGGAAATAGGAATCGAGGTAGAGCGTGATCTGCCTCGATTTGTCATTTAAGAGACCCAGCGGGGTCACAGCGCCGGCATAAAGATCCAGCTTCTCCGCCAGTTCTTCCGCGGATGCGAATTTCAGCGCCCGCAGGCCTTCGCTTTTCCGCAGCGCTTTCAAGTCCACGCGCTTATCGCCTTTCACGGTGATCATGTGGTAGTTCTGCGTTTTGTCCTCGCGCACGAACAGATTCTTGGCGTCCGCCTCGGGGTGGGGCATGACGAGTTGCGCCACGTCGTCCATGTTCCAGACGGCAGGGTGTTCCGTGATCTCGAATTCGACACCGTGTTCTTTTAAATAGTCATAAGTCTGCTGTTTATCCATGGCACCATTATATCACAGTCTCTTTAACCCTACAGATTTACGGATTGGTCTTTTTGTGATACCTTAACAGGAGAGAGTATTGCAATTCTGACATTGTGAAAAGAGGTGTTCCCATGTCATTCGTACGCAACAATGATTCGGCATTCAACGACAGCAAGACCCGCAGCCAGAAACTGACGCCCTGCTCGGGCATGTGCTCCTTCTGCACGGAAGATTGCACCGGGACCTGCGAGATCGGCCTGTCCGCCGTTCTCGGCAAGGCGATGGTCTATCCGACCAATACCGGCAGCAATCAGATCGCCAGCGAGAAGGACAATCCCATAGACTATTCGATCTTCAATATCAACGGCCGCTGCTTCGGTGCGCTCGGCGCCCCGGAGAACGGCGAATATCCGTCGATCTATAACGTCAAAACGGAGCGGGTCATCGGCAAACGCAACCCCGTGAAGATCGCGCTGCCGTTTACGCTGCCCGCGCTCATCAAGCTCAACTGGAAAGACTATTTCGCGGCGGCCGCCATGGCCGGTACGATCTGTGTCATCGGCGAAGGTTCGTCCAGCAAGGATCCCGAGATGAAGCTGGAGAACGGCAAGATCGTCCGTTTCGAGAAGCTGAAGGAGATGCTCGGCGCGTTCAACCGCTACGACAGAGGCTACGGTCAGATCGTGCTGCAGTGCAACGTCGAAGACGATATGATGGGACTGCCGGAATACGCGATCAGAGAATGCGGCGCGAAGGGTATCGAATTCAAGTTCGGTCAGAGCGCCAAGGGTACGCAGCCTGCGAACCGCATCGGTTCTCTGGAAGCGGCGATCGCCAAGAAGAAGGACGGCTTTATCGTCTATCCCGATCCGGAAGATCCGGCAATCGCGGAAGCGGCAAAACACGGCGCGGCTCCGAAGTTCTGGTCTTATGCCCGCCTGCCGATGTGGACGGAGGAGTTCCTGGGCAAGCGCATCGAAGAACTGCGCGCCATGGGTCTGCAGAACGTCTACTTCAAGACGGCCGGCTTCGACCCTGCCGATCTGGAACGCATCCTGCGCATGGCGTCCGATCTGGAAGTCGACATGGTCACGTTCGACGGCGCCGGCGGCGGTTCCGGCTACAGCCCCGACAAGATGATGAACGAATTCGGCCTGCCCGCAGCCTGCATCGAAAGCGCGATCGTTCCCGTATGCGACCGCCTGAAGGCAGAAGGGAAGTATATCCCCTCCATCGTCATCACGGGCGGATTCTCTTCGGAAGATCAGGCGTACAAGGCGCTGGCGCTGGGCGCTCCCTACGTGACAGCCGTAGGTCTGTGCCGCGCCACGATGGCTGCTGCCATGGTCGGCAAGAAGGTCGGCGACCTGCTGAAGGAAGGTACGGTGCCGGCTCATCTGCAGAAGTTCGGTTCCTGCGCGGACGACCTGTTCCTGGAACTGGGCGAAGTGCGCAGCCTGTACGGCGAAGAGGCGGAGAGCATGTCCCTCGGCGCGGTCGGCGCATATTCCTATCTGCGCAAGATGACGTTCGGCGTACAGCATTTCGCGGCGCTCAATCGCAAATTCGACGTCGCCCTGGCAGACCGCAGCGACCTGATCCCCTTAACGCAGGACGCGCGCATGCTCCTGAAAGGCACCTGGTTCGACTGGTAAATTTGCTGATAGATCCATCGGAAGATTTGTGTCTCATTCACAAAACAAATGATAGCCGTCCGCTGGCCCGTACTATATAATCAAGGGTAGAGGAAGGGCGTTTGGCATTATCCCCATGAAGGCAGTTATTATTTCTAACAACGTGGATATTGAGGATCTTTTGCCAAGCGCCTTTTCTTTTCTTCTTCTGGACGGTTCCGCGAAGGACGTCCTGACAGCCGCCCGTGACCGCATCCATCTCGGCGCGAAATTGCTGGCTCATCCGATGGCGGGCAGGCTGCGCCCGAACGAGACGCCGTACATGACCGTCGTTCTGGACGATTCAAGGGGAGAACTCGATCTGCCCAGCTTCGAGATCATCGAATACTGTCTTGCGGAGGAAGAAAAGTATGCGCCTATGCGCAAAAAGTACGACGAAACGCTGCTCCCCGACCTGCGTTTCATCAATTGTGAACTGTTCCAAAGTATTCTTGAGGAATTGAAGTAAAGAAAAGGAGGTATGCATGGTACTGGAACTCAGAAAAGTTGCCATCAGGAACATCGAGTTCGGCAGTCCTGCCCGGATCGAAGGCGACAAGCTCATCGTCGATCCGGACGAGATGAAGGAATGGATGCTGGAAGACAGCCGCATCAAGGATGTTTCTTTTGACATCGCACTGCCCGGCACGTCCACCCGCATCCTGCCGGTCAAGGACGTCATCGAGCCCCGCGCCAAGATCGAGGGCGAGACGTTCCCCGGCCTGTTCCGCGAAGACATGGAAGAGGGCGGCAGCGGGGTCACGTACTGCCTGGACGGCTGCGTCGTGACCACGACAGGACCCATCGTCGGCTTCCAGGAAGGCGTCATCGACATGAGCGGACCGGCCGCGGAGTACAACGTCTACTCCAAACTGTGCCATCTCGTGATGATCCTCGAAAAGCAGGACTATGTGGATCCGCACGAACACGAGAAAGTCGTGCGTTTGGCAGGCATCAAGCTCGCCCGCAAGGTCGGCGAACTGGCCTTCGCCTGCGAGGATTATACGACCGAAACGTACGAATGGGGCAACATCGGCGAGAACTACAACGCCTATCCCGACCTGCCCAGAGTCGTCTACGTGTACAACTGCATGTCGCAGGGTCTGCTGCACGACTCATACTTCTACGGCCGCGACAGCAAGATCATCGTGCCGACCATGCTGACGCCGCTCGAGATCTTCGACGGCGCTCTGGTATCCGGCAACTGCGTGTCGCCCGGCTCCAAGACGACGACATACATGCACCAAAACAACGCCTGCATCAAGGAACTGTACAAGCATCACGGCAAGGACTTCAACTTCGTGGGCATCGTGCTGTGCCCGCTCATGACTTCGCTGAAGGAGAAGTTCCGCAACCGCATGCTGACGGTCCGCCAGGTGAAGATGCTCGGCGCGGACGGCGCGCTCATCTCCCAGGAAGGCTTCGGCAATCCGACGACCGACCTGATGATCGTGTGCCAGGAACTCGAGCGGAACGGCATCAAGACCGTCATTATCACCAATGAGGACGCAGGCATCGACGGCATGAGCGAATCGCTGCCCGACAGCGTGCCCGAGGCCAACGCCATCGTCACGACCGGCAACTCCAACGCGACGCTGATGCTGCCCGCCATGGACAAGACCATCGGCGTCCTGAAGGACATCGAGCGTGTCTGCGGCGGCACCGTCAATTCCATCCAGCCCGATGGCAGACTGCTCATCGAAATTCACGGCATCATGGGAGGCCACAACCTGCAGGGCAATACGCTGGTTGGGGCGGTCACGATTTAGGAGGTTTGGCATGAAGAAAATACTGTTTTACACCAACCAGTTCTTCGGCCAGATCGGCGGTGAGGAATTCGCCTATACCGAACCGTTCGTCGAAGAAGGCGCGAAGGGCCCTGCAACGGGCTTCATGGCTGCGCTGCCTGACGCCCAGGCCGCTGCGACCATCGTCTGCGGCGACAACTACTTCGCGGAAAACATCGATAAGTGCAAGGACTTCATCCGTGCGCAGGTCGAGAAGTATCAACCCGACCTGTTCATCGCGGGACCCGCTTTCAATGCGGGCCGCTTCGGCATCGCCTGCGGCGAGAGCTGCAAGCTCGTGCAGGGTGAACTCGGCATCCCGGCCATCACCGGCATGTACGAGGAGAACCCGGCAGTCGATATGTTCAAGGCGGACTGCAAGATCGTCAAGACCGCAAAGTCCGCAGCCGGCATGCGAGCCGCCATCCCCGACATGGCCGCGCTCGCAGGCAAGATCCTGCGCGGCGAAAAGCTCGGCCTGCCCAAGGAAGAGAACTACTTCCCCATGGGCAAGCGGGTCAACGTGTTCCATGAAAAGAACGGCGCCGTACGTGCCGTCGAGATGCTCGTCAAGAAGCTGAACGGCGAACCGTACGAGACCGAGCTGGAGATCTCGACCTACGAAAAGGTCGAACCCGCCGCTCCGCTGCCCGACTTAAAGCACGCGAAGATCGCGCTGTGCACGTCTGGCGGCATCGTGCCGTTCGGCAACCCGGACCACCTGACCGCCGCATCGGCCAAGTTCTGGAAGAAGTACGATTTGGCGGGCATGGACAGGCTGGAATCCGGCAAGTTCGAATCGGTCCACGCGGGCTATGATCCCGTGTACGCGAACGAGAACCCCAACCGGGTCGCGCCTTACAACGTATTGAAAGAGATGGAGAAGGAAGGCGAGATCGGAGAGATCTATCCCTATCTGATCACGACGACCGGCAACTCCACCTCCGTGGCAGACGCCACCAGATTCGGAAAGGAGATCGCTGAGGAGCTGAAGGCCGCTGGCGTTCAGGGCGTCATCCTCACCTCCACCTGAGGGACCTGTACGCGTTGCGGTGCAACGATCATCAAGCAGATCGAAAAGGCCGGCATTCCCGCCGCCCACGTCTGCACAGTCACTCCCATCTCCAAGACGGTCGGCGCAGCCAGGATCTCCGGCGCGCAGGCCATCCCGTATCCTGCCGGCAATCCGAATCTGCCGCCCGATAAGGAAGAAAAGCGTCAGCGCGAGATCGTCGAGAACGCGCTCGAACTGCTGCTCGAGTAACAGAAATTATCAATTGTAAAATTCTTCCTTTTATGTTATCCTTGGTCTGCAAGGGAGCGCGGAAAGGAGGAAGGGTTGGAGCATCCTGATTATCAGGTGATCTGCGAAACGCTGGTCTGCGAAGAGGGGCCGTACACGGCCTACGGCATGGTGACCCGTACAGGCACCATCCACGACATCTCCGCGGACAGGCAGATCGTAGAAGAAATGGCAGTCCTCTTCGATCACGTCCGGCTGGATCCGGGCAGGGCAGAGACCGTCATCGAACAGTTATTGCCATAACCATCCGCAGCAAAAGGTCGCCCGCGAGGCGACCTTTTTGTTTTGCCTTGCCTGTATCATAAGGGCGTAAACAGAAAACGAACGCGCTAAGCGGATATGGGAAGGAGACAATACAATGGAAAAAACGGGAAAGCTTAAGAGAAACGATATCACGGAACTGGTGTTCATTCTGGATAGAAGCGGTTCCATGGGCGGCTTCGAGGACGACACGATCGGCGGCTTCAACTCCCTGATCGAAAAGCAGAAGAAGGTCGACGGCAAGGCGCTCGTCACGACGGTGCTGTTCGACAACAACCTTCGCACGCTGCACGACCGGGTGGACCTGCAGGGGGTCAAGCCTCTGACGGCCGAGGACTACTACGTCGGCGGCTGCACGGCCCTGCTCGACGCCGTCGGCGAAACGGTGACCCACATCGAAAAGGTGCATAAGTACATCCGTCCGGAAGACGTGCCGGCAAACACCATGGTCGTGATCACGACGGACGGCATGGAGAACGCGAGCCATCAGTGGCGCGCGGACAAGGTGAAGAAGCTGGTCGAAAAAAAGAAGGAAGAAGGCTGGGAATTCCTGTTCCTCGGCGCGGACATCGACGCGGTGCACGAGGCGGCACGCTTTGGCATCGGCGCGGACAGAAGCGTCACCTACAAGAAGGACTCCGTGGGCATGGCGATGAGCTTCGACGTAGTGGAGGAATCAGTGAGCTGCCTGCGGAAGGGCAGAGGTATCGCGAAGAACTGGTCGAAAAAGCTCGAGGACGACTATAAGAACAGGGGATAATATTACGAAGCCTTCGGACCGCCTCGAACCGCTCGTCAAGGGAAGATTGACTCGCTTGTCCGAGGCGGCTCCTCAGTCTTTTCTGCAATTTTCGATTAAGTAAGGACACAAAATGTGGTATACTATATGGAAGTATAGGTACCACATTTTTTGTTTTGGAAGGTTTATCATGAAGATCGGGTTCGACTCGGAAAAGTATCTCGAAGAGCAGTCAAAGTACATTCTGGAAAGGATCAACGGCAGGCAGTGCGAGCGCCTGTATCTGGAGTTCGGCGGCAAGCTGGTGCAGGACAAGCACGCGGCGAGAGTGCTGCCCGGATTCGACGAAAACGCGAAGATCAAGCTGCTGGCCCGCATGAAAGAGCAGGCGGAGATCATCATCCCCATCTATGCCGGAGACATCATCGGCGGCAAGACCCGCGCCGATTACGGCATCACGTACGATCTGGAAGTCATGCGCCTGATCGACACCTTCCGCAAATACGACCTGTCCATCAACAGCGTGGTCATCACGCGCTACGAGGACAGCCCGGCTGTCAACCAGTTCATCACGAAACTGGAGCGCCGCGGCATCCGCACATATAAGCATTACTTCACGAAGGGCTATCCGACGGACGTGGACACGATCGTGTCCGAAGAAGGATACGGCGCTAATCCGTACATCGAAGTAACGAAGCCGCTCGTCGTGGTCAACGGGCCCGGCCCGGGCTCCGGCAAACTGGCGACCTGCCTGTCGCAGCTGTACCATGAAAACAAGCGCGGCATTTCCGCGCGCTACGCGAAATTCGAGACGTTCCCCATCTGGAACCTGCCGCTCAAGCACCCGGTGAACATCGCCTACGAGGCGGCCACGGTCGACCTGAAAGACGTCAACATGATCGACAACTTCCATCTGGAGCACTACGGCCAGATGGCGGTCAACTATAACCGTGACCTCGAGATGTTCCCCGTGGTCAAGCGCATCATCGAAAAGATCACCGGCACAGAAGCGGAGTATAATTCCCCGACAGACATGGGCGTCAACCGGGTCGGTTTCTGCATCACGGACGACGAAGCCTGCCGCGAAGCCGCCTGTCAGGAGATCATCCGCCGTTATCTGATCGCGCGGGTGGACTTCAAGAAGGGCGTCATCTCCGCGGAATCGCTCGAACGTGCGAAACTGCTCATGGACGAAGTGGGCAAGACCGTCTACGACCGTCCCTGCGTGCGGCCGGCGCTGGACTACGTGGAAACGAAACGCCAGCTCGATCCGGAGCGCTTCCAGAACGTCGTTGCCATGGCCATGGAGCTGCCGGACGGCACCATGGTCACCGGCAGGAGCTCGCATCTGATGGTCGCAGGCGCTGCTTTGATCCTCAACGCGCTGCGCCACCTGTGCGGCATCCCCGAAGAGCTGCTGCTGGTCTCGGAGGAAGTCCTCGGCACGATGCAGCATCTGAAGACGGACATCTTGAAAAGAGACCGCTCCACGCTCTCGCTGGAGGAGGTCCTGTCCGCGCTCACGATCTCAGCGACAGTCAACCCGGTCGCGGAGACGGCTATCGAAAAACTGCCTCTGCTGGCAGGCTGCCGGGCCCACTGCACGGCTATCCTGTCCGGTGCGGACGCTCAGATCTTCCACGACCTGCGCATCGATACGACCTGCGAGGCGGAATTCAGCACAAACAACCTGTATCTGGGGTAAACAGGGTTCAGGAGGTATATATGAAGAGATCTTTAGCGATACTGCTGGCGCTTTTGCTGGTGCTGGCAGCAGTGCCGCCCGGCGTCTACGCGGACGAACCGGCGGAGGAAGCCGTGCGCTACGGCTACAAGACGCAGACGCTGCGCTATACGGATAAGAGCAACGCCGCAGAAGGTCTGACGGCAACGATATCCATGCCTTATTACATGGGCTCGGTAAACGCCGTGCTCAACACCCGGCTGGGGGAAGCCGAGAGCAAGGTCATGGTGCTTTACGTGCCCAGCGACAAATGGGACGGCGACTGCCTGTACGGCGCGATCACCGCGCGGATGAAGCCTTACGGCATCTCCGTGCTGCCCGGCTCCGACCTCGTGATCGGCTGGAAGGACATGTACACCTACGGCTTCCTGGACATCTCCGGCGGCCTGTACAGCTTCGACAACGATACCATGATCATGCACTTCACCGTGGGTCCGGGCCTGTATACAGGCATCGCGGCCATCCCTGTGTCGCAGGATCCCGGCGATCAGAGGCTCTACGAGCAGGCTGCCAGTGAAGCGGAAGAGACCGGCGAAGAACTGACTTACCTGCCGGTCGGCTACAATTTCGTGCTCGTGCTGAACGACGAGATGATCGAGTATTTCCTGGAGCACGGCAAACTGGAGAAAGTGTCCAGCTACGACTGGCCGGGACTGAAAGAACTGATCGAAGGCGCCCGCTATGAGATCAAACCGCCGAAGCCGGAGACCGGCATGGACCTGTTCAAGATCCAGAAGGCATACATCCGCGGCCAGTACCTCGATATGCCGTATTACCTGACGAACTGGTACGACGACTATGTGGCGAAGGCCACCAGCTACGGCCTGATGGGCGGCTACAAGGACGGCACGTTCCGTCCGGAAGGCAATATCACCGTCGCGGAGTGCCTCGTCATCGCCTCGAACATGCGCGACACCTACAACGGCGGCGACGGTACATTCCCCTCGGGAGGTACACCCTGGTACAACGTCTACGTGAACTACGCCACGAAGCAGGGCATCATCCAGGAAGGCGATTTCGAGGACTACAACAAGACCGCGACCCGGGCGGAAGTCGCCTACATCTTCGCGCACGCGCTGCCCGACGGTGCCCTCAAAGAACTGTACGGCAAGCCGGACTTCAGCGACGTGACGGCTGCGACGCCGCACCGCGCCGCGATCAACGCGATCTATAAAGCGGGTCTGGTGAGCGGCTATGCGGACGGCACGTTTCGGCCGCTGAACGAGATCACCCGCGCCGAGGTCTGCGTGATCCTGTCCAACCTCCTGGGACAATAAAGGCAAAAAACAAAGAAGCGCTCCGGCTTTGAACCGGAGCGCTTTTGATTTGTCTCTTCTTTATGCTTCTTTCTGATCCAACCTGTCGAAGAATTCCTTGTGCGCCGCGTTGTAGCGCTGATTGAACGTCTCGTCGTGGCCGGAGTGCAGCGACGAGATGAATTCGTGCGCCTTGCTCTCCAGATCGGTGTTGACGCGGGTCAGCGTCTCGACGCCTACGTTGGAGCACACGTCGGAAATGCGCTCGAGATCGGACAGCAGGTTGAGGAAGCTCGAACCCGCGTCCACGCTGCACTGGCCCTTGCGCAGGCGGTCCAGATGCAGGTCGTGCAGGGCGTTCACCATGTCGTCCGTGACCTCTTCGAGAGGCTCGATCTGCATGGCGGCGTCCACGTCTCTCTTCTCGAACGCCTGGCGGGTGAGGTCGAGGATGCGGTAGATGAGATCCTCCAGGACGTCGATCTCGCGGAGGGCATCTTCGGAGAAGCTGATACCCTTGCGGTCGAGGTCCTGCGCCATCTCCGCGATGTTCATCGCGTGGTCGCTCAGGCGCTCAAACTCGGTCACGACTTTGTAGTATTCGTTCAGGATGCGCACCTGGTAATCTTCTTTGATGTGAGGAGAAAGGGCGATC
>JAFYYP010000039.1 GCA_017557505.1 Bacillota bacterium | reverse complement strand
GGGTTGGAGTTGCACAGGATCACCTGATATCCTTCCTCCTTGAGCGCCAGGCAGGCCTGCGTGCCTGCGTAGTCGAATTCCGCGGCCTGGCCGATCACGATGGGACCGGAGCCGATGATAAGTACTTTTTTGACGTCTGTTCTTTTAGCCATGTTGTTCCTCCGAATCGTGCGGGTCCTGTCACCAAGGCACCCCCCGACATCCTCTCGCTGACGCTCGAGGCGCCGGTACTCCCCTGGCACCACCCGCACTTTTATATGAAATAATTACTTAACGTATTGCCAGACACTTTTGTTTTGGTAGACGGTGTCGATGCACCTGCCGAAGACTTTCCGGCCTTCGAAGGGCGTTGCTTTGCCCTTGGACAGGAAGTCCGCCGGGTCTATCGCGTATTCTTCGTTGAGATCCCAGACGCTCTGACCCGGATCGGTCTCGATCGAGAAGCGTTTCCGGGGATTGTCCGACAGCAGGCGGACGAGTTCGTGCAGGCTGAGCACGCCCCGCTTCACGAGGTAAGTGTAGAGCAGGGGGAAGGCCGTCTCGATGCCGACGATGCCGAAGGCGCTCTTTTCGAGGCCTTTCGCCTTTTCCTCCGCGCTGTGCGGCGCGTGGTCGGTCGCGAGGATCTCGATCGTGCCGTCGCAGATACCTTCCAGCAGAGCTTCTCTGTCGCTTTTATCGCGCACGGGCGGGTTCATCTTGAACCGCCCGGATTCCTGCAGGTCCGAATCGTCCAGCAGCAGGTAGTGCGGCGCTGTCTCACAGCTTACGTCGATGGCGTCTTTCTTTGCCTGCCGCACGAGTTCGGCGCTTTCTTTCGTGGAGATGTGGCACACATGGTAGCCGCAGCCGGTCTGGTACGCGAGATCGATGTCGCGTTCCACCTGGCGCCATTCGCTCTCGCTGCAGATGCCGCGGCGGCCGTGTTCTCTCGCATAGGTGCCGTCGTGGATGTAGCCGCCGCGCAGCAGTCCGTTGACTTCGCAGTGGGCGACGACGAGTTTGTTCAATGCTTTGGCGCGGGTCATGGCTTCGTGCATCATGGATGCGTCCTGCACGCCTTTGCCGTCGTCGGAGAAGGCGCAGACGAACGGCGCCATGCCCTCGAGGTCCGCGATGTCTTCGCCTTTTTCGCCGACTGTGATCGCCCCGTAGGGGCTGACCGCGATACAGGCGTCACGTTCGATGATCTCGAGTTGCTGCGCCAGATGGGGCAGGCTGTCGGGCACCGGGTCCAGGTTCGGCATGGTGCAGACGGACGTGTAACCGCCTCTCGCGGCGGCCGCCGTACCGGTCGCGATCGTCTCCTTATATGAAAAACCCGGCTCGCGGAAGTGCACGTGCACGTCGCAAAAGCCGGGAAGGACAGCAAGACCGCTGTCCGTCACTTCGATTTTTCTGTTTGCTGCGGGGTCAAACTTCATGATCGCTCCTGAATGCAGAAAACCCTGCCGGAGAACGGCAGGGCGGACATACAGAATAACGGCAGACCGCGGAAAACGCATGTCTGCGACCTCGTATGACTCGATCTTGCCGACCTCACGGGATCGTTCTTAAAGATCAATTATCTTAATCATTATGCGCTCTGCGGGGCGCGATGTCAAGGCAGTATGATTATAAAAAATGGGCGAAAAACGCCCGGAAAGGAGAGAGCATGAAAAACAAAAGAAGGTATTGCGTTTGCTGCGAAATCTGGGATGAAGAAAGCATCTGCTGCCCGTGCTACGGCTTGGAGTGCGATGGTTTTGTGATCCATTTCATTTCAACGGACCGGGTATTTGTCGAGATGGTCGCTTCTATTCTGAACCGCCTGGGCACAGAACCTCACAGGGCGCCAGACATCATCGAACAACTGCTTCCGTAACAGATTACCAGCAAAACAGGATTGGACATTTTTTTATTTCTTGCAACGGTTTTATAACCCGCTCCTACGAGAAAGGAGGGCAGCTGCCGCTGTCCTCCTTTTTCCTATTCGATATCCAGTTCGATCGGCGCGTCGATGTCTTCCCCGACGTATTTGCCGTTCTTCTTGCGCTGCTTGACGCACTCGGTCAGCAGATACTCGATCTGCCCGTTGACCGAGCGGAAATCGTCCTCCGCCCAGGCCGCGATGGCGGCGTACAGCCGTGGCGAGAGCCGCAGCGGCACCTGTTTTTTGCTGTTCTTCAGATCTTCGGGCATGGGAGCGTTTCCTTAGTACAGGCTGCCGGAGTTGACGATGGGCTGGGCGTCCTTGTTGCCGCACAGGACCACCAGCAGGTTGGAGACCATGGCCGCCTTGCGTTCGTCGTCCAGTTCCACCGTGCCTTTTTCTTCGAGTCTGTCGAGCGCCATCTCGACCATGCCGACGGCACCGTCCACGATCATCTTGCGGGCGTCGATGATGGCGGATGCCTGCTGTCTCTGCAGCATGACGGCCGCGATCTCCGGCGCGTAGGCCAGATAGGTGATGCGAGCCTCGAGGATCTCGATGCCTGCGTCGACGACCTTGCTCTGGATCTCGTCGCGGATGCGGGTCGCGACCAGTTCGGACGAGCCTCTCAGGCTGCCTTCGTCCGCGATGCCGTCTCCCGTGGTGTCTACGTTCGAGGCCACGTCGTACGGATAGATGCGCACGATGTTGCGCACGGCGCTGTCGCACTGCAGGGAGAGGTATTCCTTGTAGTTGTCGACGTTGAAGACCGCTTTCGCAGTATCGGTGACCCGCCACATGACCGCGATGCCGATCTCGACCGGGTTGCCCAGGCAGTCGTTGATCTTTTGCTTGGAGTTCGACAGGGTCTGCACCTTCAGGGAGACCTTCTTGCTCGGGATCTCCGCGCTGGACTTGCCGTTGCTGGCCAGCGTCGTGAGCAGGGAAGTCTTTTCGCCGCTGTCGACGTCGCCGCTCTGGGACAGGCGCGTCTTGGCCGCGGGGTTGACCGCGACGCAGAACGGGTTGACGTGGTAGAAGCCTTCGCCCTTGAGCGTTCCGACGTATTTGCCGAACAGGGTCAGCACGAGGGCTTCCTGCGGGCGGATGACCTTCAGTCCCAGCAGCAGGATCCAGCCGAACGCCATCCAGAGGATAGACAGGGCGATCAGCAGGCCACGCACTGCGCCGGGGATCGCGTAGCTGAAGCCTGCGCCGACGAGAATGAAGAAGGCCAGGATGTACAGCGCGATGACCAGGATCAGCACTGCCATGCCGTTCTTGCTTTTGTTGAGCACTTTTTCGTTCATATTGTAAATACCGTCCTTTTGAAAAACGTGAGTGTATTTTGATATCAAAATAATATCACTTCAATTTCAACTGTCAAGGGTTTTTCTGAAAATAGTTTTGTTGTACAATAGAGAAGGCGCAAAGGAGGAGACATCGATGAAGACCATAGGCCTGATCGGCGGCATGAGCTGGGAAAGCACGGTACCGTATTATCAGTTGATCAACGAATACGTAAAGAAGGAACTGGGCGGACTGCATTCCGCGAAGATCGCGCTGTACAGCGTGGAGTTCGACGAGATCGAACGCTGTCAGTCCGAGAACCGCTGGGACGATTCGGCGAAGATCCTCGCGGATGCGGCGGTCGGCCTCGAAAAGTGCGGCGCGGATTTCATCCTCATCTGTACGAATACGATGCATAAGGTATTTAACGAAGTGCAGGCGGCGGTCAGCGTGCCTTTGCTGCATATCGCGGACGCGACGGGCGAAGTGCTCAAGGAAGCCGGTATTAAGAAGGTAGGCCTGCTGGGCACGCGCTACACCATGCAGCAGGATTTTTATAAAGGAAGACTGGCCGAGGCGGGCTTCGAGGTCTGCGTACCGGCGGACGGCTTTATCGCAGGGCTCAACCGCATCATCTTCGAAGAACTTTGCGTCGGGATCATCAAAGAGGATTCGCGCAGCTTCTTCGCGCAGGCGATCGAGGATCTGAAGGAACAGGGCTGCGAAGGGGTCATCCTCGGGTGCACCGAGATCGGCCTGCTCGTGCGGCCCGAAGACAGCTGTCTGCCGCTGTTCGACACGACCGTGATCCACGCGGAAGCCGCCGCAAAACTGGCGCTGAAATAATTTTAAAAATTTTTCCGGCCCGTTGTAACGAACGGGCCGTTTTCTGCATTAACGTTCAGAAAAGGGGAAAGGAGGTGAAGAGATGCAGTCCATGGAAGAGATCTACCAGCAGCACGCGCAGGCGGTCTACCGCTATCTGTGTTCGCTCACGGGCGACGAAGACCTGTCCGAAGAACTGACCCAGGAGACGTTCGCGCAGGCGGTCAGCAGCATCGGGCGCTTCGACGGCAGCTGCAAGGTATCGACCTGGCTGTGCGCCATCGCGAAGAACCAGCTGATGGCGTACCGGCGCAGACATCCGCTGCAGGACAGTTTAGATGAGCTGGCGGAGAGCGGCATCGAGCCGCACAGCGGGACTGCGCCTTCACCCGAAGAGGAAACGCTGGCGACGGAGCGAAAAAAACGATTGTACGCGGCGATCCACGAAAGCCCGGAACCTGCCCGCGAAGTGCTGTACTTAAGGCTCCTCGGAGGCCTGTCCTTCAAGGAGATCGCGGACGTCTTAGGGCAGAGCGAGAACTGGGCAAGAGTAACGTTTTACAGAGGAAAAGAGAAATTAAAGGGGAAGGTAAGAGACGATGAAGAATGATCTGACATGTGCGGTAGTGAGAGATCTGCTGCCGAGCTACATCGATAAACTGACGAGCGAAGAGACGAACAGGGCCATCGAACAGCACCTGGAAGGCTGCGAGGACTGCCGCAAGGCACTGGCCGCCATGCAGGGGGAAGGGGGACCCGCTGCAGAGGAGAACAGGGCGGAACCGAAGGAGATCGACTATCTGAAGAAGGTGCGCACCGGCACGTGGAAGCGCGTGATCGCAGGCATCGTAGCCGCCGCATTCGTGTTCTGCGCAGGCGCCTGGATTAAGGTGCACCGGATCGGAAATATGATGGATCCGTCCGCGGTCAACATCACGAGAGTCGTCGTGAGCGGCGACACGGTGGCAGTTGCCGGCAACTTCAAGGACAAGAGCCTCGGCGTGACCCACGCAGATATGCTGCTGAAGGAGGACGGCGTGCTGGAGATCGCTTACCGGGCAGCAAAGAAGGACGGCAAGGACAACGAGTTCGATTTCGTAGCGCAGGGAGAAGGCTATGGCAATGTGCAGGAGATCCGGATGGGAGACCGTCTCGTATGGTATCAGGGCGTGCTGATCGACGAACAGGTCTCCGACGTGTACAATGCCCGCCACGCTTACGTGGGCGACATGCCTGCCAATGGTGCGCTGGCGAGAGCGCTGGGCATCCAAGAGACGATCGGCTCCTACGAAAACGAACTGTCCACAGCGGAAGAGCCTTACGGCTGGACCTTCTATTCCGAGAAGGATTTCACCAGCCAGGAACTGGCTGTGATCCGTCAGGAAGTGCTGCGCGATGCTGCCGTACTGCTGGCCTGCGTCGATAACCTCGGGTGGGTGGAATTCCAGTTTGCGAACGGAACCAACATAAAGCTGACGGCGGAAGAGGCGACCGCGATCCGGAACACGGACATTAAAAAAGAGGCGTCCGATCCGCTCCGCCTGTTGTGCCTGATGAAGGATTGGCCGCAGCCCATCTATTACACCGAGACGACCGGAAATTAAGTATTACGCGACAAGTTAAAAACGCGGCCTCGCGGCCGCGTTTTTCTTATGCTCCCTATTCCTTTTCCAGCACCTTCGAGAACTGGGTCTCGTACAGTTCTTTGTAGATGCCGCCGGCAGCCAGCAGCTCTTCGTGCTTGCCTTCTTCGGCGACCACGCCGCCGTCGATGACGAGGATCTTGTCTGCCGACAGGATCGTGGACAGGCGGTGCGCGATGACGATAGAGGTGCGGCCTTCCATCACCTTGTCCATCGCGTCCTGGATGGCGTTCTCGGAGATGGAGTCCAGCGCGGACGTCGCTTCGTCCAGGATGAGGATCTTCGGGTCTTTCAGCACGACGCGCGCCAGCGAGATCCTCTGCTTTTCGCCGCCGGAGAGCTTCAGACCGCGGTTGCCGACCTCGGTGTCGTAGCCCTTTTCGAGTCCCGCGATCATTTCGTGGATGTTCGTGATCTTGCATGCGTGCTCGATCTCTTCCATCGTGGCGTCGGGCTTGGCGTACAGCAGATTTTCTTTGATCGTGCCGTTGAACAGGTAACTTTCCTGGCTCACCATGCCGACAGCCTGCCGCAGCATCTTCAGCTTGATGGAGCGCACGTCCTGCCCGGCGACTTTCACGTGGCCGCTGTCGACGTCGTACAGCCGCGGGATGAGGTTCACGACGGTGGATTTGCCGCTGCCCGAACGCCCGACGATCGCGTACATCGCGCCGCCGGGAACGGTGAAGTTGATGTCCTTTAAGATCTGCTTGCCGGGGTCGTAGGAGAACGCCACGTGCTGGAATTCCACGGACGGATTCGAGAGGTCCGGAGCGGTGCCCAGCAGCGGGTCCTTGATATTGTTCGTCTTGTCGAAGTAGTCGAAGATGCGGGTGAACAGCGCCAGCGACCGTGTGAAGTCGACCTGGATGTTCAGCAGGCTCTGCACCGGGTGGTACAGCCGGTTGATGAGGGCGACGGTCGCCGTGATCATACCGACGGTCAGGTTCGGATCGCCGCGGCGGATGATGAGGTAGCCGCCCGCGAAGTAGATCAGCAGAGGGCCGAGCTGGGTGAACATGCCCATCATCACGCGGAACCACTGGCCGGAGCGCTGCTCCTTGATGTTGTACTGGGTCACTTCTTCGTTGATCTTGACGAAGCGCTGGTACTCGACTTCTTCCTTCGTGAACAGCTTGACCAGCAGCGAACCGGAGACCGACAGGGTCTCGTCCACCATCTGGTTCATCTCGTCGGATTTCGCACGGGCTTCGTTCAGCAGCTTGAAGCGCGTGACGCCCACCTTTTTCGTGGGGATCACGAGCAGGGGCACGATGGCGATGCCGACGATCGCTAGCTTCGGGCTCATGGCGAACAGCGCGATCACGGTGGTGACGACGGTCGCGACGTTGGAGACGACCTGCGTCAGCGTGCCGGAGATGACGTTCGACACGCCGTCGATGTCGGAGTTCATGCGCGTGATGATGTCGCCCTGCTTCTCGCTCGTGAAGAAGCTGTGGGGCATGCTCTGCAGATGCGCGTACATCTGGTTCTTCATATCGAAGATGATGCGCGAGCTGATCCACGCGTTGATGTAGCTTTCGAGCACGCCGATGACCTGCGAGAGGGTCATGGTGGCGAAGGCTGCGATCAGCAGCTTGACCAGCAGCTGCAGATTCTTGCCGACGAGTGCCTGGTCGACGATGCGCCCCGTGATGATCGAGGGCAGAAGGCCGATCGCCGCCGAAAGCAGAATGGCGACGAACACCAGAAAGAATTGGAATTTATAGGGTTTGAGGTATGATGCGATGCGCAGGAGCAGTGCCTTTGTGACTTTCGGCACCTGCTGCTTTTCCTCGTCTGTCATGAAATGGACGGGACCCCGTCCGCCCATTCCGCCAGGCCCTGCTGCCATAGGTTCCTCCTTGTTTCAGAGCATAAAATCTATTAAAATAATTATACTGTTATTATCAGGATTTCGCCACTAGGCTAGGAGGCAACATGAGGAAAATTTATTATAACGCGAATATCATCACGATGGAAAAGGACGCCATGCACGCTCAGGCGATGCTGGTGGAAGACGGCTGCTTCCGGGCCGTCGGCATGAACGAAGAGATCTTCGGCATGGTCGGCGCCTGCCAGGCGGAAGACATGCAGGGCAAGACCATCCTGCCCGGTTTCTTCGAGACGCATATGCACAATCTGTCCGAAGGCCTGATCCTCCGCGACATGAACCACAACGAATGTACGTCGATCGAAGGCTTGATCGAATATTCCCGCAGTTTCCTTGCGACCCACGATATCCCCGAGGGGCGCTGGGTGCGCGGCCGCGGCTGGAACCAGGACAACTTCTCCGACGAAAAGCGCTTCATCACCCGCGACGACCTCGATAAGATCTCGACGACCGTTCCCCTGGCCTTTACCAGGACCTGCGGCCACGTCATCGTCGTCAACACGCCGGCTCTGGAGATCATGGGCATGAGCGAACAGGCGGACGACGTGGAAGGCGGCGTCATCGACCGCGACGAGACCGGAAGACCGCTGGGCATCTTCCGCGAGAACGCCCGCGCCTGCGTTCTGGACGCCATCCCCGAAGAGACGCTGGAAGGCGTCAAGGAGCTCATCCTGCTGTCGCAGGCGAAGGCCCTGAAGTGCGGCATCGTGGAGATCCACTCCGACGACTTCAAGGACGTGCCGGGCAACTATAAAAAAGTCATTCAGGCCTATCACGAACTGATCGAAGAGGGCAAAATGAAGATGCGCGTATACGAGCAGTGCAACCTGCCCGTGCGCGAATGGCAGGCGGACTTCTTCGCGAACGGCTACGGTACCGGCTGGCAGGACACCGAGAAATACACGCTCGGACCGTACAAGGTGCTGATCGACGGTGCGCTCGGCGCCCGCACGGCGTTTATGCGCGAGCCGTACAAGGACGGCGACGGAGTCAACAGAGGCGTGAACATGCTCACACAGGACGAACTCGACTTCCTCGTGGACAACGCGTATAAGCACGGCTGCCAGATCGCGATCCACGCCATCGGCGACGCGGGCATGGATATGGTCATGGAAGCCATCGAAAAGGCGAGGAAGAACAACCCCGGCATGGGCAAAGGCCGTGACGGCATCATCCACTGCCAGATCATGAACCCCGACCAGTACGACAAGATGAAGGAGATGGACCTGATCGGCTACATCCAGCCCATCTTCCTGAATTACGACTACAAGATCCTCGTGACCCGCGTGGGCGAAGAGAAGGCCGCGACGAGCTACGGCTGGAAGACCATGTTCGATATGGGCATCCACGCGTGCGGCGGCTCCGACTGCCCGGTGGAAGATATGAATATTATGCAGAACATCCACTGCGCGGTCACCCGCAAGGGCAACGACCTGAATCCGCCGGGAGGCTGGCAGCCCGAACAGAACCTGACGGTCGAGCAGGCGCTCAGCCTGTTCACGACGCAGGCGGCCTACGCAGGTTGGAGAGAAGATTGGGCCGGCAGCATCAAGGCCGGCAAATCCGCGGACTTTGTCGTGACTGACGAGGATATTTTCACGATCGATCCCGACGCGATCAAGGACGTGGAGATCAAGAAGACATATATTAGAGGAAACTGTGAATACAGCGCAGAATAGAAACAAGTTCATAGCTCTTCTGCTGGCGCTCGCGCTGGCTGCTTCGCTGACCGGCTGCAAAGCCAAGGTGGATCCGGAGACCGTGCAGGCCATCCAGGATGCGCAGGCGGCGTTGCAGGCGGAAGAAAACGGGGAGGCTGAAGCGGAAGAACCGGCTGCCGACGATCTGTACGCACAGGCGGGGCTTGTTCCCGTACCGGAAGACGACCCGCTTTGGACGGATGCCGAATTCGAACTGCCCGCCATCGCGCAGATGCTCGCCTACAAGGCGACGTTTCCCGACACGTTCGACGAGAACGAACCGTCCGCGGACGATTTCTGGACGGTCACAGGCATGGGCATCACGGCGCTGCCGCCCGAGAACATGACGGACTTTAACAAGATCACGCACATCCACCAGCCGGATGCGCTGGATTACGCTGCCGCGCTGCTGCCCGGCTACGAGGCGGGGGACGCTGCCCCGAAGCTTGAGGACGTGTACGGCATTTCCGGCAATCCCAAGTCGGACCTGATCGACGTGGACGGTCTTAGCATCGGGGTCACGTCTTCGATCGTGCTGCTGGGAAAAGACGAAAAGAACAACGCGACCGTGCTTCGCGTACACATCGAAGATAAGGAAGGACTGATCGTGCAGAACGATTGGGACGTGCTGGTCGAGCCGTGGGACGACGGGGCGGAGCATGCGCTGCCGCTGCGGGTATTGCAGTTTTATAACGTAAATTAGCACCGGAGCCTTCGGCCCGGACAAACACGCTCGGCCCGCTCTGTCGCTTCGCTCCGGCGCTTGCAGACGACCTCGCTTAGTTTGTCCGGCTCCTCAGTCTCTTCTGTAGTGAACTATCAGACTAAAAAAATGAGAAAGAAAAAATTATTGATTTCCAATTGCCTTTTAGGCATTCCTTGCCGCTACGACGGCAGCTGCAAGAAGATGGAGTGCCTCGAAGAACTCGAGGATAAATACAACCTGATCGGCGTCTGCCCGGAGGAACTGGGCGGACTCGAAACGCCGCGCGAACCGTCCGAGATCTTCCTCGGCCGCGTGCTGACGAAGAGCGGCAGGGACGTGACGTACGAATACGATTACGGCGCCGAACTGACCCTGAGCATCGCGAAAGGCCATGCCATCACGAAAGCGTTGATGCAGGACAGAAGCCCGTCGTGCGGCTGCGGGGTCATCCACAACGGCAAATTCGACGGCGGCCTCGTCGAAGGCGACGGCTGGACAGTGCGCGTGCTGAAAGCCAACGGCATCGAAGTGCTGCCGGCCAGCGAAGTGGAGAAACTGCTGTAAGAAGAGCATGCGAAAAGCAGACGTGCTTGCGCGCGTCTGCTTTTTGTTTGCCTTGATTCTAGAAGACTGTCTTTCCCAGGCAGGAGAGCACGAGCTCGCTGGCCATCGTGGCCGTGCGGTTCTTCTCGTCGAGGATGGGGTTGACTTCGACCATGTCCAGACCGAGCACTTTGCCGCATTCGGCGAACATCTCCATGCACAGGAACGCTTCGCGGGCGGTGAGTCCGTCGTGGACGAGGGTGCCGGTGCCCGGCGCAAATTCAGGCGACAGGCTGTCGATGTCGAAGGAAACATGGAAACCGTCGGTGCCGTCGCTCGCGATCGCGATGGCGCGGCGGACGACTTCCTCCATGCCGAGCCGGTCGATGACGTCGATGGAGAACACGTTCACTCCGGCTGCCTTCATGCGCTTTCTTTCCTCCATGTCGATGTCGCGGCCCGCGATCTGCACACAGTGTTTCGGGTCCACGTAAGCGGGGCTCTGGCCGTAATCGACCATGCAGTCCGGGCCCCAGCCGCACAGGGCGGAAAAGGGCATGCCGTGCATGTTGCCGCTCTCAGTGGATTCGTCGTTGTTCCAGTCGCCGTGGGCGTCCACCCAGATGATGCCGATGTTGCCGTTGTGTGCCTTCGATACGGCGCTCACCGTGCCTGCTGCCGCGGAGTGGTCTCCGCCGAGCATGACGGGGAACGCGCCTTCTTCGAAGCTCTGTTTCGTACTTTCGTACAGGCGGCGGTTCATGTCGATCACCTGGTCGTAGTTGCGCAGCTTTTCGCTGGTGCGGCCGGTGTCGAGCTGAACGAGATTGCCTTTGTCGTTGAGTTCATAACCAAGCGCTTCGATGCCTTTGCAGATGCCGGCGAAGCGGATGGCTTCGGGGCCGATGCAGACCCCGCGCTTGGAGGCGCCCTGGTCGAGCTTGGCGCCGATCAGATCGATTCTTTTCCGGATCATGGGAGTGCTCCTTTCGCTGCTTTCAGTATATCGTAAAGGCCATATTTATACAACATTGAATAAATATGCATAATTCTCATATGGGGCCAGCTGTGGTATAATAGACAAAATAGGAGGACGAAAGCTCTATGTTAAAGATCTCGAGAGAATTTGTGACGGGCGATCACAGCCCCGATAATAAACCGGTCGCGTTCTGCGAAAGCGGCGACACGATCGAATTCGACTGCAGAAACTGCTACGACGACCGCCTGCGTGCGGACGGTTCCGTGGATCACGAAGAACTGACCATCGACAACCCGGCGACCGGCCCGCTGTACGTGAACGGCGCGGAGCCCGGCGATGTGCTGAAGGTCGAGATCCTGAAGATCAAACTGAACGGCAAGGGCTACATGCGCCAGTCGATCGTCGGCGGCGCGTTCTACCAGAGACCCGGGGTCAAGGAAAGGGTCGTCAGAGAGTTCGACGTATCCGGCGATACCGTCAAGTTCAACGATAAGCTGGAATTCCCGATCGATACGATGATCGGGGTCATCGGCACGGCGCCCGTCCCCGGCAGTCTGCCCGGCGTGTGGGAAAACGAGACGCCCGGCAAATGGTCCACCGAGCTGCCCGGCGATCACGGCGGCAACATGGACTGCAACAAGATCGTGGAAGGATCTACGCTGTATCTGCCGGTGAACGTACCCGGCGCGCTGCTCTCCATGGGCGATATGCACGCGCTGATGGGCGACGGCGAATCCATGATCTGCGGTCTCGAATCCGCGGGCAAAGCGACGGTGCGCGTCTCCGTCGTCAAGGGCTGGCATCTGCCGACGCCCTGCCTGCTGCATAAGGGCGGCCTGCGTTTCTCCACGATCCAGAGCGATCCGGACCTGATGGCTTCTGCCAAGAAGGCCGCGAACCACATGCTCGACTTCCTGCTCGAATACACGGATCTGGGCGAATACGACGGCGGCAAGCTGCTGTCGCTGAAGGGCGACCTCGCGATCTGCCACATCATCAACGACCTGCTGACCGTGCGCATGGAGATCGACACGTATATCCTGGATCAGTACGGAATCAAATTACCTTAACGTATGGCTTTGTTGTTAACGGGCGGCACGGGCTTTATCGGCTCGCATACCGCCGTCGAATTCATACAGGCGGGGCTGGAGACCGTCATCGCGGATGACCTCTCCAACAGCACCGCGGACGTCGTGGACCGCATCGAAACGATCACGGGCGTGCGGCCGGCTTTCGTGTGCGCGGACATGTGCGATGCGGAAGCAGTCGAAGCGATCTTCTCGCAATACGACATAGAAGGCGTCATCCACTTTGCGGGCTTTAAGGCCGTGGGCGAATCTGTGGAAAAGCCCGTCGAATACTACCGCAACAACCTGCTGTCCACGCTGACGCTGCTGGATGCCATGAGGCGTCACGGCTGCAAAGTCTTTGTGTTCAGCTCCTCGGCGACGGTGTACGGCGAGAACAACCCGATCCCCTACGTCGAGACCATGCAGACCGGCGACTGCACGAATCCCTACGGCTGGAGCAAGTTCATGAACGAACAGATCCTGATGGACGCCGCAAAGGCGGATCCGTCCCTGTCCGTTTCGCTGCTGCGCTATTTCAACCCCATCGGAGCGCACGAAAGCGGTCTGTTGGGCGATGACCCTTCGGGCATCCCGAACAACCTGATGCCCTACATCACAAGGGTCGCGAAGGGCGAACTGCCGCATCTGAACGTGTACGGCAACGATTACCCGACCGTGGATGGTACCGGCGTGCGCGACTACATCCACGTTGTGGATCTGGCGAAGGGGCACCTGGCGGCGTATCAGTACGCGAAAGACCATGCCGGGACGGAAGTCTTCAATCTGGGCAGCGGCAAGGGCACGAGCGTGCTGCAGCTGGTGGAGACGTTCAAGAGGGTCAACAACATCGACGTGCCCTACGTCATCGCGCCGCGCCGCGCGGGAGACATCGCAGAATTCTATGCGGACGCAACAAAGGCGGAAGAAGTGCTGCACTGGCACACCGAGAAGACCGTCGAAGACATGTGCCGCGACTCCTGGAACTGGGAGATGAAAGGATAAAGGATTGGACGAAAAAGAAAGGGATCTGAGCTTCACCGCCGTCTACGGTGACCAGTTCCGCAAGATACAAGAAGAATCACCCGAACAGCTTTCGAAAACCGGCAGCGTCTCTGAAGAGGACATGCAGGCTTTGCTGCGCTCCAAAGAACAGGTGCTGATCGGCCGCGTTGCCAAGCGTAAGCTGGAAGAAGAGCAGAAACGCAAAGGCGCGCCGAAGGAAACAGCGCCTAAGACGGAAAGACAGGTCTGTGAGAAACCGGTGCGCGAAAAGCCGGAAAGGGCTGCCGGACACCTCGGCGCCGGCAAGATCATCGGCCGCATCCTTTTAGTGCTGCTCACGACCGTGGCAGCCGTCGCGCTGGCGCTTGTCGTCATCGTGGCGTCCATCATCCACGGGCCGTCCCCGTCCGCGCGCGACACGTTCGTCACGACGGTGCTGGAATCCGGCAACCTGAAGTTCCTCGCCACCATGTTCCTGTCGGAGGACGAGATCAATGAGATCGTCAGCCGCACGTCCATGGCGGAAATGGAGACGGACATCAACGAAGATCTGATTGCAACGGACGAGCCCGTGCAGGGCAACTTCGACGAGAACGGCGTCGAGATCGTGCAGGTGAACGGCCGCAGCTTTTTCGGCACGCTCATGATCGTCGCGGATCCCTCGCAGGTCTTCGTCGGTACGACGTATCCCTGGGGCGAATACGGCAAGGAGCTCGACCAGCTCGTCACGATGCACGGCGCCATCGGCGGGGTCAACGGCGGCCTGTACGCCGCGGACATGAACAAAGGCGGAAGGCCCTACGGCGTCTGCGTCTCGAAGGGAGAGATCCTGCTGAACGACCCGAGCGGCTGGACCGGCCTGTACATGATCGGCCTCGACAATAAGAACATCCTGCGCATCGAACCCATCTCCGGATGGTCGACGAAGCAGTTCAAGGATTTTGTGGAAGAGCAGGGCATCCGCGACGCCGTGGCCTTCCAGGACGAAGCGACCGACGCGAACAACCACTTCGTGCCGCTCATCATCAACGGAGAACCGCGGCAGCTGAACGGCGCAGGTTCCGGCGCCAACCCGAGGACCGTCATCGGCCAGCGGGCGGACGGCGCGATCCTGCTGTTGGTCACCGACGGGCGCGGCGCAAGCGGCCACCTCGGCGCGACGGCGCAGGACCTGATCAACGTCATGATGCAGTACGGCGCGGTCAATGCAGCCAACCTGGACGGCGGCAGTTCCTCGTCCCTGTACTATAACAACGAATATCTGATGACCAGCGTAACGCTGTACTACGCGAACTCCTCCTGGAGGCTGCCGACTTCGTTCCTCGTAGGGCCGGCGCAGGAAGGAGGCAACGAATGAAGAGCAAATTCTGGAGAATCTATCTCGTTTACGTGCTCGTGATCCTCGCCCTCCTCGCGGGGCTGCATTTCTACGTGAAGGGCATCATGGTCGATTACGAGAACCAGGAACCCGTGCCGTATGTGGCCGAGGCGCTCGGTAAAGCGTCCGAAACGGACGGCGGCATCGGACAGTTCCTCGAGGCGCATGCATTCAACGGCCCGGCGGGCCAGCTGACCGCGGCAAAGGATCGTTTCTACAGCATCGTGAAGTCCATGAAGGACGGCGACGCGGCGCAGATCGTCTGTGAAGAAGACCCGGCGCACATCGGCAGCATGGACCCCGTCGTGAACGTCACCGCGAACGGCAAGCCCTTCCTGCGGGTCACGCTGCACGAGGCGGAAAAGATGACGAAGCTGATGATCATGAACATTTCCAAGTGGGACGTGACGTCTGTCGTGCTTCTCGATCCGGACCGCGACGTTTCTGTGCCCCTGCAGTTGGGCGAAGACGGGCTGCTGTCCTATACCGTTTCGATCCCCGAAGGCTTTACGCTGCTTATGGACGGCGAACCCGTTTCGGACAGCGTTCCATACGTCGAATCGGCTCTGCCTGAATTCGAATACGTGGCGCCGTTTGCGGAAGTGCCTGCCGGCAGGCAGTACGACTTCACGGGCCTTGCGGCGGAATTGAAGGTCTCCGCTTACAACAACGTCGGAACCGAAGTGATGGCTGTGCAGACCGCACCCGGCGTGTACGATATCCCTGCGAACTTTGCGGAAACGCCGGAAGCGGAAACCGCCATGAGCGCCATCGCAGATCCGCTGTACATCGGCGAACTGTGGTCGCAGTTCATGACCGACGACGTGGCAGGCAGCTGGCACGGCTTCTATACCGTCGTGCGCGAATGCAAACTGCTGGAAGGTTCCAACCTGTACGATCTGGCGGACAGATGGGCGTCTTCCGTGGACGTCACGTTCGTCAGCAACCACGTGATCACGGCCTGGGACAAGGAAAGCGTCAGCAATTTCATCCAATACAATGACAACCTGCTGTCCTGCGACGTCTACTTCGAGAAGGTGATGCGTGTGGCGGGCCAGCAGCGGATCGACGTATTCGATAACCGCATGTATTTCGTCAACATCACGGACCCCGCCATCGCAGAACCCGGCTGGTATCTGGCCGATATGCTGTCGCTGGTTGGCACGCATTAGGAGGAAACGAAATGAAAAAGATTTGTGCAGTTCTGCTGGCCCTGGCCATGGTATTTGCTCTTGCGGCGTGTTCATCGGGTCCTGCGCCGGAACCCGAACCGGAACCCCCTGATTACAGCGCCAAGAGCGAAGGCGTCATGACCTACGAACAGTACGTGTCCGTGCCCGTCGACGGCGAAGTGACGGTCGAGGGCTACGTGCAGGCGGCCCAGTCCTGGTGGGATAACCAGGTGAGCGTCTACCTCCAGGATCTCGACGGCGCCTACTACGTCGAGAACATGCTGTGCACGGAAGAAGACGCGGACGCGCTGACTCCGGGCAGAAAGATCAAGGTGACCGGCAAGAAGACTGAGGAATACGGCGAGGTGAAGATCACCGCGGCGGCATTCGAATTCGGCGACGAACTCGAGTACATCGCACCTCCCATCGACGTGACCGCGATCCTGGATACCGACGAAATGATCAAGTATCAGAACCGCTACGTGCTGTTCAGCGATATGGAAGTCGTGAGCGAAGCCCTGTACAACTGGGCCGGCGACGGCTCGCACGGCGACGACCTGTACTTCCAGGTCGGCAAGGACGGCCAGGTGTTTACGTTCATGGTCGAATCCGATCTGACCGGCTCGGGCACAGACGTCTACGAGGCCGTGACGAAGCTGAAGAAGGGCGACATTGTCGACCTCGAGGGCTTCTGCTGCTGGTTCGACGGTCTGACGCCGCACATCACGGGTGTGACGGTGAAATAGCGTATTTATATCTGACATACAGAAAAACCGCCTTAGAATGGGCGGTTTTTGTTTCTATGCAAAATGCATATAGATTGATATTCTCTGACCGACTATAATGAATTAAAAGGGTTGGGGTTACCTTGTAAGGAGGATAATCAATGATGAAAAAGGTTTATTCAATCGTGCTATGCCTCTGCTTAGTGCTAACGATGCTCCCGGCGACAGTATTTGCCGAGAATCCGAGTAGTTATTCGACATATGCAGATGGCTTTTATTGGTGTTGGCCGGACGAAGACTGGAGTTCAGGCAAGTTGGTCTGGATTCAGTCTACTGATCCCTTGGAAACAGATCCAATTCCAGGCTCTCCAGGGACTCTGACTGCAGAACTTGTTTATATCCAGGGCGGACAGTCTGTTCCAATTGATCCAAACAAAATAAGCAGTTATGGTAACTATTTCGAGATCCGTGAGGTACAAACAGGATTCTTCGAAGTGGAGATTCCGCGTGGTGCTTTTGGAAAAGATGGTTACATCATATATGATGAGGATTCTGCTCATCCAATAAGGATTTATTCTGTTATTCCTGAGGTTTGGTTCTATGGGAATACAGCCGCAACGGAAGCGAACTATTTAAGTGTTTATGATGATAGCAAGAATCCAATCTACCTTATCCCGGATACCGATTGGCAATTAACCGATGTCCGGCCAACAGGAGATGGTTGTTCTATTGACATTTCCTTCGATCCTGCCAATGGTGATACTTACGCTACGATCACGGTGTTAGATACCTCAGATTCGTTCATCGAAGTTGAATACGATGGCATACGTCCATCAGGAACACCGTTTTATAATCATTATCTTGACCTTGATGTTATGGTTCCAGGATTGTATTGGCGCTGGCCTGCGGATGAAGACTGGTCCGGCGATAAACCAGTTTTTACGCCGGATCCGAATGGTTATTTGGAGCACGATATAACGGGGACCCCATACGGCGCACAGTATGGACAATTCATCTATCTCGACGAAAATGGAAACAAAGAAGCCATCAATTGCAGCGATCTTACTTCTACTAATGATAGTTTCTTTGAAATGAACGACATGGGGAATGGATTTACCCGGGTTCGCACATTCGATTTCGGTCAAGGAAAGATCAGTTATAACAACAAAGATATCGTCATAAAATCTGTTTTACCCACAGTCGGTTTCTATACAAACACAACGGTATCTCAGGAAACCTTTGTGAATCCATGGATATATAAAGGGACAAACAAAACTATTTATCTCGTTCCGGAGAACGGTGTTACATTGTCAAACGTGAAATTAAGAGAGCAGGATAATTGTCATGTTTCTCTTTCATTTGACGGAAGCGAACCTTATGCGACCGTTACGATGGATCAAATTGAGGGCGATGGATATTTCGAGGTCAGTTATAATTGGACAGACGGATCCAGAACTCACTATGAGGAACTGGGCATTGGCGTCGCAGCCTGCCAGCCTGGTCTCTACTGGCGCTGGCCGAAAAGTGATTGGTCTACGGGGGAACTCGTATTGACTCCGGATACAGACGAGCGGTTGCAAACGACTATCCATGGATATCCGCGTTACCAGCAATGCAGGCAGTTCTTCTTCCGCGATGATAGTGGTAATTTGACAGAACTTCATTGCAGTGATCTGGTAAAATCCGGCGATTGCTTTGAAGTGGAAGATATCCAGGATGATTTTGTAAGCATGACTTTCTCGAAGTTCGGCGGGGGAACACTAAGCTACCAAGGCTATAGCATTCAGGTCGTTTCCGAGCTTCCCGATGTGGGACCTTACACGGATTCGTCTGCGACTGAGGGTAACTATTTATTAGGTGATTGGGTATATAAAGGGGATAATAATACCATTTATCAAATCGCCCGAGATGGAAAAACATTATCGAACGTTAGAAATATGAGCGACAATCAGGTGGCGATCACACTGAGCAGCGATCAGACCTGTGCAACGATTGAACTGCAAGATCTCGTAGAGCCGGGTAGATTCGCTCTTGAACTCAGATATGATGTTACGACTCCCTGGGGCGACACTTATTCGGATTCGATGGATATTGCCATTTATGATATGAGCCCCGGTCTTGTCTGGCGCCAGCCTGATTTAGTCAATGGCCAGTGGGTCGCTGATCCGGATGGGGAGATCTATCGCGACGCATATAACGACATCATGTACAACATCATCCGCGAATTCCTGTTCCGCGACGAAAACGGTGATTTGACCAGACTGAGTGCATCCGATCTTACAGTTTCAGATCCGTTCATCGAATTGACTCAGGATGATTCCGGAATGGTCATTGTAAAATGCACCGATTTTGGAACCGGTACGATCAGTTATGGAAATTACTCGATTAAAATCACATCAGGACTTCCGTATGTGGGCCTGTATTCTAAACCGGAAGCTACAGAAGCTAACTTCTTGGCAGAATGGAATCCGGCTGAATCAGAAACTGCATATATCGTTTCTACAGACGCTAACCTCATTTTCACGGACGCATCCGAGAACTCGAGTAATAATGCCTCCTTTGTAATCGGAGATGGCGGAAAGTATGTTGAAATCCATCTTGCAAACAATACGAGCGATTACCTGGAAGTCAAGACCACATACCATTATACCAATAATACAAATGATCAGGAGTGGCCTGTTGCAATCGATCTCGTCCTTCCACAGAATACCGAGCCCGATCCCGGCAATAACGGCAACAGCGGAGGCGGCAACGGCGGCAGCACTCCGGGTTCGGAAGACCCCGTAACAGATCCTGAAGAACCAGCTGAACAGCCGGTAGACGATCCTCTGCAGGAGCCGGTAACGGTCGAAGTGGAAGATCCTGAGACCGGCGAAACGGTCGAGGTCGAAGTCACTAAGGCCGCAGCAGAAGCTGCAGAAAAGTTCGATGACGTCTATCCCACCGATTACTATGCTGAAGCAGTTGGCTATGCTGTTGAAAAGGGCATTACCGCTGGCGTTTCCGAGAACGAATTCGGTCCGGATCAGGGTTGCACCAGGGCACAGGTCGTCACGATGCTGTGGGCAGCGAACGGCGCACCGGAAGCAGAAGGGGAAACCGGCTTTACGGATGTCAAGGACAATGCATACTATGAAGAAGCTGTAGCCTGGGCTGTCGAACAGGATATTACAAATGGCACGGGTGACAACGAATTCAGCCCGGATGACACCGTTACCAGAGCACAGTTCATCATGATGCTGTGGATCTCTCAGGGCAAACCTGAAGTCGAAAGCGATGTTCCATTCGAGGATGTCCCCGCAGATGCTTACTATGCAAAGGCTGTTGCCTGGGCATATGCGAACGGCATCACGGCAGGCAAGTCTGCTACGAGCTTTGGCTCGGATGACCCCTGCACCAGAGGCCAGATCGTGACCTTCCTGCACGTTGCACTCGACAAATAAAGCCGGGTAAACACAAAAAGAAAGACTCGAAAACCGCTCCTTTTGGGGCGGTTTTCTGCTACAATAGGGCAGAAGATATTTAACAAAAGAGGTTCATCCATATGAAGAAATCAGTTTTACGCGAATACGCAAAGCTCATCGCCCGTATGGGCGCCAACGTGCAGAAAGGACAGGAGGTCTATATCCGCTCCAGTCTCGAATTTCCTGAATTCACAGCCATGGTCGCGGAGGAATGTTACCGTCTGAAGGCCAAGAAAGTCGTCGTGGACTGGGAGTACCAGCCGCTTGACAAGCTGGCCTTCCGCTATGAGACGGTCAAGACGCTGGGCACCGTGCCCGACTATATCGAAACGCGCTGGAAGCACTATACCGAAAACCTGCCGTTCTGCCGCATCTATCTGTGGGGCGACGACCCGGATGGCCTGAAGGGTGTCAACACGGCAAAGATGGCCAAGGCCATGCAGAGTTCCCGCAAGGTGATCAAGCCGTACCGCGACAAGATCGAGGGCGGTCACCAGTGGACTATCGTCGCCATCCCGGGCAAGAAGTGGGCGAAGAAGCTGTTCCCCGAATTGAGGACGAATCAGGCCGTGGAAAAGCTGTGGGAGGAGATCCTGAAGGCTGCCCGCGCAACGGATGACCCCGTCAAGGCCTGGCAGGATCACAACCGCGACCTGCGCGAGCGCTGCGCCTATCTGAACGGGCTCGGCGTCGAAAAGCTCGTCTACAAAGCAGGCAACGGCACGGACTTTACCGTCGGCATGATCCCCGATGGGCGCTTTGCCGGCGGCAGTGAGATCAGCCGCCAGGGTATCGAGTTCAATCCGAACATGCCATCGGAAGAGTGCTTCATTTCTCCGGACCGCAGCACCGCGGAGGGTATCGTCTACGCCAGCAAACCGCTGTGCTACAACGGCATCCTGATCGAGGATTTCTGGATCCGCTTCCACGAGGGCAAGGCGGTCGAATGGCACGCCGAAAAGAACAACGATCTGCTGACCGAGCTCATCAACATGGACGAGGGTGCCGCCTATCTGGGCGAATGCGCGCTCGTGCCGTACGATTCCCCGATCTCGCAGAGCGGCATCCTGTTCTACAACACGCTGTTCGACGAGAACGCGGCCTGCCATCTGGCGCTGGGCTTCGGCTTCCCCGACTGCATCGAAGGCGGCCTGGAGATGGGCCTGGATAAGGTGCACGCGCTGGGGGTCAACGATTCCATGGTGCACGAGGACTTCATGATCGGCACGCCCGATCTGTCCATTGATGCTGTATGCCGGGACGGCCGCACGGTCGCGATCTTCCGCGGCGGCAACTGGGCGTTCTAAGCGAAAATATGAGAGACTATCCGAAAGTGATCTGCAACGAAAAGGCGGCCAGAGCATTGCGCTCTGGCCATCCTTGGGTCTACGGCGAAGAGACGCGCGGGCCGGCAGAACCTTATGCGAACGGCGACATCGTCGACGTCTATACCGAAAAGGACCGCTGGATGGGGGCAGGCTTTCTCAACGACGCCTCCAAGATCCGCGTGCGCATCATCTCGCGCAACACGAATGACCGCTTCGACGAGGCTTTCTGGAGAAGGCGCGTCGAGCATGCAGTCGGTTATCGCCGCACCGTGATGGGCGAGGAGGATTTCCGCTGCTGCCGGCTCATCTTCGGCGAGGCGGACAGCTTCCCGGGCTTTACCGTGGACCGTTTCGAAGACGTGCTCGTGACCGAAGTGCTCAGCCTGGGCATCGAGGCGCGCAAAGACCTGCTGTACCGGCTGCTGTGCGAGGTGCTGGCGGAATACGGCGTTCAGGTGCGCTGCATCTACGAGCGCAACGAATCTCCGCTGCGGGTGAAAGAGGGTATGCAGACCGGCAAAGGCTGTGCGTTCGGCGATCCGGGCGACGGCCACGTGACGATCGTTGAAAACGGCCTTCGCTACGACGTGGATTTCGTGAACGGACAGAAGACCGGCTTCTTCCTGGACCAGAAATACAACCGGCAGGCGGCGGCCTGTCTCGCAATGGGCAAGACCGTGCTCGATTGCTTTACCCACACCGGCGCGTTCGGCATGAACTGCGCGGCGGCAGGTGCGCAGAAGGTATTCTCTGTGGATATCTCCGCGGATGCCTGTGAGCAGACCCGTAAGAATATCGCCTTGAACGGACTGGAAGAACGCATGGACGTCATCTGCGCCGACGTGTTCGACCTGCTGACGGATCTGGCGGACGGCAAGCGGCCGGAGGGCATCCCTTCCGGGAAGCATCCGTTCGATTTCATCATTCTGGATCCACCGGCGTTTACAAAGAGCCGCGAAACTGCGAAAGCAGCATACCGCGGCTACAAGGAGATTAATCTGAAGGCCATGAAACTGCTGCCGCGGGGCGGTTACCTCGCCACCTGCAGCTGTTCGCACTTCATGGGCCCGCAGATGTTCGAAAAGATGCTGAAAGAGTCGGCAGCGGACGCAGGGGTCAGCTTGCGTCAGATCGAGGAAAGGCGCCAGGCGCCCGACCATCCCATCCTCTGGGGCGTTCCGGAGACGGAATACCTGAAGTTCTGGCTGTTCCAGGTGGTTTGACACATAGGGACGGAGGAATTCCTCCGTCCCTTAATTATTGTGGTTTTTCGTCTGTTATTTCCTTATCAAGCTTTGCTTTTTCTGTTATACTAATTAACATGGGAAGTGTTTTTCGTTTCGACACACTGGATTCCACCAATACGAAAGCAATTTCGCTCGCGCGGGAAGGCGTTTCAGAAGCCGCCGTCGTTGCCAAGACGCAGACCGGCGGAAGAGGACGCCTCGGAAAGAGTTTCGACTCCCCGGAGGGAGGCCTGTATCTGTCCGTTCTGACGGACCGGCTCACCCCGGGAGCGGACGTTCTCGCCCTGACCCCCGCGGCGGCCCTGGCGGCCCGCCGCTCCATACTCCGCACGTACGGACTTGCCTGTCAGATCAAATACCCGAACGACCTGCTTCTGGATGGAAAGAAGATCTGCGGCATCCTGTGCGAAAGCCTGAGCGAAGGCGAAAAGTTCTCCGCCGTCATCGGCGCCGGCATCAACGTCTGTACGGACGTGCCGCAGCCGGACGATGCGCCGGAGTATCCACCCGGGTCCCTGAAGGACTTCTGCGAAAAGGCCGGCGATCCGGCCTCGCTGCAGGAGCTGGAATCCATCCTGATCGAAGAACTCACCTCCCTCATCGACGCGTTTGCGGCAGGCTGCAGGCTGGACGAGGCCGAATACCGCAGACACTGCATCAATTGTCCTGAGACAATCGTACCCTTTTCATAACATAAGGAGAAACGCCTATGATCCGATTCACAGAAACCGTCCTGCGGGACGCCCAGCAGTCGCTCGTAGCGACCAGGATGCCTTACAGCAAATTCGAGGCGATCCTGCCCAAGATCGACCAGGCCGGCTATTACTCCGCTGAGATGTGGGGCGGCGCGACGTTCGACGTCTGCCTGCGCTACCTCGGCGAAGATCCCTGGGAGAGACTCCGCAAGATCCGCAAGGCTATGCCGAACACGAAACTGCAGATGCTGCTGAGAGGCCAGAACATCTTGGGTTATGCGCATTATCCCAACGACGTCGTGCGCCGCTTCGTGCGCGCAGCTGTGCGCAACGGCATCGACATCATCCGTATCTTCGATGCCCTGAACGACGTCGACAACCTGCGGGTCGCCATCGAAGAGACCGTGGAATGCGGAGCTCACGCATCAGGCGCCATCTCCTATACGACCAGCCCTGTGCACACGCGCGAAGCGTACGTCAAGCTCGCCAAGGAAATGGCAGCGATGGGCGCAAAGTCGATCTGCATCAAGGACATGGCCGGCATCATGACCCCGGAGAACGCCTACGAACTGACAGCCGCGCTGAAAGACGCGCTGGACCTGCCGGTCATCATCCATACGCACTGCACCGCGGGCATGGCTTTCCTGTCCTGCCTGAAGGCCGCCGAAGCCGGCGCGGACGTGCTGGATACCGCCATCTCGCCGCTGTCCGGCGGCACGTCGCAGCCCGCCACCGAAACGCTGTACTATGCCCTGAAGGAAATGGGCATGGACGCAGGCCTCGACGGACAGATCCTGCTCGAGATCGCGGACTACTTCAAGAAGGTGCGCGCGGACTTCCTCGAAGAGGGCATCCTCAATCCGATCTCCCTCACGACAGACACGCAGTGCCTGACTTATCAGATGCCCGGCGGCATGATCTCCAATCTGCTGTCGCAGCTGAAGGGCCTCGGCCAGGAAGACAAGTTCCAGGAAGCGCTGAAGGAGACGCCGCTCGTGCGTAAAGACATGGGGTATCCGCCTCTCGTCACGCCGACGTCGCAGCTCGTCGGATCCCAGGCCGTGCTGAACGTCATCAACGGCGAACGCTACAAGACGGTCTCCAAGGAGATCAAGGCGTACTGCCGCGGCGAATACGGCAAGACCCCCGCGCCCATCGATCCCGAAGTACGCGCGAAGGTCCTGAACGGAGAAGAACCCGTCGTGACCCCGCTTGACGAAGAAGCGTTCGCGAAGGCGGAAGCCTATCTGGGCAGCAAAGCCCACTGCGAAGAAGACGTGCTCAGCTACATCGCGTTCCCTGCGGTCGCCGAGAAATTCTTCGAAGAGCGCGAAGCCAAAGAACAGAATATGTGCAGCTACAGCATAGAAAGGATAGACGAATGAGCATTGGAACAGGAGTGGTTTACTCGCTGCTGGGCATCGCCGTCGTATTTGCGGCGCTGACGATGCTCATGGTGATCGTCGTTCTGCTGTACCGGTTTACGACGCCGAAAGCGGAAGCGCCGGCCCCCGTGCGGGCGGCAGAACCGCCGCAGACGCAGGAGATCGTCGAATTCGGTTTTCCCGAAGCGCCCGGAAGCGCCGGAGGGGTCAAACTGTACGATACCCCTGAGAAGGACGCCGCTATGGTGATGGCCATCGTGGCGGACGCCATGGGCAAACCCCTGAACGAACTGAGATTTCTCTCCATCAGGCGTGTAGACGCGGAGAACGGAGGCAGCAATGAAATATAAAGTGAGCCTTGGAAAAAAGGTCTATGAAGTGGAAGTGGAAGAGGGCAAGGCCATGCTCCTCGACGAATATGAAGCAAAGGCGCCCGTGCCTCCTGCGGTATCCGCGCCTGTCCCTGCTGCGGAGCAGACGCCGCAGACGGTACACTCTGCCATTCCTCTGCCCGTGACCCCGGGCAACCAGGTCAAGTCCCCGCTGCCCGGCACCGTGCTGAAGGTGAACGTGGCGGTAGGCGACGCGGTCAAGGCCGGCGACGTGCTGATGATCATCGAAGCCATGAAGATGGAGAACGAGATCGCGGCACCTTCCGACGGCACTGTCAAGCAGATCGCGAAGGAAAAGGGTGCCACCGTCGTCACCGGCGACGTGCTGATGGTCATCTAGAGGTGAGCCTATGGGTGGAATATCTGCAATCTTAGGCAGGCTCTGGAGCACGTCCGGCTTTATGCTTCTGACCGACGTGCGCCAGGTGGTCATGATCGTCCTGGCCTGCATTTTGCTCTACATGGGCATCCATAAAAAATACGAACCGCTGCTTCTGGTCGGCATCGCCTTCGGCATGCTGCTGACGAATCTGCCCGGAAGCGGTCTGTATCATCCCGAACTGTGGGACGCCTACATCGAAGGCGCCATGGGACTGGGCGAGGTCATCCATGAAGGAGGCCTGCTCGACATCCTGTACATCGGCGTCAAGATCGGCCTGTATCCGTCGCTCATCTTCCTGGGCGTCGGCGCGATGACGGACTTCGGCCCGCTGCTCGCGAACCCCAAATCGCTGCTGCTCGGCGCAGCGGCGCAGTTCGGCATCTTCACCGCGTTCCTGATGGCGCTCATCCTGAAGTTCCCCGCAAACGTGGCGGCTTCCATCGGCATCATCGGCGGCGCGGACGGCCCGACAGCCATCTGGCTGACGAGCATCCTGGCGCCCGACTATCTGGCGCCCATCGCGATCGCCGCGTACTCGTACATGGCGCTCATCCCGCTCATCCAGCCGCCCATCATGAAGGCGCTGACCACGGAGAAGGAGCGCACGACCGTCATGGAGCAGCTCAAGCCCGTTTCGCAGAGACAGAAGATCCTGTTCCCCATCGTGGTCACGATCTTCGTGTGCCTGCTGCTGCCGTCTGTCGCGCCGCTGCTCGGCTGCCTGATGCTGGGCAACCTGCTGCGTGAGACCGGCGTAACGGCGAGACTCTCTGACACCGCGCAGAACGGCCTGATGAACACGGTAACGATCTTCCTGTCCGTCTCCGTCGGCGCTACGGCGCGTTACGACCGCTTCCTGAACGTGCGGACGCTGGCCATCATCGGCCTGGGTCTGATGGCGTTCATCTTCGCGACGATAGGCGGTCTGCTGATCGGCAAGCTGATGTACAAGCTGTCCGGCGGCAAGATCAACCCGCTGATCGGCTCGGCAGGCGTTTCCGCCGTGCCCATGGCCGCTCGCGTATCCCAGGTGGAGGGCCAGAAGGCCAATCCGTCCAACTTCCTGCTGATGCACGCCATGGGTCCGAACGTGGCCGGCGTCATCGGCTCAGCAGTGGCCGCAGGCCTGCTGCTCGCGCTGTTCGGATAGACCGGCGCATCTGAAAAAGTCAATCGATCTGCGGCATGAAGCTGCAGGATAAGGCACGAAGCCGCAATACGTATAGTCAAAACAAGAACTTAGGAGAACCGACTATGAAAACAACAAGAAAACTGCTCAGTATCCTTTTGGCATGCTGTCTGGTCTTCGGTCTTGCGTCTTCTGTCTTTGCCTCGACGTTCATCGACGCACACGGAAACGAGATCGAACTGGACGACACTCTGGAAGCCTACGCCGATCAGACGCTCTGCGGCGCTGACGACGTTGCCAGAAAAGGCGAGACCAACCTCGGCGACCTGTGGGCCGACGCGCTGCGCTGGTTCGCCGTATCCGGCAAGATCGACGAATACTTCGAAGAAGACGTCGTGACTGCGGGCAACAACAAGATCGCCGTTGAGGCGGACAACGTGGTAGCCCTCTGGAACGGCGGCAACCTCCGCGCGGATATCCCCGAAGGGAAGTTCAACGCGGAAACGCTCGCCAACGTCCTGCCGTACCCCAACAAAGTCGCGGTCGTCTACATGACCGGCGCGCAGCTTGCGGAACAGCTCGAAGCTGCTTCCCAGGGCCTGCCGTACAGAGAAGAGACCGCAGCTGCCTGCGCGTCCTTCATGCAGGTATCCGGCCTGAAGTATACGGTCGATGCCAACAAGGCGTTTGATAAAGGCGAGGTCTACAAGGATCCGTGGTGCAAAGCCGCATCTGTCGGCCGCGTCACCATCACCGAAGTGAACGGCAAGGCGTTCGATGAGGCGGCAACCTATGCTGTCATCACGAGCAACGCGAATTACAACGGCATGGATTCTTCCTACGTATTCAAGGAAGCTGCCGCTGCGGACGAGAGATGCTCCATCACGACTGCCGTCGTGCGCGACGTGGTCTGGATGTATCTGCAGGAAGAACTGAAGAACCGCGTAGGCGGCGATTATGCCGAGGCGCAGGGCCGCATCGAGGTCAGCATCCCCGTTTCTGCGATCTTCTCTGACGTACCGGAAGGCGCCTGGTATGAAGACTATCTGCTGAAGGCGTTCGACAGCGCTATCATCAGCGGTTTCCCCGACGGTACGTTCCGCCCGGACAGCTACCTGACCCATGCCCAGATCATGGTCATGGCGGCCCAGCTCCACAGCAAGCAGAAGGGCGACAGCTACGACTTCCAGGCCAGCAAGAAGGACGGGGACGCCTGGTATCAGCCGTACGAGGATTACTGCGTTGCCGAAGGCATCGTTCCCGCTGAAACGTTCGGCGAGGGCGGCCCCTTTGAAGGCGAGGAAAACTCGAATGTGACCCGCGGCCAGATGGCGTTCTATTTCTCCGGCACTCTGACGGAAGAGTCCTATAAGGAAAAGAAAGACGTTGCGCTGAGCGATATCGAAGGTTATTTCTTCAAGGATGAAATTGAAAAGCTGGCCAAGGCGGACATCGTGGGCGGATTCCCCGACGGCACGTTCCGTCCGGACGAACTCGTGACCCGCGCGCAGGCCACGGTCTATATCAAGAATACCCTTGACGCGATCGAATAGCATCATAGGACATATAAAGAAGGGGAGGACTCTGACGTCCTCCCCCTTTTGCGTGGGAAAGTAAATCTATGATATAATAATTTATTACAGTAATTCAAACGGAACGGTGAAAAGGTTATGAACAGAGAACTCGAACAAATCATCTGTGAAGTGGAAAAGGCGATCTCCGGCAAGCGCGCCGTGATCGAAAAGATCCTGATGGCGATCCTGTCGGACGGCCACATCCTGCTGGACGACGTGCCCGGCGTCGGAAAGACTACCCTGGCGCTGGCGCTCAGCCGCACGCTGGGCCTGACGTACAACCGCGTGCAGTTCACGCCGGACGTGCTGCCCAGCGACATCATCGGGTTCTCCGTCTACGATAAGAACACCGGTTCCTTTACGTACAAGCCCGGCGTGGTGAACGATACGAACCTGCTGCTCGGCGACGAGATCAACCGCACGTCCAGCAAGACGCAGTCCGCGCTGCTGGAGGCGATGGAAGAACGTCAGGTGACCGTGGACGGCAATACGTATCCGCTGCAGGAGCCGTTCATCGTCATCGCGACGCAGAACAACGTCGGAACGGCCGGAACGCAGTCGCTGCCGTACGCGCAGATGGACCGCTTCCTCGTTCGCCTGTCCATCGGCTACCCCGATTTCGACGCGCAGATGGAACTGCTGAAGGCCCGCCAGACAAAAGACCCGCTCGAGCTCGTGCAGCAGTCCGTGACCCGCGCGGACGTCGTGCGCATGCAGAAAGAAGCTCGCAGCGTCACGTCGAAGGAGAGCATCCTGTCTTATCTGACGCGGCTTTCCATGGCGTCCCGCGAACATCCGCTGACCGAGATCGGCATCAGCCCGCGCGGCGTGCTGTTCTGCGACCGCATGGCCAAGGCTCACGCCTATCTCGAAGGCCGCGACTACGTCGTGCCCGGAGATGTGCAGGCCGTGCTCTACGACGTCTGTGCGCACCGTCTCATCCTGACGCAGAAGGCGAGGCTTTCCGGCGCGACGGCGCAGCAGGTGCTCGACGATCTTCTGAAGACCGTTGAAATTCCCGATAGTCTCAGCTGATCTTTTGTGAACGCCATGAGGAAACGAAGGGCAATATGGATCATATGGCTTCTCTGCGCCGCGCTGCTCTGGCTGTTCGAAAACAACGCAGCCACGCTGACGCTGCTGATCGCATCTGTTCTGCTGCCGCTGCTGTCGATCATGGCTGCGGTGCGCAGGAGCAAAAACGCACAGCTCAGCACGCAGGCGAAGGAAACAGAACTGGCCGTCGGCGTAAAGGGGACCGGATTGTTTACCTGCGCTGCGGGTAAAGTGTTCTGCGAGAACCGCCTGACTGGCGAACAGACGCAGGCGGAATTGCGGTTTGCGCCGGGGCTTTCCGGGGAGATCGTGAGGGTGCTGAACGTCGATACGCCGCACTGCGGTACGCTGCGCCTGCGCCCCGAGGTGCGCGTGCAGGATCTGTTCGGCCTATGGCAGAGCGAGCCGCTCACCTGCGAAGAGGAATACGTCACGGTCGAGCCGAAACTGTCCGTGCTGCAGACCGTGCTTGCGGACAACACAGCAGTCCAGTCGGACAGCGAAAAATATTCGCAGAGCAAGCCCGGCAGCGACCCGAGCGAGACGTTCGCGATCCGCGAATATATTCCCGGCGATCCGATCCGCCAGATCCACTGGAAACTGTCTCAGAAGACCGACGAGCTGATGCTGCGTGAACTGGGCCTGCCCATCGCGACGCAGATCCTGCTCATCTTCCGCAATCTGCGCATGGAAAAGGAGACCGTTCCCGCGGAGACGGCGAACGCCATGGCGGAGACTTTCCTGTCGGTCTCACACGCGCTGGTGAGCGAGGGCCTTGCCCACACGGCTGCGTTCGCGGAGGACGGAAAGTTCGTCCTGATGAGCGTGGAGAACGAACTTGATCTGCACGAGATGCAGGAGCATTTCCTGACCGTCGGCTGGGAAGCGGAGAGCGGCGAACTGCTCCGCTTGCTGCTGGAGACCCCCAGCGCGCACGTCGTGATCGTCAGCGCGGCCGTGCCGCCCGACGCGCAGAGCTTAAGCATCAACGGAAGCCTTGTGACCCTGCTGATGCCTTCCGAAGCTGAAATTCCATCCATTTTGGAGATATAGAACCACCGCATGAAAACCGCAGAAGCCTTGCAACTCAATACGGTCGAAACGAAGCCGAAAGCGCTGACCCTTATGACAGCGCTGCTTCCTGCTGCGCTGCTTTACGCGGCGCTCGCGCTTGCTGCCAGCAGGACGTTCGGATTTACGTTCGACGTAGCTGCGTTTTTCTGCGGCCTGGCGCTGCTGGCCGTCTGCACAGTCTTGCCGGAGAAGACCGGCACAGGTCTGGCAGTTGTTTTTGCGTTATGTGCCGGCCTGGTGCTCGTCGCGCTGCCTGCTGTCCGCGCCGGCGCGATGGAACTCGCCAACCGGCTGTTTGCCTTCAGCGAAGCGAGCAACGCGTACGCTTACGAGTATTTCGAACAGGCATCCGGAGAAACCGCTGCCGTGCGTCTGGCGCTGCTGTGCGCCGCGGTTTTGTTCGGCGCTGTCTGCGCGCTCGCCGGACGCAGCCGCGCCGTTCCGGTCGTTCTGTTCTTCCTGCTTGTCCTGTTTGAAGCATATTTCGGCGTCACGCCGGGCGTCTGGCGCAACCTGTTCGTGTTCGCCTGCCTTGCGTATCTGGTCGCCGGCCCCAAAGCGGAACTCCGCACAGGCGCCGTACCGGTCTTTGCCTTTGCCGTGATCGCAGCCGTCGTGCTGGTCATCGCACCCCGTCCGGCTGCAGCGGTAGAAGACTATTCCGAGCATCTGCGCGACGAGCTGGGGCGGGCCATGATGCAGATCACGAAGTGGGAGCCGCCGCAGGCGGCGGGGGTCAACGAGACCCATGAGGAATCGCGCCTCTCTGAAGAAGAAGCGAATATCGACACGTCTGCCGCCCAGGATCAGCGCGAGTTCGAGCATCAGACGCAGGCTGAACAGGAGATCTCCCGGCCGCACCGCATCGACTGGCTGAAGATCATACTGCTGCTCCTTGCGGTCGTCGCGATCCTGACCGTTCCGTTCGCGCCTTTCCTGTTCGTGAGCCGCGCACGCAAACGTTCCAGAGAAAAGCGCGCCGCCTTTGCGGACGAAGACAACGCGGCCGCCATCCGCGCGATGTTCCGGCACACGGTCGATTGGCTGCAGGCCTGCGGCATGAAGACGGAGAACCGTCCGTTCGCCCGGTGTACGGAAGACGCTGCTGCGATGCTCTCGGACGAATACGGCGAGCGCTATGCCGAAGCTGCCCGCATCTGGGAAGAGGCCGCCTACAGCGATCACGCGATGGACGGGGACAAGCGCGAGTTCGTGCGCGAACTGATGGAAGAGACCGAAAAGACGCTGTACGAGCGTTCCGACAGAAAGACCAGGCTGCGCCTGAAATACGGCGCCTGTCTTTGCGAGGGGTGAGCCGATGAAGAAGAGAACGCTTTGTTTATTATTGGCCATCCTGATGACGCTTCTGCCCGGCTGCCGCGTACGCACGACGCTGATCGAAACAAACGAGCCGGAAATCCAGACCGCCGACGCGCAGGAGACGGTGCAGCAGCCCGAAGAGACGCCTCCGCAGGAGGAACCCGAGGAATCGCCGGAGGCGGAGATCCCGGATGAAGAGCCGGTCACGGATCCCGACGCGCCTTCTGTGGAAGCAGAAGATTCCGACCGCAGGACCTTCGAGGAAGACAGCAGCGGCGAGATGATCCCGGATGCTGAAATACCCGTCTTCGAACCTGTGGAACCGCCTGCCGAGGTGCAGGTCCCCGAAGAGGGGGAAGGGGGCGAACCGGTCGACGTTATCGCGGACGATGCGGAGCTTGACACGACAGAGACTGTCCCTGCCGACGAAGCCGACCGGCTCGGAACGGACGAAGAGGGCGAGGTCGCGGACAGCCAGCAGACCTATTATCTGACGCTTCTGGATTCGCGCCTGGGCGCTCTGTTCGAGTGCAAGCGCCTGTACGTGTACTGGGAGACCCCGGAGGAATACCGCACGGTCCTGAACGGGTCGCGCGAACACCAGATCATCCTCGGGGCCGGTGCGTATGACGTATCCTCGAAGCTTCTTGAGGAGAATCTGACGGTCGACGCAGGCTGGGTGACCCGCAAGAACCCCGACGTCATCGTCAAGGTTATCGACCGCGCAATGCTCGAGCAAGGGGCATCCATCTGCCGGGAACTCGCGGACAGACCCGAATGGGCTGGCATCACCGCGGTGCGGCAGGGCAACGTCCTGCTGATCGCCGAAGACCTGCTGAACACGCAGGCGGGACAGATCGGCGCCATGCTCTATCTGGCCAAGCTGATGTATCCGGACCAGATGACGGACGTCGATCCGGACGAAGCGCTGCGCGCTCTCACGGAAGAGGCATCCGGCACGGCCGCGTCCGGAAACTACGTGTACGGACTCTGATGCGAAGGGAGGAACGTTTCTTTTGAATACACGCATGCAAAAGATGATCTTTTCCGCCCTGTATCTGGCGGTCGCGCTCGTTTTGCCGTTCGTGACGGGTCAGATCCCCGAGATCGGCTCGATGCTTTCGCCGATGCACATCCCAGTGTTGCTGTGCGGCTTCGTCTGCGGCTGGCCGTGGGGCCTGGCCGTCGGCCTGATCGCGCCGCTTCTGCGCTGCATGCTGTTCGGCATGCCGCCGCTGTATCCGACCGCGATCGCCATGACGTTCGAGCTGCCGGTGTACGGCGCTGTCGCAGGCATCCTGTACAAACTGCTGCCGAAAAAGACGTGGGCGATCTACGTCTCGCTCATCACTGCTATGATCGCCGGACGCCTGGTCTGGGGCGCGGCACGCTATGCGCTGGCCGGTCTGGCAGGCACGGAATTCCCGATGTCCGCATTCCTTGCCGGCGCGGTCTTCAATGCGGTCCCCGGCATCATCTTACACATCATCCTGATCCCGGTGCTGGTCCGGGTGCTGAAAAAAGCCGGCTTAATGCTGAACGAAGAATAAAGAGGAAAAACGTATGGAACTCTTGAGAACAGAACTGGATCTCGGCCTGGCGCAGTCTGTGCGCATCCTGCAGGTCTCCGACTGTCACCTGAGCGCGTGCTGCGAAGAAGACAGCGAAAAGGCAAAGGAAAAATCGAAGAAAAAGACCGCCGCGTTCCTGCAGGAATCTGGCGGCGTGACCCAGGAACAGCGCCTGAAAGAAGCGCTGGAACTCGCTGAAGACTACGATGCTCTCGTGTTCACCGGCGACGTCGCGGACAGCCCCTCGCAGGCGAATCTGCAGCTGCTGCAGAGCATGCTCGAAGGCCGCCGCTATCTGTACACGTTCGGCAACCACGATTATTACACGTACGACAGCGACAGCGGCAAGGCGGAGGACCGCGATCGCTTTCTGGACGATTTCCTGCGCTTTTTGCCGTGCGACCCGTCCATGGATTCCATGCAGGTCGGCGGGGTCGATCTCGTCACCCTCGACGATTCCCTGGCGCAGTTCAGCTGGCTCCAGGTGGAATTCCTGAAGTCCGAGATCGGAAAGGGTCTGCCTATCCTGCTGTTTGTGCATCTGCCGCTGTATTCGCCGACGTTCGTACCGAAGGCGTACGAACTCTGGGAATCCTCCATGTGCGTCGGGACGCCGCTTGAGGTACTCGAAGCACATGGCGAGACCGATCCGAAGATGCCGCCGGAGGCATCGACGCTGGCCATGCTGGAACTCATCCGCACCGAACCGCTCGTCAAGGCGGTGTTCGCTTCGCACCTGCACTTTGCGGACGAGGCGGAAGTTCTGGGCAAGCCGCAGTTCGTAACGACACCCTGCTATCACAACACTATAAGGGAGATCATCGTAAAATGAGCCGGATCACCGTGGCGGTCGTCGACGACGAACCGATCACCAGAATGGATATCGCCGGGATGCTCGAGGACCTGGGATACGAAGTCGCTTTCGAAGCGGGCGATGGTTTTGACGCGGTCGCGAACTGCCGCAATAAAAGACCGGACGTCGTGCTGATGGACGTTAAAATGCCTGTGTTCGACGGATTGTCCGCGACGCAGACCATCCTGAAGGAAGACCTGGCCGGCAGCGTCATCCTGCTGACCGCGTTCAGCGACGAAGAGATCGTGAGAAAAGCGGGTGAGATCGGCGTGAGCGGCTATCTCGTCAAGCCTGTGGAACAGAGGCTGCTAAGGCCTGCGATCGAAGTTGCCATGGCGCAGAGCAGACGGCTTCGCGAAAGCCGCGCAGAAACGGAAAACGCGAAGCAGAAGCTCGAAGATTCCAAGCTGATCGCGCGGGCACAGTCTCTCTATGCGGCAAAGGAGGGCGTAGGCGAGGGCGAAGCCTATCAGATCCTGCGCAGGACTGCTATGGATAAGAGACTGCCGCTTGCGGTCATCGCGAAGGCGTATCTGGAACAGGAGGACCCGTCATGAGCCTCGAATCGCTGCTCCGCGCCATGCCGGAACTGAATGAAAACGACGTGCAGACCCTGCTGCAGGCTGCGTCGCAGATGCAGACGATCGCGGATCTGTGCAACAGCGATATCTTCCTGGACTGTCCGCTTACGGAGGACAAGGCGCTGGTCGCCGCCCATGTCCGCCCAGCCAGCGGCACGACGGCCTACGAACATGACGTGACCGGCGAGATCGCCACCGCGGAAAAGGAACCCGCGGTGTTCAAGGCGTTCGCTGAAGGCGTGCCCATTTGCGACATCAAGGCGGAAACGCAGGAAGGCCGTCCCGTGCGCCAGAACGTGTGCCCGGTAAAGGCAGACGACGGCCGGGTCATCGGAGCGCTCATCCGGGAAAAGGACATCAGAGAAGAACTCATCCGTACAGAAAAATACGAACAGCTGGCGAATGCCTTTTCTCAGGGAGAGCCGTCGCTGCGCAAAGAAACGGAGCACGAAAGCGCCGCAATGCGCGAGATCCACCACCGGATCAAAAACAACCTGCAGCTCGTGGCGAGCATCCTGAACCTGCAGGCGCGGCAGGCAGACAGCGCCGCGATCAAAGGCATCCTGAAAGAAAACGTCAGCCGTGTGCAGTCCATCGCGTCCATCCACGATATCCTGACCTACGACGCGGGCGACATGCGTTCGGTACACACGGACGTGCTGCTGGAGCGGCTGCGCGGCAATCTGACCGCGCTGATGCCGGCCGGCAAATCCATCGCGATCGAGACCGGCGGAGACGACCTGGAACTGGACGCAGATACCGCGACGGCGGTCGCGCTGGTCATCACGGAGCTCGTCTCGAACGCGCTGCGCCACGCTTTTACGGAAAAAAGTACGGGGACCGTTGCAATTTCTGTTTGCCAAGGAACCCTGATCGATACTATAATAGTCAGTGACGACGGATGCGGCTTCGATCCCGCAGCAGCGCGGGAGGGCAGCCTGGGGCTTTCCATCGTGAGGGCCACCGTTCAGGACAAGCTGAAGGGTAAGCTGCACATCGCGTCTTCGTCCGAGGGAACAAAAGTCTCCTTCGATTTTAAGCACGCATAACAGGACCGCTTTACAACAGCGTAAGGCGAATCGGACAACAAAGTCTGGACGGTCAGCGGACCGTCAGGTTTTGTTGTTTTTTTTATTTTATCGATTACAAGCTATTTGTAATCATAAGATCAAGTTTCGCCGAAGGGGTGGCGCGAGGGAAGGGACGCGCCCTGAGCGTTAGCGAGGGGATGCGGAAGGGTGCCCTGCGACAGGACCCCGAGGTGAAAACACGAAGTATGGCACAGATCTTAAGCGTAGGAATCGATATCGGGACCTCGACGACCCAGGTCGTGTTCAGCCGCATCGAGATGGACAATACGGCCGGCTACTTTACCGCGCCGCGCATCGCGATCACGGGCAAGGAGATCCTGTACAAGAGCCAGGTGTATTTCACCCCGCTCAAGACGCAGACGCTGATCGACGCGGACGCTGTGCGGGACATCGTCGCGAAGGAATTTGCGGCAGCGGGCTACACGCCTAAAGATACGCAGACCGGCGCGGTCATCATCACGGGCGAATCGGCCCGCAAGGAGAACGCCGCAAGCGTGCTGCAGGCTCTGAGCGATTTTGCCGGCGAATTCGTCGTTTCCACCGCGGGACCGGACCTCGAGTCCATCATCGCGGGGAAGGGCAGCGGCGCCTGGCAATACTCGATCGACAACGACTGCACCGTCGTCAATCTGGACATCGGCGGCGGCACGTCGAACATCGTGTTTTTCAACGCCGGCGACACGCAGGGCAAGATCTGTCTCGACGTGGGCGGGCGCCTGATCAAGCTGGAAGCATCCTCTTACGGTGACCCGCAGATCGCCTATATCAGCTATGCGGCGGCGGAGGCCGCCAAACTGGCAGGCGTACGGACGGAAACGGGTCAGCGCATTTCCCGCAGCGACCTGCGCAGGATCTGCGACGTGTTCGCGGACTGCCTGGCAGGCGCGATCGGCATCGGCCCGAAGTCTGCGCTGCAGGACAGGATCCTCACCCCCGGCAGCGACACGTACAGCCCCGCAAGGCCTGCGCGGCGCGTGTGCTTTTCCGGCGGCGTCGCGGACTGCATCTACACCGAAAGCGGCGAAGACGACCTGCGTTACGGCGATATCGGTCCCATCCTGGGCCGCGCCATCCGCGAAAACCGGTATTTCAAGGAGCAAAAGATCATCCAGGGCGGCGAGACCATCCGGGCGACCGTGGTCGGTGCCGGCACTTATACCACGAACCTTTCGGGCAGCACGATCCTGTACAGCGACGGGATCTTCCCGGTCAAGAACGTGCCGGCCCTTACGTTAAACAGGGACGAGCAGTGGGCGGTCATTGGAGGCGACGTGCCTCTGCTGGCGGAAAAGGTCCGCTGGTTTCTGGAGCAGAGCGATTCGCCCCGCATGCTGCTGGCATTGCCCGGGCTCACAGATCCGGACTTCGGAACGCTGAAAAAGCTGGCGTCCGCCATCGCGAAGACGATGGACAGCCTGCTTCCGGCGGGTGAGCCCATCATCGTGCTCGTGCAGACCGACATCGCGAAAGCGCTCGGCATCGCGCTGCAGCAGACCGGCTGCGCGAGAAGGATCGCATCGATCGACAGCGTCAAGATCGAAGTAGGCGACTACGTCGACATCGGCAGGCCCCTTATGGACGGCCTCGTCGTGCCCGTCGTAGTCAAGACACTGCTGTTCGGATAGAAGGAAAAAGGATGGAAAGAACATGAATTTATCGGCAACGCTATCCGGAAAAACATACACGTTCAAATCCGTCAAGGACGTGCTGGCCAAGGCCAACGAAGAAAAATCGGGCGACCGCCTGGCAGGCATCGCGGCGGAAAGCGCACTCGAACGCGTGGCTGCCAAGTACGTGCTGGCGAATCTGCTGGTCAAGGACCTGCGCGAAAACCCCGTCGTGCCCTACGAGGACGACGAGGTGACACGCATCAATCAGGACGGTCTGGACGAAGCGATGTATGAACGGATCAAGAACATGACCATCGCCGAGCTCCGCGAGCACATCCTGGACTACGGCATGAGCGAAGAGGGCATCAAGGCCATCGGCAAGGCGCTCACCGCGGAGACAGTCGCGGGCGTCTGCAAGCTCATGACGAACCTGGACCTGATCTACGGAGCGAACAAGGTGCGCGTCGAAGCGACGTGCAACACGACGATCGGCAAGCGCGGCTGCCTGTCGACGAGACTGCAGCCCAACCATTCGACCGACAACGTCGAAGGCATTACGGCTTCGCTGTTCGAAGGCCTTTCGTACGGCTGCGGCGACGCGCTTCTGGGGCTCAACCCGGTCAACGATACGGTCGCGAGCCTGGCGGAAGTCTTAAAGCGCTTCGACGAGGTCAAGAACCGCTTCGAGATCCCGACGCAGATCTGCGTGCTCGGCCACATCACGACCCAGATCGAGGCTGTGCGCCGGGGCGCTCCGTGCGACATGATCTTCCAGTCTATCGCGGGGTCACAGAAAGGCAATACGGCCTTCGGCTTCTCCGCGGCGACGGTGGAAGAGGCCATCGCGCTGCTCAGAGAGCGCGGCACGGCCAAGGGGCCGAACGTCATGTATTTCGAGACGGGCCAGGGCAGCGAACTATCTTCTGACGCCCACTACGGCGCGGACCAGGTGACTATGGAAGCCCGCTGCTACGCGTTTGCGCGGCAGTTCCACCCGTTCATGGTGAACACGGTCGTCGGCTTCATCGGCCCCGAGTACCTGTACGACAGCAAGCAGGTCATCCGGGCAGGCCTCGAAGACCACTTCATGGGCAAGCTGTCCGGCATCCCCATGGGCTGCGACTGCTGCTACACGAACCACATGATGGCCGACCAGAACGACATCGAAAACCTCGCCCTGCTGCTGGGCAGCGCGGGCGTC
>JAFYYP010000038.1 GCA_017557505.1 Bacillota bacterium | reverse complement strand
GATTCGCCCTTGTACAGATCCAGGGAGATGCCGCGGATCGCGTTCAGCACCTTGCCGCGGAGGCTGAATTTGACGTGCAGGTCCTTGACGGACAGAATGATGTCTCCGTTGTTCAACATGTCTTAGCCTCCTTTCTAAACGTGGTTGCGCGGGTCGGACGCGTCTGCGAACGTGTTGCCGATCAGGTAGAACGACACGGTGATGAACGTGACCACCAGAGCCGGGAAGATCAGCTGGTATCTGCTGCTCGTCATCATCATCTTGCGGCCTTCCTCGACCAGGTTGCCCAGCGACGCGATGTTCTTCGGCATGCCCAGGCCGCAGTAGGTGAGGAACACCTCGTCGGAGATGACCGACGGGATGGCCAGCGCGGTCTGCAGCATGATGACGGACACCATGTACGGCAGGAGGTTGCGGAACATGATCTTGCGGGTGCTGGTGCCGAGGCAGCGGGACGCGAGGTTGTAGTCGCGGTCGCGGATCATCAGGATCTGGTTTCGGATGAACCGCGCCATGCCCAGCCAGCCCACGCAGCACATGGAGATGATCATGGTCCACATGCCGGGCCGCAGGATGTACGAGATGAGGATCAGGATGATGGTCCTCGGGATGTTGTCGATGATGTTGTAGACTTCCGTGAGCAGCGCGTCGAGTTTGCGGACGTAGCCCCACAGGATGCCGATGGTGATGCCGATCACGTTGTCGCTGATGGCGACGATGAGCGCGATGAACAGCGACATGCGCGTGCCGCTCCACACGCGGCTCCACAGATCCTGGCCGACGGCGTTCGTGCCGAACCAGAACTCGTTGCTCGGCGGCAGGTTCCTCATGACGGTGCCGTCGGGGAAGTCGTAGATCTGCGCGGGGGGACGCTGACCCGGCAGATGCGGCTGGACGATGGTGAACAGGATCAGCAGCAGCAGGGCGATCAGCAGGAAGCGGGCCAGTTTGTTGTTCCAGAAGGCCCGGAACGTGCTGCGCCAGTAGGAATAGCTGGAATAACCTGTCTTTTCCGCCAGCGTATCGTCGAATTCCGCGAATTCGAAACGGTCGGGGGTCAGTTCCGCGGTCTGCTCCGGCGTCAGATCGTCGGGAAGGGAGTTTTTCAGCGCCTGTTCGAGCTGGTCAGCCATACCTTCAGCGGCTTTTTCCATGACGGCGCCTTTTTTGAACAGCTTGCTCATCAGCGGCTCTCCTCCTTCCCTGTCAGACTGATGCGCGGGTCAACGAGCACCATAAGGATGTCGCCCAGGAACAGGCCGATGATGCCCACCGAGGCGAAGATCAGGACCAGCGCCTGCACCATGGTGTTGTCCTGGCGCTGGATGACGTCGATCAGCAGGCCGCCCATGCCGGGGACGGAGTAGATCGACTCCACATATAGGGAACCCATGATGGTGAAGAGCAGGGACGACGGGATGGTCTGGACCATGGGGACGAAGGCGTTGCGGAAGACGTGCTTCATCATGACCGCCTTGTTCGATACGCCTTTGGCCCGGGCCAGCTTGACGTAGTCCTGGTTCATCTGGTCCACCATGTACCGGCGCATCCACATGCCGTAGTTGGCGATGGAGGGACTAGCCAGCGAGATGATGGGCAGGATCCATGAGACGGGTTTGCTGTCGTTATATAGCATCGGCAGCCCTGTGCCTTTCGTCGCGTACATCTGTATGAACAGGAAGTACACAGCGGACGGCGCTGCCTGCAGGAACACGATAAAGCCCGTGCCCAGCTTGTCCGGCCACTTGCCTTTGCTCCTTGCCATGGTCGCGCCTAAGGGGATGCCGACGATGAGGGAAAGCGCCATCGCCATGGCGCCGAGTTTCGCGGAGATCTTGATCTTGGGCTTGATGATCTTGACGATGTCCACGTTTTCGCGGTAGATCCACGATTTGCCCAGATCCCCGCGCGCGAGGTTGCGGTAGAAATTGAACAGCTGCACCGGGACGGGTTTATCCAGCCCTTTGGCAGCCAGCTTCGCGTGGATGACCTCTTCGCTCAGCTTGTCCACGTTCGGTCCCAGATAGCCTTCGAGAGGCATGAGACGCAGCAGACAGAAGATGAGCGTAATGATGATGAAAAGGCTGAGAAGGGCGGCGCCGAAGCGCTTGAGCACGTATTTACCCACCTTTTCCTCCTCCTTTAAGTTCTTCTCTGAAAAGAGCCCCCTCGTTTTGCAAAGAGGGGGCTCCACTGCTTTACAACTTCGTGTTTAATTCGAAGTCAGGGATTACTTGGCCTTGTCAGCTTCCCAGGCGGCCTTCGCCGTCTCGAATTCGTCCATGGAGTAGGACTTTTCGAGCAGGTGGACGCCCTTGTACTTGTAGGCGCAGATACCGGCCATGGCGTTCTCGGTCTCGAACAGAGCGAGCTTGGAAGCCACATAGCCTTCATTGTACTGCTGATAGGGCATCAGGAGCGCTTCGTTCAGCGCGTATTCCTCAGCCTTGGCGAACAGTTCGTAGCGGGCGTTCAGTTCCTTCTCCGCTCTGGCTGCTTCGACCAGGGAGTTGAAGACCATCTGCGGT
>JAFYYP010000037.1 GCA_017557505.1 Bacillota bacterium | reverse complement strand
TAGAAGCCCTTGCCGGACTTCTTGCCGAGCTGACCGCCGCGGACCATCTTCTTCAGCAGCAGAGCCGGACGATACTTGGAGTCGCCGGTCTCGTTGTAGAGAACGTTCATGATGGCCAGGCAGACGTCCAGACCGATGAAGTCGCCCAGAGCGAGGGGGCCCATCGGGTGGTTGGCGCCGAGCATCATAGCCTTGTCGATATCCTCAACGGAAGCAACGCCGGTCTCATAGACCATGATGGCTTCGTTGATCATCGGCAGCAGCAGTCTGTTGACGACGAATCCCGGAGCTTCTGCAACTTCGATCGGATCCTTGCCAATTTCCTTGGACAGGTTGAAGATGAAGTCGAAGGTCTCCTGCGTGGTGTTGGCGCCGCGGATGACTTCGATTAGCTTCATGCTGGGAACGGGATTGAAGAAGTGCATGCCGATCACGGGGTGCTTCAGGCCGAGGCCCATTTCGGTGATGGACAGAGAGGAGGTGTTGGACGCAAAGACGGTGCCTTCCTTGCACATCTCATCCAGTTCGCAGAGCAGCTCTCTCTTTGTTGCCATGTCTTCCTTGACGCATTCGATGACCAGATCTGCATCGGCAGCGGCGGACTTTTCCTCGACGAGAATATTCGCCAGGATCTCGTTCTTCTTCTCTTCCGTCATCTTTCCCTTTGCGATCCGCTTATCGAAGGAAGCGGCGAGCTTGTCCTTATGTCTCTGCGCAGACGCCACGCTGCTGGCATACATCAGAGCGGTGTGGCCGTTCTGTGCGAATACCTGTGCGATACCGGAACCCATGGTGCCTGCGCCGAAGATTGCTACTTTCATTTTAAGTTACCTCCTGAAATATCTGTGACAAAATGTCTTATACGTATATGCGAAACGCCTTTTCAGGCGTTTTCGGCCTGTTTTGTGACCCTAGCAGTTCTCGAACGGATCGTGGGGTCTCTTTTCGAGGAACGCTGCCATAGCGTTCTTCTGGTCCTTGGTGCCTTCGCAGGAACCGAACAGCTTCGCTTCGAGCGCGATGCCTGCGTCGATGTCGCCCTGCAGGCCTTCGTTGATGGCCTTCTTGCAGGCGCGGACCGCGATCGGCGCGTTGCCCGCGATGCGTTCTGCCATCTTCTCCACTTCCGCCATCAGTTCTTCGGGCGGATAGACAGCCTGTACAAGGCCGATGGCCAGCGCTTCAGGCGCCTTGATGTTTCTTGCGGTAAAGATGAGCTCCTTCGCCTTGCCCGGTCCGATGAGGCGGGCCATTCTCTGGGTGCCGCCGAAACCCGGCGTGATACCCAGGCCCACTTCAGGCTGTCCGAACATGGCCTTTTCCGATGCCAGACGGATGTCGCAGCTCATGGCCAGTTCGCAGCCGCCGCCGAGCGCAAAACCGTTGACCGCAGCGATCGTGGGGATGGGGAGCTGTTCCAGCTTGCGGAAGACGCTGTTGCCGAACTTGCCCCAGGCTTCGCCTTCTTCGTGCGTCATCGTGCTCATTGCGCCGATATCGGCACCTGCCACGAAGGATTTGGGACCGCTTCCGGTGACGACGATGCAGCGCAGCGCATTGCAGTCCAGCGTATCCAGCGTTTCATCCAGCGCCTTCAGAACATCGCCGTTCAGGGCGTTCAGCGCTTCGGGTCTGTTGATCGTAAGAATACCGATCTGGCCCTTTACTTCTAATTCTACCAATGCCATGAATTTTCCTCCTTCAGGACAATCGTCCTGCACCTTTCATTATATACTTTGTTTATTTTTTGTCAATCCGTTTGGGAAGAAATCGTAAAAGATTCCCTGGCCAATGCGGCATAGTCCGCCAGATCCGAAGCCATCAGACCGTCCGTGCCCCACTGCTTTGCAGCCAGGTCGCCCGCAAGGCCGTGCAGATATACGCCGCAGACCGCTGCGCGTTTTGCCGCTTCCGCGGGACCCGCGCCCTGCGCCGCCAGCTGACCCGCAAAAGAACAGATCATGCCGGTGAGCACGTCGCCGGAACCTCCGGTCGCCATGCCTGCGTTGCCGGTCGTATTCTGAAACACGCTGCCATCCGGGCAGCAGATCAGGCTGCCGGAGCCTTTCATGACAGTGACCGCCTGCAGACGCTCTGCAAGCTGCAGGCCGTACGTTTCCCTGTTTGCAGAAACTTCTGCGGACGACGGACCATTCAGAAGCTTCGCTGCCTCTCCCGCATGTGGCGTGAGCACGAGGTGCGCCTTCCTCCCTTCCGCTGCCGGAAAGCCGTACTTTGCCAAACAGTTCAGCGCGTCCGCGTCAAGAATGGCGGGGCCTTCGTATCCTGCCAGCACGCGGCAGATCAGGCCGTGATTCTCCTGCGAAACGCCCAGGCCCGGGCCGATCGCGACCGCGTCGTACCTGGCGGGGTCAACGCCTTCCCGGGAGACACAGGTCGCCTCGGGCACGCCCGCGTGCACGTCGGAGAACAGATCCGGACTGCAGCAGGCCGCCACGAGTCCGCTGCCGCTGCGGAAGGCAGACCGGCAAGATAAGACGCAGGCGCCCATCATGCCTTTGCTTCCCGCGATCATCAGCACGCGGCCGAAGTCGCCTTTATGCGCGTCTGGCTCCCGCAGGGGGAGCCAGTTTTGTACCAATTCTTTCGTGATGCGGTCCATTTATCTTTCTTCTCTGAAATACGGCAGGCCCAGGCTTGCGGGGGGCTGGTCCTCCCGCTTCTGGCGCAGCGATACGATGATGAGCACGATGGCCGTTACGATGTAAGGCAGCACCTTGTAGATCTGCGACGGCAGGAACGCGATGGGTACGCGCAGGTACATGATCATCAGGCCGCCGAACAGCACGGAGCCCCACAGAGCGTTCAGGGGCTTCCACAGGCAGAAGATGACCAGCGCCACAGCTACCCAGCCTTCGCCGGACAGCGCCGTATGGTTCCAGACCGTGCCGGCAATGGTCATGGTGTAGACCATGCCGCCAATGGCGGAGATGCCGCCGCCGATGACGGTCGCCAGATACTTGTATTTCGTTACGTTGATGCCCGCAGCGTCCGCAGTGGACGGGCTCTCGCCCACAGCCTTCAGGTAAAGGCCGCGGCGCGTGCGGTTCAGGAAAATGCTCATGACGATGGCCATCGCGATGCCCAGATATACGAAACCGTTGTACGAGAACAGCACCTGTCCGAAGAACGGGATGTCCTGCAGGCTTTGCGGCAGCACGGGGTTCGCGAACGAACCTTTCAGCGCGTTCGAGATCGAGATGTTGCCGCCGACTTTCAGGCGCAGCTGTTCGCCGACGAACTGGCCGATGCCGGTGCCGAAGATGGTGAGCGCCAGACCCGTGACGTTCTGATTCGCGCGCAGGGAGATCGTCAGGAAGCTGAAGATCAGGGAGCCGAAGCAACCGGCCGCGAACGCGCACAGCAGCGCGATCAGCACCGCGACGATGCCGCTTGCATTGCCGCCTGCCGCCTGGTCGTACCAGAACGCGCCGGCCAGTCCGAACGCGCCTCCCATGAACATCAGGCCTTCGACGCCGAGGTTCAGGTTGCCGCTCTTTTCAGTCAGGATCTCGCCGGATGTGCCGAACAGAAGAGGCGTGCCGTTGAGTACGGCAGCTTTAATGAGTCCTGCAAGGTTGAAATTCATTTAAGCCGCCTCCTTTCCCGCCGTCTCTTTGTGACGCCAGATGATGCGGTAATTGATGAAGAACTCGCAGCCCAGCATGCACAGCAGGATGACGCCAGTGATGATGTCGGAGATCGACGCCGGGATGCCCAGCGCGGTCTGCAGGCCGCTGGAACCTCTGGAGAGGATAGCCAGCAGCAGCGAAATGACGATCATGGCGAACGGATTGAGCTGCGACAGCCAGCATACGGTGATGGCCGTAAAGCCTACGCCACCGGCCACGTCGGAGTACAGCGTCTGGTTGACCCCGGAAGCGACCAGGAAGCCGACCAGGCCGCAGATGGCGCCGGACAGCGCCGCGGTGCGGACGGTCACCTTCGCGACGTTCATGCCCGCGTAACGGGCCGTATTCTCGGATTCACCGAGCACCGCGATCTCGTAGCCGTGCTTGGTGTAGTTCATGTAGATATACATCGCGACGACCAGCAGCAGCACGAGGATCCAGCCGCAGTGGACACCCAGGATCTTGGGGAGAACCGCCTTCTGGTCGAACATCGGGATGATCTGCGAACCGGGCTTGCCCTCCCAGGGGCCGCCCTGCAGCCAGGCTACGATGCCGATGGCGATGTAGTTCATCATAAGGGTGAACAGCGTTTCGTTCGTGCCCCAGCGCGCCTTGAACGCGGCGGGGATGGCCGCCCAGAACGCGCCGAACAGCATGGCCGCGATCGCCATGACGATCAGCAGCAGCGCCGATGGCATACGGTTGTACCAGAACAGCGCGAAGTACGAAGCCGCCATGGCGCCCATGGTGATCTGCCCTTCCGCGCCGATGTTCCAGTAGCGCATGCGGAAGCACGGCGCCAGCGCCAGACCTACGCCCAGCAGAGGCACGGCGTTCTTGACGACCTGGCGGATGCCGGACTTCTTACCCAGGGAAGAAGCGAGCATCGTGCCGTACGCCTTGATGGGATTCGCGCCGGCGATGACAAAGATGAGCATGCCGATCAGGATGGCGACCGCAAAGGCTGCCAGACGGATCATCCAGATCTTGCTCTTCGCCATGTCCTCGCGCTTCGCGAGACGGATCAGAGGAGTCTTGTCCTTCATGCGAGCGCCTCCTTTCCGCCGCCGACCTGCGTCATGAGCAGACCGACTTCTTCTTTTGTCGTCGTCCTCGCGTCCACGATGCCGGAGACCTTGCCGTCACACAGCACCAGGATGCGGTCGCACAGCGCCAGCAGCACGTCGAGGTCTTCGCCGACGAAGATGACGGCGACGCCTTTGGCCTTCTGGCCTTCCATCAGGTTGTAGATAATGTACGACGTATTGATGTCCAGGCCGCGCACCGCGTACGCGCTCATCAGGACGGACGGAGAACTTGCAATCTCACGGCCGACGAGCACCTTCTGCACGTTGCCGCCGGACAGTTTGCGCACCGGGTAGTCGATGCTCGGCGTCACGACTTCCAGGAATTCGTACACCTGTTCGGCAACTTTTTCAGGTTCCTTGCGGTTGACGAACATGCCCTTGCCCTTGTTCCAGGTGCGCAGCATCATGTTCTCCGTCATGCCCATGCCGCCGACCAGACCCATGCCGAGGCGGTCTTCGGGAACGAACGCCAGCGCGACGCCCGCGTCCTTGATCTCCATGGGCGTTTTACCCACGAGCTCCTGCGGCGCCTTGCCTTCCGGCGTATAGATAATGGAACCGTGCGAAATATGTCTGAGGCCCGCGATGGCTTCGAGCAGTTCCTTCTGGCCTGAGCCGGCGATGCCGGCGATGCCGAGGATCTCTCCGCCGTACGCGATAAAGCCTACGTCTTCAAGTTTGGAGACCCCTTCGCTGTCGCGGCACGTCAGATTGGCGACAGTCAGGCGGGGTTTGGGATCGACCGGGTCCATGCGGTCGATGTTCAGGGTCACGGCGCGGCCGACCATCATTTCGGTCAGCTGCTGCGGGTCGGTCTCTGCCGTGCGGACGGTCTTGATGTGCTGCCCCTTTCGCAGCACGGCCACGACGTCGGAGACCTCCATGACCTCGTTGAGTTTGTGGGTGATCAGGATGATGGCCTTGCCGTCTTCCTTCATCGCCTTCAGGATGCGGAACAGCTTTTCCGTCTCCTGCGGCGTCAAAACGGCCGTCGGCTCGTCCAGGATCAGGATGTTGGCGCCGCGGTACAGCACTTTGATGATCTCTACGGTCTGTTTCTCGGAAACGGACATGTTGTAGATCTTCTTGTTCGGATCGATGCCGAAGCCGTACTTTTCGGAGATCTCGCGGACGCCGTCCGCAACCTTTTTCAGGTCGTATTTGCCGTCTTCGATGCCCAGCGCCACGTTCTGCGCGGCCGTGAACACGTCGATCAGCTTGAAATGCTGGTGGATCATACCGATGCCGTTCGCGTAGGCGTCCTTCGGGTCACGGATGGAGACTTCCTTGCCGTTTACGAAGATCTGCCCTTCGTCCGGGTAGTAGATGCCGGCCAGCATGTTCATGAGCGTCGTCTTGCCGGAGCCGTTTTCTCCGAGCAGGGACATAATAACGCCGTTGTCCACGTAAAGGTCTACTTTATCGTTGGCAACGACGTGTCCGAAACGTTTCGTAATGTTTTTCAGTTCTACTGCGTGTGTCATGGTTCTCCATGAAACGCCGAAAGAGGGCGGCTGTGAACCGCTCTCTTTCGGGTTGTTATTCACGTAAGAGGTATTAATATGCTTCGTTCAGCAGCTCGATGCCGTCGATGCGGAGATCGAAAGCCGGAGCAGACTTGAAGTAGGATTCGTGATAGTATCCGTCGAAGATGGCGTTGTAGCCTTCATCGCCGACGAAATCGCCGGTCATGTCGACCAGAGCTTCGGTGACTTCCTGACCGCCGACGGTGAACTTGGACGTATCGAAGACGTGCAGCGTGCCTGCTTCAATGGCGGCCTTTGCAGCCTGGACGGTCTCTTCAGTTCCGGGAGCCGCGATCGCTTCGTTCAGTTCGCACAGCGCAACGTCGCCGTCCTTCAGGCCGTGGCCGGTGTAGTCCGGATCGACCGTGCCGCCGTTGATGGCGGTCTCGATGACGTAAACGAAGTAGTTCGTCCAGTCGATTCTGGAGGAGCTCAGGGATGCGTCGGGAGCTACGTCGATCATGGAGATGTTGTAGCCGACGTGATAGACGCCGTTGCTCTGCGCGGTGGTCGCGGGAGTCGTGGAGTCGGAGTGCTGGGAGATCAGCACGCAGCCCTTGTCGATCAGGTCCTGCGCGGTGTTGGCTTCCATGGTCGGGTCACCCCAGGAACCGATGAATTCGACCTTCATGGTTGCGGAGGGGCAGACGCTCTTGGCGCCGAGGTAGAAGCTGGTGTAGCCGGAGATGACTTCTGCGAAGGTGTAAGCGCCGACATAGCCGATGACGGCTTCTTCCGGAGCGATCTGGCCTTCGTCGATCATCTGCTGCAGCTTGCAGCCGGCGATGACGCCTTCGAGGTAACGGCCTTCGAAGATGTTCGGGAACGCGTTGACGGTGTTGTCGAGAGAGTCTCTCATGGAGCCTTCGTTGGTGAGGCCTGCGAAAACGGTGTCGGGATAGTCGCCCGCAACGGTGAGCATGGCGTCTTCCTGACCGTAGGAGTTGCAGAAGACTGCGACGCAGCCCGCGTCAGCCAGTTCTTCGCAGTCGACGGCGACTGCATCGCCGGCGGCGTGGTTGTAAGTGTAGACCCATTCGATGTCGATGCCCTTGGCAGCGAGTTCTTCCTTGGCAGCGTCGGCAGCCATGTAGAAGTTTCTGTCGTAAGCGGCGTTGTCGTCGCCGATGCAGACCATACCTACCTTATAGGTGGTGCCTTCTGCGGCAGGTTCGCCGGAGGGTTCGCTGGGTTCTGCGGGTGCGGGTTCGTTGGAGCTCGAGCAGGCAGCCAGTGCGAAGACCATGGCCAGCGCGAGCAGGATGGAAATTACTTTTTTCATCGTTGATACCTCTTTTTTATGATCCGGGGATGATAGTTTTCCGTGCTTTTTCAGCACAGTACTATTATACGAAAAGCGAGGACAAAGTGAAAGAGTTGGGTGTACTTTTCACGGTATTTTTTGTATAGACAAAATGAACGTTCAGCAATTGCCGAACGTTCAAAATGGTTTCTTCTTTCTTTATTCAAAGAACGCGTTTTTTGGTACTTTATACCAGCATTTCCGGGTTGATCTCGATCACGGGTTTGTCCCTGTTCCTGTCGTCCAGGATCAGCAGCGGCACGAAGTCGGAGATCTTCTTGTTTTCTCTTCCTCCCGCCACGACCACGACGCCCGTGCCGACCGGCTGCGCGTCGAATTCGCGGAGCATATTCAGGATGCCGAGGATGCTGCCGCCGCCGCGCATGAAGTCGTCGATGATCAGCACGCGGCTGCCGGGTTTGATGCCCTTCTTCGAGATGCTCATCTGCTGCAGGCGGTCCGCAGAGCCGGAAAAATAGTTGATGTTGATGGACGATCCTTCCGAGACCTTGCTCTCATGCCGGATGACCGCCAGAGGCAGGTTGAGCAGCTGCGCTGTGAACAGCGCGACGCCGATGCCCTTCGTCTCGACCGTGACCACGAGATCCGCCTCCGCGCTTGCGAAGCGCTTCGCGAACACCATGGCCGCGCCTCTGACGATTTTCGGGTTGAACATCATGTCCGACGTGTAGACGAAGCCGCTGCCGAGCATGCGCGACGGGTCACTGAAGGCGTTCTTCAGTTCCTCGAGCGCCTCGGCCGCTGCCTGGCGCGAAATGTAGGGCACGTAGCGCACGCCCCCCTTGGCGCCGGACGTCGTCTCCAGGTAACCCCGCCCTGCCGCGTCGATGCCCTCGCGCACGAGTTTGATGTCGTCGCTGATGCTGGATTTCGCGCAGCCGAACATCTCGGCGAACGTGCCGAGCGAATAGTCGCGGTTGGGATTCTCCGTCAGGATATGGGTGATGATGCAGATCCTCTGTGTCTTCTTCATGGCCTACTCCGTGTAGTGGAATTCGATCTGTCCGTCCTTCATCTTCGTGATGTGAGCCAGGGAAACGACGCGCAGGCCCTTTGCTTCGAGCAGCGCCCTTCCGCCCTGGAATTCCTTTTCGATCGCAGCGCCCACACCGACGCATGTCGCGCCGGCCTGTTCGATCAGATCCAGCAGGCCCAAAGATGCCGCGCCGGACGCCAGGAAGTCGTCGATGATCAACACCTTGTCGCCTTCGTTCAGGTATTTCTTCGGTACGCGGATGATGTTGATGTTCTCCTTCGTAAAGGAGCGCACCTCCGCCGAATAGTCCTCGTCGATGTTCGTGTTCGGCTTATACTTCTTCGCGAACAGCAGCGGCAGATCGCCCAGATGCCTTGCCGTGGCATACGCCAGCGGCAGTCCGGACGTCTCGACGGTCAGGACCTTCGTTGCACCGCTGTACTTGAAGATGCGGGCGAATTCGCGCCCCATCTCGTCCGTCAGTTCCACGTCGATCTGGAAATTGATGAAGGAATCGACCTTCAGGATACGGTCTTCGATCAGACGGCCGTCTTTTAAAATTCTTTCTTCGAGTATTTTCATGGTTTATCGATCTTTCTGAATCTATGGGGCCGCAGGGCTTTACCAGCCGCCGCCACCGCCGCCGGAGAATCCGCCGCCGCCGGAACTGAAACCGCCACCGCCTCCTCCGCCGGAGAAATCGCTGGCGGACGTCGTGTGGATCACGCTTTCCGACAAGGCGGAGCGCACGCCGGAATCCATGGTGCGGCAGAATACGGACGGCGTCGTCATGTAGTAAGCCGGTCCGTCATACCATTCGGGCATCTGCGGCGCCAGCCGTTCGAAGTTCTTGGCCCACTTGTCCGTCAGGCCGAAGACGTAAGCGTACGGCAGGATGTTGTAGAAATAGTTCGGGTCCTGTTCCACGAGCTTGTTGATCTTGTCCAGCTCCGCCAGCTCGATGAACTCGCGAAAACCCTTGATCCGTCCCAGCATCTGCGTGCGGAACGCCGTCGGGCGGCTCATGAACAGCGTGCAGATGATCACGATGATGCTGCCGACGACAAATTCGCCGAGAAGGATCTTCATCTCTTTGAAATCCGTGCGCACGAACATGAAAGTCAGCACGAGCACGGCGATCATCAGGAAGAACGTCAGGCAGCCGAGGCCCATATTGCCGTAGCCTTCCTGCAGCTTGCGCTTTGTCTTCGAACCGTAGCGCGTTTGCAGGCTCCTCTTTGCAGCCTCGTAGCTGTCCGCAAACTCCGTCGACTTGGACAGTTCGTCGAGATCGGCCAGTTTGCCGGTCTCAAACAGCGCGTTAAAGAACGTCCGCTGGTAGGCGGGTGCGCCTTCTGGCAGGTCTCTGAGCTTTTCGAGCATCACGACGACCTTTTCCTTCTTCAGGAAGCGGCTCTCGGACGTGCCGGCGTGGATCTTCAGATAGCCTTTCGACGCGAACCACATCACGAGGGACGTCATATCCTTGTCGTCGATGCGCGTATCGTAGATGTAGCCGATCTCGGCAGGAGTCAGGTCGTCCGGCGGATAGAATTCCACCGTCTTGACCGGCTTGGGATCTTTGCCCTTCTTCAGGAACAGTCCCACGATGAAAACGATCAGAGCAGCAATCGCGCCCTGCGCGACCTTCCAAAACGGCGGTTCGCGCTTGACGCCGGTCCAATAGCCTTCCGGCAGCGTGATGCGCACGGTGATGCCTTCGCCCTGTTCGAGACCGTCCACGTGACCCGACAGCGTATGATTTGCGTCCACATCCCAGCTCGCCCGGGACGTATCGCCGGTGCCGACCGGTCCCGTGATGACGTCGACCTTGGATTCGTCGAACGCTTTGGGCATGTTGACCGTAAATCCGGCGAATTCGATATCCGTTTCCCAGTACAGCGGCACGACGTTCCAGTACAGCTGGTCGAGATAATCGATGCCGTCTTTGTACATCACGATGTCGTATTCCAGCTTGTATTTGTGTGCGCCTGTAATGAGCTTGTCCGCGGATCCGATGCGGATGACGAGATTGCTGCCGTAGGTCTCCTTCGTGAAGTCTTCCTCTTCGACCGTGACGTTCTTGATCTTGTACACCATCGGTTCCGACTGCAGATCGCCGTCGTGCATGAAATACGCGGAAACGTCGTCGCTGGGAATGTAGCGGTAGATGCCGTGGGCACTGGATGTAAACGTGACGTAGATCTCTTCCGTCACGTGCATGCACGAATTCTCCTGCACGTCCAGCGTCGTGAAAAAGCCGTCCGTCGTAAAGCTGACGGCAAAGGCCGACACGGCAGACGCGAGGATCATCGCCATGCACAAAAGGCACGCAAATACGTGCCTTCTATGTGTCCGTTTCATGTTGTTATCCTTTAGAACTGTACGTTGACGTTCTCTCTCTGCGAGAGGTCGGGGATCTCGAACAGCGCCTGCTTTACGAAGCCGAACATGCCGGCAAACAGCGCGCCTGGCATCTTCTCGATCTTCGTGTTGAACTCTCTGACGACCGCGTTGTAGTACTTGCGCGCGTTCGCGATGTTGTCTTCCTGCTCTCTCAGCTGATTCTGCAGGTTGAGGAAGTTCTCGTTCGCCTTCAGTTCGGGATAGTTCTCAGCGACCGCCAGCAGTCTGGACAGCGCGGACTGGAAGCCCTTCTCGGTCTCGACACGCTGTTCGGTCGTCTGGGCTGCCATAGCCTTTGTGCGCGCTTCGGTCAGTTCGACCAACGTCTTCTCTTCATGTTCCGCATAGCCTTTGACGGTGTTCACGAGGTTCGGAATGAGATCGTATCTCTGCTTGAGATAGACGTCCATCGTGGAGAACGCTTCCTCGATCTGGTTGCGCAGCTTGATGCAGCCGTTGTAGAAGCCGAGGACGTAAAGAACGATCAGGGCGATGATGATAAGAATGACTAAAAGAACCATATCAGTATTACCTCCTGTTCCGGATGGGTTAAGTTCTGCCTATATTATATACGATTCTGCGTGAAACGGGGAAAAATGTTCGGATTTTCAAGCGCAGGC
>JAFYYP010000036.1 GCA_017557505.1 Bacillota bacterium | reverse complement strand
TCCTGCTTCTTGCGCTTTTTGTCGACGCCGGCCGGCAGATCCAGGTGATCGATCATGCGCAGCATGTAGACGTCCAGCGTACCGGGCTTTTCTTCTGCGCCGTTTTGTCCGGCCTCCGGGAACTGATGCATGCGGGCCTGGATATCTTCGACCTTGTCGATGGACCCCTGCAGACGTTTTGTCTGACCGTGGATCTGCTGGACTACATCCAGCGCCTGTCCGTACGGGATCTCCTCCATCAGGTTTCTATGCGCGGTATCGGCGCCGAGAATATAGGTCGCCATCTCTGTTTCGGAACGGATCATCCAGTTCGTCTCCCGGACTTCCTGCATCAGACCTCTTCTGGAGATCATGCTGTCAGGATCGCCACCGCGGAAATATTCTCTGACGTCGACAGGAGCTTCCGACTGCCTTTCGACTTCAGGTTCCACGGCCTCTTCTTGGACCTGCGGTCCGGCCTCTCCGGCGTTCTCCTCCGGGGCTTCGACCGGATCCATGTACTTGCTCATGAACTGGATCGCGTCGGTGAACTGTTTCGTCTCCAGGTACTCCTTCGCGAGATCGTTTCCGATGTCCATGATCTCCATTCCGGGGATGCGGTTTTCGAAAGCTTCCTGGAAGGGCTTGCTGTTCTTCAGGATCTCCGCGTCCGAATAGATCTTCTGCGCGTCGAACGGCTTCCCTTCCTGACGCATCTTGACAGCAGTCATGCAGCGGGCCAGATTCTGCAGCGCGTAATCGTCGTCTTCCGTCCTGATCGCGAATCTGTCGATGAAGGACTGATAGTCTTCCGGCTCGTTCCCGGGACCCTCTTCCGGCTCCATCTCCGCCAGATCGTAACCGAACCCGTTGTACGGGACGTTCTCATACGCATTGAAATCGTAGCGGTTCCACTGCGTCTTGAGACGGTCGACCTGCTCGTTGGGTTGCTGCAGCGCGTTCATGCCGTTATCCAGCACTTCCAGGCGGTCCGCCAGGGTATCGATGTCGTCATATTCCGGCTGATCCGCGCGGGAGAGCTCTTCCGCCTGCTGCAGGATGGACTGCGACTGATTGCGCAGGGTCTCCAGCTGCTCGTTTCCCGAAGTACGGTCTACGTCGCGGTTAAACTGTCTGAGATGATACCGGAACTGCTCCTCCGTGATCATCGCCTCGTTATACTCCGCGATCAGATGTCTTGCCTGGTTGAGATATTTGGGCTTTGGCATGGTCGTCCTCCTATTCCGCTTCCGGTTTATGCGTTAAAACGGGTTCCGCCGGTTCCGCACCGGCAGGCTGCGTTCTCTTTGCTCCCGCGTGCTGCTGCAGGATGGGATCCGCTTCTTTCAGGAGCTTCGTCATGATGCGCGCTTCCGTCATTTCGTTTCCGTCCTGCTTCGCCTTATGATACTCGTCGATCATTTTCTGCACTTCGCTGGTGCCGCCCTCGGCGTCTTTCTTGCTCATGACCTCGTAGCCGAGCTTGAGCGCCGGGTGCAGGTTCAGAAACTCGTTGAATTTCTTGTACTTGACGTCCTGCTCCTTCTGCAGCTTCTTGACGGCCGCCTTATCCACCTGGGCGTCCATGAGCAGGATCGCCTGCGAGATGTTGCGGTTCTTCAGGTATTCTTCCACCAGCTTGCCGTTCTTCCCGAACGTCTTTTGGAAGGCTTCGCTCTTCAGGATGTTCGCTGCCAGTTTGTCCGCTTCTTCCAGGCTGAAAGGCTTGTTCTGCTGCTTGAGCATGAGACCGCTCATGGCTTTCGCCAGGGATTCCTTCTCCTTGCCTTTCTCGACCTTGTCGCCGAGGAAAGCGTTCATATAGGCGTCCCAGCTCCTGACGTTCTTCAGCTTTTCAGGAATGGCCTTCTGCTTCTGCGCCTGCATCTGAGTCTGGGCGGGAAACAGACCGGAGAACCTGACTGTCCAGGCCTGCTCGAAGGACGTAAGGCTCTTCTGGTACGCCTGCACGTACTTTACCTTATAGCCTCCCAGCGTCGACTCGATCGTGCCAAGCTGCTTCGCGAGCGCGTGCACCTGCTGGGTGAGCGCCTGCGTGCTGGCAGAGATGACCGACACTTTGCCGAATTTCTTCGCGCTTGTGATGAGCTGTTCTGTCTGGTCCAGCAGCTGCTGCGCGGCGTCCTTGATCTCCCCGGATTCGGAAGAGACCATCGCCTTAAGCGTGTCGCGCAGCTTCAGGATGTCTGCCGCGGCCGAATCCTTCTCGATAAAGGGGTCCTTCGCGAAATCGTCTGCGAGCTGTCTGGCCTTTTTCTCAAGTATGCCGTCGCCGCGGCCGCCCTGGCCGCCGCCGGTGCGCATTCCGCTTCCTCTTCCCTGTGTTGTCTTTTTCTGATCTTCCGGATTTGGCATGTGGTTTCTCCTTTATCGATACCGTATCGTTTTTCTATATCATATGACCCGCTGTCCAACAGATGTCCAACGAGACTTTTATCCTTTGTATTCCAGACACATCATCGTGATGTCGTCGAACTGTTCCGCGTCTTTTACGAAGCGGTTCACGGCGGTGCGCACGCTGTGCAGCACTTCTTCCGGCGAACCCTGCGGATTCTCGTTCAGCGCACCGAGCATGCGGTCCAGACCGAACTGCTCGCGCAGCGGATCCATAGCCTCCGGCACGCCGTCCGTGTAGAGAAAGATCTTCGTACCGGGTTCGAGCTGCACTTCCTGCGCGTTGTAGATCTCGTCGTCGAAACCGCCGAGCACGAAGCCGTGGTCGTCCTTGAACAGTTCGAACAAACCGCCCGGTCTTTTGAAGACCGGATATTCGTGACCCGCGTTGGCCATCGTCAGCTTGCCGGTCGAGATCTCCAGGATGCCGATCCATGCCGTGACGAACATCTCCATCTGGTTGTCCTTGCACAGCGCCTGATTCGTCTTGTTCAGGATCTCCGAGGCGGACTGTCCGAGCATGCCGCAGCTCTGCAGGATCACTTTCGTGATCATCATGAACAGCGACGCGGGTACGCCCTTGCCGGATACGTCCGCCATCACCAGGCACAGGTGGTCGTCGTCGATCAGGTAGAAGTCATAGAAATCTCCGCCGACTTCCTTGGCAGGCTCCATCGTGGCGTAGATGTCGAATTCCGTGCGGTCCGGATACGGCGGGAACTGATGCGGCAGCATCGCCGCCTGGATCTTCGCGGCCATGTTCAACTCCGCGCCGACCCTTTCCCTCTCCGCGGTCGCATCCGTCAGATCGTCCACGTACATATCGATATCGCGCTCCATCTCCCCCATGACGAGGCTGAGATTCTCGATCTCGTCGCCCGTGCGGATGTTCAGGCGCGCGAAGTGGTCCTTCACGTCTTTGTCCTCGCGCTTGTCGCGCACGTAATCCTGCGCGGCTCCCGCGATCTCGTTGATGGGGTTGACGACGCCCTTGCGGATCTTCCGTACGAACAGAAGTCCGGCGATGAGGATGACGAGGAAGACCAGAGCCGTAAAGGCCAGCGCGAAGCTGCGCACGCCTTTCAGCACTGTCACGACGTTCATCATCACGAACAGGCAGCCGTCCGTGTAGTCACTGCCGTTGACGTACGCGCCGCTGATGCATACGAGGCCGCGGCTGGGCAGAACGAAGAACGTCCGCGGGAACTCGGTCCCTCTGCCAAGCCGCAGGAATAGCTTCTGCAAGAAGCCGGGAAGTTTGACCGTCTTGCCCGCGGGATACATGTGTCCTTCCCTGGGATCCGTGTCCGCCACGAAAACGACGACGCCATTCTCGGGAACGGGCACGGCGAAAAAGAAGTCTGACATGTTTTCGGTGCGGTTGTTCTTCAGGATGAGATGCATCTGCTGATAACCGTGTTCTTCCGTGACCCGGTCGAAAGCCGCATAGTAACTCTCCCCGTCCGCTGTTTTTTCCGCGTTCTGCTTGTAGATATCCAAAACGTCGCGCGCATACGTATCCGGCTGGCTCATCATCCGGATAGCGCCGACCGCCTTGTTCGACAGATCGGCAGCCTCATCCATGGAATCCTGCGCGAGGCCGTACAGATACATGCCGAAGCCGAGCGCGAAGCAGATGAGCCCCAGAAGGATGGAATAGAGAGCGATCGAACGGAATACCCGCCCTTCGAGCGAATAATGTTCCCGCTCTCTCTGGGTCATTTCACGGATGCTCTTTATAGGCATACGTCCTCCGTGTCCGTCAGTCTCTTTTCGATCGTCAGCACGTTCTTGCCGTTTTCATAGGAATAATGCACGCCGTCCATGGTCTCCTTCACGAGAAGGATGCCGAGGCCGCCTTCGCGCGAGAAAAGAGCGTCCGCGGACGTATCCGCGTCGTCTTTCGCCAGCGGATCGAACGGGCGTCCGCCGTCCAGGAACTGAATGACCACGCGCAGTGGGTCCTGCAGCACTTCGCAGCGCACTTCCGCCGGACCGACAGACGGGTCGTAGGCGTAGCTCGAGATGTTGACGAAGATCTCTTCGACCGCCAGGCGGATCTGCATCAGCGTCTTCTTGCTGCATCCGTAATGAGAGAGACGTTTGAATACGAATCCGACGACTTCGTCCAGATTTTCGACGACAGCGTTGACGGTAAGGTTTTCCATAGCAGCCTCTCCTTAAACGAACTTAAACAGCCTGGTGAAACCGGTGACTTCCAGAACTTCCATGATGGCCTTGTCCACGTTCTTGGCGGACAGGGTGCCGCTCTTGCGGCGCAGTTCCATGTAGACGCGCTTGAACGCGCGCAGACCGGCGCTGGACACGTATTCCAGCTTCTCCATATCCAGAAGCAGATTGTCGAACTTGCCGGCAACGTCCATCAGGACTTCTTCCACTTCCGCCGCGTTCGTGGCGTCGATGTAGCCGTCCATTTTCAGTTCGGCGTCATTCCCCCTTTTGATCAGGTCCATTTTCATGCTCATCGCTATCCCCCTCCTTCATCATCCAGAAATCGCCGCTCGCGGCTTCTTCCATTCTTTCCTTTTCCATTTCGCGAAGCCGCTGCTCTTCTGCTTTCCGGGCTTCTCTTTCCTTGCGCTTCTCTTCTTTCTTCGCCTGTTTCGCAGCCTTTTTTTCTTCCTTGGCAGCCTTCTTTGCCTTATCGCTCTCGCCCTCCGGCATATCCGGCGCTGCTTTGCCGGTCACGACGATATCCACAGGCAGATCCTTATCAAATGCTTTGAGCGCCCTCCTGATCGAGATTACGCCTGTGAGCGTGCGAGGCGCCCAGGCTGTGACCACCGGCATACCTTCCACGTAGTCGAACGTGAGCAGGACCGGTTTCGTCAGGATGTAGCGGATGAGGCAGGCGCGCGCCTCAGGCTGTTCGTTGAGCACGACGCCCCGGCCCATGTTCTGCAGCACCCGCTGCATGGCCACGCGCACGTCGAATTCCTTCCGCACGGTCTCGAACACCTGCGACTTTTTCGCCATTCCCAGAAAGCGGACCGCCCCTGCCCCGTCGGAAACGCCTCCGGACAGGTAAAAATCGCCTTTCTGCGGAACAGCCAGGCGGCCGTCCTCCATTAGCAGAGTACGGCCCAGCAGGATATTGCGTATTTCTCTTTCAGCGTCGTTCATCGCATTTCTCCTTACGCGATCTGTTCGCCCAGCACCTTTTCGTTGCGCTCCTTCAGGTCATAGTAGACTTCGTCCGCGCGGAACATGTTGCTGCGGATCTCGGTCAGATCCATCGGGCCGAACTTATAGTACGGGCACTTGTACGACGGCGTATATTTCGTCTTAAGCGGATAGGAGTTGAAGGAAACGATGATGCTGTTTCCCGTGCTCTCCTGATTGTTGAGACGCTGCAGTTCGCTCGGGTAGATGAGCGGACGCACCTGCGTCTGCGTCGACACGTTGATGTCGCCGGCCTTGCTGCCGATGGAGCTCGACGTGCTCGTCGTGCGGACGGTCATGTTGCCGCACATCTCGGAGAACATCTTGCAGGTGTCGGTATCATTGGAACCGATGAACATCTTGACGCCGCAGTTGCCGATGACGATGTCCGCGATGTCCTTGCCGTAGACGTTCGTGAGCTGCACGAACGACTGTACGACCATGGAGAACCAGATCTTTCTGGAACGGCCGACGGTGATCATCTGGCCGAACTTGTCGATCTTCGGCATGTTGCCGAACTCGTCCATGATGTAGTAGACGTTTCTCGGAAGCGTCTGACCCGGCAGACCCGTCGCGACCTTGATAAGCGCCTTGTACGTGCTCAGGATGAACAGGGACGCCAGGAAGTGGCGCGTATCCTTTTCGTCGGGGATCTTCAGGAACAGGGCCGTCGGTTCGAACGCGAATCGCTCCGCGTGGATATCGGTCGCGCTCGTGAGCCCGCACAGGCCTCTGTCGTTGAAGATGGACATCTTGTCGAACGTGATGGACATATAGGAGCCGAGCGTCGCTTCCGGCGCGGTCATGACCTGGCGGGACAGTTGGTACGCCTGCGACAGCCTGCTTCTGCCCTCGAAGTAGTTCTTCAGGGTCTCGTAGTTGTTGTCGGAGTTGCCGAGCGCCTTGTTGACGTTGAAGAGGTTGAACTTCTCCTTCGTCATGCCGAGCTCGGGATCGTCGGAGTCTTCCAGCATGGCCAGGCACGTCGCCATGACGATGCTGCGGGCGCCTCTTTCCCACAGAGGATCCTTCTCGTTCTGGATGGGGATGAGGCCGCCGACAAGGTCGCTCAGATCCTCGTACATCGCGTCATAGATCTTCTGGCGCTCCACGGACACGTCGTCCTTGCAGTGGCCGAAATCGAGGTAGGCTCTGCCGTTCCATTCCACCCAGGGTTCGCCGTCCGGAGCCTTGCCGTTCATAAAGCGGAGGTTCGGATAATCCGACATGTTGTCGGTATGCGCGACGATACCTTCCCCGGCGCTGCGGTATTCCTGATACGCGTCCCAGATCGGTTCGAGCGGATTCCAGCGGCTGGAGGAATACGTATCGCGCAGGTCGAGCACCTGCACGTTGTATCCCCTGCTCTTCAGGAAATTGCTGTGCAGGTCGAACAGTTCGCCCTTCGGGTCCGTGATGACCATGGAAGAGCCGCAGTTCGTGGCGCCGATCAGCTGGATCATGGGGTTGATGAACGTCGTCGTTTTACCGGAACCGGTAGCGCCGATGACCAGCGCGTGCACGCCCGGCTTGAAGTTTCCGACGAGCTGGCCCTTCTTGTCCAGCACCGCTCTCGCAGGCACGCCGTCCTTCTTGGCGTCGGGCAGCGTCTCGTACGTGAACGGCGGGAAGTACTTGTCGCGTTCTTCGTCCGTCAGGAAGCGGCTGTTTTCCAGGGGGCTGTCGATCTTATTGTCGTCCGCCTTACCGCCCAGCATGCTGCGCCCCACGACGCCGGTCCTGCGCAGACCGCCGTTGATCAGGTAGATGGCGCCGAGCACGATCATGATCCCGAAACCGACCATCCATGTGAGCGGTTCCCACAGCAAGGCGATGCGGAAGTGCCAGCCGTCCGTGCCCACGATGCCGCTGATGTTTTCAAACAGAAAACGGATGAGGCAGCCCATGAACAGAGAGCCGATCACGAAGATCATCACATAGAGGAGGATGGTCTTGCTGTCCAGCCTGTCGATAAAATCTGAAAGGTTTTCTTTGAGTCTTTTGAACATTCCGTTACCTCAGAAAAACTAGGGTTGCGTAGTTTCTTCTGTTTCCAGCTGCCCCTCTTCCGTTTCGATCTCGGGCAGTTCGAACGCTATGGGGTCATACGATCTGCTGCCGTAGGATCCTATGGTCAGCTGACCGTCTGTATTCGTCACAGTTGCGTAGACTTCCAGGCCCAGGCGGTCGTTATGGACGCTGACGGAAGCCGTTCCGTTCTCGCTGCCGGCATTCAGCGAAGCGATCGCCATCTCGCCGGTATAGAACATTCCGGCCGGGATGACCGCGCGTTCGTTGTCGGAAGTGACGGACCACGAGTAACTGTAGACGGCTGTTTCCGCCTCTTCCGCCAGGGCTTTCTGCTGTTCGAGCCATTCGTCGTAGGGGATGCCTTCGAACGCTTCGATCTCAGCAGGATCCGAAATGACGATCGATTCCAGCGGAGCGGTCGATCCCTGCGAATCATCCGGTTTTCCGCCGTCTTCTTCGCCTCGCTTTTCTTCGGAAACGACGTCGCCTTCGTCTTTATCCTTCAGGGGCTGAGACGCGCCTCCCGTGGCAACAGTGCCCTGCGGCGGGTTGATGAGCTCCACGGTCATACCGCCGTCATCGTCCGCATAGAGAGTATAAGAGAGCACGTCTTCTTCCGCGTTCTTCATTTTCCCGTTCCGCTCCATTCCGCTTCCGGAAAGGATGGACAGCGGGCCGGCGGAGGCCGTTTCCCCTTCCGTGACCTGCGCGGAATCCATCATGAACCGCCATTCGTAGATACAGTCGCTGCGGTCTTCCCTGTTGACCAGGGAGAACACGGAGACGTACCGTCCCGCGTCGTTCGCTTTGATCGTAAAGCTGCTCTTGCCCTGCGGCTGCTTTTCCGGGCGGCCGATCTCCAGCTCTCTGATATCGTAATCCGTCGCAGCCCAGGTATACCCTTCCGCCGCGCTGTTGTCGATCTCCAGCTTGAGTTCGCCTTTGCGGTCGACGCTCCAGCTGTAGGGATACGGGGTATCCTCGCCGCCGGTATACACGACGCCGCGGCTGCCCCGTATGATCAGCGCGATCACGATCACAGCCAGCAGGATGGCGGCGAAGCAGATGATGGGGAGCCACTTCCGCTTCATCTCCTGCCGCTGCATGTACTTTTCACTTTCGAATACGACGTCTTTCGCCATCGCTCAGCCTTCTTTCGTTAGCCTTCTCCGCCCTCAGAAGCATCCGGAGCGGGTTCGTTATTATTTACAGAATTGTTATTATCGTTATTCGTCTGCTGGGACGGGGCAGGCGCGACGGGTACGTTCGCCTCCTCCGTTCTCCACAGGCTGATGGCGTTGGTCAGCTGCTCCGTTTCCGGATAGACCTTCACGTCCACCGTGAACAGCACGTCGTTCATTTCCGTGCTGTAGACCGTGATGCGGTAGCACTTATCCCTGCCGGAGTAATTCTTCGGCGCCTTGAACTTGACGGTGTAGTCTTCGCTGTTGAACGAGCCGTAGCTGTCGATCATGGTGTTCGCGATATCCGCCACCTGCTGCGCGGACTGTCTCACGCCGGCCGTCTCGCCGTTCTTCGCGGCATCGTTTGCCGACTTGATCAGCTGCTGCAGGTACTCTCTCGTGTAGCCGTGCGTCTCGTTGAGGTCAGCCTTTTCGGTCGCACCGGTATCCGAATCGTAGTTCTCGATCTTCGCCTTGAAGCCGGCTGTCGAGCCGTACAGCGCTACGCCGATGGACAGGCCGCCGCCGGAGTTCAGCAGGCGGGACAGATTCTCGCCCGAGGACACGGTCTTGGCCGTCGTCTCGTCGTCGCCCTCCACGAGCACGCTGCCCGTGATGAGCACTTCCGCCAGACCGATGTGGACCGGCGTGCCTTCGATGACCAGCTGGTCCAGCGCGCGCACGTTCGTGCGTCCGTCTTCGCCGGCCTTCGCCGTCACCTTGCCGATGCGCCATGTGCCCGGTGTGGTGCCTTCCTTGTGCTTCGGTTCGAATTCGACCCAGCGCAGTTCAGCCATGCCCGGAACGAGCATCTTGACCGTATCCACGCTGCCTGCTTCGAAGCCTCTGCCGGATCTCACGTACGGACGGATGTCCGGATAGTACTCCGTGCGCAGGATGTTATAGATATCGTAATAGCCGACCGTCATGCTGATCGGTTCCTTCGTTCCGCTCAGCGACGTCGCTTCGTCCGTCGCGGTCTCGATCTGCATCTCCAGCAGGCCGACCGCGCCGCCGAACGGCAGGCGTGTCGCCGTGGACTTCGGGGTCACGGGCTCCTGGATGCTGTATTCGTTCAGGACGTTGTCATCCATATCCTTGTTCAGGACGTAGATGCCTTCGATCGGCACTTCGACCCCGCCCAGGGATACCAGGCTGACACCGGCGATCTCCGATACGGCTCCCGCATCGAAGTTCATCTCGATGAGCTGACCCGGTTCGATCTTATCGATGCCCAGATCGCTCAGATAGATGTATCTGCTGCGCAGTACCTGAGAGCCCGGATGATCCGGACGGAAGAACAGCGCGACAGCCAGATCCTTCGCCTCAGGTTCCAGGTTCTGCTCTGCGGCAGCCGTGGTCACCTGCAGGTAGACCTTCTGCTTATGCGGATAGCCTTCCGCGTCCGTGATCGTCATGGACGCGCCGAGGTCCGCGTTGCCGATGCCGCCGAGGTAATAGGTCTCGATCAGCACGCCGCTGCGTATCCTCTGCAGGATGCCGTAACGGATGGGCGACTGCAGGACGCGCGCGGATTCGGATTTGACGTCCACGCCTTGCAGCGTCATGAAGTTCTGCGCGTTCAGGCCGAGCGCGTAAAAGACCGGGCTTCCGTCGGAAGCGACGCCGAGCTGCATGGAGCCGGTCGCGGTCTGTCTGGGCAGCAGGTTCGACGCATCCGTGAAGCGGATGCCCGCCGTCAGGTCGTAATCCTTCGGGCTTGCGGAAGTATCGGCCGTAGACGGATACAGGAACAGATTGAACGTATCGTCCTTGGACTTCGGCTCTCTCGCGATGGTGCTCGCCCAGGTGCTCGCCTGCGCGTTGTATTCCACAGGTCTTAAGTCGAACGCGAAATCGAAGCTTTCGACCGCAGTCTCCTGCAGTTTTCTGTAGATGTTGAAGTGATGGACCAGATTCTCGTCCCGGTTCCAGGTCGTGATCAGCTTCGGGTCTTCGCCGTCCGCATAGCGGTACGAGTACTCGCCGTACTTGTTGATATACCTTGTACCGGTGCCGCGGACCATGTAGATGTCCACGGAAGAGATGTTCCAGTCGGTCACGACGTCGCTGCGGACCGTGAAGGTCATGTCGACGAACTCGTACAGATCCTTGACGTTCACGTAGAAGTAGTCCACGGTGGACGGACGGAACTGGTAAGCCGGATCGCTCACGTAGTAATCCACGTTGCCGTCCTCGCCTTCGAGATCGACCGTTCTGACCTTCTTGCCCGTGCGTCCCGCATACTCGTTCATCAATTCGATGCCGTCGAGGTTCGTGACAGGCTGGAGATTTCCGTCCGAATCGAAGTAGTTGTACGCGATCTGCAGACCGCCCGCCAGGATCTCGTTCTTCGCGACGGCAGTTTCTCCGTCCTTGCCGATGCCGCTGGTGTTCGGATACGGTCCCGTCGTGACCGCGACCAGGAACTTCGCCGTGAAGCTGGATTCCGTGATGATATACGTGGAGCACAGCTCGCTCATCGTGTGACCGTCGGCGCCTTTGATGCTGGTGATCTCACCCGGGTCCTGATACTTGATTCCGACCCAGGAACCCTTGCCGTCTTCACCGGTGCAGTCCGCAGTCCAGGTTGGACTGAACGCGTCGTTGGTCTCCTTCATGACCTCGATGCTCTTGATCTTCAATTTATCGTAGATGTCGCCGTTGCCGTCCTGGTTGTCCGGAAGGACGCGGATGGACACCAGTTCGCCGTAATCCTGGCTCGTGGTGATCTTGAACTGCGTCTTCGTTCCGGTGCGGAACGCGTCGCCTACGATCTGCTGGTTCGCCAGCGTGCAGCCACTCTTACCGTTTTCGAAGACGAGCTGGAAGTAGAACAGATTGCGGGATCCGCAGTCGTCGTCTTCCGCGTTCGTCTTGTCGCCGGCCACGTTGACCGTCACGTCGTAGGTGCAGCGTTCCTTCGTGAAGCCGAAGTTCTGCTGCGTATCGGCGTACGTCATATAGTGGCGGTACTGCGACCAGTCGATGTCTTCCTGTCTGTCGACTTCCGTACCCTTGCCATCGTAGGTATGGGTCACATCGTCGTCCTGGACGAGACTGCCCGGTTTCCACGTGCTTCCTTCCGCTGTCGGATCTGGCTGCGTACTTCCGGGAGGATAGACCGTGCCGATCTCGAACGAAACGTTCGGCGCGATGACCGTACGGGAATAACGGACGTGAGACAGGAATCTCGGACCGCTTCCGTCAGCCATCTTTTCGGAACTCTTCACTTCCTCCCAGACCGTTTTGCGGCTGGTATAATTGCCGACCTTGGCGATGCTGATGCCGCAGAACTGCCATTCGTCGTTGCCTTCCAGCTTGACGTTGACGCCGGTGAATTTATTGACGCCCTGGATCGGGATCATGAACTGGATCGTGCTTCCCTGGGACAGGCCGTACTGGTACGCGAAGTCAACGACGTTGCCGGGCCAGTCGCCATAGAACGAACGGACGTAATCCCTGACGCTGAACGCTGCGCTCGTAGCCGGTTTCCCCTTCAGATTCTCATAGTTGAAGGAGATCGTCAGATCGCTGATGGTGCCTGCCGTCAGGACGTTGTCCGTGGACATGGTGACCAGATAGCGGTCGAGCTGGTCTTCCGGTTTGAGGACCGGCGCGTGCTTGGATTCCGCCGTGTAGTACGACAGGGAGAGATTCTTCGGCGAGGCCGGATCCACGAGGGTGCCGTCGACAGAAGTCGCTGTGCTGTAGCAGACCGGGTTCAGTTCGCCCGGCGCAATGTCGTACAGCAGCGTCGCGCCGTTATCTCCTTCGAGATACGCATTGCACGTCGCCGTCGTATAAGCCGAGAAGCTCAGCACGCGGATCTTTTCCTTGTCGCTCGCGGCAGTTCTCTCCGCGCGCAGTTCGTTCGACCCTACGGGGGTCAAATGCGTCTTCTCGATGGCTGCCTTCTCACCGGTCACGATGCTGACGGTGTTGATCTTCACGCAATCCGGCAGCAGAGCCGGGATCACGATCGTATCGCCCTGCTGGGCGAAACCGCAGATCGCGAGATCGCCTGCCAGTTCGTAGACCGGACCGAGCGTGTTGGCGATCAGCGGCAGCGAAATATCGCGCTCGCAGTCGAACACGTCCGTGTAGCGGATCGTGATCGCCGCGCATTCGCAGAACCTCTGCGCGGTCAGCTTCGAACGGGCACCCAGGCTGTAACGTCCGGCTAGGCACTCGAAGCCGCCGTCGCCCGTATCCGCCAGATCCAGGCGCAGCGCGACTCTCTGCGTGTTCTGAGACTTATGCTCCATCCCTACGTGGATGGGCAAATGATACTTATCGGTAAAGGCTTCGCCTTCTCCGTCGTTCACGAGCACGACGCCTGCGGCGCCGCCCTTCTGATCCATGCCGACGATGTTGAACGTACCGCCGCTGTTTTCCCAGCGGAAGATGCCTCCGCCGTTGTTCATGCCGACTTCCGCGGCGACTTTGCCTGCGAAGTCGATGTATCCCTTATCGGAGTACCAGCCGTACATGTCAAGGCCGTACAGCGTATCGACGCTGAAGATGCGGATGCCCTGGCAGACCCAGTCGCTGCGGGTATTCGTCTTCTTGCCGAAGATCTGGATCTTATCGAAATGCTTTACCTTTGCCGGCGCGGTGAACAGGAACTGGTCCGTCTGCACCGAGCCCATGGCCTTATTGGTATCCAGAGCGGGGATGGTATATCCGAGCAGCGTCTGGACCGAACGGATCCTCCTCGTGCGGGAACCGGCCTGAGCAGCGACCTCGTAGCCGCGTTCGATGGCATCGATGCCCGGCATGATGATCTCCGTGCGCTTTTTATTGTTTTCGTCCGTATAGTGTACGGCGAAATACATGACGTTGTCCGCAGTCGTACCGCCCGTATTGGTGCCGGTGCTGACTTCCAGGATGTAGGTGGCATTCTGCGTCCGTCCTTCCGATACCGCAGCCTGACCGCCCAGGATGTCCCAGGACTGCGCAGACGCGGCCGGAGTTCCCGTTTCGTCGTCCGCGAAGACCGATACCGGAAGCATCGTGACCGCCAGAACGGCAGAAAGTACCGAGGCGATCAGCCGCTTTTTCAGTTGTCCGAATCCTTTTCCTTTCATCATTCTCTACTCCTGGGAGGCGCTGCGCTTTTCCCGCCTGCGGGCGGTCTGCGTTTCCGCTTCCCTGATCAGTTCTTCCAGCGTGATGTTCGCCGTCTGCGTGCCGTTTGCCTTCATGCGTTCGAACACGGTCATGTTCTGCAGGCTCTCCGCGAAGCGGCAGAACGAGCTCATGAAGTCATCGTCGTCCTCATCCTCTTCGGATTCAAGCTCTTCTTCGTCCGCGGGGATCTCTCCGCCGGTATCTTCGGCTTCTTCGGAACCGTCCCAGACGGGTTCCTCTTCGTCCTCCCCGATCGTTTCCTCGTCTTCGTCTTCCTGACCGAAAGCGAATAAGGTGAACAGTTCGCCGTCTTCCTCTTCTTCCCCGTATCCTTCGGCGGATGCTTCGGGTTCTTCCGGTTCCGCAAGGTCGAACGGTTCGGTTTCCGGTTCTTCGAATACCGTGAAGATATCTTCCTTCGGTGCTTCCTTTTCCGCCTTCAGCTGTTCGAATTCCTCGCGGAGGCGGCGGATCTCATCGTCCTTTTCCGCAAGGCGTCTTTCGAGTTCGGAAGAGATCGCGTCCTTTTCGCGCGCCGGCAGTCCGCCGGATACGTTGACCTCTCTCGGTACGACAGGCACGCCCGTCGCCGCGTCGGCCATGCGTCCCAGCGCGTCCGCGATCTGGCTGAACACAGCCATCTCCGCTCCGCCTGCCTTGGGAAGCATATTGACCTGCGCCATCGCCAGATCCTGCTCCGTCTTCGGGAGTTCTTCCGGCTCTTCGTCCAGAATGTTCAGGCTGACGCCGCCGGACGATTTTTCTTCCTGCAGCGCTTCGTATTCGTCTTCTTCGAACACGTTGAGCGTAACACCGTGGCTCTCGTAGACGGTGTAATCCGCTTCCGGCAGAGCCTTCCGGCCTTCCAGCATGGCTTGCTCGTGGGCTTCGCGGCTGACGCCGACGAAGTTCTCCCAGTTCACAGCGCCCTGCTCGCCGGTGAAGTAGCGGCTCTGATAGTCCCGCTCTTCGAACATCTGCGTGATGCCCGGGGCGGTATCGATCGTAAAGCTCGAGCGGCTCGTCGGGCTCATGACCACGAAGGCCTGCCCTCTGGGCGCCTGTACGATCTGCTCCTGTTCGGTCTCGTTGATGCCGCCGGCCTTCTCGTACAGTTTTACGAGGTCCTGGATGTCGTTCGGGGCAAGCGAGAAGATGAAGCTGTACTGACACGCGTTGATGATGGCCGTCGACTTTCTCGCCAGTTCTTCCGATCCCACGAAGTCCTTGATGTTCTGCGTGATGACGATCTGCATACCGTTGTACTTACGGATACGCTTCGCCAGCTGGAACATGAAGTCGAGCGCAATCGGGAACTTCGCGTCGATAAAGACGTGCGCTTCGTCGATGACGATGACGATCTTGCGATTCGCCTTGTATTTCGTATTGTAATCCCTGTTCTTGATGATCTCGTTGTCGAGATACTTCAGAACGAGCAGCATCTGCGCGTTCGCGATGGTCTGGTTGCGGTTCGCGAGCATGGACTGGAAGTTGAACACCGTAAAGTTCTCTTCCGTCGTGATCGTGGAGGGGCCGTTCCAGATGTTCGCGTTGCGGCCGCCGCTGGAGAACTTCGCGATATAGTTCATCAGCGTGCGCAGCAGGTCTCTCGTGAACGGGTTGTCGCTGCTCTGGAACTCCTGCAGCACTTCGTCGTACAGATCGTCGAAGATCGGGTAATCCTCCGGTCTGAGCATGCTCAGATCCGTATCGGCCGTGATGTCCTTGCCCATGTACATGTGGTCCACCAGGGTATTCAGATACTCCATGGCGTCCTTTTCGCAGTCGGGCATGATCTGCCGGAAGAATTCCTCTAGGAACTGCAGGTGCGTCGCGTAGCTGCCGGACGGTCCGGTATCGCCGACCTCGTCGTCTTCGAGCGCCGTGATGATCTGGAACGGGTTCAGCCGTCCGTACTGCGCGTTGCCTACGTTGATGATCTGGCCGTGCAGGTTGCGGGCCAGCTCCGAATATTCGTTTTCCGGGTCGAGGATATAGATCTTCGCGTCTTCCGCCGCCAGGTTCGCCAGCAGCGATTTCGTGGCGTAGGACTTACCGGAACCGGACTTGCCGACAATGACCATGTTCGAGTTGACTCTTTCGCTGTCTCTGCGGAAGAAGTCGATGAACACGGGGATGCCTTCGCTCTCGCCGAGCTTGATGCCGCCTTCGTCGGACACGTTCGCGTAGATCCAGGGGAAGCAGGCCGCGACCGCGTTGCTGGAGATGCCGCGGCCTTCCTTGGCCATCGGATCCAGCGCGCTCACCTGGGAACCGATGAACGCCTGCACCTGGTCGAACTCCATGTTGTTCAGGCGGAAGCTGCTCTCCTGCCACGCCCTGCGCACGTTCTTCTTCAGTTCGTTGATCGTGGAGCGCTGGCTGACCGGCGGCTGTATGAGGTTCGGATTGTTTCTCGTGCTCACGATGTCGTAAGCCGTAATGTAGACGTTGACCTCCAGCAGAGACTCGGAGTCGTTCTGCAGCGTCGTCAGCAGTTCCTGCAGCGTCTCGATGTGCGTCTCCAGTTCCATACGTCTGGAGTCCACGCCGGTGGCGCTCCACTGCCCTCTCAATTCCTGCAGGGAGCGGTCGATGTTGCGGATGGATTTCGCGCGGTCCATGGGCTGCGCCTTCACGACGACCTTCGTCGCCGGATAACTCATGACCCCTGCCAGCCAGGCGTCGCCCACCATGGTGGGATAAGCGACGACGCGGAAGTTATGGGTGATGATGTGGTTGACCTCCACCCTTCTCGGATGGATGTCCACGACGTCAGGCTGCGCCCACAGGTAGTATTCCTCCGGGCGGACCTTCTCGATATCGCGCTCGTCGAAGTCGATCTGGTTGCTGTACTTCAGGAAGATCGCCAGTTCCTTGTCGTCGAGCCGGGTCGCTGTCAGTTCTCCGTTCTGCAGCAGCTGCTGGGCTTCGCGGATCTGGATGTCCAGCTGGCGCTTGTCGCTTTCGAACAGGACCAGATAATAGTAATCCGTCACGACGCGGTGCTCTCCGTTCAGGCTTGTGAGTTCGTTGATCCTGTCGTACTGGATCTCGACTCTGGCCTTCAGTTCCTCTTCGTTCAGCACGCCGTTCTCGTAACTGTCGGACAGCGCTTCCAACTTGTCGTACTCTTTCGCCAGATAGCGGTCGTACATGACGGGCTGTTCGAGTTTGACGATGTTCGCGGCATATCCCGAGTGCAGGGACCGCAGCACGCGGCCGAAGCAGTTCTCGATGGAATTGATCCTGCGGTGTTCGCTGAAAAAGCGGAACTCGACCGGATCGATGCGCAGGACGGCGCCGTAATACTGGCCGCCCAGATATTCGATAAAGCCGTCCTTGATGCCGGTGAACGCGATGATCTCGGACATGGTCTCGCGGTCCGCGGTGCGTTCCTTGTATTCCGCCATGCGGCGGGCGGAGGCTTCGCTGCGCGCCTTCTGTCTGGCGCGGATCGCTTCCTTTTCTTCTTCGGAAACGTCCTTGCTCTTCAGCAGACGGTCTTCTTCCTTACGGAGGCGCTTTCTCTCCTTTTCGCTCAGAACGACTTCTTCACCGTCGGCGTTTTCGTCCGCCGGGGCGGGCAGCTGCGCCAGAGCCTGTTCCTTGTTGGCTTTCTTCAGCTTTTTCTTTTCGGCCCTCGTCAGCGGCTTTTCCGCGTTCTCGCCGAAGAGCTGATCCATATAGGCGTCGTGTTCGCCCTTTTCGCTGATGTCGTACAGGACGTTGTCGCTGAAGTTTCTGGCAAAGCGCCGCTTATAGCCGAAGAAGCTCAGGATGTGCAGCAGGTACACGTAGTTGGGCTGATCGTCCAGCCGTACGAGGAGCAGCACGGTCAAGAAAAGGATGCCGGCGCAGAAGAACAGTCTTCCGGGCAGATTCGAGATCAGCACGAAGATCAGCATCGCGACAGCGATGGCGCCGACAATGACGTCTCCGATGGTCACGCCGCGGAACAACTCGATATGTACTTTTGTTTTTCCGGGTATCAGTCTTTGCATTTGGCTGTCTTTCTACTCAAATCAGTCTAAGGAAGGTCTGTTGCGGCCTGCGGGCGCGTCCTGGCGCGGAGGCCTCGGTCTTTCGTTCTGAGGCAGATCCATGCCGTGCGCCGCGCGGTAGTTATCCATACCGGCGCCTTCTGCGGGAGCGTCTGCTGCGTACCTGGGCGGAAGTTGCGGCGGCTGCGCGGGAGCCGGCTGGTTGGCCGGCTGGTTTGCCGGCTGGTTTTGATTCTGCGGCTGCTGGCCGGGCTGCGGCTGCTGACCGGGCTGCGGCTGCGGTTGTTGCTGCGGCGGCTGCTGCGGATGGGGCTGCTGACCGCCGCCGGAACCGGGCTGCAGATACTTGCGGTCATCCGGATGCGAGTCCAGATACTTTTCGTCTGCCTTGGCCTGCGAGATGCGGTTCTTGATGGATTCCTCCTCGCGGTTCTGTCTGCCGCCGGTGCCCAGTTTGCTCCAGGCCTCTCCGACTGCCTTGAACGGCCGCTTGGCCAGGTTCGTTGCGGGCTTCAGCGCGAAGCCGCCGATAGCCTTGCCTGCGCCGAGCGCCTCGCCGCCGATCGCTTTGCCGACGCCGACGGCCTTGCCGATCGCCAGGGAAGCGCTGGAGGACATGTCGCCCGCCTGGATGGCCTGCCACCCTGCGCTGTCTGCCAGGATACCGGTGAGCAGCGCCGTGGATTTCTTCGCGGCTTCGAAACCGCCGAAGACCAGGACGAACTTGGCGAACATATTCAGGTTATTGCTCTCGAAGAGCACGAGTTTCGGATTGATAACGATAGGCAGGTAGATCATCAGGAGCCTCATCGCGATGACCGTGCCGAACACGCTCAGCGACTGCACGAGGAACGCGATTGTCCACTGCTTGAACTTTCCGCCGCCGTCAAGCGGTGACGCCGCGATGACGGGCGGAGCGATGATGTACAGGAACATCATGTTGAACAGCCTTGCCACGCAGTTCATCAGGATGACGACGAGGTCGAAGATCATGGCGACAGCCGCGATCCAGGCGACGATGTAGTCCATCTTGAATCCGATGTCGAAGTCGTCGCTCACCTGGTCGAAGTCGTAGATGTTGCCGCCCTGGTCGTAGAAATAAGGTCCCCGCAGAGCGTCGTCCAGAGCAGGCTTCTCGTTATAGGAAGGATTCTTGGCCGCGTGCATCGTTCCCACGAGGAACACCAGGCGGTCCAGATTCATCTTGTTTTCCGCGATGAAGTTGCGGGAGACCTTTTCCTTCGCGACGAGTTCGTTGTTATTCTGCAGGTAATCCATGGCCTCCTGGATACTGGAAGCCACGCCGTCGTTATACACGTCGACCTTGACGTCCTGCGTCAGCGGGCCCGCTTTTGCGATCTTCGCGATGACGGACTGCCACGTCTGGATCTCGTTGCCGTTCTTATCCGTTTCGTAGTAGCTGTACTCGAACACGCCCTGCTGTTCCAGGAAATACAGGTCGTCCCGGATATCGTTGAAGCAGAGGTTGAGGTTGTAGCGGTTGTTGCTGTTCGGCACCATGGAGTAGTTCCCCACGGTGGCCAGGATCCGGCCCATGGCCGCGTATTCTTCTTCGCTGAACTTCCGGGTCATCGGCTGGTCCAGATGGTAAGCGTCGTTGAAGATGTACGTCACCTGCTGCATCAGCACGTTCGTCGACGTGATGACCACGTTCATAATGAACGTCAGGCCTAGCATCAGCACGATGCTGCGGAGCGCGGCCGTCAGGATCTGCCCGTAGGACGCCTGCATCTTGCCGGACATGTCGAACAGTTTCTTGATGACCGCCCAGATCGTGAACGCGAACGTGAGCACGATGCCGATGAGCGCCATGGCCCAGTAGATGTTGTTGATGGCCTTGTTCGAGAAGAAGATGTTCAGCAGGAAATCGTGCTTTCCGTCGTAGGAAGCACGTTCGACCCCCGCGAACACTTCGAACAGCTGCGAGAAGATATAGATGATCTTGCACAGCGCCGCCTCGATGACGTAGCAGAGCTTGAAGATCGTGGCATTCAAAACAGCTTCCAGGATGGAACTCAGCGTTCCGCCCAGGAAATCGCTTATGTTACTCCAGAGAGTATCCAGCAAAACTGTTCACCTGCCTTTCGTTTCGTAAGTATCTCATAATCCCTTTACCCGATCTTCAGCCTTCTGCGCTTCGTCACGACGTAGACGATGACCGCGATGATCACCGCCAGCACCAGGGCGAAGAACGCGAGACTGCTGGCATTGAAGTACATGAGGATCGTAAAGGTGTATTCCGTCATGTTGCCCGCGGAATCGTACACCCTCATGACGTAGTTGCCGCTGTCGTAGACCCCGCCGGTGCCGTCTCCGTTCAGGATGGGCTGCACCTGTTCCCCGCTCCGCAGCAGATAGATGGAATCTCCCTGCTCCAGGCCCTCGAACAGAAGCGCGCTGCGCATGCGGTTGTTCTCGTCCATCTTGCCCTTGAACGTGAGCGTCGGAGGCGTACGGTCGATGACCGTGGAGAACGTGTATGGCATATCCGTCGCCATGCACCGGTATTCCACCGAATACTCGCCCTCGATCTCCATGTCGAGGCTGTAGCGGTCCGTGTAGACCGTCTCCTCGTCCTTGACGACGTTGGAGATGTAGAAGCCGTCCGGCGCGCGGAACGTATGGAGCACGTTCGTGCGCGGGCCGATCAGCGTGAACCCGAACATGCGTTTATCGGTTCCGCTCTGCTTCAGGCTGACGACGTAGCTGCCCGCCTTGTTCAGATTCTGCAGCTCTTCTTTCGGAAGTTCTTCCCCGTCCCGGTACACGGCGATCGACACGTCTTCCGTCGCGCTGACGGAGACCGGATCGCCCAGCACCATGCCGTCGGCCGCCTCCGTGTAGATCTCGCCGAGCGTCCCGGCGATCGGATACACGTAACAGTGGAGATTCCAGTCGTAGTAGACGTTGTCCTTGACGATCGCCCGGCTGGAATCCTCGCCCGTATAGCTGCTCGAACCGTCGAGCGGCAGGCCTGTGACCGGGTCCAGATAGCCGTTGTAGGTCGTATTGACGGCGAAGACGCTTCCGCACGCCAGCGCTATCAGGAGCAGCGCTGCCAGCAAAGCCCTTGCAGGCCGTTTATACTTTATTTTCATCGCCCTAAGGGCCTCCTTCCTCTTTTAATCCTCGATCAGCGTCGGATCCCACTCTTTCAGGATCCCTTCATAGAGCAGATCCTGATGCAGCATATAATTCTGGTCATACCAGAGATGATAGATCGAGACCCGTTCATCGACCTTCAGCACCGTCTTGCTGTTGTAATCATACACTTCGCCGGAATAACCCAGGAAGCAGGATTCCGCTTCTTCATAGATGAGGACGCGGCTTTTGGAGGGGATCTGGACCATATTGCTCCACGTCTTCGGAGCGCTGTCATAGTAGATCCCGTGCTTTTCCGACAGGATGACGTCTACGAGAGGCACC
>JAFYYP010000035.1 GCA_017557505.1 Bacillota bacterium | reverse complement strand
CGCACATCCAGCAGGCGTTCGACAAACTGTGCGACGGCCGTACGGGCATCATCATCGCGCACAGATTATCCACGGTGCGCAACTGCGACCGCATCGCCGTGGTGGAGAAAGGTCACCTGACCGAGACCGGCACCCACGAAGAATTGATGGCGCTGAACGGCGAGTACGCGAGACTCGTCCGGGCGCAGGAACATATAGGAGAGGACGAATGAGAAAACGCTTTGCGTGTCTCATCTTCATACTTGCGCTGCTGTCTGCCGCGGTGCCCGTATGGGCGGACGGTCCGGAACTGCCCGGACCGTTCGGTTTTCCGTTCGACGCGCCCATCTGCTTCAGCAACTTCAACATGATCTCCGTGCCGCAGATGCAGAGGACGCATCAGGAATACAACACGGGCAACATGATCGCGGATTCGTACGTATATGAGGCGAAGAAGCTCGGAGTGACAGACGTCGACGTGGCGGTCGTAGCGCTCGGAACGATACGCAAGTCGGTCCGCTGGGGCTCGCTGACGCTGGCCGACGCTTTCGCGGTCTGCTATGCGGACGATACGGAAGATGGCCGCGACGGCTACCCCCTGATCTGCGTGTATCTGACGGGTACGGAACTGAAGTATCTGACGGAGCTCGACGCTTCGCTGGGGCCGCGCTATCCGGAGCTCAAACTGAGCTATTCGGGGCTGAACATGCGGTTCAACACGAAGCGCATCCCGCTGGACCGGGTGACGAGCGTAGGGCTTTCGCGCAGCGGCGGCATGGTGGAACTGATCGAGAACGGCATGCTGTACAAGGTATGCTGCAACCTGTACGCAGCGGAACAGCTCGGCCGGCTGAACGCGCTGACGAAGGGCTTCATGACGATCACGCCCCGCGACGAGAACGGAGACCCGCTCGAAAGCTTCGAGGGCTGTGAGCTGGTCGCGGAAGACGGTACGGCGGTCAAGGAATGGATGGCGCTCGCGGAATACTGGATGTCGTTCCGCACGGGCGAATCGGGCCTGCCGGAGATCCCGGCCATGTACACCGAATCGCAGAACCGCAAGGTGAGCTACGAGGAGGGAGGCATCTCTCGGATCGATAATCCTGGCCGCGTGACCCTGCTGGTACTGGGCGGAGGCGTGGTGCTGGTCATCCTGGTGCTGGCGCTGATCTCGCTGATCCAGAACAGCATCGAACGCCGTAAGGCGAAGCGCGCGAAGGGGAGAGCCTGATGCGTACGCTGTGGATCGCTGCTGCGTGCGTCGCCGTCTGCCTGATCCCTTTAGTGAGCGGTCTGGTATGGCGGAAGCGGTATGAAAAGATGCGCCCGGTCTGGATGGGCGTGATGGGCTTCTTTGCGTTTGCGGCTATCGCGGAGATGCTGTTCGTAATGATCTGCCTGTCGGCGCTGGGACCTGTCTCGAAGGCCCTGAACGCAAGCCCGGTGCGGCTCGTCGTGTTCTCGTGCCTGTGCGCGGCCGTTTTCGAGGAAGTTGGACGATTTCTCATCTATCGCAGCGGGCTGGCGCACTGCAGAGGGCGCAGCATCGCGACCGGTTACGCGATCGGCCACTTCGGCGCGGAGATCTTGATTCTGACAGTCTGGCCGCTGCTTTCGAAAGCTGCGGCGGATTTCAGCGCGGCAGGGGCAGGCATCACGGTGTACGAGAGGCTGGTGGCCTGCGCGGGTCACACGGCGCTGTCCGTGCTCGTGTGGTACGCCTTCTCTGAAAAGAAACCCGGCGCTCTGTTGGCAGCCATCGCGCTGCACGCGGTCTGCGACGCGCCTGTGGGCATGCTGCGCTACGGCCTGATCGGACAGACAGCTTCGGAGATCTGCTTCGGGGCGTTCGTCGCGATCCTTTGCATAATTGTGCTGCAGTGCTGGAAAAAAATGCCCGCCGGTGCTATCATAGAGGTGGAATAAGGGAATTGATCTCGAAAGGGGAAGAGACAAATGAAGAAGACAAAGAAGGAAGAGAAGACGTGCTGCGGCAGAAAACTGCTCGGCAAGCTGCTGAAGATGGCGCTCATCTGGTGCGCGGCCGTGTCGATCTACAAGACGCACGAGGCGAACGAGGCAGCAAAAATGCGCAGGGAAGCCAGAGAGGCTGCTGCGCAGGAGTGGGAATTCGACCGGGTATATCCGGGCGCGTTAAGAGACCGCTAATCGTTGAAATAGGCGCTTAAGGCCGCTTTTGTAAGCGCGTTGCAGGCTCTTGTGCCGGGCTCTCCGTTTTCCGCAAGGATCAGGTATCCGCTGTGGAAGGCCGGGAGCTCTTTGCATGTTTCGGCAGCTCCGGGGATCTTCTCGAGATCGACGTACAGGAAGCCTTCTTTTTCGGCCGGAAAGATCTCAAGGGTGGCTTTGCCCGTGAACATGTCGTATTCGAGATGATACTGGTCTTCGTAGGCAGAGACGGGCAGAAGGCCTTTTTCGAGACGGACGTCCGTGACAAGGGCGTTCTTTTTGAATGCGGAACCTTTCGTCAGGATCTTGCGTGACCCCGCCTTGAACAGGAATCCTTCGCGGAACGCGATGTCGTGATAGGGCAGAAAGTTGCATTTGAAGGCGATGCGGGCAAGCTGTCTTACGTCGTCCGCGTTGTGCAGCAGGATGGTGTCTTTTGCCTTTTCGTCCTTCGTCTGCAGATAGTAGTTATACAGCGGGATGCAGTCGCCACCGGGGATCTCGTCTGTGCGCCGTTCGGACAGGCCGAACGCTTCTTCGACCGACTTCTGCGACATGCTCTTCATGGACGCCGCGCCGGGCCAGTACTTCTTGAGCCAGCGGTACAGATCGACGCTCCATAAAAGGGGCAGACGCTCGCAAAGCCCGTATTTCTGGGCTCTGCGCAGCAGGAAAGGCAGGTCGAACGTGTCGCCGTTGTACGTGACGACGGCGTCCGCCTGAGAGATCATCTCCAGCGCTTCTTCGACGACTCTCGCTTCGTCTGCCGGATCTTCCGTGAAATTCTGCCAGACCGTCCCGTCAGGGCTGCAGAACCCCGCGTTGATGATGCAGTCGCGGGAGTGGAACAGACCCGTGGTCTCGATATCGAAGACCGTGGTATTCAGTTCGCGGAAATACGTGCTGTTGAACATGGTCTTATTATATCAAAAAAACAAAAGACGCTGCAGGGGGGCAGCGTCTTTTGTTCAAAAGGGGTATTGGGATTAGAGATCTGTATGGCCATCGGGGGGATAGCCATTCACCTAGGATTTTACACGAGTTTTTGCTGTTTTACAAGGCATTCGGCGTAACTATTTTCTAAAATATTTTTTGTGGTTCGGAGCAATTGTAAAGCCTTTCGCAATAAGGTAAACTGAATATGTATGTGAACATAATCCATATTATGGATGTTCAGATATGATGGAAAGAACGAGCGTCTATTATTAATTTTGAGGAGGAAAGAATAATGACACCCGAAGTTGCAAAAAGAGTAGAAGAGATCGCGCTGGCTTTAGGTCAGGTCAGAAGTGTCGTCGACACCCCGGGTGAGATCGACGCGGCGAACAAGGTCTACGAGATCTTCTCCGGCATGGATTACTGGAAGAAGCACCCCGAAAACCTGTATTTCGTTCCCGTCAAGAACGACCCGATCGGCAGAAAGAGCTGCACCGCCATTCTGGAGGGTGAAAAGGGCAACTCGAAGAAGACCGTCATCATGATCGGACACATCGACCACGTCGGCATCTCCGACTACGGCAATCTGCAGGAGTATTCGAACAGCCCGTTCGAACTGATGGAGAAGTTCAAGGAGATCGAACTGCCTCCCTCGGCGAAGAGAGACCTCGAGTCCGGCGAATACATTTTCTGCCGCGGCCTGTTCGACATGAAGACCGGCGACGCAGCCATCATGGCGGTCATGGAACTCATCTCCAAGGACATCGAGAACTTCGAAGGCAACCTGATCTTCTCCGCCGTGTGCGACGAAGAGGGTAACTCCGGCGGCGTCCTGAACTGCGACCCGGACTACGTCCGTCTGGCAGAGGAGAGAGGCTACGAGTATCTGGCCATGCTCGACGCGGACTACATCACCGAAGAGTACGAAGGTGACCCGAACAAGTACATCTACATCGGCACCGTCGGCAAGACCATGCCCACGTTCTACATCGTCGGCAAGGAGACGCACGTAGGCGAATCCTTCAAGGGCCTCGACCCGAACCAGATCGCTGCCGCGATCACCATGCGGGTCAACCTGAACCCCGAATTCGCAGACGTAGCGGACGGCGAAGTCGCTCTGCCGCCCATCACGCTGAAGCAGAGAGACCTGAAGACCGAGTATTCCGTACAGACCGCGAAGGCAGCCACCATCTACTTCAACTACGCCACGCACTGCAGCACCCCCGAGATCATCCTCGAGAAGATGCTGAAGGTCGCTGAAGAGTGCTTCGAAGAGACGATGGACGTCCTGAACGCGCGCTACAAGAAGTTCTGCGAGATGGCAAGACGCGATTACACGCCGATGCCGTTTAAGCCCAGAGCAATGAGCTTCGATCAGCTGATGGACGCTGTCCGCAAGGAAGTTCCGAACCTCGACGAACTCGTCAAGGCGAAGGCCGAAGAACTGATGAAGACCGATATGGATTCCAGAGACCGCTCCACCGCGATCTGCGCGTACGTCCACGACATGTGGTCCGACCGCGAGCCTGTGGTCATTGTCTACTTCTCCAGCCCGTACTATCCGCACGTGTTCATCGAAGGCAGCAGCCAGAAGGACAAGAACCTGATCGCGGCCGTACAGAAGGCAGTGGCAGAAACCAAGACCGACTATCAGATCGGCTACAAGAAGTTCTTCCCGTACATCTCCGACCTGTCCTATGCGGCAGTGCCCGACGAGACCGTCGTCGAGACCTTCAAGTCCAACATGCCCGGCTATGGCATCACCTACGATCTGCCGTTCGACACGATCAAGAAGCTGAACCTGCCGGTCCTGGACATCGGTGCCTTCGGTAAGGATGCCCACAGATGGACGGAAAGAATCGAGAAGAGATTCTCCTTCAACGTCACGCCCGAGCTGATCTACAAGACGCTCATCAACCTGCTCGAGATCTCCAAATAGGCTTTTTATTTCAACACAGTCAAGAGGTGAAACATGAAACAGAAAGTAGATAAGTTATTCATTAACGGCAAGATCTACACGTTCATCGAAGAGGGTGACACCGTAGAAGCGCTGGCTGTCGACAAGGGCAAGATCGTCTGGACCGGCACGACTGCGGAAGCACTCGAAAAGTTCGAGTCCGACGACTGCATGGACATGCAGGGCAAGGCCATGGAGCCCGCTCTGGGCGACTCCCACCTGCATTTCTATGCGTACTGCCAGACCCTCAGCACCGTCGACCTGGCCGGCTGCACCACGAGAGCAGAAGCCTGGGAGAAGCTGAAGGCGCAGTGCGCCAAGGTTCCCGCAGGCACCTGGGTCAAGGGTTCCAACTACGACCAGTCCAAGTGGAAGGACGTCGAAGACAGAATGCCGACAGCCGATGACCTCGACATGGTCTCCACGGATCACCCGGTCATCATCAAGAGATGCTGCCTGCACGAAGTCTCCGCGAACCACATGGCTCTGGAGAGAGCCGGCATCGTCAAGGATTACGTCTTCGGCGAAGGCGGTCTGTGCGAACTGGACGCGGACGGCTATCCCAACGGCGTCGTGCGCGAACAGGCTTCCAAGCTGTTCGACGACATCGTGCCCGATCCTCTGCTGGACAAGGCGTTCCGCAAGCAGACCATGACTGAGGTGTTCAAGCAGGTCTCCTCCGTGGGCATCACCATGATGGATACCTATGCGGCCAAGATCTGGAACTTCTTCGAAGATATCGACGTCTACAGAGAACTCGACAAGGAAGGTCTGCTGCCCGTAAGAATGCGCATCTGCCTCGAAGAGATGTACGACAAGCCCGTCCTCACCGAAGAGGAGAAGAGCGATCCGTACAGAATGGCCGATTTCGGAACCTTCAAGATCTTTACCGACGGCTCCTTCGGCGCCAGATCTGCCGCTCTGCTGGAAGACTACGACGACGACCCCGGCAACAAGGGCATCCTGGTCATTTCCCAGCCCGCTCTGAACGAAAAGATGTATCAGGCTTACAAGCACGGTCTGCAGCCCGCGACCCACTGCATCGGCGACGCCGGTACGGAAGCGGCTCTGCAGGCGATCGAGTATACGGTCAAGAGAAGCATCGAGGAAGACGGCAAGACCATGGAAGAGATCTGGGCAGGCCCGAAGTTCCGCGTCATCCACGCGCAGCTCGTCCATCCCGATCAGCTGGCCAGATTCAAGAAGGTGCCCGTCATCTTCGACATCCAGCCCGCATTCCTGAACACCGACCTGCACTGGATCGACCAGCGCATCGGTTCCAGATCCGACGACGCCTACACCTGGAAGACCTACTTCGACGAAGGATTCATCTGCACCGGCGGCTCCGACTGCCCGGTCGATCCGTACAATCCGTGGCCCGGCATCTGGGGCGCGGTCAACAGAACGGACCCCGCGGATCCCGATACGCCGGCATGGCATCCCGAACAGGCTCTGACCAAGTATCAGGCGGCCTGCGTGTACTCCAAGAACATTCCTTACGGCAATCAGATGGAGAAGTATCTGGGCACGCTGGAACCCGGCAAGTTCGCCGATATGATCATCACCGACAGAGACTGGCTCGCCGGTCCGGACGATGACATTATCAACGTCAAGGTCCTGAAGACCTACGTGGCGGGCAGAGAAGTCTATTCCGCAGAATAGCGCACTTTAGCAAGGCTGACATTGGCCCGTCCGCTTTGCGGGCGGGCCCTATTGTAAGGAGAACCGTAATGAATCTCGATTCTTTTGAAAAAGTCAAGAAACTTACCACAGAAATGGTCAACATCCCCTCCATCAACCACGCTGGTGACGGAGGAGAGACGAAAGTCGCAAAGTACGTCAACGACTTCTATGCGGCCATGCCGTATTTCCAGGCTCATCCTGACCAGAACTACATGTTCTCCAACCTGGAGGAGAAGGACCGCCACAGCAACATCGCGTACCTGAAGGGTACAAAGGGCGATTCCAAGCGCTGCGTCATCATGATCGGCCACATCGATACCGTCGGCGTGGACGACTACGGCACGTTCTGGGAGAAGGCTTTCCGGCCCGACCTGCTGCCCGAGCAGTTCCTGTCCATGAAGGTGCCTCAGGAGGTCATCGACGACATCAAGTCCGGCGACTTCATGTTCGGCCGCGGCGCGCTCGACATGAAGAGCGGCGTGGCGGGCCACATGGTCATCATGGAATATTTCGCCAACCACCTGGACGAACTGGACGGCTATCTGCTGCACGTCGCGGAATGCGACGAGGAAGACATGTCCGGCGGCATCATCGCCGCGCTGGACGAGATGGTCAAGATCAAGCAGAAGGAAGGCCTGCAGTACATCGCGTGCATCAACGCGGACTATTCCACGAACTACAACCCGGGCGACGAGAACCGCTACATCTACTACGGCTGCATCGGCAAGACGCTGCCCAGCTACGTGGTGTTCGGCAAGGAAGCCCACGTGGGCCAGTCGTTCGCGGCGCTGGATCCGAACCTGCTGCTGGCTGAGATCACCCGCAAGATCTCCCTGAACGTCGACTATTCCGACATCGCTTACGGCGAGATCTGCGTTCCGCCCATTTCCCTGAAACAGGCGGATACCAAGGTCGGCTACACGGTTCAGACCGCGCTCGTGGCCTGCGGCTACTACAACTACTTCACGCACGGCATGACCCCGACGCAGGTGCTGTACAACGCGAAGCAGGTCGCAATCGACGCCATGGACGACGTCATCAAGTATCTGAACCGCCAGTACATGCGCTTCTGCAACATCTCGAAGGTCAAGTTCACGCCGCTGCCCTGGAAGACGAGAGTCCTGACGTACAAGGAGTACTACGAAGAGATCAGGGCCGATAAGGGCCAGGCCTTCGTGGACGCCATGGACAAGTACATGAAGGAACTGCACGAATCCGATCCCGGCATGGACCTGCGCGTGTACGGCAATACCGTCATCCAGGAGATGTGGAAATGGATGGACGACAAGAGCCCCTGCATCGTCGTATACTTCGGCTCCCTGTACTCCGCGAATATCGAGATGACGGGCAAGACCCCGGCCGAGAAGGCTCTGCTCGACGCCGTCGAAGGCGCTGTGGAACTCATCCGTCCGGAAGCGGGACGCCAGATCAAGACCCGCATGTTCTATCCGTACATCGCGGATTCCAGTTTCATGGCGGTCGGAGGCGATCCGTCCACCGTGGACGATCTGAACGACAACATGCCGTCCAGCAAGTATAAGTATTTCCACGATATCTCCAAGATCCGCGAGATCGACGTGCCCGTCGTGAACATCGGCACCTTCGGCCGCGACGGCCACATGGTGACCGAGCGCGTCGACATGAAGCAGACCTTCGAGAACGTACCCAACATCACGTTTGAAACCATTCGTACTCTGCTCAAATAGAGGACAAGCACATGAAATACGAACAGGAATTTGAAAAGTATCTGGCGAAAGAGAAAAACGCCAGCAGAAGCACAGCCAGCGCCTATCTCGGCGACCTACGCGAGTTCTGCCGCTTCATGGAAGGGCGGGGCAAGACCGGGGAGACCGCCGGAAACGCAGACGTTGCAGCATTTTTGCGCGAATTGAAGGAAGCAGGAAGAAGCGGAGCGACAGTTAACAGAAAACTTGCTTCTGTCAGATCCTACTATGCTTACATGAGAGCCGCCGGAAAGTGCACCGAAGACCCGACGATGGGCCTGAAGGCTCCCAAGCAGCAGCGCAAAGAGGTCGAATTCCTGAGCGTGGACGAGGTAAACAAGCTCCTGGAGACCCCCGGCGAGGACGCCAAGGGCATCCGCGACCGGGCACTCCTGGAGATGATGTACGCGACCGGCATGAAGGCGAGCGAGATCGCAGCCGTCAATACCGGCGACATCAATCTGCGTATCGGTTTCGTATCCTGCAGCGGCGAGAGCGGCAAGGCCCGCATCATCCCGCTGGGAAAACCTGCCCGTAAGGCCATCCAGACTTACCTGGACGACAGCCGTCCGGTGCTGCTGGGCAAGGAAAAGGACTGCGGCGCGCTGTTCCTGAACTACATGGGCGACCGGATGACCCGCCAGGGCATCTGGAAGCTGCTGCGGTTCTACGGCGACAAGGCAGGCATCCGCAAGGATATGAATCCGCTGATCCTCCGCAATTCCTTCGCGGCACACATGATCCAGAACGGGGCGGACCTGAAGTCCCTGCAGGAGCTGCTGGGGCACGAAGACATCACCGCGACGAAGGTGTTCCTGAGCCTGTCCAAGAACAGGATCATGGACGTCTACGACAAGGCGTTCCCGCGGGCATAAAAAGTGCTTGCGCGGCATATGCAGGTGTGTTATAATACCACTTGCGTTATTACGGGCGGTCCTCTGGCAGAGTCTGCAAACCATTGATTTTGCGGCGTTTGGATGTCAAGAACGTCTATGAAGGAAGGAGGATACAGGACAATGGATTTAATCAAATCTATCACTCAGGAATATGAGAGAACCGACATTCCCGAATTTTCCGTCGGAGATACCGTTAAGGTTTATCTGAACATTAAGGAAGGCAATAAGGAAAGAATCCAGGTTTTCGAAGGATTTGTTCTGAAGAGACAGAACGGCGGCATTTCCGAAACGTTCACCGTCAGAAAGATCTCCAGCGGCGTAGGCGTAGAAAAGACTTTCCCGCTTCACAGCCCCAAGATCGAAAAGATCGAACTGGTCCGCAAGGGCGACGTCAGAAGAGCGAAGCTCAACTACATGCGTCAGAGAACCGGTAAGGCTGCGAGAATCAAGAGCAAGGAAAATTAATCACAAAAGAGAACGGGAGAACGGAATGTTCTCCCTTTTTCTTTGCCTGAATTGGGTGGTAAAATAGAAATGAACTATCAATGCTGACAGGAGAGGTAAATACTATGGCAGCCTGCTATTTCATCTGTGACGAAAACACGCGCGGCGCGCAGAAACTGCGTCCGGAAAGCTATAAAGACAGCGAAGGGATCTGGCTCGTGAAGCGCGAATGCCCGGCGGACCTTCGTCTTTCTCTGGCCTCGGAAGCGCGCAAATGGGTGGTCGAAGAGTATTACACGGAAGACGACGACCATGGAGACGCATTCCGCTATTTCGATAGTGAAACGATAGATCACGACGTGACCCTGGAAAAAGCGATCGTTCAGGACGGTGCGTTTGCCGGCGCAGTATACCGGAACAAGGTCGATAATACGTTGACCCCCGTTCTGCATGGAAAGGAAAGCGTAACGACCGGATCCGCGAGACTGGACGAAAGACACACGCTGGACAAGCAGTCGAAGGGGCGCCTGATCCGCAGAATGACGGTCAGCGAAGCGATGCAGAAGATGATCGGATTCAACCGCGGCGACCAGCATGAAGTCGAACACTTCCTGAAGGTCTGGGCCTATGCAAGGACCATCGGCCAGCAGGAAGGCCTCGATGAAAAGACGCAGAAGACGCTGGAATATGCGGCGATCGTGCATGACATCGCTTGCCCGAAACTCAAGGCGGAGCATGGTTCCTGCCCCGGGGTCATGCAGCAGGAAGTCGGCGGACCGATGGCGAGGGAATTCTATAAGGACTCCGGCCTGCCGCAGCAGATGATCGACCGCATTGTTTACCTGGTCGAACATCACCATACGTTCCACGACGTCGAGGGCATGGACTATCAGATCCTGCTCGAAGCGGACTTTTTAGTGAATGCGGGCGAACAGGATAAGTACCATCGCAACATCCAGAAGTTTCACGACGGCATCTTCAAGACGAAGACCGGCCTGGCGCTTCTGGAAGCGATCCATATGGCGCGCTAATATGGAATATACGATCGTAAAAGCAACGGAAGAGGACAGGGAAGAGCTGCTGGCGCTCTACGAGGCGCTGAAAGGCACGGAATTCTGCGCGTGGGACGAAGAATACCCGGGCGACGAATCGATCGACTGGGATCTGTCGCGGGACGCGCTGTACGTCCTGAAGGAGAACGGGAAGATTAAGGCGGCAATCTCGATCGAGGTCGACGAAGAAGTGGACGCGTTCCCGTTCTGGGATAAAGAACTGGAACCGTTCGGTGAACTGGCAAGGCTCGGCGTGCTGCCGGAAGAGCAGAACAGAGGACTTGCCAGGGTCATGATCCGGTTCGGCATGGATGAACTGAAACGGCGAGGCTTCAAGGGCGTGCGCTTTATGGTGAACAAACAGAATCCGAAGGCGATCCGCTCCTATGCGGTATTCGGTTTCCATGTGGCCGGCGAGACCAACATCTACGACCAGGACATGCTCTGCTACGAGAAAGAATTGTGATCTGTATGAATGAACTCAATACAACAGAAAAGAAAGGTTTGATCGGCAAACTGTACGGCGGTCTGAACATGAGCTGGCCTGTCGTGATCCTGTACGCTGTCGCGACGGCTGTATTGACCACGGTCTTCCTGTTGTTCCCGGTCTTCAAGGACACGTCGTTCGAACGCATGGGCGTGCATCTGGAGGCCTGGTTCTTCTTCGCCATCATCGTCATGGCGAACTGCAAGAAGCCGGTCGAATCGGCGCTGAAGACGTTCGTGTTCTTCCTGGTCAGCCAGCCGCTGATCTACCTGTTCCAGGTGCCGTTCAACACACGCGGCTGGGGCATCTTCGGGTATTATAAATACTGGTGCATGATGACCATCCTGACGCTGCCCATGGCTTACATCGGCTGGTATATCACAAAGAAGAACTGGTGGAGCGTGCTGATCCTTGCGCCTGTGCTGGCGTTTCTGGGGGTCACGGCGTACGAGTGCGGCTCGTTCTGCCTGCGGCACCCGCCCAGGCTGCTCGTCGCGGCGCTGTTTTGCGTCCTGCAGATCGTGCTGTACGTGCTGGCTTTCTTCCCGGAAGGCAGGAAGAAGCTGATCGGATTCGCGATCCCCGTCGCTGCCGCCATCATCATGGTCCTTGCGGTTCCGCAGGTTGACATGCATGCGACGAATTTCCTGCCGGATGACCCGGTCCTGACGGACGAAGCGGTCGTCGAGGCAGAGGAGGGCGGCATCGCCGAGATCTCGATCACGGAGACAGGCGAATCGAGCATGATCATGATCCATGCGAAGCAATACGGCACGATGGACTTTGCCATCCGCGACGGTGACAAGGTCTACCTGTATACGATAGAAATTTACGAAGACGAAGGAGGACATTCGCAGGTCCTCATCACCCAGCGGTAGGAACGGAGGCATTTTATGATCATCATCTTAATGAAACAGATATTGCAGATGTTCCTGCTGGCCGGGATCGGTTTTCTTCTGTTCAAAGGAGGAAAGATCACGCTGGAGGGCAGCAAGACCCTGGGTAACATCCTGATCTTCGGATCGCTGCCTGCGGTCATCATCAACGGCTTCCGGATCGAACGGACCCCGGAACACGTTTCCGGCCTTCTGTGGGCGGCACTCGCCGCGCTGATCGTGGTCCTGCTGTCCATCCTGATCGCTCACTTTGTGTTCAGAAAAGACGGTGTGGCGGCGTTCGCCACGTCGTTCGCGAATCCCGGCTTTTTCGGGATCCCGCTGATCGTCGCGTCTCTCGGCCAGGGCGCCGTGTTTTATGCGGCTCCGTTCATCGCGTTTCTGAACATCGGACAGTGGACGTACGGCGTCTCCCGCCTGAACGGTCAGCCTGTTCTGCAGGGTTTTCAGCCGAAAAAACTGATCAAGGCGCCGTTCGTAATCGCGATCCTTGTCGGTATCTTCCTGTTCGTGACGCAGCTCCGGCTTCCTGAGATCATCAGCAGTTGCCTGAGCAGCGTAGCCGGTCTGAATACACCGCTGGCCATGTTTACCGTCGGCGTCTATCTGGCTCAGACCGATCTGAAGAAGATGCTGGGCCGCAGAAGCCTGTATCTGATCTCCGCGCTGCGTCTTCTCATCATCCCGGCGATCTCGCTGCTGGTGCTCTCGTTGCTGCCGGATTCGATGCTTGAAATGAAGACGGTGCTGCTGATCGTGGCGGCCTGTCCGGTCGGTTCCAACGTGGCGGTCTATGCGCAGCTGCACAATAAAGACTATCCGTACGCGGTCGAGACGGTCGTCATCTCCACGCTGCTGTCGATCGTCACCATTCCGTTCATCCTGTACCTGTCGTCGTTCATCTGGTAGGGTATGCGCTGATCCATGAATGAAGTCAACAGAACGCTCTTCATTCCGCTGTACGGAAAAGCGAGCGTCAGCAAAAAAAAGATCATACTGAGCGACCCGGACGCGGAGCGGATCTGGGAAGCGGAAGGGTTTCCCGTCCGGGGCAAATCCGCATCGAAGTGGCTTGCCTACAACATGGCCATGCGGGCGCGCGTATTCGACGACTGGACGGACCGCATGCTCGAAGAAACGCCGGACGCGCTGGTACTGCACGTCGGCTGTGGACTCGACAGCCGCTGCCGGCGGGTGACCCGCCCATACCGGCTGTGGCTCGACTGCGATTTTCCGGACGTGCTGGACGTGCGGAAGAAATATTTCGCGGAGACGGAACATTACCGCATGCAGGCGCTGGATGCGGCAGATCCGGACCAGGTCCGCGCTCTACCGCAAAGCGATGCGGCTATCGTAGTGCTGGAAGGCCTCAGCATGTATCTGACGCAGGATCAGCTGCGCGGATTCTTCGCAGTCCTGCAGGAAAAGTACGCGAAGCTGCACATCCTGATGGACGTCTATACCGGATTCGGCGCGAAAGCGTCGAAGTACAGGAATCCGATCAACGACGTTGGGGTCACAGAAGTGTACGGCATCGACGACAGCGGAGCGGTCCTGGAAGGCCTGAAGATCCGCTTCGTCCGGGAGCATTCCTTTACGCCGGACGCTCTCGTGAACGAGCTTAAGCCGGCGGATAGGGCAGTGTTCAAAGCCCTGTTTACCGGAAAATCGTACGGAAAGATCTACAAGCTGTTGGAACTGTCTTCTTAGGGTTTCAAGATAATAGCATGAGTTACATTAAAGATGATTACAACGTTTTTTATAAAGGTCAGTTGATCGGCTATTACTGTGTCTTCAGCGACGGGCGTAAATCGTACGCGACGGGCTGGGGCTGTCCCTGGGACATCGGAGAAGAACTGAAGTCGCTGGGGCTGGACAAGGATTGGGAAGGCAAGAAGCACAGGAAGCCGTTCACGGATCTGATCGCTGATGCTTACCGCGTTCCAGGCAGAAGACAGATCATTTATGACGACGGTACGGTCCGCCTGGAACGGAAGCCGCAGGAGACGGGCGAGCGCTTTACGGTCTACCGCCGCGCCGCGGAAAAGGGCGATCCCGACTATTCGGAGCTGAATCACGACGCGCCGCATTACGAGGGTCCCAAAACGCCCGAAGGCATGCGCGAATGGGCTTCCTGGTACGCGTTCAACAAGATGGACGACGGCACGTACGAGGCGGAGCTCGACGAGGCCTGGTGGTGGGGCGGCGGCCACAACGACGGCGGAACGATCCATAAGATGCTTCCGGAGGAAATATTCGACCTTCCCTATGACGAGTTTCTGGAGGAAGTCGTCGGGTATGCCGCGGCGGCGCACTACGGATTTACAGCGGAGATCCTGAAAGAGAAGAAAGGCCTGAAGGAGTTCTTCGGGTACGAATAGAAATATGGAGAACATCAACTGGTATCCGGGTCACATGAAGAAGACCCGCGAACTGATCCAGAAAAATCTGAAGCTCGTGGACGTGTGCGTCGAAGTGCTCGACGCCCGCATTCCCGTGTCAAGCCGCAACCCGATCCTGGCGGAGCTGACGCAGAGCAAGACGCGCATCATAGTCCTGAACAAGAGCGATCTGGCGGACGAGGCGAAGACGGCTGCCTGGGCGGAGAAGCTGCAGGCAGACGGTTCGCGCGTGCTCGTGATGAACTGCAACTCCGGTGCGGGCTGCAGCGCTTTGCTGCGTCTTCTGGAGAAGGTCCGCGACGAAAAGAACGAGGGCAGAGAGCGCCAGAAAGACCTGCGCCTGATGATCGTCGGCATCCCGAACGTGGGCAAGTCGTCGCTCATCAACCGGCTGACCGGCAAGAAGGCGGCCAAGACGGGGAACAAGCCCGGCGTGACCCGGGGCAAGCAATGGATCTCCCTGGGCGAGCACATGATGATGCTCGACACGCCCGGCATCCTGTGGCCGAAGTTCGAGGATCCGAAAGTTGGCCTGAACCTCGCGTTCTGCGGCTCCATCAAGGACGAGATCATGGATCTGGAAACGCTGGGCATGGAACTGATCGGCGTATTGGCGAAAGATTATCCGGACCTGCTGAGCGCACGGTACAAACTGGATGATATCGCGGAAACACCTCTCGAGAACATGGAGAACGTCGCCCGCAAGAGAGGCTTTATCCTGCCGGGCAAGCGCATCGATTACGAGCGCACGGCACGCACTGTGATCGACGAATTTCGCAGCGGAACGATCGGAAGGATCACGCTGGAATAAGAAAAACCCCTGTGTGAAAACAGGGGTTTTGTATTGCCTGTAAAAAGTATCGTCAGTGCTTCAGAAGTTCTCTGGCCTGCTGGCGCGCGCTTTCTGTCACGACGGTGCCGGAGAGAAGGCGGGCCAGTTCTTCAACGCGCTCCGCTTCAGAAAGCGGCACGACGGTCGTCTGGGTCGAAATCTCGTCGGACGTCTTCTGGATGCGGAAGTGGTGGTCGCCTAAAGCCGCGATCTGCGGCAGGTGCGTGATGCACACGATCTGGTGATCTTCGGCGATGGAGCGCAGCTTTTCGCCCACGACGCCTGCCGTGGCGCCGGAGATGCCCGCGTCGATCTCGTCGAAGATCATGGTCGGGATCTCGTCCAGGTCGCCGATGATGCGCTTCATGGCCAGCATGATGCGCGACAGTTCGCCGCCGGACGCGATCTTCGCGAGCGGCTTGAACGCCTCGCCTTTGTTCGTGCGGATCAGGAACTCCACGCGGTCCGAGCCTTTTTCGCTCGCGGGAGCGTCTTCGATCGAAACGGAGAGGGCGGCATCCGCAAAGTTCAGGTCCGCCAGTTCGCGGTCGACTTCTTCTTCGAGCGTCTTCGCGGTCCTCTTTCTCAGCACGCTGAGGCGGGCCGCAGCTGTTTCGTACTGCTCTTTATACAGCTTCAACTTGCTTTCGAGATCTTCAAGCTCCGCATCCGCGTTCTCGATGGTCTGCAGTTCCTGCGCAGCCTTGTCTCTGTAGGCAAGTATGGCTTCCAGACTGCCGCCGTATTTTCTCTTCAGCTTTTCGAGCAGATCGAGCCGTTCCGTTTTCTCCTCGAGTTCCTCCGGGGAGAAACTGATAGAATCTCTCAGACGGCGCAGGTCTCTTCCGAGATCGTCCAGCGCGTAATAGGCGTCGGAGAACTGCTGCGCGGCGTCGCCGAGATCCTTGGAGAACGAGGAGATGCCTTCGAGCGCGGACAGGCAGCTGCCGAGCCGGCCGGAGGCGCTGTCGTCGGAATCGTACACGGCGTCGTAGATCTGGCTGAGTGTCTGATAGATATTCTCGCTGTTCTGCATCAGGCGGATCTCTTCTTCGAGCGTTTCGTCTTCGCCCGGCTGCACGCCTGCGGCGTCGATCTCCTGCACCTCGTAGCGCGCGAGGTCCTTCTGCCGTTCCGAATCGGCCAGCCTGTTCCGCAGCGAAGTCAAAGCAGAAGCCGTACGGGTCATGTCAGTATAGAAACCGCGCACCATACCTACTACGTTACCCAGATCGCTGCCGCCGTACAGATCCAGCACGTCGACGTGGCCGTCCGGATTCAGCAGGGTCTGCGTGTCGTACTGGCCGTGGATGTCCGCCAGATGCCGGCACAGCCTACCGAGGAAGGAGAGGGGAACGATGGTCCCGTTGACCCTGCATAAGCTCTTGCGCCCCGCGGAGATCTCTCTGCGGATCACGAGCGGCTCGTCGGCGGGAACGCCTGCTTCTTCCAGTTCTGCGGACACGTCAAGACCCTCCGGGTCCGCCGTGAGCGTTATGCACGCCTTATCCGCGCCGGTGCGGATAAAGTCGGTGTCTGCACGGCTGCCCAGCGCCATGGAAACGGCTTCGATGACGATGGATTTGCCTGCGCCCGTTTCTCCGGTGATGATATTCAATCCGGGATGCAGGTCGAGCTCCAGATCTTTGATGATTGCGAAATCTTTGATGGAGATGTGAGTGATCATCCGGGGGCTTCCTATTTTACAGTCATTTCATGGAACTGCTCCATCAGCGGTTCAACGGCCTCCTTGGACGACACGACCATGAAGATCGTATTGTCGCCGGCCAGCGTGCCGATGATGTCGGGGAAGTTCGAGGTGTCGATCGCCTCAGCCGCCGCGTTCGCGCAGCCGCTGAGTGTCTTGATCACGATGATGTTCTCTGCGGAATTGATGCTGAGGATCGTCTCGCGCAGGATCTTGCGGAAACGCTCGCTGACAGGCGCGTCCGCCGTGCGGCTCTGGGTATAGCAGCTGCGTCCGGAAGGTCCGGCGTGTTTGACCAGCTGCAGCTCTTTGATGTCCCTGGATACGGTGGCCTGTGTCACGTTGAAGCCGGCTTCACGCAGTTTCTCGGCAAGCCGTTCCTGGGTATCGATCTCGTGGACTGTGATCAGCTCAAGGATCTTCTGTTGTCTTGCGTAGCGCATCTTCTCCTCCTGATTGCATAATTATGCATACTTTTATTTAACTATAACACATCTGCCAACCTCTGCCAACTATACATCGCACGGATAATATGATAAAATCAAATGGATTATGCAACAAATCGGCGGAAAGGTTCTTTTTGAATGATTCGCATATTGGGGATCGACCCCGGCTACGCCATCATGGGCTGGGGGGTCATCGAGAAAAACGGCAACAGCTTTAAGCCCATCGCCTACGGTTCGCTCACGACGGACAAGGACATGCCCATGCCCGAGCGCCTGAAGAGCCTGTACGCCGGGCTGATGGAGATCATGGCGGAATACCAGCCCGAGGAGATGAGCATCGAGGAGCTGTACTTCAACGACAACGCCAAGACCGCCATCTTCGTCGGACAGGCCAGAGGCGTCGCGATCCTCGCCGGCATCAACAGCGGCCTGCGCATCTATGAATATACGCCGCTGCAGATCAAGATGAATATCACCGGTTTCGGCCGGGCGGACAAGAAGCAGATCCAGTTCATGGTCAAGACCATGCTGGGGCTGAAGGAAGTGCCTAAGCCCGACGACACGGCGGACGCCATCGCCGCGGCCATCTGCCACGGACGCAACGGCGACGCGAAGAAGAAACTGTTCGAGATGAAATAAGGAAAGGACGATATGCTGCACTATATCAAAGGCGTCATCACGGAGACTATGCCGGGCATGGTCTGCATCGAGAGCAACGGCATAGGCTACGAAGTCTGGGTGCCGGAAAACAGCAAGGCGTACCTGACGCAGGACGGCGAGATCATCACGCTGTACACGGCCATGATGGTGCGCGAGGACGACGTCAGCCTGTACGGCTTTACGGATAAGGAATCTCTGTCCATGTTCCGCCTGCTGCAGACGGTGCCGGGCGTCGGCGCGAAAGCCGCCATGGCCATCCTGTCGGCGCTGCCGCAGAGAGAACTCAAGCGCGCTATCGCGTTCGAGGACGTCGCGGCCATCACGCGGGCGAACGGCGTCGGCAAGAAGACGGCGCAGATGGTCGTCGTCAAGCTGAAGGACAAGGTCGGTTCCGCGGACGATCTTGACATGCCGCCCACCGCGGTCCAGAGCGTGACCCCGGGCAGCAACAAGGATCAGGCCATCTCCGCGCTCATGGCGCTCGGCTTCTCCAAGACGGAGGCCATGACCGCCCTGGCGGGGGTCACAGACGAGACGCTCACGACGCAGGAATACATCAAACTGGCATTAAGGAACAGATAAATGGATACGGAAAACAGAGTGGTCGGCGTGAATCTGCAGCGTGACGAGGAGCTGATGGAGCAGTCCATCCGCCCCAAGCGCTTCGAGGATTACGTGGGCCAGACCAACGTGACGGACAATCTGAAAATATACATCCAGGCGAGCAAGATGCGGCGCGAGCCGTTGGATCACGTGCTGTTCTACGGTCCTCCGGGACTGGGCAAGACGACGCTGGCAGGCATCATCGCTGAGGAGATGGGCGTGGATCTGAGGATCACGTCCGGACCCGCGATCGGCAGGGCAGGAGACCTCGCGGCCATCCTGACGAACCTGAACGAGGGCGACGTGCTGTTCATCGACGAGATCCACCGCCTGAACCGCGCTGTCGAGGAAGTGCTGTACTCCGCCATGGAGGACTACGCGCTCGACATCGTGACAGGCAAAGGCCCTGGCGCAAGTTCCATCCGCTTCGAGCTGCCGCACTTTACGCTGATCGGCGCAACGACGAGAGCAGGCAGCCTGTCCGCACCGCTGCGCGACCGCTTCGGCATCCTAGCGAAGTTCGAACTGTACAACGAGGACGAGCTGGCGCAGATCATGAAGCGCACGGCGCGCATCCTGAACGTGGAGATCGACGACGAGTCCAGGCGTATGCTGGCGGCGAGATCGAGGGGAACGCCCCGCGTGGCGAACCGCCTGCTCAAGCGCGTGCGCGACTTCTCCCAGGTCATGGGCGACGGAAAGATCGACCGGCCCATCGTCGAGAGCACGCTGAGGGCGCTGGGCATCGACGAGCTGGGTCTCGAAGATCTGGACAGACGCATCCTGAAGCTCATCATCGAGCAGTTTCAGGGCGGCCCGGTGGGCATCGACACCATCGCGGCATCGCTCGGAGAAGAGAGAGTGACGATCGAGGACGCCTACGAACCCTATCTGATGCAGGCGGGGCTTCTGCACCGCACGCTGAAGGGCCGCATGGCTTCCATCAACGCATACAGGCACCTGGGGCTGGACGTCCCCAAGAGCATGGTGCCGGAAGAAGAACAGTTATCGCTGGGTCAATAAGGGACAAGGGGAAGGAATTATGAGCAGATTTACGAAAGTTCTGATCGTAGCGGCAGTCTTTGCGCTTCTGTTTGCAGGCATCGTCTATGCGGAAGGCAGCGACGACGCCGAACCGGAAGCAGAGGAGCCTGCTTCACAGGAGCAGGTCGAACAGACAGCCAAGCCCCGGTCGGACGAACGGACTTACCTCTGGATCGGCCTGGCGTACGGTTCCGGCGCGGTCGATAAGATCACGCTGAAGAGCCCGGACGGCTTCATCATCGTCAAGGGTAACAACAAGGGCTGGAAAGAGACCGAGTACACTACGGACAGCAAGACGCTGACCATTACCGCATCCGGCGGTCAGGCCGTGATGACAGACGAGAACGGCAATACGATCCTGAGCAGCCTGGGCGGAGGCGGCTACGTGGCGATGAGCGCCGCGGAAGACCCCGAGGACCGGCTGATCACGATCAACGGCAGCAAATACCGCGACGGTGCGACTGCGACGGTCACGGGCGGCAAACTGAACGTCATCAACGTCGTCGAACTCGAGCACTACGTGCGCGGCGTCGTGGCGAACGAGATGGGCTACAGCTATCCGCTCGAGGCGCTCAAGGCCCAGGCCATCGCAGCCAGGAGCTACGGCTACAAGAGCATCAACAAGCATAAGAATTACGGCATCGATCTGTGTACGACGCAGGACTGCCAGGTGTACCGGGGCTATGTCTCCGAACACGACACCACGGATGAAGCGTGTAAACAGACCGAAGGCCAGGTCCTGCTGTACGACGGAAAGATCGTAGAGACGTATTATTATGCCTACAGCGGCGGCGCCACGCTCAACAGCGAGGACGTCTGGTCCGCTGCGCTGGGCTACTGCCGCGGCCGCGTGGACGAATACTACTCGGACTATAAATGGGCCGTGCACTATACGATGCAGGAACTGACGGACGAACTGGTTTCGCGCGGCAAGAACATCGGCGACGTCACGTCCGTGCAGGTGACCCGCCGGCATTCGACCGGCGCTGTTGCCGAGGTGACGTTCGTCGGCACGAAAGGCACCGCGAAGTACACGAAGAGTTCCATTCTGTCCGTTCTGGGCCTGAAATCGTTCATGTTCGCGATGAACGATTCGCAGTTCGTCTGGTCGAAGGACGGCCAGGCGGTCGTGACGGACGCCTCCGTAAGCGTGCTCGGCGCGAATTCCACCGGCGACGATCTGTCGACCGTATACGTCATCGGCGCGGACGGGGACGTCGTGAAGTCTTCGGCTTCCGACATCCGCATCACGAACGGCACCATGACCTCCATGCCGCAGGGCAAGGTGAGCGCGGGCTGGACGGACGACCCCGTACGGAGCAGCGTCGTCTACATCGCAGGCAGCGGGTGGGGTCACGGCGTCGGCATGCCGCAGACGAGCGCCCGCAACATGGCGCAGCTGGGCTTCAACTGCGAACAGATCCTGAAATACTATTACCAGGGCACCGAGATCGGCTACCTGGCTGACTTTCAATGAACGTATCGGATTTTGACTACAATCTGCCGAAGGAACTCATCGCGCAGCAGCCGAGCGAGACCCGCGACGGCTGCCGCCTGCTCGTGATCCACAGAGACGCGGGACTTCTGGAGCATAAACATTTTTACGACGTTCTGGATTATCTGGAGCCGGCCGACTGCCTCGTGTTCAACGACTCGAAAGTGCTGCCGGCCAGACTGTTCGGGACGAAAGAAGGCACGGGGGCGAAGATCGAATTTCTGCTCTCGAAACGCATCGAAGGGGACACCTGGGAGACGCTCGTGCGTCCCGGACGTAGACTTCACCTCGGAGATACCGTTATTTTCGGCGAAAACGGCGATTTGCGGGCCGAAATCACGGGTTATGGGGAAGAAGGCACGCGCATCGTAAACTTCGCTTATTCAGGCGATTTTTGGGCTCTGCTGGACAAACTGGGCGCCATGCCTCTGCCGCCTTACATCGAGCGCGCAGCGGAGGAAAGCGACAAGGACCGCTATCAGAACGTGTACGCGAAAGAGTACGGTTCCGTGGCCTGCGCGACAGCCGGACTGCACTGGACGCCGGAACTGATCCAAAAGGCGGAAGAAAAGGGCGTGAAGATCGCGTACGTGACCCTGCACGTCGGCATCGGCACGTTCCGCCCGGTGAAGGTCGAGAAGATCGAAGATCACCACATGCATTTTGAGGAATATTCCGTGAGCGAAGAGGCTGCTCGCATCATCAATGAAACGAAGGCTGCGGGCGGACGCATCGTCTCCGTCGGCACGACGGCCTGCCGCACGCTGGAAAGCGCGGCGGATGAAAGCGGCGTGCTGCACGCAGGGGATGGCTCCACCGGCATCTTTATTTATCCCGGATACACTTTTAAGCTCGTGGACAGGCTCATCACGAACTTCCACCTGCCAAAATCCACGCTCCTGATGCTCGTCTCGGCGCTGTATACCCGCGAGGGTATGTTGGCGGCTTACGAAGAGGCTGTGAAGGAGCGCTACCGTTTCTTCTCCTACGGAGACGCCTGCTTTATTCTATGAAACACGCAGTAACGTTCGAACTGTATAAGACGGATGACCGCACGAAAGCGCGGCGCGGCTGTCTGCATACGCCTCACGGCGACGTGCAGACCCCTGTTTTCATGCCTGTCGGCACGCAGGGGACAGTCAAGGCTATGAAGCCCGAAGACGTCAAGACGCTCGGAAAAGAAGGCGCGCACATCATCCTGGGCAACACGTACCATCTGTACCTGCGGCCGGGTCACGAGCTCGTAAAGAAGGCCGGAGGCCTGCACAAGTTCATGAACTGGGACCGCGCCATCCTGACGGATTCGGGCGGTTTCCAGGTGTTCTCGCTCGGCAAGCTGAGAAAGATCACGGAAGAGGGCGTGCGCTTTTCTTCGTACATCGACGGCAGCAAGCACATGTTCACGCCGGAAAAAAGCATCGAGATCCAGAATGCGCTCGGTTCGGACATCATGATGGCGTTCGACGAATGCGCGCCGTATCCCGCGGACCGCAGCTACGTCAAGGATTCTCTGGAGCTGACCACGAGATGGCTCGCCCGCTGCAAGGCCGCGCACCACGACTGGGAACGGCAGAGCCTGTTCGGGATCATGCAAGGCGGAACGTACAAGGATCTGCGCTACGAGAGCGCGATGCAGGTGACCGAGATGGACCTGCCTGGCTATTCCATCGGCGGACTGTCCGTCGGCGAGCCGAAAGAGATGATGTACGACGTGCTGGACGACTGCGTGGACTGGCTGCCGAAGGAGAAACCCCGCTATCTGATGGGCGTAGGGTCTCCGGACTGCCTGTTCGAGGGCGTGGAACGCGGCATCGATATGTTCGACTGCGTGCTGCCGACCCGTCTGGCACGCCACGGCACGGCGCTTACGAGCCACGGCGAGGTGAAGATCAAGAACGCGCAGTACGCGGAGGATTTCGAGCCGCTGGACAACGAGTGCGACTGCTACGTCTGCAGGCACTATTCGCGTGCGTATCTGCGGCATCTGTTCCGCGAGAACGAGATCCTGTCGGCGATGCTCCTGTCCGAGCACAACCTGCATTTCCTCGTCAGCACCATGGAGAACATCCGCCGGTCCATCGAAGAGGACCGCTTCCCGGAATATAAAAAAGAATTCTTTGACAAGTACGGAGAGTTTTAATGGATATCTGCCCGATCGCAGAAAAATGCGGCGGCTGCACCTACCAGAGCGTGCCGTATGAGCAGCAATTGAAAGAAAAAGAGGGGGCCGTACGCGGCCTTCTTTCTTCGGCGGGCTTCGACCCGTCGCTTTGCCTGCCCATAGAGCCTTGCCCGGACGTTTACCGCTACCGCAATAAAATGGATTACACGTTCGGCGACGAGGTGAAGGACGGTCCGCTGACCCTCGGCATGCATCGGAAAAAGCAGTTCCTGTCCGTCATCAATGCGGACTGCTGCCAGATCGTGCCGGAGGACTTCAACCGTCTGCTGGAAGCGACTCTGACGTTCTGCAGAGAACGGGGATATACGCATTACCATCGCAGAAGGCACGAAGGACTGATGCGCTATCTGATCCTGCGGCGAGGCGTGCGGACGAACCAGCTGCTCGTGAATATTGTGACCAGCCCGGGGGCGTTCGACGAGGAAGAATACGTAAACTGCATTCTGTCAACCGGGACGGACCACAGCATCTACGGTATCCTGCACACGGTGGACGAGAGCCTCTCCGATGCCGTCAACCCTTCAGAAATCAAGGTTCTTTACGGTTCAGACCACTATGAGGAGACCGTATTGGACCTGAAGTTTAATGTGGGACCATTCTCCTTCTTCCAGACGAACGTTCCTGCAGCCGAGCGTCTGTACAGTGACGCCATCTCCCTGATCGACGGCATCGAAGGCAAGACGGTCTACGATCTTTACTGCGGAACGGGGACGATCACGCAGGCTATGGCAACGAAAGCAGGGAGGGTGATCGGCGTGGAGATCGTGGAAGAGGCGGTGGAGGCTGCCAGACGGTCTGCCGCGCGCAACGGGTTGACCAACTGCGAGTTCATCTGCGGCGACGTGCTGAAAGTGCTGGACGAAATGCCTGCGCTGCCGGACGTCATCGTCGTAGACCCGCCGAGGGCCGGCATCCACCCCAAAGCGATGAAGAAGATCTGTTCCTACGGGATTAGCCAGATCGTATATATCTCCTGCAACCCGAAGACGCTCGTCCAGAACCTGGAATCCGCGCGGGAAGAAGGATACGAACCCGTCTACTGCAAGCCTTACGACAATTTCCCGATGACGAACCACGTTGAGACGGTTGTTCTTTTGAGCAACAAAAATGCGAAGCCACGGGACTATGTCGAGCTCGGCGTGGACGCTGAGGATTACTACAGGATCAAGGATACGGGAAGACAATCTGAGTAAAAGGGATAACAGAATATGCCGCAGATGAATAAAGGTGGAAAGTTCATATTTGGTAAGTCTGTAATCAGAGACAATGGTGTGCTCTATTTTCCGGAGCAGGCAATTCGTGAATATGACATTATCTCAGAGGGAAGGGTTTATATCTTCACTGGAAGTAAGAGTACCGGAGGTTTTTGTGTAACCCGGAAAGGGTTGCTTGAACCGTCAAAACTTGGGCATATTCTTATGGAGATACCTGCACTAAGAGAATACACATCAAAACCGGGATGTTTTATCAAATACAAAGGACGTTCTTATACCTGGATCTATATTTCTGAAGATGGCCATATTCTTCTAACAGATGACATATTGGCATTCCTCAAGTTAGAAACAGGGATGAAGCTACTGTCAATTCGCAGTAGCGACATCGCATTTACGATGGGTGCTTATGGGCGATTAGTGGAAGAATCAATGAAGCATGACGATAAGATTCCTGTGTATTAAGCACACAAAATCAACTTGACAATCCGTTTTGTTGCAGAAGTCAGATAAAACTCCCCGCATGAATCGGGGAGTTGTTTAGATTTAATGCATAAAAGGCAAAGATAATTAAGAAAATTGCGGATTTCTGCAAAAAACTAAAAAATCAATTTGACTTCTTCGCCGACGCATGCTATTTTAGATTTGTGCGGAAAAACGCAGAAATCTAAAATAAATAAAACAAAGAAGAGGTAATATGAACATTATAGGCAGACCGATTTATCTGAACAGGTTAATCTCCAAAATGGATAATGGCATGATAAAAGTCATTACCGGTATCAGGCGCTGTGGCAAATCATTTTTATTGTTTGAATTATTCTATAACTACCTTTTGGAACAAGGGATTTCTGAAGACCGCATTATCCGGATCGCTCTGGACGATGTGGAAAACGAAGCCCTTCTTGATCCGCATCACCTCTCAGAATATATTTCGGACCATACACAAGATTCATCAAAAAATTACTATGTCCTGCTGGATGAGATACAATTTGCAATAACCCGGGATGAATTAAAAAACAAAGACACATATGTAAGACTGAATGGTGTGCTCAATGGTCTGCTTCGCAGGAAAAATGTTGATGTTTACGTAACAGGCAGTAATTCCAAATTGCTGTCAACAGATGTAATGACAGAATTCAGAGGAAGAGGAGACAAAATTCATATTGCCCCGCTTGCCTTCTCGGAATACTATCCGGCACACGGCGGGACAAAAGATGAAGCCTGGAATGACTATCTTATGTATGGGGGCATGCCTTTTATTCTGAGTCTGCCTGAGGAAGAAAAAGTAAACTACCTTTCTGCATTGCATAGTGAGATTTATATAAAAGACATTAGTGAGCGTTATGGAATATCAAACAGCTCAGGGATAAAGGATCTGCAAAAGGTTCTGGCATCTTCCGTCGGTTCGTTAACAAATCCTCAGAAAATCTCAGATACGTTTAAAAGCAGCGGAATGAAGGGTGTATCGGCCCCTACGATCAAGGACTATATCGGCTATATGCAGGATGCGCATCTTATCCAAAAAGCCGAGCGATATGATGTGAAGGGGAGAAAATATATCAGCACTCCGGCAAAATATTACTATTCTGACTTGGGGCTGAGGAATTCCTTACTGGGATTTCGCCAATTCGAGAAAACACATTTAATGGAAAATGCTATTTATAATGAATTGATATACCGTGGCTTTTCGGTTGACGTCGGTGTTGTAGAGATAAACACGATCGAAAATGGAAAGAAAATCCGAAAGCAGCTGGAGATTGATTTTGTCGCAAATCTCGGAAGCCGGCGGTATTATATCCAGTCCGCTCTTGCTGTACCTGACAAGATGAAAATGGAGCAGGAACAGGCCTCTATGGTCAATGTTCCGGATTCATTTAAGAAAATCATTGTAGTAGAATCCGGCACGCCGTTATGGAGAAATGAGCAAGGCGTGACAATCATGAATGTTTATGACTTTTTACTGGATAAAGATAGTCTGGATCGATAATCGCCGGGAAGATGTTTGTTGCCCACAGAAAACGACGTCGAGACTGTAGTATTGATGACGAAAATCTGAAATACAAGATGATAAACCGGGATTTGCGGACAAGGTATATCATATCCATCTGCGATACGCCGGGGACAACGATGAACTGTACTTCCGCGATTATCTGAATGAGCATCCTGATGTGGCAAAAGAATATGAAACATTGAAGCTCCTGCTTTGGAAACAATATGAGCATGACCGGGATGCTTATACCGATGCAAAGACAGATTTCATCTCCAAATGGACGGCAGAAGCACGAAAGGGATACGGAGACCGATACTGAGATGAAGTTGAAAAATGTACTGATCGTTGTGAAGGACATCGAGAGATCAAGACAGTTCTACCATGATCTGTTCGGCCTTGAGATGCTTCTTGACAATGACGGAAATATGATCCTGACAGAAGGATTGGTGCTGCAGGAGGAGAAATACTGGAAAGAGTTTCTCGGGAAAGAAATCATTCCGGAGAACAATGCCAGCGAGCTCTATTTTGAGGAATCTGACATTGATGGTTTTATCGAAAGGCTTGAAAAGTATTATCCGGATGTGAAATATGTTAACCGGTTGATGACCCACAGCTGGGGACAGAAGGTCATACGCTTCTATGATCCTGACGGTAATCTTATAGAAGTGGGGACACCGGTTTAACATGGCCAATAGAATAACCTGCATCAGAATCATCTGCAGCATAGTTTTGCTGTTCTGCCCTGTGTTTTCACCGGCATTCTATGCCTTGTATATCGTTGCCGGAATCAGTGATATGGCAGATGGCGCAGTTGCGCGGAAAACAGGCACTGTCAGCGAGTTCGGATCGAAGTTCGACATGGCGGCTGATTTTGTTCTGGTCGTTGTAAGTCTTATAAAACTGATCCCGGTCGTTCAAGTACCGGCCTGGCTTATCATCTGGATCATCGTGATCGCCGTGATCAAGGCTGTCAACCTGATCTCTGGATACATCATGCGAAAGGAATTGGTTGCCTTGCATACAGCCATGAATAAGGTGACGGGACTGCTGCTCTTTGTGCTTCCGCTGACGTTAACGGCCATCGATCTGAAATACAGCGGAGCTGTCGTCAGCGTTGTGGCAACATTTGCAGCGATACAGGAAGGCCACCTGATCAGAACAGGAACGGGAAAATAATGAGCTACAGAATCGAGGATCTGACAAAAGAAGAAGCCGAATACATCGGGCAGAAGATCGATGAGATCGTGCCGCGCGAAGTGGACGAGGACGAAGAAGAATTCGTCCTCAAGGTCGAGAACGAGAAAGGGGAGATCATCGGCGGGTGTATTGCGGAAGCTTATGAATACCACTGGTCGAGAGTGCTGCTTGAAGAGCTTTGGGTGGATGAACGCTACCGGCATCATGGGATCGGCTCCATGATCCTCCGCGAAGTCGAACGGAACGCGAGAGAGAAGGGCTGCCGGGTCGTGACGCTCGGCACCGCCAGCTATATGGCAAGACCTTTCTATGAAAAGCACGGATACACCGTTTTTACGACGCTGAAAAAGGCAAACGGCTATATCAGTTATTCCCTGGTCAAATACCTTGACCGGGACAATCCTGAATACGTGCCCACGAACAACAGCGGTACGCGGTTCAAAGTTTCGTTTGGTAATGAAGACGACGCGGACGTGATAGAACACGGACTTGAAGCATACGACGAAGCCTATGAACCTAAATACGAAAACGTCGGGTTTTATAAAAAACTTGTGGATCAAGACGGCAAATTTGCTGCAGGCGTGATTGCGGACACGGATAAAGGTGAGAGCACTTTTGTCGAAGCGCTGTTCGTGGAAGAGCCTTTGAGACGCCAAGGTCTGGGCACGTATCTTTTGAAAGCGGCGGAAGACTTTTCAAAGAAAAACGGTGCGCCTTTAATCACGACAAGCGCCGGCGACTGGAACGTCGGTTTCTTCCGAAAGAACGGCTATCTGCTCAGAGGCGAACTGAAAGATGCTCCCAAAGGGCACGACTGCTATGAGCTCTACAAAACGATTTGAACTATAAACAGACTAGAATAAAGGGGGCTCCTTATGAACTGCGTAAATGACGAAAAGGACATTCGGATAGAAGAACAGACAGAAACGATCCGTCTGCTGACCGATCTGACAGAGGCGGGAAGCTGGGTCGTCAATTTTGCGCCGGACGGTACCGTTGCGTCTGTGCAATGGGGCGACGGCTTGCGCAGGCTGGCGGGTTATACGGACGTGCATGATTTTCCGAATGAATTGGAATCCTTTATGCGGGGCGTTCATCCGGAAGACCGGGACGCTTTCATTGGCGGCATCAGTGCCGGTATTCACGATGAAAACGTCATAAATACAGCCGGATATGATTGCCGTTTTTTCAAAAAGGACGGCAGCGTCCGGTGGTTCCGCAGCAAGGGAGTGCTGTCCCGGGATCCGGAAGGCAGACCGCTTCAGTACCGGGGCGTGACGATCGACATCACCCAGATGAAGGAACATGATGTTCTGTACGCCGAACTGCAGAACGAAGCCGCGTCTCTCGACACCATTCACGAAATGCTCGGGTCCGGAAAATGGACCATGGATTTTGACGAAGCGGGTGCGATGACCCGGGTCAACTGGAGCGATGAATTCCGGAGGATGATCGGGTATCAGGGCATAGATGACTTTCCGGATGTGCTGGAATCCTGGTCTGACCTGCTGCATCCCGAAGACAAGGAACGGGTACTGAATGAGTACAACGAAACGATCTCCGACTATACCGGACAGAAGACCTACGACGTAGAGTACCGCCTGCTGACAAAAAACAGAGGGTACCGGTGGTACCGGGCTGTCGGCAAACCCACGCGCCGTCCGGATGGTTCGCCTATCACCTACATAGGTGTTTTCATCGACATCACGGAACAAAAGGAAATGATGCAGAAGCTGGCCGAGCAGCGGGAATCGCTGAGCATCGCGCTGGAAGATGCCAATCAGGCCAACAAGGCAAAGACGGCTTTCCTGTCGAACATGAGCCATGAGATCCGCACGCCGATGAACGCGATCATCGGGCTGGACCGGATCGCGCTGAACGACCCCGGCATTTCCGAAACGACGCGGGAACATCTTGAAAAGATCGGTCTGTCTGCGCAGCATCTGCTCAGCATCATCAACGGCATTCTCGATATGAGCCGCATCGAATCCGGCCGTATGACCATGAAGAACGAGGAGTTTTCGTTCGCAAAACTCCTGAGCCAGGTCAATACGATCATAAGCGATCAATGCACGGAGAAGGGTCTTCAGTATGAATGTCATGTGAAAGGCGCGGTCGGCGATTATTATATCGGCGACGATCTGAAGCTGCGGCAGGTCCTGATCAATATCCTGGGGAACGCGGTCAAGTTCACGCCGTCAGGCGGCAGCGTCACGTTCGACGTGGAACCGGCTGCGCGGTTCAACGGAAAATCCACGCTGCGCTTTATCATCAGCGATACGGGCATCGGTATGAGCCGGGAGTATCTTCCCAAGCTGTTCGACGCGTTCAGTCAGGAGGATTCTTCCAGGACGAACCGCTTCGGAAGCACCGGTCTGGGCATGGCCATCACCAGGAGCTTCGTCGAGCTGATGAACGGAACGATCTCCGTAGAGAGTGAAAAGAATAAAGGAACAACGTTCACAGTCACGGTCACGCTGATCGACTCCGACCGTAAAAACACCGGGGAAGAAGAAAATGATATACAGCCCCATGAACTGTGCGTATTGGTGATCGACGACGATCCGGTCGCTTGCGAACACGCGCAACTCGTGCTGGGACAGGCGGGCGTGAATTGTGAAAAGGCATCGTCCGGCGCAGAAGGCCTGCAGATGGTGAAAGTGCGCCATGCCAGGAGGGAACCCTATAACCTGATCCTGGTGGATTGGCGCATGCCCGATATGGACGGTGTGGAAACGACCCGCCAGATCCGGGCTGCTGTGGGCACCGAAACGCCGGTGATCATACTCACGTCTTACAACTGGGATGAGATCGAGGAGGAAGCCAAGGAAGCAGGCGTCGATACGTTTGTAGCAAAGCCGCTTTTTGCCGGGGCGGTGCTCGATGAGTTCAGGGAGGCTTTCAAGAAGAATCATGCAAAGTCCGTCCGGGAAAAGGTAGATCTGAAAGGCCGCAGAGTACTGCTGGCGGAAGACGTTGCAGTAAACGCCGAGATCATGATGATGATCCTCTCCATGCGTGAGATGCAGGCAGATCTGGCGGAAAACGGGCGTATCGCCGTGGAAAAATTCGAGGGACACGAAGAGGGATATTACGACGCTGTCCTGATGGATATGCGGATGCCGGAAATGGACGGACTGGAAGCGACCCGGAGGATCAGGGCTCTGAACAGACCAGACGCAAAGACTGTCCCGATCATAGCATTAACGGCAAACGCCTTCGATGAGGACGTTCAGCACAGCATGCAGGCGGGGCTGAACGCGCACCTGAGCAAACCGGTAGAACCGGACGTATTGTTTGAAACGCTGGAAGGGCTTCTGCCCGATTAGCCGGTGATGTCCAGATGGAAGACCTAGCAGAAAAGAAAGCCAGAGCGGCTGAAAAATGGGCTTATTACAGAGAATCTAATCCGAAAAAGCGTAAAAGGCTTTCGGATCATACTTTTGCGTTCTGCATTGACGATATCGGCGCAGGATGGGAATACGTGCATTTCGAACTGGACGGCAAGACCGTTTCTTCTTTCCGGATCAGTTATATCGGCCCGGACGTGCGTGCTTTCGTGGAATGCGTGACCGCCCTGAAAGAAAAGGACTTCGAAGAGTTCGTCTTTCTGGATGAACCCGGCGAACACCATGTGCTGCTTTCCCGCAGGCAGGAGAAGATCTACGTCGAACTGCCCGGTATGGAGGACGGTTTCTTTCTGAGGTATGACGTGTTTGCAGAAAAGATCCTGGAGAGTATCAACTATGAGAAACCATGAAGTTACAACAAGACAAGCGCTTCTGAACGCGGGAGGCAATCTGACGGAGCCGGGCTGGTCACGGTCGTTGGTGCAGCGCTACGACCGCAGCAAGATCATGGCGCCGAAGTGGCGCATCAAGGAGTGGGACTACTATCTCGTCCTGAGCAAGGATTTCGCGGGAGCATTTACGATCTCGGACGACGGCTACATCGGCCTGCAGTCTGTGTCATTGCTGCGCTTCGGTGAGCAGCCTTGGGAGCACACGGAGACCGTCCTGAACGCTTTCCCGATGGGCAAACTGAACCTGCCTCCGGATTCTTCGGAAGGTGAGACAGTCTATACCGACAAGCGCCTGCAGATGCGTTTCTACCCTAAGGACGGCAAACGGTACATCACGTGCCGCTTCGAGCGCTTCTATGAAGACAAACCGTTCGAATGCGACATCGTGCTCGAGCAGCCGCCCATGGATACGATGGTCATCGCGACGCCGTGGGATCAGGACAAGCACTTCTATTACAATCAGAAGATCAACTGCATGCGCGCGTCCGGCTGGATGGCGTTCGACGGGGTCAAATACGAATTCGATCCTTCGACGGACTTCGGTACGCTGGACTGGGGCAGGGGCGTCTGGACCTACGACAACACGTGGTTCTGGGGCTCGGGCAACGCGGACGTGGACGGCAACGCGTTCGGCTTCAATATCGGCTACGGATTTGGCAACACGAAGGCGGCTTCGGAGAACGTGCTGTTCTGGAACGGCAAGGCGCATAAGCTCGACGACGTGACGTTCCATATCCCCGCGAGCGGTTACACGGATCCCTGGAAGTTCTCTTCCTCGGACGGACGTTTCGAAATGGATTTCATACCGGTGCTCGACCGCGCGGCGAACCTGGATTTCAAGGTGATCGTCTCGGATCAGCATCAGGTGTTCGGCAGGATGAGCGGACGGGCCATCCTCGACGACGGTACGCCCGTCGACATCCGCGACGTCATGTGTTTCGCGGAAAAGGTTCACAACAAGTATTAACGGCAGGAGAAATGACATGAAAAAGAAGACAGCAGTATTCGTTATCCTTGTCCTGATCGCAGCCCTGTTCGCAGGGTGCGGCAAAGAGGTGACGACCGGACCGGTCGGCGTCGAAAAGGATGAAGAATTCGGCAATATCTATATCGAACCGTCGATCGACGCGTTCAACAACATGGGGTTTACGTTCGGCGACAGCGTGGACGTCGTATTCGATAACGGCACAGAGCTGAAGGATATTCCGTACTTTTCCGGCTACTACGTGCCCGTTGGAGAGCCTCTGCTCTGCGGTTATCCCGGATATCCGCACCCGGTCGTCGCATACAATTACGGCGCATCTACCTGGGATGGCTTCGGTATGACGGAAGACACCAAGGTCACCGTGACCCTGAACAAGAAGGGAAAGTATCTCGCGACCCAGGAACTCTTTTCTCTCGAGTATTCCGATGACAGGAACGATTTCGATTCGGATATCATCTTTGCAAACTTCCGCGAAGTCGTGGGCGGCAATATCAAGGACGACGGTTTTTATCGCTCCGCGTCTCCCTGCGACAACCAGCACAGCCGCGCGGCAACCGCGAACCGCTTCGCTGAAGAATACGGCATCCGCTTCGCCCTGAACCTTTCGGACAACGAGACGAAGTACAAGGGCTATACGGAAGCGGACGGTTTTGAATCGTTCTATTACGACTCGCTGTACAAAGAGGGCAACGTCCTGCTGCTCGCGATGAACGCGAATTACCGGGCCGACGCCTTCGCGAAGACCATCTCCGAAGCGCTTTTCGGGATGACGGAGCACGAAGGTCCCTGCCTCGTCCACTGCGTGGAAGGAAAGGACAGAACGGGCTTCGTCTGCACGCTGATGCTTGCGCTGGCGGACGCGGCGCCGCAGGAGATCATCGACGACTACATGATCACGTACGACAATTACTACCACGTCACGAAGGAGAAGAACCCCGACAAGTACGAGGCGATCCTCGGCAACGTCAACGACTTCCTCTACTGCCTGTGCGATGCGGAGAAGGGGACGGATCTGAATACGCTCGACCTGAAAGCAGGCGCGGAAAATTACCTGCGCCGGGGCGGCCTGACCGACGCGCAGATCGCGAAGATCGAGGCCTATCTCTGCGGAAACGGCAATTGAATTATTTCCGCGCAACAAATATAATTAAAGATACGAATAATTGTGTGGTTCTTAGACACAAAGGAGAGCTGTTATTATGAAACCTGTATCTGCGAAGATCAAATGGATCTTTGCCATCGGCCAGCTGGGTTGGTCCATCCTGTCCGGCATCATCGCCAACCTGCTCGTCAACTTCTATCTGCCTGACTCGACGGGCGACGGCGTCATTACGTTCGTGACGAGCGCGACGTTCATCGGACTTACCGTCATCGGCATCATTACGGCCTGCGGCCGTATCGTAGACGCGGTCACAGACCCCTGGATCGCGAACATGTCCGATAACTGCGGCAGCAAGCTCGGCAAGCGCATCCCGTTCCTGCGGTATGCTTCGCTTCCGTTTGCGGTCATCACCGTGCTCATCTTCTGCTGCCCGGTGCGCGGCGAATCCGTCGTCAACATCATCTGGCTCGCGGTCACGCTCATCCTGTTCTACATCTTCATGACTGCATACTGCACGCCGTACAACGCGCTCATCCCGGTGCTCGGCAGAAGTCAGAAGGACCGCATGGACATCTCGACGTACATCTCGCTGACCTACATCGTCGGTACCGGCATCGCGTTCGGCGGCAAGATGATCTGGGAAGCGCTGTATTACGCGACCGGCTGGGATTACTACGTCTGCGCAAGACTGACCCTCGCAGTGCTGGCGCTCATCGCGTTCATCTGCATGATCCTGCCGGCGTTCCTGATCAACGAAAAGGATTACGACGATACGCCTCCCGTCAAGGAGAACGCGTTCAAGTCGCTCGCTAAGACGTTCAGCAACCATCATTTCCGCGTGTTCGTCCTGTCGGACGTCATCTACTGGATCGGCATCACGATCTTCAACACGGGCTTCATTTACTACGTCGAAGTGCTGCTCGAACTGAACAACTATATGATCCTGTTCATCTTCATGACGTTCGTCACGTTCATCTGCTATCCCATCGTGAACGTCCTGTCGAGAAAGTTCGGTAAGAAAAAGCTGCTCGTCTGGGGCTTCGCGCTGTTCGGCCTCGCGTTCCTGGTCTCCTCGTTCGCGGGTAAGGTCAGCTTCATCCCGAACCAGATCTACGGCTTCATCATCTGTGTCCTCGTCGGCGTGCCTCTGTCCATCCTGGGCGTCATTCCGCAGGCCATCGTCGCGGATATCGCCGAGAGCGACAACATTGAGACCGGCGAGAACCACGACGCCATGTTCTACGCAGCAAGAACGTTCGCGTTCAAGCTCGGCCAGTCCATCGCCATGATCATCTTCACGTCCCTGGCAGTCATCGGCCAGTATACCGACGTGAATGCCGCCGGCGAAACGATCATCCGCAACACCGGCAGCGGCTACCGGCTCAGCCTTGTGATCGCGCTCGTCCTGTGCATCGTCGCCATGATCGTGATCCTTGCCTACGACGAAAAGACGGTCATGGGCATCATCGAAAGCGACCACGCCAAAGCTGAAACTGAAGAATAGGATACTCTCATGACAGACCTGCTGGTAAGCTACCGGATCACCGGCCAGGTGACGGAAGTATCCGATAGCGACGAGAATATACGGATCGAAGACGTCGTTTCAGGCAACCGAAGGACGGTCACAGTGACCGCCCTCAGACAGATGCGCCTGTACGAGGCTTCGATCCGTCTGCCGCATCCGTTTGCGCGGCGCGACCGTATCCTGGCGAACGGCTATCAGTCGTGGACCGAGACGCGCGAGTGCTACCGCCCGGAGCATCTGAACAATCTTAACCGCGTCCCCGCCGGGATCGAGAACCGGTTTCATTTCAAGGCCTACGGATCGCAGGCCTTCTGGCCGTTCGACAGCAGCTATCACCTTGGATTCGATTATTCGTACGTCAAGGGAAGCAAGCCGCTGTTCATCGGCAGTTTCAATCATAAAAACGCCTATCTGCTCATCCAGTTCCTCGAAGACGAGGATCAGATCGTGCTGCACAGCGACGTCTCCCACCGCCTGCTGAAGGAAGGAGAGACGTTCACGGTCTTCGATTACATGCTGGCGGAGGACGGACAGGCGTATTTTGATGCCTATACGCCCCGCACAACGAAGAAACTGTTCGGCTACACGTCCTGGTACAACCACTACCAGAACATCAGCGAGCAGCTGATCCTGGACGCGCTCGAGAATGCGGACAGCCGCTTCGATCTGTTCCAGATCGACGACGGATTTGAGACTTTTGTCGGCGACTGGCTGGATATTGACCCCGTCAAGTTCCCGAACGGACTCAGACCCATCGTGGACAGGATCCACGAAAAGGGTATGATGGCCGGCATCTGGCTGTCTCCGTTCGTCGCCGAGAACGATTCGAAGCTGATGCAGGAGCATCCGGACTGGATCGCGCACGACAAGAACGATGATTTCGTCTATGCCGGCTGCAACTGGAGCGGCGACGCGGCGCTGGATATGAACAACCCGGAAGCCATGGACTACGTGCGCAGGGTTCTGCGGCACTATGTGGATCTCGGATTCGATTTCTTTAAACTCGACTTTCTGTATGCGACCAATCTGCGGCGCATTCACGGCAAGACGCACGCGGAAACAGCGGAATTTGCTTACGGACTTATGCGCGAGGAGCTGGGCGACCGCCTGATCCTCGGCTGCGGCGCGACGCTGTCGAACTGCTTCGAACGCTTCGATTACTGCCGCATCGGTCCGGACGTATCGCTCCGCTTCGATGACGTACCGTACATGCGCATTTTCCATCCCGAGCGCATCTCCACGAAAGTGACCCTGCAGAATACCATCTTCCGCCATGGTCTGGACGGGCACATGTTCCAGAATGATCCGGACGTCTTTCTGCTGCGCGACGACAACATCCGTCTGTCGCAGGGGCAGAGGGAGGCGCTGACGAAGATCAACGCGCTGTTCGGGTCGCTGCTGATGACCTCGGACGACATCGGCAAGTACGACGGTCAGAAGAGAGCCGTGCTCGAAGAGGCGCTGCAGCTGTTCTACGAAGGCAAGGTCCTGGACTGGTACCGCAAGGACAGGACGATCTTCATCACGTACGAGCTGAAGGGCGAAACGCATCAGCTGCGCTATGAATTCAACCGCGGCATCCTGAGAGAAGAATAAGGGGAAACGCTATGAAAGACCGTACCGCAACCATTTTCGGCAACGCGATCGACGCAAAGACCATCAAGCAGGCGATCAAGTCGAAGGCAAAGTTTATCAAGAAATACGGAGACGATACCGCAGCGGATTATAAATTCGGGGTGGAGGAGATCCCGACGCTCGACTTTATGGGCGCAAGAAAGCTCGTATTTTCGGACAAGGCGGAGCCTCTGACTGACAATCCGCTCGTTGTGGGCAACATCCGCATGGGCTTCGGACATTACCGGATCAGCATTGCGATGGCTTCGTGCGCGCGGGCGCTCGGTTACACGCCGTACTGGCTGGACCTGGCCGGGTTCGACGCGACCGGCTCGAAGATGATCCGTTCGCAGAACGATCTGTATTCGATGGGGTCACGCATCTCGCAGAAGTCGAAGCTGTTCAATAAACTTGTGTGGGAGCCGCTCAACAGTGAGGGCTTCCGCCAGCTGACGTACAATGCGAAGGACCAGAAGAACGCGGAACTGCTTGTGCCCATCCTGAAGAGCCTGCCGCAGGACGTGCCGTACATTGCGACGCACGTCTGGCCGAGCCAGGCAGCGGTGCACGCAGGCATGACCCACGTCGTGAACGCGATCCCCGACAACTGGCCCATGGCGCTGCATCTGTCCGAAGGTGCGGTTCACACGGTACAGACGCCGTTTGCCTATCTGGGCTACAAGATGCTGAACGGATTTGCAAAGACTCCGCTGAAGGGCATTCCGGAAAAAGACCTGAAGATGGTCGGCCGCTACGTGGATCACGAACTGCTCGTGAACCTCGAAGAGGACAACGCAAAGCGGATCGCGCGGGCGGAAAGCGGGCAGCCGATGCGCTTCCTGCTGACGGTCGGCGGGGCAGGTGCCGGTTTCGACCAGTTCCTGGCCATGGTGAAGCACCTGATCCCCTATGTGAATGCCGGCAAGGCAGCCATCTTCATCAATTTCGGCGACCACGAAGACGTGTACGACAAGATGCAGAGCGCGCTCGGCAACGTGCCGGTGCGCAAGTTCTTCAACGATTACGACGGATTGAAGACGTTCGCCGGAACGCTGCGCGAAGGCAGGGCGGAGGGCATCACCGCGATCTGCGATACGGACATCTTTAAGGCGGTCTACGCCACGAATCTGCTGATGCCGGAGAGCGACGTGCTGATTACGAAACCGTCCGAACTTGCGTATTATCCGGTCCCGAAACTGTTCATGAAGCACATCGGCGGCCATGAGATCTACGGCGCTGTCAGTTCGCAGGAGGCGGGCGACGGCACGTTCGAATGCGCGACCGCGAAAAAGGCGAACGCCATGATCGACCGTCTGATCGAAGATTCCGAACTGTTCTGCCACATCTGCCGCAGGATCGATACCTTAAAGGCGCAGGGATATTACGACGGCGCGTATGAATGTGTACGTCTGGCTGCAGAAGGATACAAGGATCGATGAGCAGAGAAGGTTTTCTGAAACAATTCGGATATCAGCCTGATTTCTGCGTCGAAGTCCCCGGGCGGACGGAACTGGGAGGCAATCATACCGACCACCAGCACGGCCTGGTGATCGCGGCGCCTGTTGATCTGAAGATGCGCGCGTGGGTACACGGCAAGGAAGACGAGACTGTCCGCGTCTTTTCGGAAGGGTATGGATCTTTTACGATCCGCCCGGACGAGACTGACGTTCACCCGGAAGAGTACGGCAAACCGGAAGCGCTGGTGCGCGGCATCGCCGCAGCCTTCGCTGCAGATGGTCTGAAAGGCTTCGACGCTTTTATCACGTCCGGCGTGCCGGCGGGCAGCGGACTGTCGAGTTCGGCTGCGTTCGAGATCCTGCTCGGACGGATCTGCTGCCAGGTGTGCGGCATCGAAAAGAGCGGAACGGAACTGGCGCAGCTGGGTCAGCATGTCGAGAACGTCTGGTTCGGCAAGCCCTGCGGTCTGATGGACCAGATGGCCTGCGCGGCGGACGGCATCCTGATGATCGATTTCGAAGATCCTGCACATCCCAAGACAAAGGAACTGAAGTTCAGTTTTCTGGAACATGGTTACAAAGTCTGCCTCGTGAAATGCGGCGCAGGACATGAGGACATGACGGAAGACTACGCGGCGATCACCCGCGAGCTGGCGTCGGTCTGTGACTGCTTTGGCAAGCAGGTGCTGCGCGAAGTGCCTGAGGATGAGTTTTACGCAAGAATCGCGGAATTGAGAAAGACCTGCGGCGACAGGGCCGTGCTGCGCGCGATGCACGTGTACGACGAGAATAAACGGGTGGTACAGATGGCGGAAGCGCTGGAAACAGGCGATATGGGTCGCTATCTGCAGCTCGTAAGAGCTTCCGGCAGCTCGTCCCGCGATCTGCTGCAGAATATCGTTCCCAGCGGCGCGTCCGGCCGTCAGGACATGGCCTTTGCGCTCGCTATGGCGGAAAAGACTCTGGACGGGCAGGGCTCGGTGCGGGTGCACGGAGGCGGTTTTGCCGGTACGATCCAGGCTTACGTGCCGCTTGCCATGCAGGAGAGTTTTCGAACTGTGATGGACAGCCTGCTCGGCGAGGACAGCTGCATCTATCTGAATATCTGATTTTTCCGAAAGGATAAACTATGAATATCTTGGTCTTGAACGGGTCACCGAAGGGTGAGAACAGCGTGACCCTGCAGACAGTGCGTTATCTGCAGGAGCTTTATCCCGGCCATACGTACCGCGAACTGCACGTGTCGCAGAAGATCCGTTCATTCGAAAAGGACTTTTCCGCGGCGAAAGAAGCTCTTTACGCAGCGGATCTGATCGTATTCAGTTATCCGGTCTACACGTTTTTAGTCCCGGCGCAGCTGCACAGATTCATAGAACTCATGAAAGAGAACGGAGTGGAGCTGCAGGGCAAGTTCGCGACGCAGATCAGCACGTCCAAGCACTTCTACGATACGACTGCGCATGAATTCATCCGCCAGAACTGCGAAGATCTGGGCCTGCGCTATCTCCAGGGGCTTTCCGCGGACATGGAAGACCTTCTGAAGGAGAAGGGCCAGGAGGAGGCAGACCGTTTCTTCCGCCATACGCTGTGGCTTGCAGGAGATGCTTCCGTCAGAACACCTTCGGCCGGATTGGGGCGCCGCGTTGCCGTCGTCGCGGACCTTGCGGAAGGCACGGAAGAAGTATCCGCCATGATCGAAGCGTTCAAGGCGGCCTGTCCTTACACGGTCGACGTTGTGGATCTGCAGCAGTTCCCGTTTGCCGGCGGCTGCCTGGGGTGCTTCCACTGCGCGGCCGACGGCACGTGCGTATACAAAGACGGTTTCGATGCGTTCCTGCGCGAGAATATACAGACTGCGGACGCGACTGTCTACGCGTTTGCGATCAAGGACCACTCGATGGGTTACCGGATGAAGTTATATGACGACCGGCAGTTCTGCAACGGTCACCGCACTGTGACCATGGGAAAACCGGTCGGCTACCTCGTGAGCGGCGACCTGGAAAGCGAACCGAACCTGCGCACGCTGATCGAAGCGAGAGCGCAGGTCGGCGGCAACTATCTGGCAGGCGTCGCGTGCAGCGGGGAAGGCTGCAATGAGGCGATCGAAGCGCTTGCCAAAGAACTGCAGTACGCGGTCGAGACCGGATATGCCCAGCCGGCGAACTTCTACGGCGTCGGCGGCATGAAGATTTTCCGCGACCTCATCTACCAGATGCAGGGCCTGATGCAGGAAGACCACCGCTTCTACAAGGAGCACGGCTTCTACGACGATTTTCCGCAGAAGAAAAAGGGCACCATCCTTGGCATGTACCTGGTCGGCGCCATGATGAAGAACAAGAAGCTGAGCAAAAAGATCGGCACCAACATGACCAAAGGCATGCTGATGCCGTATGAAAAAGTTCTGAAAAAGGGGAAAAAGCTCAGGAAATAACTACTTCGCGAAGCGCCCGTATTCCTCTCCCATCTTCAAGTGTTTTCCGGGTTCTGCCGTCAGGCGGAATCCGGCTTTTTTCTGGAAGATCATGACGATGTCTGACCCGCCGAATTTGAAGCACCCGAGCGGATCGCACCTGCGCACCTTCGTGCCGGGCTGTACATCGTTCCGGAAGTTGACCGAGGAGACCTGGCACATGCCGACGGGTACGATGGCTGCGAGGCCGTATTCCCCGGTATCGACGATTACGTAGCCGCGCGTCTCGACGGACTGCCAGCCGTACAGCTCGCAGTAACTCTGGTGGTAATAGCCCTCGTCCGGATACCAGCGGATGACCCCGCCGGGCGCGTCCGCGCCCGGCACCAGCCCCACCTCCAGCACCGTGCCGGAGACCGGGAAATGATACCGGTGATAGTCGTTGATGTCGAGGAACGTGTGGGTCAGCGTGCCGCCTGCGAAGCAGTCTGCATAATTGCTGCCCAGCAGCAGGTCCTGAATGCTGCTCAAAGAAGTCGTCTTGACCGGAATACGGCCGCCTTCGCGCTCCGCTTCACTCAGGATGACGCGGCTGTCTTCGCCGATGTGCCACAGACCCTGCGGCGTGGCGTCAGTCGGGGAGATCAGGACGCTGTCATCTTCCGGTTCCGCGATGGGGCGTACTTCAGGAGCGCGCAAGGCCCTCGTGAAGAACATGTTGAACGTGTGCCAGTTCGACGGATCTTCGTACGTGCCGTCGTTCAGGTGGAAATCCGGGTTGTCGAAGGCGATTTTCGCATATTCTTCGCCCCAGGATTCCGGCGTGTCCAGAAACTGCCCGCAGTTCTCCACGAAGCGGTTCACCCAGCTGCGGAACGGTTCGTGATACATGAGGGAAGGGTGGTAATAACCCCGGCTCTTCAGTGCTTCGAGCGGTTGGTCGCCGATGAAATAAAAACATCCCATCCCCTGATCGATGCGCCAGTACAGGGACGGGAACTTCCCGGAAGGATTGATCTCCCAAGGCATGGCGGTGACGACGCGGTCGACGAAGGCATAGTAGTCTTCGAGGGTCTGCGCCGGATTCGTATCCGGGTCGGGATTGATGGCGGATGCCTGTGCGATCGCCTGTTCCAGAAGGCTCTTCAGCGAAGGGTCCGCACCGAGCAGCGCGATGAGTTCGTTTGTAATTGCATGATGTCTTTCCATACCGCCATCATACTAAAATTCAAAAGATAAAGCAAATCGTGATACAATAAGACCATGAAGAAACGCAAGGAAGAAAAAGCGATCACCGAACGGACCTACAGGGCTATTTACCGGCTGCTGGACCGGGTCAGCCCGCTGGACAGCGACTGCGGCGAACTCTGCGGCGCGGCCTGCTGTACCTCTGCCTACGAAGACGGTGAGGAGATGGGCATCTTTCTGCTGCCCGGAGAAGAAAAGCTGCACAGCCCGGAAGACAGCTGGCTGGACTGGTCCGTCGAATCCGCGGAAGAGATGGGTTTCCCCGAATCATGGCCGGATCAGGTACATTTCGTCCATTGCAAGACGCCGCCGTACTGTCCGCGCGAAAAGCGGCCGATCCAGTGCCGCAGCTTTCCGCTGACGCCTCACTTAAGCGAAGACGGCGAACTGACGCTCGTCTACAACGATCTGGATCTGCCGTACCGCTGCCCGCTGATCGACGAACAGATGCCATTGAACGACGATTTCGTGCAGGCGACGGAGACCGTATGGAAACATCTGATCCGCGACCCGCGCATCCGCGATCTCGTGCGCGAGGATTCGATCGAGCGTGAAGAGGCGATCCTGCAGCTGCAGAAGATGTTGGGATTTTGAGCGCTGAAAAGATAATGATTATCTTGTCTTGCGGGCAGGTGTTGACAGGACAGTTTGCTGATGGTAAACTGTCTTTGCAGAATTGAATAAAGGGAATCCAAAGGCAAACCAGGCGAAAGCCTGCGACGCAAAACTAAAGGGACTGTAAAATGTCAGCCAGTTGCATTCTTGTTTACGACGAAACGAAACTTAGTGCAACGGAAAACACTAAGTTTTTTCGTTTTTCTAAGGGATGATTCCGGAAGAGGAGTTTTGGAATGCAGCAGACAATTACAGAAGTTACTTACAAAGACGCGCTCACAGGCCTTCGCAACGGAGCGACCTGTGATATGATGTTAGAGGACATGACAAAGGAGATGGCCTCCGGTATGCGGGAGTTTGCCGTCGCCGTTATGGACGTGGACAAAACGCATATCATCAACGATAAGTACGGCAGGGAAAAGGGCGACGAGTATCTGAAGAACTGCAGCGCTCTGATCTGCTATACGTTCAAGCACAGTCCTATCTTCCGCTACGGCGGAGACGAGTTCGTCGCCATCCTGAAAGGCGCGGATCTCGAGGACCGCGACAAGCGTCTGGATTACATGTGCCGCGAAATGGCCAACATGCAGCTGGCGTCGGACGAATGGAAGAGGCTTTCCATCGCAACGGGCATCGCGGTCTGCCGGCCGGAGGACGCAAGCGCGCTGGAAGTGCTCGAACGGGCCAGAGTTATCATGCTGGGGGAAAAAGCAAAGTGAAGGTCTATAAAGGGAATATTCTGACCGTTAACGCAAACGACGACGTGTTTCAGTTTCTCGTCGAAGACGGCGGCCGCATCGTCTACGTGGGCGACGAACTGCCCGGCGAGTTCCTGAAGGCGACGATGGAAGATCTGGGCGATCAAGCGCTCATCCCGGCGTTCTGCGACACGCATCAGCATTTTGCGTCGTTTTCGATCTTCAATGCAGGGCTGAACGTCTCGGACGCGAAGTCCAACGAAGAGATCATCGAAATGGCGAGGGAATTCTATAGGCGCTCCACGTCGAAGACGCTCGTCGCGTTCGGCGCTTCTCCGTATTCCGTGAAGGAAAGAAGGCTTCTGTCGCGCGAAGAGCTCGACAGCGTCTGTCCGGACAAGCCGTTCTTCATGGTCAAATATGACGGCCACGCCTGCGTCGTGAATTCCGTATTGCTCGAAAAGGTGAAGGATGCCTGCAGCAAACTGCGCGGCTATCATCCCGATACCGGCGAGATGAACCAGGAAGCGTTTTTCGCGGTCTCGGACTACATCACGAATTCTGTCTCGATCCCAGAGCTTGTGCGCAGCATGCAGAAAGCCGTGGATTTCGAGGCCGGCAGAGGCATCGGCATGGTGCATACGGTCTCCGGCGTCGGTTTTCCGGGCGATCTGGACATCAGTCTGGAAAAGTGGTTCGCGAAGGCGGTTAAGTCCGGCTTCCAGATCCGCGTGTTTCCGCAGTCCATGGATATCTCCGCGGCCACGAAGCGCAAACTGTCCCGCATCGGCGGATGTTTCCGCTGCGCGTTGGACGGCTGCTTCGGATCACAGGACGCGGCGCTGTACGAACCGTATGTGAACGATTCGTCCAATAAAGGCGTTCTGTACTACACGGACGAGCAGGTGATCGCGTTCTGCAAGGCAGCGAACCGCGCCGGCCTGCAGATCGAGATGCACGCTATCGGAGACCGCGCGTTCGATCAGGCCTGCAAGGGCATCAAGGCTGCGCTGGACGATTATCCCAGAGAAGATCACCGCCACGGCATCATCCACGCCTGCCTGACGACAGAGTGGGGCAGACACGTGTGCATGGATTACAAGATCCAGCTGCCCATGCAGGTCGCGTTCGACAACTGGCCGCAGGAACCGGCCGAATACGTCGAATCCATCCTGGGCAAGGAGAGGGCTGCGTGGCTCAATCCGGCCAGGACGTTTACCGACCTGGGCTGCACCGTTTCTTTCAGTTCCGACGGACCGTGCACGGCGCCCGATCCCATCGTCTGGCTCGATAAAGCCGTCAACTACAGCAATCCGGAGCTTCGCATGAGCATTCAGGAGGCTCTGCGTATGTCCACGTACAACGGGTACTGGACGACGTTCGACGAGAAGGAGAGAGGTTCGCTCGAGCCCGGCAAGGTCGCCGATATGGTCGTCCTTTCCGCGAATCCTTACGAGATCGCGAAGGAAGAGATCAAGGACCTGAAGGTCGCGCAGACCATTCTGGGCGGCAAGCCTTACGCAAAACAAAAAGGTGGGTTTATCCCCACCATTCTGAAGGGCATCACCGGAAGCGGAAACTTCTAGGCGATCCCGATCTGACATTCGATATTCAGAGACCCGTCTTCCAGGAACGTCTGGAAGAGGTACGACTCCCCGACCTTACAGCGCCGCAGCGTGATCTCCGATCCCAGCGGCGCTTCTTTTGCGAAGTGCAGGCGTACGGAATTCACCCAGTGGTGCTCGTAATCATATAGCTCGGGGATATAGTCGCACAGGAGGTCCAGGTAATACGTGTTGTTCATGTGGCCGTTGCAGTCGCAGTCGCGCAGCGTGACCCGGTGCAGACCCACGGTTTCCATGCCTGCGGCGGTCTCCTTGCCGACCTGGAACCTCTTTTCGTGTAGGTTAACGTAATCCCCATAATTGTAACCGGGGAACGTGTCGGCGTCCATCCGCAGGATCTTGCGGCTTTCGGTCTCTACAAGCGCCCAGTCCGAGCTGCCGCGGGCCAGAAGCACGCCGTCTTTGCAGATCTCGTAGCATCTGCGGATGACCGCGCCTTTCGGTACGACGGGCCACGTGCTGCATTGGATGGGTTCTTCCAGCATGGGCGTCCGCAGAATCTCGATGTCCATGCGCGACACCATCAGCGCCTTGCCCATGTCGAGCAGCTCGTCGTAGCTGGGCGGAAACGCGGCCATGTTCTGCGTCGCAGTCTCGTTGAACTGCCGCAGGATGCCGCCCGCCGTCGCTCTCCTTGCGATATCCGTATTATACGTATCCATGTACGTGTTTCTGGTGAATTTGAAGTCTTCCATAACTAGTCCTTTCGTACTGAATAATTATATCTTATGAATCCTTAAAACAAAAGCAATATCCCGAGGGGTGGCGGTTAAAGAGGCTCATCAAGACCGGAGCGAATGCCGTGACTCCCAAGTTTGCTCCCGTCGCGGATGAGCGTAGGACGAAGATGAGGATGCGTTGACCGACAGGACCCCGAGGGATATAATAAATGCATTAAGGAGTCATATTTATGGAAACCAACAGACTCATCATCCGTCCCTCCGTATTCGAAGACTGCGTCCGCTTTGCCGAGATGGAAGGCACCGAAGGCGTGCGCAAAGGCTTTACCATGAGCAAGGACTGGGACTATAACAAGATCGCCCCCGATTTCGTCAAGAAGAGCCTCGACGACACCTGCGAACAGTGGACCATCGTGCTGAAAGAGACCGGAAAGATCGTCGGCCGCATCATTCTGTGCGATATCAACGAGCACTACGACTCGCTGGACATCACAAGGATCTATATCGGCGAGGACGCTCTGCGCGGTCACGGCCTGGGCCGGGAAGCTTTAGAAGCCATGCTGGCATACAGTTTCGACGTGAAGCATATGGAACGGGTCACGCTCGATTACGTTACCGGAAACGAAGCGGCGGATCTGTACCGCAGCGTCGGATTCCGCGACGAAGGCAACGCCGTGCACTGCGGCAAGAAGGACGGTTATTACGTGGATCTGCACAAGATGGCGATCCTCAGCGGCGAATACTACGATAGGAAGTAAAGACCATGGCATTAAAACCTGTTGCAATAGAATGTAAAGAAAGAGAAGAACTGAAGCTGCACGGCCTGTGGGTCCGTTCGAATGTCTATTCCTGGGAATCGGAATGGGAGAACCTGATGATGCTGTACACGCGTAAATCCGGCGATCAGGGAAAACGCTACGTGATCCTGGAGAATACGGATGCCAAGGGCAACTGCGATATGTTTGTCGGCGGTCATACGCCGGGGGACGGCACAGGCGAATTCACCGTACCGGCAGGGCAGTATGCTTCTGCCGTCGTGACGCCGAAGCTCGGCTTCTTATGGGGCCGCGCGATCGACAACGCCAATCTGTATCTGCGCGACGAATGGTCGAAGGCAAACGGCATTAAACTGGACGATTTCCGCATGGAGATCCGCGATATGCTGGGCAAACAGCCGAACATCGAGATCCTGTACCGCATCCTGCCGGAAGAGGAGACAGAGACTGCAGAATAAAAAACGGGCACGAAAAAACCGCCTGAACGATCAGGCGGTTTTATTTTGCTGTTTTTACAGAGCTCTCGTGACTTTGCCGGAGCGGATGCAGCTGGTGCAGACGTTCTTTCTGACGACCGTGCCGTTTTCTTCCACTCTTACGCTCTGGATGTTAGCGTTCCACTTTCTTCTGGTGTGTCTGTTGGAGTGGGAAACGTTATTGCCGGATACCTGGCCCTTGCCGCAAATATCGCACTTCTTGGACATGTTCTGAACCTCCTTTATACCCCGAAAAGGGTTGAAATTATAACTTCTAAACGCCTTTCGAGGCGGTGCCTGTGATTTCAGACAGGTGATATTTTACCACAGAGGTTTATCTTAAGCAAGAATTTTTTTCATGCATATGGTACAATATTTTCAATCCGGAGGAATGCCATGTTAACGCAGTACGACAACAATCTCGGCGCGCTTACGGTCAGCAGGCAGATCATCGATCAGATCATTGACCACGCGTTCGATTCCGTGGAAGGAAACCTGTGGCTCGCCAATTATAAAGGCGCCGTGTCCGACGTTCTCGTCAGGATCGGCGGGTTCGATGCGATCGCGGAAAAAAAGGTGGAGATGCACGACGGTAAGCTCTTCATCCGTCTTTACGTGGTCTCGCGTCTCGGCGAAAGCATCACGGAGAACTGCGGACAGGTCATGAAGCGCATCGCGAAAGACGTGACCGAACTGCTGGAGATCCCTCTGGATAACATCGAAATTGCCGTTACGGGCGCCGTTTCGAAGAACCGCAACATCGTGAGGAGAGAGCTGTCGCTGGATCTGAGGGACATGCTGAACAACAGGAAGATCACGCTATGAGCCGCGCCGTTACCAGGATCGAACTGAATTCTCCCATGGAGGACCTGAAAGGCGTCGGACCGAAAAAGGCCGCGTGCTTCGCCAAAGCGGGTATCGTGCGTCTGTCCGACCTTCTGTGGGACTTTCCGCGCGACTACGAAGATCTGCGCTCGAAAAAAGACATCGCGGATCTGCAGGACGGCGAAAAGTGCCTGGTCTGCGCCAGGGTCATCCAAGCGCGCATGGGCCGGGGTTACGGCAGAAAGCGCACGTTCCACGTGCTCGCCGAAGATGCGACGGGCCGGTTGGACATCATTTTCTTCATGGCCGGCTTTATGGGCAAGACGTTCACGATCGGCGAGGAATACCGGTTTTACGGCAAGGTGAAACTTGAAAAAGGCCGTGCCGCCATGTTCCAGCCCACGTTCAGCAAGGCGGACGACGACGCGCAGACGGGGATCCTTCCTGTATATACGCTCACCCGCGGCGTGACCCAGAAAGAGATGCGCCGCTTCTCCAGATTGGCGCTCGAACTGTCGAAAGGGCAGTTTTCCGGAGAAAACGAAACGCTGCCGGCATCCGTGATCGAAAAAGCCAATCTCTGCGGCCTGGAATACGCGCTGGAGAACGTCCATTATCCCAAGGGGCGCGAAGAATATGCCCAGGCGCGCTACCGCCTCGTCTACGAAGAACTGTTCGATCTGAAGACGGCCCTGATGCTCAGCAAAGACCGCTTCGGAAAAGGGCGGGAAGGCATCTCTTTTAAAGGAGATCTGGACGAAACGTTCGTAAAGCAGCTGCCATATGAATTGACAAACGCGCAGAAATGCTGCCTGCAGCAGATCCGCGCCGATATGGAATCGCCGGTCGCCATGAACCGCCTCATCCAGGGCGACGTGGGATCGGGTAAAACAGCCGTAGCGCAGTGCGCGATCCTCAAGGCTGTTTCCAGCGGCTGTCAGGCAGCCTTCATGGCGCCGACCGAACTGTTGGCCGCGCAGCACCTCGAGACGCTCACAAAGGATTTCGAAGGTCTCGGCGTGAACGTCGTTCTGCTGACCGGTTCGCAGAAGGTCTCGGAACGGAAAAAGATCCTTGCCGCCATCGAGAGCGGCGAGGCGGACGTTGTGGTCGGTACGCACGCCATCCTCTCCGAAAAAGTGAATTTCAAGGCGCTGGGCCTTGTCATCACGGACGAGCAGCACCGTTTCGGCGTCAACCAGCGGCAGCTGCTGACGTCGAAGGCAGAAAATCCGGACGTGCTCGTCATGACGGCGACGCCGATCCCCAGGACGCTGGCCGTCGTGCTGTACGGCGACCTCGACATCTCCGTGATCGACGAACTGCCGCCCGGCCGTCAGCCTGTCATCACGCAGCGCTTCGAAGAAGAGACGAGAACGCAGGCGTACCGCATCCTGGAGGAACAGGTAGCCAAAGGCCGCCAGGCTTATATCGTAGCGCCTTTGATCGCGGATTCCGAGAGCATCGAAGGACGCTCCGCGGAGAGCCTGTTCGATGAACTTCAGGAGAAATATCCGTCCATCCGCTTCTCGCTGCTGCACGGCGCGATGAAACAGGCGGAAAAAGATGCGGTCATGGAAACGTTCTACCGCGGTGAAACAGACGTGCTCGTGTCTACGGTCGTCATCGAAGTCGGCATCAACGTGCCGAACGCCTGCGTCATGATCATCGAGAATGCGGAGCGCTTTGGCCTGGCCCAGCTGCACCAGCTCAGGGGCCGCGTCGGCAGAGGCAGCGAGCAGAGCTGGTGTCTCATCATCACCGGCGAAGACAGCGACGTAGCCCGCATGCGTGCGGAGACGATGTGCGAGAGCAGCGACGGCTTTTACATTGCGGAAAAGGACCTCGAGATGCGCGGTCCGGGCGAACTGTTCGGCTACCGCCAGCACGGTCTGCCGCAGCTGAAACTGGCCGATCCGGTGAGACATGTAAAGGTCATCGAAAAGGCCGCTGCTGACGCGCAGGAACTCCTCGCATCGGATCCGTCGCTTGCAAAGCCTGAAAACGCAGGCCTGAAGGCGAAAATCGATCAAACATTTGCCACGGCAGGGGAACTTATACTATAATTAATCTATTATGAGGATCATTGCAGGAGAATTGAGAGGCCGAAGGTTGAAGTCGCCGAAAAACGACGACGTCAGGCCGACGAGCGACAAGGTGAAAGAGGCGGTGTTCAGCATGCTGCTGCCGTGGATGGAGGACGGATTCGTCTGCATGGACGTGTTCGCCGGATCCGGCAATCTGGGCCTGGAAGCCATCAGCCGCGGTGCCTCGAAAGTGTTCTTCTCCGACGTTTCCCGCGACAGCCTGGCGCTGTGCCGCGAAAACGCGAAACTGTGCGGGGTCACGGAGCGCTGCGTCTTTCTGGCGGGCGATTTCCGCAGCAACATCCGCCGCGTCAGGGAGACTGTGGACATCTTCTTCCTGGATCCGCCGTACGCGGACCAGAGCATTCCGCAGGCGCTGCAGGCCATCGACGAAGCCGGCAACTGCAGACCCGGCACGGTCGTCGTCTGCGAGCACAGCCACAAGGACGTTCTGCCGGAGGAACTGTACGGGTTCACCTGCATCAAGGACCGCCGCTACGGCGCGACGGGCGTCACGATCTACGAGAGAGAGTAAGAGATGAGAACAGCCATTTTTGCCGGGTCGTTCGACCCCATCCACAACGGGCATCTGGACATCATCAACAGAGCCGCGAAGATGTACGACGAGTTCACCGTGGCGGTCACCGTGAATTTCTCCAAGAAATCGCTGCTGACCCCGGAAGAGCGCATCGCCCTCATCGAAGAACTGACGGCGGACATGCCGAACGTCAAGGTCGTGCGCATCGACGGTCTGCGGGCGGATTACGTGAACGCGCATAACTTCACGGCTGACGTCAGAAGTCTTCGCAACACGGCGGACTTTAATTACGAAATGCCTATAGCGCAGGGCAGCGCTTATTTGTATAATAATACGGAGACAGTGTTTCTGTTCACCGACCCGAAGTGGTCGTTCCTGAGCAGCACCATGATAAAAGAAGTGGCCAGCCTCGGCGGCGATATCAGCGAATGGGTGCCGGCCAACGTGTTGGATATAGTTCTGAAGAAATACGAGAAGTAGGGGGTATTTCATGAAAGTTTTAGAATTACTGGACGAACTGGACGAGATCATCGAAGTAGCGTCTCCCATTCCTGTCGTACGCAAGGTCATGGTCGATCCCAACGAGATCACCGAGATCGTCAAGGAGATCCGCCTGGAGCTCCCTGATGAGATCCAGCAGGCGCAGTGGATCAAGAACGAAAGACAGCGCATCCTGGACGAAGCCAAGGCCGAGTACGAGTCCATCCTGACCGAAGCGCGCCAGAAGGCGGACGCCCTCGTCGAAAACGACGAGATCACCGTCAAGGCGAAGGCCAGAGCCGACGAGATCCTGCGCATCGCACAGGAGAACTCCCAGGTCATGAAGATGTCCATCCTCGACTACACCGATTCCATGCTGTACAACCTGCAGGAGAAGGTAGACCAGATGTACGCCACGTACTTCACCGATATGTACGACGATCTGCAGGCGACGTTCGAAAAGATCAACGCGAACATCGCGACCTCCAGAAACGAAGTCAAGGAACAGATCTACAAGTCCCAGGTCGAAAAGAACCAGTAAGGGGATCCGTCCTTGTCTGTCGCAGGCATCATTTCAGAATTCGATCCGTTTCACAACGGCCACCGCTATCTGATCGACACGGTCCGCCGGGAGCTTTCTCCCCGGGCCGTTGTTTGCGTGATGAGCGGAAACTTCACCCAGCGCGGAGAACCTGCCGTACTCGATAAGTTTACGAGAGCGGAACTTGCCGTAAAGGGCGGAGCGGATCTGGTCGTGGAGCTCCCGGTCTGCTGTGCGGTGAACGCCGCCAGGGAATTCGCTTACGGCGGTCTGCGTACGCTCAGCCTGCTCGGTCCGGTGACCCATCTGTGCTTCGGTTCGGAGACAGGCGATCTCGCGCTGCTGGAAAAGGCGGCGGAGCTGGCGTTAAAAGAAGACGGCGCGTTCCGCGAAGCCCTGAAGGGACAGCTCGAAGCGGGCCGTCCGTACGGCACTGCCTATGCCCGCGCGCTGAAAGCCGTTCTGGGGCCTGAAATCGCTGATTTCCCCGACTTTCCGGCTTCGAACGATATCCTGGCCCTCGAGTATGTCAAACAGCTGAAACAGACGGATTTCGGCATTGTGCCGTATGCGGTGAAGCGGGCGGGCGCCGGTCATAAAGACGCGGAAAGCTCAGGAGTATTCGCCAGCGGCGAAGGCATCCGCATGACGCTGACGTACGAAGGCGGCCCTGAGGACCTGGAGGATGAAGTGCCTCCTTATACAATGGAGGCGCTGGAGCACTATAATTTCCTGCCGGATATGGAAGGCAAGATGCTGGATCTGCTGCGCTACGAGATCCCGCAGATGTCTGCTGCTGCGATCGCTGCCGCGCCGGGCGTCTCGGAAGGCCTGGAGAACGTCATCCGCAGGGAGATCCGGAAAGCAAAGAACTACGGGGAGCTCGTCGCGCGCATCCGCAGCAAGCGTTATCCGGAAAGCCGCATCTGCCGCATCCTCGTGCAGATCCTGCTCGGGATCACGCGGAACGATCTGCCGAACCTGCTGCTCGAGCCGAATTACGTGCGCGTTCTGGCTTTCAACGAAACAGGCGCCGGACTCATCTCCGAAGCGCAGGAGAACGGCTATGCTTCCATTGTCGTGAATCCGAACAAGGCGGATTGGGGCAAAAGGGAAACGCCGTCCAATCTGCTGCTCGATATGCGCGCTTCGGAGGTGTACGGAGTGCTGAACGGCTGTCCGCCGTATAATTCTTCAGATTTGGTCAATATACCGAAAATAATACGGAATTAAAAGTTTGCAGAAAAATTTATAACTTTTTCGTGTAGTTTTCTGCGCAATAATATATAATTAACATGCATATCTATATGCATGTTTTTGTTATGTTTACATAGGAGGTAAATCCAATTGAGCAGACTGAGCATCATAACGCCCAGCCAGGCCCAGACGACAGTGGAAATGCTGTACAAAGACCTGGAGCGGCGCATCATCGCCAGCCCCCCGGGACTCTGTCCGGTGGATATGGCGGCATCGTTCCTGAAATTGTGCCACGCACAGACCTGCGGCAAGTGCACGCCGTGCCGGATCGGCCTCGCTCAGCTGGGCAACCTGCTGGATGACGTCTTAAGCGGCAACGCCGACATGGACACGCTGCAGCTGATCGAAGATACGGCCCAGACCATCTACGATACCGCGGACTGCGCCATCGGATACGAGGCGGCCGAAATGGTCCTGAACGGGGTCAGAGGCTTTCGCGACGACTATATCGAGCACATCCAGCACAACCGCTGCACGGCGACCCTCAACCAGCCTGTACCTTGCGTGTCCCAGTGCCCGGCGCACGTGGATATCCCCGGTTACGTCGCGCTGGTCGGACACGGCCGCTACGACGACGCGGTGCGCCTGATCCGTCAGGACAACCCGTTCGTCACAACGTGCGCGTTCATCTGCGAACATCCCTGTGAGAACCGCTGCCGCCGCAACATGCTGGACGACTCCGTCAACATCCGCGGCATCAAGCGTTTTGCAGCAGATCATATCTCGAACGACTACGTGCCTGAGCTGGCCGAACCGACCGGCAAGAAGGTCGCTGTCATCGGCGGAGGCCCCGGCGGCCTGTCCGCGGCTTACTACCTGGCGATCATGGGTCACGACGTGACCGTGTACGAGCAGAGAGAGAAGCTCGGCGGCATGCTCCGCTACGGCATTCCGGCATACCGTCTGCCCAGAGAAAGACTGGACGACGAGATCAAGCACATCCTGTCCACCGGCATCAAGGTGAAGACGAACGTCAGTATCGGCAAGGATATGCCCATCTCGCAGATCCAGAAGAAATACGACGCGATCTACATCGCCATCGGCGCCCATATCGACAAGAAGATCGGCATCGAGGGCGAGGACAGCAAGAACGTCATGTCCGCAGTCGAGATGCTCCGCGCAATCGGCGATGATAATTATCCCGACTTCAAGGGCAAGAACGTCGTGGTCATCGGCGGCGGCAACGTCGCGATGGACGTCGTCAGAAGCTCCGTGCGTTTAGGCGCGAAGAAGGTCACCTGCGTATACAGAAGACGCCAGGAAGACATGACCGCGCTGGCGGAAGAGGTCGAAGGCGCGATCGCGGAAGGTGTCGTCATGGAGACCTTGAAGGCTCCGGCCCGCATCGAGGCGGACAAGGACGGCAAAGCCGTGGCTCTGTGGGTCAAACCGCAGATCATCTCCAAGGTGAAGAACGGAAGACCCGCCCCGGCGGATTCCAAGCTGCCCGAGGAACGCATCCCGGCAGACCTCATCATCGTATCCATCGGTCAGGGCATCGAGTCGCATGAATTCGAAAAGGCCGGCATCCCCGTCAAGAGAGGCAACTTCGAAGCCATGGATCTCGGCGGCGTCGGCGTATCTGAGGGCCTGTTCGCAGGCGGCGACTGCGTCACCGGTCCCGCGACCGTCATCCGCGCCATTGCGGCCGGCAAGGTCGCTGCGGCCAACATCGACGAATATCTCGGGTTCAAGCACACGATCTCGCACAACGTCGAGATCCCCGAACCCAGACACGTCGACCAGGATCCGTGCGGACGCGTCGAAATGCACGAACGCGACCCGCAGGAGAGAAAGTGCGATTTCCAGTGCATCGAAGACGGCATGACCGAAGAAGAGATGCTGCAGGAAACTTCCAGATGTCTGCGCTGCGACCGCTACGGCTACGGCGTCTTTAAGGGCGGGAGGTTAAGAGAATGGTAAAGCTTACGATAGACAATCTGCCCGTCAAGGTAAAAGAGGGCACCACCATCCTGAAAGCCGCGGAGACTGTGGGCATCCACATTCCGACGCTCTGCTACATGGAAGATATCAACGAGATCGGCGCCTGCCGCGTGTGCATCGTCGAGATCGAAGGCAAAGGACAGCTCGTCGCAGCCTGCAACACCGCTGTCGAAGAAGGCATGGTCGTCTTTACGAACAGTCCGCGCGTGCGCAAATCCCGCAGAATGGTCGTCGAACTCATCCTGTCGCAGCACGATTGCCTGTGCGCAACCTGTGTGCGTTCCGGCAATTGCGAGCTGCAGACGCTGGCCAACGACCTGGGCATCCTGACCCAGATCTACAAGAGAGAAGTCAAGGACGCCGACTGGCCCAAGAGCTTCCCTTTGGTGCGCGACATGGCGAAGTGCATCAAGTGCATGCGCTGCGTGCAGGTCTGCGACAAGATCCAGGATATGCATATCTGGGACGTGGAAGGCACGGGTTCCCGCACGAACATCGACGTCTCCCACAACAGAAACATCAAGGATTCCGACTGCACGATCTGCGGTCAGTGCATCACGCACTGCCCGACGGGCGCGCTGCGTGAAAGAGACGATACCGACAAGGTGCTCGAAGCGCTGGCTGACCCGGACAAGATCACGGTCATCCAGGTCGCTCCGGCAGTCCGTACCGCCTGGGCGGAATACTGGCATTTAGATAAGAAAAAGGCGACGCCCGGACGCATGGTGGCTGCCATCCGCAAACTGGG
>JAFYYP010000034.1 GCA_017557505.1 Bacillota bacterium | reverse complement strand
CCGGCGAAGAAGGCTATCCGGCCTATCTGACGTCCCGCATCGCGCAGTTCTACGAAAGAGCCGGCGTCGTGCAGACGATGGGAACCGAAGAGAGAAAGGGCAGCATCACCGCGATCGGCGCGGTCTCGCCTCCGGGCGGCGACCTGTCCGAACCGGTGTCGCAGGGAACCATGCGTATCGTCAAGGTGTTCTGGTCCCTGGACAGCTCTCTGGAGTACGCGCGTCACTTCCCGGCCATCAACTGGCTGACGAGCTATTCGCTGTACACCGGTAACCTGCAGCCCTGGTATGACGAAAACATGGGCGCAAGCTTCATCAAGAACCGCGAGCGCGCCATGAGCCTTCTGCAGGAGGAAGCCAGCCTGAACGAGATCGTCAAGCTGGTCGGCCGCGACAGCTTAGGCGCCATGGACCAGCTGACGCTCGAGACCGCGAAGATGATCCGCGAGGACTTCCTGCAGCAGAACGCGTTCATGGACGTGGACAGCTATTCCGAACTCAAGCGCCAGGCCATGCTGCTCGCGGTCATCCTGAAGTACGACGATCTGGGCCGCGACGCCATCGCGAAAGGCGCGGACATGAACGACCTGTTCAACCTGCCCGCCAGAGAGCAGATCGGCCGCGCGAAGTACGTCAAAGAGTCCGAATATGAATCCGCTTACCAGAAGATCGACGCCCAGATGATAGAAGAGATCGAGAAAGCGATCGAAGCGGGAGGAAAAGACCTATGATACGTGAATACAGAACGATAAGAGAAGTCGTCAGCCCGCTGATGGTCGTGAAGGAAGTCGAAGGGGTCGCCTACGACGAACTGGCCGAGATCGAGCTGCCCAACGGACAGATCCGTCACGGCAAGGTGCTCGAAGTCAACGGTGACACGGCCGTCGTACAGCTGTTCGACGACGCCAGAGGCATCAACCTCGCGCAGAGCAAAGTGCGCTTCCTGGGTCACCCGCTCGAACTGGCGGTATCCGGCGACATGCTGGGCCGCGTGTTCAACGGCATGGGCAAGCCCATCGACGGAGGCCCCGAGATCCTGCCCGACGAGATGAAGGACATCAACGGCCTGGCCATGAACCCGGCAGCCCGCGCCTATCCGGCGGAATTCATCCAGACCGGCGTCTCGACGATCGACGGTCTGAACACGCTGGTCCGCGGACAGAAACTGCCGATCTTCTCGGGATCCGGCCTGCCGCACAAGGAACTGGCTGCGCAGATCGCCCGCCAGGCGAAAGTGCTGGGTCAAGGCGATAACTTCGCCGTCGTGTTCGCCGCCATCGGCATCACGTTCGAGGAATCCGAGTTCTTCATCCGCGACTTCCGCAGGACAGGCGCCATCGACCGTACCGTCGTCTTCTCCAATCTGGCGAACGACCCGGCCGTCGAGCGCATCTCCACGCCGCGCATGGCGCTGACCGCAGCGGAATACCTGGCGTTCGAAAAGGACATGCACGTGCTGGTCATTATGACCGACATCACGAACTATGCGGAAGCGCTGCGCGAAGTCTCCGCGGCCAAGAAGGAAGTTCCGGGCCGCCGCGGCTATCCGGGCTACCTGTACACCGACCTCGCGACGCTGTACGAGAGAGCCGGCAGACGTCTCGGTAAGGACGGATCCATCACGCTGATCCCGATCCTGACCATGCCCGAAGACGACAAGACGCACCCGATCCCCGACCTGACCGGCTACATCACGGAAGGTCAGATCATCCTGTCGCGCGAACTGCACCGCAAGGGCATCGTTCCGCCCGTGGACGTGCTGCCGTCCCTGTCCCGTCTGAAGGATAAGGGCATCGGCTTCGGTAAGACCCGCGAAGACCATGCCGGTACGATGAACCAGCTGTTCGCCGCCTATGCCCGCGGCAAGGACGCCAAGGAACTCATGACGATCCTCGGCGAAGCCGCGCTGACCGACGTCGACAAACTGTACGCGAAATTCGCGGACCAGTTCGAGAAGGAGTATGTCAGCCAGGGCAACGAGACGAACCGCACGATCCAGGAGACGCTGGACCTCGGCTGGGAGCTGCTGAAGATCCTGCCGAGAAGCGAGCTGAAGAGGATCAAGGAAGAACTCATCGACAAATACCTGCCGAAGCAGTAACGGAGGGCGGCTATGGCCACTTATACCCCGACCAGAATGGTACTGAATCAGCTCAAGGGCAGGCTGACGACCGCCAGGCGCGGTCACAAGCTGCTCAAGGATAAGCGCGACGAGCTGATGCGCCAGTTCATGGATATCGTCAAACAGAATAAGGAGCTGCGCAAAGCGGTGGAGGAGGGCCTGACGGATGCGTTCACGAGCCTGTCCGCCGCCAGTGCGGTCATGTCCCCGCAGATGCTGGAACAGGCGCTGATGTACCCACGGCGCACGGTCGATCTGGACGTGACGTACAAGAATGTCATGAGCGTCAACGTGCCGCAGTATGACTTCGGTGAATCCGGCGGCACGGAGGACATCATTCCCTATGCCTTCGCGCAGACGTCCGGCGACCTGGATGACGCGCTGGAAAAGCTGTCTTCGGTCTTCACGGACATGCTGCAGCTCGCGGAAGTCGAGAAGACCATGCAGCTGATGGCGGAGGAGATCGAGAGCACGCGGCGCCGCGTGAACGCGCTGGAATATTCCACGATCCCCGACCTGGAGCGCAACATCCACTACATCACCATGAAGCTCGAAGAGAACGAAAACGCCACGAAGGTGCGGCTGATCAAGGTGAAGGAAATGGTGCTGCAGAAGGCGCACAACTATTCGACGTAGTCATTGTTTGTGAGACAGGGGGACGGTTCTTCTGTCTCACGGCGGTTCTCGGACCGCTTCGAACCGCTCGCCAAGGGGAGATTGGCTCGCTTGTCCGAAGCGGCTCCTCAGCCCGTCATAATAATAAATAATGAAAACCGAAAGGAGAGCAGAATTGACTGTTCTCCTTTTGTAAAATGAGGACAGAAGAACCGTCCCCGTGTCTTAAATGTAAAATAATACTATATTGACATATATTAACATTTAAGGTATAATACCTTCACTTCTCCGCAGCGGGGCGGAAAGGAACGAACATGACAGCAGAATATGCAAAGAATCTGGCAGAGCCGGACGTTTCCGTGGAGGAGAGCCGGGCGAATTACAGAGCGGAGAACGACGAAGTGCTCTTCGATATTCAGGAGACCATCGGCATCCTGCGCAAGAGCAACACGGGATGGACGAGGGAACTCAACGTCGTCTCGTGGAACGGCGGCACGCCGCGCTTCGATATCCGCGACTGGGATCCCATGCACGAGAAGATGAGCCGGGGCATTACGTTCACGAAGGCCGAGGCCGATCAGATCTGCAAGTGGCTGACGGTAAGAGGAACGGATCTTGGCCGCGCGCCGCAGGCGGATATCAGCGTGGCGGAAGGGGACGACGTTCCGTTCTAGATATCGCCGGAAGTGATGGAAGCCATTTCGAATTTTTGTGGAAAAACCGTTGAGAAACAGGGTGCGTTAAGGTAAAATTATATCAGTAAATAGAATACTTTCTGGTCAGAGTAGGAGCAGCGCGTTAAGTGTCCGGAGGATGGGATGTCGCCCCGGAACGAAGGCTTGCCGCGGTGCTGCCCCGCGTCCGCTGCCGAAAAAGGATGTCATAAACTCCTTTCTAGGCGACGAGAAAGGAGTTTTGCATTATGAAGAAAGGCATCAGTGTTCAGAAGCTGGTCATCATGGGCGTTCTGGTCGCCATGGAGATCGTACTGAGCCGTTTCCTGTCGTTCAACACATGGAACACCAAGATCGGATTCGGCTTTATTCCCATCGCCGCAGCAGCCATCCTGCTGGGTCCGGTCGAAGCCGCCGTCTGCGGCGGTCTCGCGGATCTCCTCGGCGCCACGCTGTTCCCCATCGGCGCGTATTTCCCCGGCTTCACGGCGACAGCCGCGCTCACCGGGCTCGTGTTCGGCCTGTTTTTCCACAAGGAACAGACGCCGCTGCGCGTCGTTCCTGCCGTGCTGATCAACCAGTTCATCCTGGGGCTGCTCGTCAATACGTACTGGATCTCGGTCCTGTACGGTTCGCCGTTCAAGGAACTTCTCGTGACCCGCGTCACGCAGAGCGTCATTCTAAGCATCATCCAGATTGCAGGCATTCTCGTGCTTGCGAAGGTGCTGCAGCGCGTCAAGCCGTCGCTCCCCGCGATGGAAAGGTGACCCATGGATTATCAACAGGCGATCGCATTTCTTGAAATATCGAACTGGATGGGAAGCCGTCTGGGGCTTTCCCGGGTGAAGCAACTGCTGCATCTCGCCGGTGACCCCCAGAACTCCGTGCGGTTCATCCATATCGCCGGCACGAACGGTAAAGGTTCCACCGCCGCCATGCTGGCGTCCGTGCTGCAGGAAGCAGGGTACAAGACGGGTCTGTATACCTCGCCGCATCTGAGGCGCTACAACGAGCGCATCCGCATCGACGGAGAAGACGTCTCCGACGAAGAGATGTGCCGCGCGGCGGAGATCCTCGAACAGTGCGTTGAACAGATGGACGACAGGCCCACCGTATTCGAACGGATCACAGCGCTGGCTTTCGTGTGCTTTGCGCGCGCCGGCTGCGACGCCGTCGTACTCGAAGTGGGCATGGGCGGCAGGCTCGACGCGACGAACGTCATCGACGAACCCGCCTGCAGCGTGCTGTGCCACATCGATCTCGACCATACGGAGATCCTCGGCGACACTATCGCGAAGATCGCGGAGGAAAAAGCCGGCATCATTAAGAAGGGATGTCCTGCTGTCGCGCAGATGCAGAGCGAAGAGGCGCTTGACGTGTTCCGCAATACATGCGAAGAACTGGGCAGCCCGCTCACCGTTACCGATCCCGTGCAGCTGCAGGTAAAGAAGCAGTCGCTGACCGGGCAGGTCTTCGATTACAGAGGCCGCAAAGACCTGCTCATTCCGCTTATCGCAAACTACCAGCTCGTGAACGTGCTCGGCGTGCTCGATACCGTCGACGTGCTGCAGAAAAACGGCTGGCACATTTCGGAAGACGCACTGCGCGTGGGCCTTCGCAAGACCCGCTGGGCCGGGCGTTTCCAAGTGCTGCAGGACGATCCGCTCGTCGTCATCGACGGCGCGCACAACCCCGACGGTGCCCAGCAGCTGGCGCAGTGCCTCGCGACGTATCTGTCCGACCGCAAGCTCACGTTTATGATGGGCGTCATGGCGGATAAAGATTACAGACAGATGATACGCACCGTCGCGCCGTTCGCGAAGGAATTCGTCGCGGTTACGCCGGATTCCTCCCGCAGTCTGCCCTGCGAAGAACTCGCGCGGGTCATCACAGAAGAGACTGGCTTGCCGGCAACGCCCGGCGGCAAGGTGAAAGAAGGACTTTCCCTGGCTATGGAAAAGACCGGCAAGGACGGCACGCTGTGCATCTTCGGCTCGCTGTATCAGGTCGGAGACGTGCAGGAATGGTTCGAAAACAAAAAGTAAAGGAGCAAGAAAGATGGAAGCACTTACCGTCAGACTGAAAAGACAGCCCAACGCGGAGACTGAGGTCATTACAGCCGCGGCCGGCCTTACGGTCGAGCAGATCGTCAAGATGTGCGAGATCGAGACGGAATACCCCGTCTACGCCTGCCGCATCAATAATAAGGTGCAGCCTTTGACGGCCGTCCCTGCGGAAGAGGACGAGATCGTGCTGCTCGACATGCGCGACAGCTGCGCAAAGGAGATCTACCAGAGGAGCGTCATCGACCTGTTCCGTTCCACGCTGGCAAGAGTCTACCCGGAGGTGAAGGCCATCATCGGCAATTCGCTGAACCGGGGCATTTTCTTCGAGATCAGCTCCAAGCGTTCTTTCGGTTCCCCCGCTGTCGAGCATGTGGAAAAGGTCATGAAGCAGATCGTGAGCGAGAAAGTACCCTTCACGTTCATCGAACACGGTCTGGACATGGTGGTGCCCGATGCCGGCTACATCGGCGATTTCGATCTGCGCAAATGCCGCAGCGGCCTGGTCATCCGCATCCCAGAGGACACGCATCCCGGCGGCATGGCGCCTTACGTGGATAACTACAACCTGTATAAGGCTTTCCAGGTCCAGCGCAAGTGGTCCGAGAAGCTGGACATCCTCACCTGCGCCGATCTGAACCAGGCGATCGAAGCCGGGCAGGTGCGCAATCTCGTACTGGTCTCCGAAGCGCTGCAGGAGAAGAAGATCTCCCACATCGCGGACGATATCATCAAGAGCCATAAGCGCATCGTGCTGATCGCAGGTCCGTCCTCTTCCGGCAAGACGACCTTTGCCCACCGTCTGTGCACGCAGCTGTGGGTCAACGGCCCCAAGCCCGTCTACATGGGCACGGACGACTATTATCTTGACCGCGACCAGATCCCCTACGGACCGGACGGTACGCAGAATTTCGAGAATCTGGACTCCATCGACGTCGAGCTGTTCAACGAGCACCTGAAGACGCTGCTGGCCGGCGGCGAAGTGGATCTGCCGCGCTTCGATTTCAACTCAGGCAAAAAGGTCTTCGGCGAGCGCAAACTGAAGCTCGAACCGGATCAGCCCATGGTGATCGAGGGCATCCACGGTCTGAACGAAGCGCTGACGCCGTCCATCCCGAAGTCGGAAAAATACAAGATCTACATCAGCCCGCTCACGCAGCTGCGCATCGACGATTACACGCGTATTCCTTTGACGGATACCCGCAAGCTGCGCCGCATCGTGCGCGATGCAAAAAAGAGAGGCTGGGACGCCCGGCAGACCATCGAAGCCTGGCCGAAAGTGCGCGCCGGCGAAGATATCAATATCTTCCCGTACAGCGATGAAGCGGACAACATCTTCAACTCCGCCTTCGTGTACGAGCTGGCTGCTCTGAAAAAGGACGCGCTGCCCATGCTGACGTCCATCCCCGAAGACGACGAGTATTACACCGAGGCGCAGCGCCTGGCGCGTCTGCTGTCCCACGTGGCTACCATCGAAGATGACCACTACATCCCGAACAACTCCATCCTGCGCGAATTCATCGGCGGGAGCATCATCGCTTAGAGGAGAATATGCCGGATTACCTCGCAAAACTGAATCCGCAGCAATACGAAGCGGCCACCACGCTGGAGGGGCCGCTTCTTATCCTGGCCGGAGCCGGCTCCGGAAAGACCGGCACGATGACCCACCGCATCGCCTACATGATCAAGGACGCCGGCATCAGCCCGTACGCGATCCTGGCGGTCACGTTCACGAACAAGGCTGCGACCGAGATGCGCGAACGCGTCGAGGCGCTCGTCGGAGCATGTCCGGGCATGTGGATCCAGACGTTCCACTCGGCATGCCTTCGCATCCTGCGCATGGAGGCGGACAAGATCGGCTACGACCGCAACTTCGTCGTGTACGACCCCGTCGACCAGAAGGCGCTCATGAAGAGCATCATCAAGGAACTGAATTACGACGAAAAGCAATACGCGCCGGCCTACGTGCTGTCGGAGATCTCCGACGCGAAGGAAAAGGCCATCAGCAGTGCGGAATATACCCGCAAGTACGGGGACGTACAGCGTTATCAGCCCGTTTGCGAGCTGTACAGCCGTTATGAAAAGGCGCTGAAGAAGAACAACGCCATGGACTTCGATGACCTCATCCTGAACACGGTGAGGCTGTTCGAGCGCGACGAGGAGACGCTGCTGCGCTACCAACACAAGTTCCGCTACGTCATGGTCGACGAGTACCAGGACACGAACATGCTGCAATATCAGCTCATCCATCTGCTGGCGCAGAAACACCGCAACCTTTGCGTCGTCGGTGACGACGACCAGTGTATCTACCAGTGGCGCGGCGCGGATATCCGCAACATCCTGGAATTCGAGAAGGATTTCCCGGGCGCGAAAGTCATCAAGCTCGAGCAGAACTACCGTTCGACGTCGAACATCATCGACGCAGCGCACAGCGTCATTTCCCGCAACAAGGGCCGCAAGGCAAAGAAACTGTGGACCGAGGCGCCTGCCGGAGAAAAGATCGAATATTACCGCGCGCCGGATGACCGCGAGGAAGCCCGCTGGACTGCAGAAAAGATCCGCAGCCTCATGCGCAAAGACCCGTCGCTGCAGTATTCCGATTTCGCGATCCTGTACCGCACGAACGTGCAGTCGCGCCGCTTTGAGGACAGCCTGTCCGGCAAAGGCATGCCGTACCAGGTGCTGTCGGGCCTGCGCTACTACGACCGCAAGGAGATCAAGGACATGATGGCCTACATGCGCCTCGTCCTGAATCCCATGGACGACGTGGCGCTGCTGCGCATCCTGAACGAACCGCGCAGAGGCATCGGATCGAAGACCGAGGAGAAGCTGCGGGCTGCCGCAGCCGCATCGGGACGTTCCCTGCTGCAGACGCTGTCCGATCCGGACGTGCTGGACAGCTTATCGTCCAAGAGCGAAATGGCGGTCAAAGCGTTGACGGATATGCTTTCGTCCCTGGCCGTCGAACAGGAACGCATGCGGGTCGAAGACGTGTACGACACGCTGCTCGCGCGCTCCGGTTATCTGCAGGCGCTGCAGGATATGAATACCGTCGAAGCGGACGCGCGCATCGAGAACCTCTTGGAATTTAAGTCTGTCATCGCCGAAAAACAGAAGGAGATGGACGATCTGCAGGAAGAGCTGACGCTCGAGAAGTTCATGGAAGGCCTCGCGCTGCTGTCCGACGTGGATAACCATAAAGCGGACGCCGACGCGGTCACGCTCATGACCCTGCATTCCGCGAAAGGGCTGGAATTCCCCGTCGTCTTCATGCCCGGCATGGAGCTCGGCATCTTCCCGAGCTACCGCACGCTGGACCGCGGCGACGGCATCGAGGAGGAGAGGCGTCTGTGCTACGTCGGCATGACCCGCGCCAAGAAACGCCTGTTCCTGAGCAGCGCCGAAATGCGCATGCTGTACGGCAAGACCGACTTTACGGCCGAATCTCCGTTCCTGAAAGAGATCGATAAGAAGTACCTGACCGGCGACGCGATGTACGAGAAGCGCGGCCAGGGCGTCGCGTTCGACCGCTACGACGCGAAGGCTCCTTACGCGGCCGGACCTTATATCTCGCCCATCGCGCAGGCGAATCTGGTGCGCACCGGCGCGCTCAGCAAGAAGAAGGAGACGCTGGAAGGGGTCACTGTGAACCCCGGCGACAGCGTGGAGCATCCGAAGTTCGGCAAAGGCACCGTCATCGAGTGCAAGGGAAGCGTGCTGACCGTGTTCTTCGACACCGTCGGAGTCAAGAAACTGGCCAAAGACCTGGCGCCGCTTAAAAAACTGTAGGAGGACCGATGGATCCCAGAGAGAGAATGGAGGAGCTGTACAAGCTCCTGGCCTATCACAACGAACGCTACTACAATCAGGACGAGCCGGAGATCTCCGACTACGAGTACGACCAGCTGAGTCTGGAGCTGCGCCGTCTGGAAGCTGAATATCCGATGTTCATGCATAAGGACAGCCTGACGCAGCGCGTCGGCGGCACGGCACGGCGCGATCTGCGCAAGGTGCAGCACGACGTGCCTGTCATCTCGCTCCAGGACGTGTTTTCCAAGGAAGAGGTCTACGCGTTCGTGGAGAGAGTCCGCAAGGAACTGCCGGACGTGAAGTTCGTCGTGGAAAAGAAGATCGACGGCCTGACCCTCGTGCTCCGCTACCGCAACGGCAAGCTGGAGGACGCGATCACCCGCGGCGACGGAGCGGTCGGCGAAAGCGTGTACGAGAACGCGCTCGCTATCCGTTCCATCCCTAAGGAAGTGCCCGAAAAGCTGCCGTACCTGGAAGTGCGCGGTGAAGTCTACATGTCCACGGAAAGCTTCGAGGCCATGAACGCCAGAGAGGCGGAACGCGGCGGTAAGACGTACCAGAACCGCAGAAACAGCGCCGCCGGCACGCTGCGCCAGCTCGATCCGGCAGTGGTCGCGGAGCGCGATCTCGACATCTTCGTGTTCAACCTGGAAGTTGCGGAAGGCAAGAGCTTCAAGGGACATAAGGAAAGCCTGCTGTGGCTGCAGAGCCAGGGCTTTTCCATCAGTCCGCAGCTGACCGAAGCGCAGACCGCGGATGAAGTCTGGGCTGCGATCGAGGACATCGGCAATACCCGCTGGGAGCTGAACTACGGCATCGACGGTGCAGTCGTCAAGGTCGACGATCTCGCGCAGAGGCAGGCGCTCGGCTTTACGAGCAAAGTGCCCCGCTGGGCGGTCGCATATAAATATCCGCCCGAACGCAAGGAGACAGTCGTCGAGGACATCATCGTGCAGGTCGGCCGCACGGGCCGCATGACCCCGCTGGCCCTCATGAAGCCCGTGCGCGTGGCGGAGACCACGGTGAGCAGGGCAACGCTCAACAACCAGGACTACATCGACGAGAAGGACGTGCGCATCGGCGACACGATCATCATCCAGAAGGCAGGGGACATCATCCCCGAAGTGCTGGAAGTCGTGAGGGAGAAGCGTCCCGAAGGTACCGTGCCTTACAAGATGCCTGCCGTCTGCCCTGTCTGCGGATCGCCCGTGGCGAGAGAGGAGGGTGGCGATGGCGTGCACCTGTACTGCACCGGCAGCGCCTGCCCCGCCAAGGACAGCCGCAAGTTGGAGTACTTCGTCAGCAAGGACGCCATGGACGTCGACGGTTTCGGACCGGCGGCAGTGGACGCGCTCATTTCCGAGGGATATATCAAGGAATACGCGGATATTTACAGATTGAAGGATCATCGCGAGCGCCTCATCGAAGAGGGCATTGTCGGCAAAGAAAAGTCTGTCGACAATCTGCTGAAGGCGATCGAAGGCTCGAAGGACAACGATATCGACCGGCTGATCACGGGCCTGGGAATCCGCGGCGTCGGTAAACAGGGCGCCAAAGTGCTGGCGGCGAACTTTCCCGACATGCAGTCCGTCATGGACGCCCCGGCGGGAGTCCTTTCGGAACTGCCGGATTTTGGCGGCATCACCGCTTCGGACATCACCGCGTTCTTCGCGGACCCGAAGAACCGCGAGGCCGTGGAAAAGCTGGCGGCTGCGGGGGTCAACATGATCTCGAAGGCCGCTTCCAAGCGCAAAGACGACCGCTTCGCGGGCATGACGTTCGTGCTCACAGGAACGCTGCCGACGCTCAAGCGCGACGAGGCGCAGGCCATCATCGAATCGTTCGGCGGCAAGGCCGCGGGCAGCGTTTCGAAGAAGACGACGTACGTGCTGGCGGGCGAAGCAGCGGGCAGCAAGCTTACGAAGGCACAGGAACTGGGCATCACCGTCATCGACGAGGACGCGTTCCTGGAGATGACGAAGTAAACGCTTGCCAAACACAGGCGCATTCAGTATAATAATCAAGCATCGAGCCGCGCCGGGAGACCGGCCGGGCCCTGCGCAATAGGAATCTGCGAACCTGGTCAGGACCGGAAGGTAGCAGCCATAAGTGGAACCTCCTATGTGCCGCAGGTAAGTCTGGCCGGCCTTCCGACGCGGCTTGTTTTTATTGGTGCAAAGGGTCGTATTCCATATATAATTAACAAAGGGTGTGATCAACGAAATGAAGATACACCTGAAGTATCTGTGAAAGGACTGAATCATGTCAAAGCTTGTTTATAGGACCCTTGGAAATGAGAAACCTCAAGGGAAACCGAATGTCTATTTTTCCTGTCATCCAGAAGATCTCGAGAGCAGCTTTGAAGTGTATGCATCGAAGATCCTGAAGATTCAGGACTGTGCGGTTTGGTATGAATCAGAACCTGATGCAGAATACAATGCAGATGAACTGGAAATGGATCTTTCACAGATGCAGCTGTTTGTCATTCCTGTATCTGCCAAGTTACTGACTGCAGCAAATCGTTCGATGGATGTGGAATATCCGTTTGCTGTAAAAAAGCACATCCCGGTCCTTCCGCTGATGATTGAGCAGGGGCTGGAGGACATTTACAGAAAGCACTTCGGGAATCTTCAGTATCTGGATCCAAACAATAACGACCCAACAAAACAAAAATTTGATGAAGCATTGGAAATATACATCAAGTCAATTCTGGTAGGCAATGAACTGGCTGCCAAGATCCGTGCTGCTTTTGACGCATATATCTTCCTGAGCTACCGGAAGAAGGACCGTGTAAAGGCTCAGGAGTTGATGAGATTGATCCATAAGAATCCGGTATGCCGCGATATTGCCATATGGTATGACGAATTTCTGACGCCGGGAGAGGATTTCAACCACGCTATTAAGGAAATGCTTGAAAAGAGCGATCTGTTTACCATGGTAATCACGCCGAACCTGGTAAACGAAGTCAACTATGTTATGACGACTGAGTACCCTGCAGCGTTAGAGCTGAAGAAACCTGTGCTGCCGGTCGAAATGGAGGGGACCGATCAGGCTCTGCTGAAAGATCATTATGAAGAACTGCCTTCCTGTGTATCAGGAACAGATGAGACAGCCGTTTGGGAAACATTGATCGGGATACTAAAGGAACTGGCGATAAGTTCCAACGACACGGATCAGGAACATAACTTCCTGATCGGGCTGGCTTATCTGGACGGCATCGATGTGGAAGTCGACAGTGAACGGGCCTTTTGTCTGATCAAAGGCGCTGCGGAGGCAGGTGTCCCGGAGGCTGTGCTGCAGCTTGTAACGATGTATGAGACAGGGAAAGGTGTGGAACGGGATTATCACAAGAGTATAGAGTGGCGGGAGAAATATGTCGATATAGTTAGAGCTGCATATTTGAATGAAAAAACAGAACGATCGACTAACGACTTGATCTATCAGTTAGGACTCTTAGGGGATGCATATTATGGTGTGGCAGATCTTGACAGAGCGGAAGCGGTCTATCAGGAAATGCAGACTGCAGCCATGCAGCAAACAGAAGAGAAAAAGGAAATATATATCCGATGGTTTTTAAGCGGCATGCAAAAGGACAGCGAACAGGCAGACCGGCCATCCATGGACGAATATTATGAAACAGTAAAAGCGCGCCGCAATTTATCCCTGAGTTATGACAAACTGGGTTCTGTAGCAGAGGAGAAGGGTGATCTGTCTGCGGCACAAGGGTATTTTGAAAAGAGTCTGGCTCTTTCGGATCAACTGGCCAATGAGACAGAGACTTCCCGGTCGCGGCGCGACAGATCGATCGTGTCTGAAAGACTGGGGTTCATCGCGCAGCAGAGAGGAGATCTGGAAGGCGCGCAGAAGTACTACAGGTATTCCGTTGCCGTATGTGAAGATCTGTATAAAAAGACGGGGTCGATCCAAGCGCGGCGGGATCTGTCTGTCATTTATGAAAAGCTTGCATCTCTCGCACAGACGAAAGGTGATGATGCAGAAGCAGACCGGCTTCATAAAGAGAGTTTTGAAATACGAAAGAACCTTTCTGAAGAGACCGGGACGGTACAAGCCAGGCGTGACCTGTCCATCAGTTATAATCAACTGGGCGTAATTGCGTATAAAAAAGGGAATGTTAATGAAGCCCGGGAATGCTATGAGGAATGCATGGCTATCCGGGAGAAACTAGTCGAAGAATTAGGGACAATAGAGTCCTTCAGGGATCTTTCTCTGGCATGCGCACTTTTGGGGATCGTATACCGGGAAGGCCTTCAGGATAAGGTAAAATCAAAAGAATTGCTCGAACGTGTGATAGAACTCGGAGAAAACAGCAGTGATAAGAAGCTCACAGAATACAGTGCATGGGCGAAACAGTTATTAGAGCAATAATAAGCTGCTCTGTATTCCGGTACATTTTAAAGGAGCTTCAAGGCGTCCGCCTGAAGCTCCTTTTTTTGTGACAGGTGAGGCTGTCCTTTTACCTTTGCGCTAGTCCAGGTTCACGTCGATCGCGAACAGTCCACCCGCGCCGCCGGAATACATGTAGAGGATGTTGTCATCCGGCTTGAACTTGCCTTCTTTGGCCATCTTGATCAGGCCGCCGAACGCTTTGCCGGTGTAGACCGGGTCGAGGAACAGTCCTTCGTTCTCCGCCATCATGCGGATCGCCGCGTTGCCTTCGGGAGAGGGGATCGCGTAGCCATCGCCGCAAACGTCCACGAGATGGACGTCGTCCACGGTCGGTACGAAATCGAGTTCCATCAGCTCCGCCAGACCCTTCATGATGTTCGTCGTGATCTCTTCGAACGGGTCGGTATCGACCATCATGCCGATGACCTTCGTCTCGGGCATGAACAGCTTCGCGCCCATTGCGACGCCCGCGTGGGTGCCGCCGCTGCCTTCGGCGCAGACGATG
>JAFYYP010000004.1 GCA_017557505.1 Bacillota bacterium | reverse complement strand
TCCATGACCTCCTGGACGGAGCTGGAGCACAGCAGGGCGAAACCGGTCTGGCGGCAGGCCATGACGTCGGAGTGATCGCCGAAGATGCACAGCGCGTGTGCAGCCAGGGTTCTTGCGGTGACGTGGAACACGCCGGGAAGCAGCTCGCCCGCGATCTTGTACATGTTCGGGATCATGAGGAGCAGGCCCTGGGATGCGGTGTAGGTGGTGGTGAGAGCGCCGGCTGCGAGGGAGCCGTGGACCGTACCGGATGCGCCGCCTTCGGACTGCATCTCGACTACGCGGACTTCCTGACCGAACAGGTTCTTTTCTCCATGCGCTGCCATATCGTCCACGATCTCAGCCATCGGGGAGGACGGAGTGATGGGGAAAATTGCGGCAACGTCGGTGAACGCATAAGAGACGTATGCGGCAGCGGCGTTGCCATCCATGGTTTTGAATTTCTTTGCCATGATGATGTTTCTCCTTTACTTTTTATAAGTAATGTTAAGTAAAACAATAGAAAACACAGAGTACAAAAACATACCCTGTTAATTATATATCAAATAGAAATAAAAACAACCGCAGAAGGCGATTCTGCGGCTATTTTATGTCTATTTTTCGCGCTTCGATGCCGTCATTCTGCTGCGCGGCAAGGGAAGATTGCCTCGCAGTCAGAACGCCGCGCCTCTCAGCGCTTTCCAAAAGATCAATTATCTTTTTTCTCTAAATAACTGAGTGTATAGAGTGCAACGAATGAGATTACGATATTAACGAGCACCCACTTGTAGGCGAGGGCATCGTTACCTTCCCTCCACAGCTGATAAACGGTCGTGGAGATGGTCGCAGTGCGGCAGGGCGTATAGCCGGATACCATGGAGGTCGCGCCGTACTCGCCGAGGCCTCTGGCAAAAGACAACACAAAACCCGCCAGCACGCCCTTCTTGCAGCACGGCAGCATGATGTGCCAAAAGACCTGCCTGCGGTTCAGACCGAGCGAAAAGCCAGCGTCAGCCAGTCCCCTGTCGAAGCTCTCGAACGCGCCGCGCGCCGTGCGGTACATCAGAGGGAACGTGACAACAGCAACGGCCAGGATGGATGCCGGCCAGGTCATGATGATCCGGATGCCGAAGTGCTCGAGCAGGAACGCGCCGAGCGGCCGCCTCGGGCTGAGCGAGGCCAGCAGGAAGAAGCCGACGACCGTCGGCGGAAGCACCAGCGGAAGCGTCAGAAAGCAGTCCAGAATCGCTTTCAGCCACGGCCGGATGTTGCGCAGCGCATAGGCCAGGCCTATGCCGGCAAAAAACGTGATCACCGAGGCGATCAGCGAGATGCGTATGGAGTTGAGTAAGGGGAACCAGTCCATGCGCTTCCGTTATTCGATCACAGTGAAGCCTGCGGCTTCGAAGACCGCTTTGGCGTCTTTGGTCCGCAGGAAGGCCAGGAAACGCCTTGCCTGTTCAGGGTATTCCGTCTTCGCCATGACCGCTGCCGGATAGATGATGGGGCTGTGGCTGCCCTCAGGAGGATAAGCAACGACTTCCAGACCTGCCGCAGCAGCGTCCGTGCCGTACACGATGCCGCAGTCCGCGCCCATTTCAGATACGGTCTTGACGACGGCCTTGACGTTGCTGCCGAACGTGATCTTCTTTTCCGCGTTCAGCGCATCCCAAAGGCCCATATACGTCAGGATCTCTTCAGAATACTGGCCGACAGGCACATCGGCACCGCCGAGCGCGAGCATGGTCAGTTTGTCCGTACCCAGATCTTCGTAACTTGTGATACCTGCAGGATTACCATCAGGAACGACCAGCACGCACTTGTTTTCCAGCAGGTCGACGCGGTTGTCCACATCCACCATGCCGAGCTCATCGAGCTGGTTCATCTGCTTCTGCGCGGCGGAGATGAACACGTCGCAGACGGCGCCTTCCTCGATCTGGGTCTTGAGCGTTCCGGAGGAGTCGAAGGTAAAGACGAGCTCGATATCCGGTTCGTACAAGGTGTTCCAGACCTTCTGCAGCTCCGTAAGTGTCTCCGTCATGGAAGCCGCTGCAAATACGTTGAGCGTGCAGGGCTCGGCCTCGTTGACCATACCGTCGCCGTCCATGATCTGCGGCTTGCAGGCGCTCATGGCAAAAACCATTGCGAAGACCAGCAGTAATGCAAGAATCTTTTTCATCAGTTTTCCTCCTTTGTTTCACCGGATACGGCACAGTTCGTCGCAGCGCCCACGAGGATCTCGATGCCATGGGTGAGCGCAGGCGTGACCGCCTCCAGGTTCTCCCGGACAGCCTTGGGACTGCCGGGCAGGTTGATGATCAACGTGGATTTCCTTAAACACGCGGTGCCCCGGGACAGCATGCCCCGCGGCGTGATCCGCATAGAATAAGCTCTCATGGCTTCCGGAATGCCCGGAACGAGGCGTTCAGCAACGTCCATCGTAGCTTCCGGCGTATTATCTCTGGGCGAAAAACCTGTGCCACCGGTCGTCAGGATGAGCTGCGCGCGGTTTCCGTCCGCGATCTCGGTCATCAGTTTTGCAAGGCCTTCCCTGTCGTCGGATACGATGTGAGTTTCGCCGACGTAATAACCCAGTTGCTCCATAGCTTCAACGATTGCAGGGCCCGCCTTGTCCTCCCGTTCGCCCTTCGCGCCGGAATCGGAAACGGTAATGACAGCGACGGTCGGCAGGATACCGAATTCCTCGCCGGGCTTGATCTCCCCGCCCTCTTCTACGACCACGAATACGCCTTCTCTGGGCATGATGCAGTCGCCGGTGAGGCGGCGGATCTCGCAGTCCGCATGGCATTCCTTTCCGATCTGGGTCATGCGCAGGATGGCGGAGCCGCAGCGGAAGCGGATGCCAACGGGAAGCTTTGCGAAATCGATGCCGCTGACCATGATGTTTTCAGCGAAGTCTCCGGGCTGCAGTTCTTTATATCCGGCTTCGGCAAAACGTCTGCAGGCCGCCTCGAACTTCTCGTAACTCAGCAGGCTGACCGCCCTGTGCCAGCTACCGGCATGGGCGTCGCCTTCGATGCCCCAATCTTTGACGAGCATTGCCTTCTCTATCTGTTTTTTCTTCGTGCCGCGCACCTCGCTGATGCAGATGGACTTTACGGTGCCCATGTTATCCTCCGATTTGAGACATCAGTCTCTGTTCTTGTGTTTCGTCTGACCCGAAATTATGCTGTTTCGGCTTGTTCTCGATGCAGCGCGCAATGCAGGCGCGGACGTCGTCCGCTGACCCGCCGCTGCGCAATACGGCTTTAACGTCTTCCCCCGCCGGGAAAGCCAGACAACTCTTAAGACGGCCGTCCGCAGTCAGACGGATGCGGTTGCAGGTCTCACAGAACCGGCAGGACACGGCGGAAATGAAGCCGACGTCGGACGTAAAGCCGGGGAAGCGGACGTAAATGGCAGGGCCGGTTGGGACAGTATAGCGTTCAGCAAGCCCTTCGGGGTCCTGTCGCTTTGGATCGGTCTTCGGGGTCCTGTCACCAGGGCACCCCCCGTCATCCCTTCGCTGACGCTCAGGGCGACGGTACTCCCCTGGCGCCACCCCTTCAGGCCGCTTTATAACTTCCAAAGGTTGTCCGTATGAATCTTGCAAAAGTGCCATTAACTCCGCCTGGTTTATGCCTTGGAGAGAAGCGCCCATCCCGATGGGCATGAGTTCGATAAAGCGGACGGAAGCGCGGGTGTCGCGGGCCAGGGACGCAAGCTTCACGATCTGCTCTTCCCTGCCCTTCGTGGGAACACAGTTGATCTTGACGGAAAGATCCGGCGCAGCCAATGCGGCGTGCAGGCCATCCATGGCTGCATCGAATGCATCTCTGCCGGTGAAGTTTTTATAGGATTCACGATCCATGGCATTCAGGCTGAAGTTGACACCGTCCAGCCCCGCCGCCAGCAGATCCGGCAGCTGCTCTTTCAGCAGGATCCCGTTCGTTGTGATCACGAGGCGCTCGATGCCCGGAATCTCCTTCAGAATCGCGACCAGCGCAGCCAGCTGCGGCCGCACGAGGGGTTCTCCGCCGGTCAGGCGCACTTTGCGTATGCCAAGGCCGGCTGCCTCGCGAACGACGGCAGCGATCTCCTCGTAACTGAGGATGTCCGCGTGGGTCATCAGAGGGATGCCCTCCGGGGGGATGCAGTGCAGGCAGCGCAGGTTGCAGCGGTCTGTGACGGAGATGCGCAGATATTCGATTGTACGTCCGTAACTATCTTTCATGCTGGCTCCGTATGATCTCCTCGATGTGGTCCGCTGCTTCCGCAGGATCCACCCATTCTCCTGCTTTCAGGAACAGCTTGGCGTAGCCGGAGTCCTTCAGCCCCTCGATCAGGATGAGGTCCGCGTCGGAAAAGGCCTCGAATAATTGTCTTTCGTTTACTGTCTCGTGTTTGACCAGCATGAACTTTTCGCCGTCGTACACCGCCGTACCGGTCGCGCCGGCATCGAAAAAGCGCCGGGTATCCGTGCCGGGCACGTCCGGTTCGAACGAGTGACCGTCGTGTTTGATCACCGCAACGCGGTAGCCTCTGTCGGTCAAAATGGGCAGGACTGCTTCGATCAGCGTCGTCTTGCCGGAGTTCTTCTCGCCGGAAACGGCAAAAATGACAGGATACGTCACAGTCTCGTCCCTGCCTTTCCGAAGATGAATTCGCCGGACCGGCCGCCGGATTTGCGCACGAGATGGACGTCCGAGATCACCATCTCCTTGCTCACCGCCTTGCACATGTCGTAGACGGTCAGCAGCGCAGCGGTCACGCCCGTGAGTGCTTCCATTTCCACGCCGGTCTTCCCTTCCGTCTTGACGGTGCAGAACGCGCGGACCGCCTGCTTCTGCGGCAGGATCTCGAAGTCCACGGCCGCTTTCGTGACGGGCAGCGGATGGCAGAGCGGAATGATATCGGACGTCTTCTTGACCGCCATGATCCCCGCGATGCGGGCTGCGGCCAGCACGTCGCCCTTGGGAATCTGTCCGTCCTGCAGCAGCCGCAGGATCTCCGCGCCGACCGCGATCGTCCCTTCGGCCTTCGCTTCGCGCGCGGTGACCGCCTTTTCCGACACGTCCACCATGATGGCTTCGCCGTTTTCGTTGATGTGAGTCAGTTTTTCCATAATTGCTCTCCTAAAGCAGATACGTTTCGAGTTTCATGCCGGCTTCGAACGGGCCGGGGCCCGCAGGCAGCTTCGCCAGACAGTTGCAGCCCGACATCGCGAGCAGCTGGCCGCTGGAATGCGCCTTGGGCACGTAAAGGATACCATCTTCCAGCCTAGCCCTCAAATAGCGCGGCACGGGGCTGCCCTTGGAGAAGCCTTCCACTAATACGCCTTCTGTCTTCCGCATCTTGAGGAACGAATCTGCGCAAAGCGACGCCAGCAGCGGCCTTGCGAACAGTTCGAACGTCGCTGCTGCCGCATACGGATTGCCCGACAGGCAGAGGATCTGCGTGTCCGCTTTTTCCGCCAGCATCAGCGGTGACCCCGGTTTCAGGGCTGCGCCCTGAAACCGCAAGTCCGCCCCCATCTCCGCCAGCACGTCCGGCATATAGTCGGCATCACCGACTGAGACGCCACCGGTCGTGATCACGAGATCGAAACGGCCGATCCGTTCCGTAAGGGCGTTCATCAGCAGCGCAGGGTCATCCGGACAAAATGCGCTCTCCGCCTCGAAACCGAGCTGCGCCAGACGGTTTTTCAGATATACCGTGTTAGAATCGTAGATCCTGCCCGGTGCAAGCGGTTCGCCTGCGCGCACCACTTCGCTGCCGGTGGAGACCACCGAGACCCCCGGCTTTCTGCATACCGGAACGTCTGCGAAACCGGCAGCTGCCAGGCAGCCCGCCAGCGCAGCGTCGATCTTCGTACCGGCCCGGCACAGAACGCTGCCCTTTGCGAAATCTTCACCCGCAAAGACATAATTCTGATGATGCGCGATCTCCCTATAGATCAGCACCGCTGCATCGCCGTCGCATTCGGACGTATTTTCATAGGCCGCGTCCTCGATGCCGATCACGGCGTCGCAATCCGCCGGGATGGGTCCGCCGGTCATGATGCGCACACACTGGCCGGGTCCCACGGCAAGCGTTTCGCCGCAGCCTGCCGGCACGTAGCCCACCTGCTGCAGACGGACCGGCCTCTCTCGGCAGGCACCTTTCACGTCAACGCTTCGGAACGCGAAACCGTCCAGCGGGGAACGCGGGAAAGGCGGCTGATCGACGGGCGACACAAGGTCTTCCGCGCAGATCCGGCCGGCGCATTCATATACGCTTACCATCTCCGTACCGCACAGCGGCTTCGTCTCTTCTATAATTTTCAGCGCTTCTTCTACGCTAATTGCCATAACGCACCTCTACCAGCCCTTGCCGAAACTGCAGTCCGGGAAGCGGCACTCCCTGCAGCCCAGACACAGGCCGCCGTAACCGAGCTCCGCCAGTTCCGCCTTCGTCACTTCCACGCCTGCCAAAACGCGCGGCAGCACGATGTCGAAGATGGTCGCCTTGTGATACATCACGCAGCCGGGCAGGCCAAGAACGGGCACGCCGTCTTCGAAATAGCCAAGGCACAGCATGGCGCCGGGCAGCGCAGCGCCGCCGTACGTCACGACTTTCGCCCCGCTGGCCGCGATGGCGCCGGGCGTCCTGTCGTCCGGATCCACGCTCATGCCGCCGGTACACAGGATCAGGTCCGCGCCGGCTTTGCGGGCCTCGCCTATTGCATCTAAGATCACCTGCGTATCGTCCACGCACTTCGTGCGGTAGACGGTCTCCACGCCGAATGCCGCAAGTTTCGCCTCCACGACAGGTCCGAACTTGTCTTCGATCAGACCCTTCGCAACTTCGCTGCCGGTGACGATCACGGCGCAGGTCTTCACGGTGAACGGCACGACCTGCAGCAGGGGTTCGCTGCCGACAAGTTTTGCAGCCGCATCCAGCTTCGACTCTTCGATCACGAGCGGAATGACACGCATGCCGGCAAGCTTATCGCCTTTTTTCACCGCCACGTTGCCCATGCGGGTCGCGATCATCAGCTGGTCCTGTCCGTTCACAAGCGCCAGCCTTTTGCGATCCACGAGGAACAGTCCGTCCGCATCCGCTTTGATCTCGATCTTGCCTTCTTTGGCGCCGGAGCGGCTCATGTTCGGGCCGAAGCACAGCGCCAGCAGCCGTTCTGCGGCTTCATCCTCGTGCAGAAAGCCTTCCGGCAGTTCGTACACGTACAGGTTTTCCTTGCCCATGGAAAGCAGCACGGGGATATCCTCTTCGGTCACGATGTGGCCTTTGCGGAATCTCGCGTCCTTCGTGACCCCCGGAATGATCTGGGTCATGTCGTGGCACAATACGGATCCGACCGCGTCTTCTGTCTTGATAAGTTTCATAACGTCTCCTTCCGGGACGAAAGAACCGTCCCCGAATAAAAACTCCGCCCTTTGAAAAGGACGGAGCATTCCATATCAAAACCGGCGGCCATAGCCGCTGGCGCTGCATCCTTTTCAATGAGGAAGGCCTTCGGGTTTCCCCACAAGACCCCGGAGGGAAAGCTTCCCTCGGCCTGAAGTCCGTAGCGTTCCGCCTTAGGCGCTCCAGGCTCGGAGCTGTCTGTTCAATTCATATTACAAGTATAGCAAGGCTGCGGGCAATGTGCAAATGCCCTATTCTTCGCGATGGACGTACATCCGCGATTCGGAGCCGTCGTCGTTTTCCGCCATGCAGAAGAATTCCCAGCCGTATCTTTCGTAGAAACCGGTGTGGTCCGTCAGGAGGTACAGCGTTTTGTACCCCATCGCCGCCATGTCCCTGCACACGGTTTTCAGCAGAAAGCCCGCCACGCCCTGACGGCGGCAGTCCTCTTCCACATAGACCGCGCACACGTTCGGCGTCAGATCGGTTCTCTTGTGAAAGTCGTTTTCGATGACCCCGCAGCCTGCGATGATGCGGTTTCCCCGCACGGCGACGTACCACTGCGGCACGCCTTCCTCCTCGCCGAGGCACTCGCGTATGCTCTCCCTGTAAGCTTCCAGCGGAACGCTCCATTTGGAAGCGAACCACGCGGCGATCTCCTCCTTGGCCTCCGGCCAGTCGCGCACGGGGATGATTGCCTCGGGGCGAAGCAGTTCGACCGTTTCGATGATCCCGACAGGGATCATCGTCTTGATCACATCGATTCCGCCGGAAATGTACGTATACTCCGGAATCACCAGGCAATCGTCATCGATGCCGTATTCAGACAGACAATATTCCTTGTCGTTCCATTCGCAGGGACCTTCAAGGACCTCTCCGAACGTCGTCCGGATGCGGACGGTCGTGTTGTCGTATTGTTTCAGATCTTTCATAGTTTCTTGAGTTCCTGCAGGACCTCATGCGTGTCGCCCGCGACCAGAATGCTTTGCTGCGCGATCTCCTTCGGCGCAAACGCCTGGTCATAGTTTAAGCAGGCATAGACCGCCGCCGCGTTGTGGAGGGTCATGCCCCAGAACGGATATTTGACGATGACCGGGGTGTTGCCGCCGATCCCGATCTCCAGGAATACGATCTTCCGCCCGCTCCACTTGCGCAGAAAGTCCGAATACCGCGCGGACGCGTCATGCCAGCCCTGCGGCTCCACGAATGTGTCGTCGGAGCGGAGGTTCATGGCCATGGGTCTGCCGCAGACCGGGCAGTGCGGCACGAGTTCTTCCGGAACCTCCATGGAGAGCTTCGAAAAGTCCGTCTTCCTGTCCGGCTGCAGCGGCGGGAGCAGCTGGCCGTCTTCCGCAATCGAAAAGCCCTGCGCCAGCACCATTGCCCGCACCTGTTCTTTATTGTCGTAGACTTTGTCGTGGCACGGCAGGCTGCACTGCCAGAGGCCATAATCGCCCTGCGTGTAGAACAGGCGTTCCTTATCGAAGCCTGCCTGCTGGAACTGGTGGTCCACGTTGGTCGTGATCACGAAATAGTTCTTGTCCTTGACCAGGGCAAACAGATCGTCGTACGTGCGCTTCTGCGGCCGGTTATACCGGTTGATCCAGACGTAACGGCTCCAGAACGCCCAGCGCATCGCGTCCGACGGATAGGAGCAGAAACCGCCGGAATACATGTCCGTGTAGCCGAACCGTGCGGACAGATCGCCGAAATACCGCTCGAAGCGCTCGCCGGTATAAAGAAAACCGGCAGCTGTGGACATACCTGCTCCTGCGCCGATCACGACGGCCTCCGCGTCATCCAGCGCCTTTTTCAGCGCGGCGATCCCTTCCAACGCGTCCTCCGGCGCCCAGACGACGCCGTTCCTGAAGCTTCGCGCTGCCTGAACGCCGAGCCGTATGCTTTCTTCGTATCCGTTATGCGTATAGGAGCCGTTCATAGATTGCTTTATCCTTGTCTGAAAACACGTTGAAGATCACTTTTTCTACTGCGGTATCTCCGCAGGCCGCCAGCCAATCCGATACGGTCTTAACCGCGATCCCGGCCGCCCGATCCGCGGGGAATCCGAACACGCCGGTGGAGATGCAGCAGAAGGCGACGGTCTTAAGGGCCTGCTCTGCGCAAAGATCCAGCGTATTCCGGTAGCAGGCTGCGAGGTCTTCGTCCAGTTCTTTGGAAACGCGGCCGCCCGCGATCGGACCGACGATATGGATCACGTGACCAGCCGGCAAATTGTACCCGTCCGTCAGCATGGGGACCGCCGTCGGCTGCTCATAATCCTGCCCGTACTTTGCCCGCAGTTTTTTCATCTGCGTATCGCAGGCCATTCTAAGCTGCACGCCGGCAAAGGTGTGGATGCAGTTGTCGATGCAGGTGTGCATGGGGACAAAGCAGCCCAGCATCTGCGAATTGGCGGCGTTCACGATCGCGCCGCACGCAAGGCGCGTGATGTCGCCCTGCCAGAGCGCAATGCGCGGGTCACCCGGACAGGCGAGGATATCCGCAGGGTCCACGATCCCTACTTCTCTCGCCCTTTCCTGCAGATAATCATCCTGTACCTGCAGGACTTCCGCAGGCAAAGGAGCCGGCATGCGCACGTTCATCAGGGAACGCAACAGCCGGCGCTTTTCCTCTGTGCTTTCAGTGATCTCTATGCCGCGATAGCGGCCGGAGTCTTCCGCAAACCGGCGGACCAAATAGTCAAGTCTTTCGTTTTGGGTCATGATCTTCTCCATAAGCGTTTTTTCGGCATCTGCATATATGCGTATTCCAGGAACCACAGGATCCATGCGCCAAGCGCGATGAGCGCGGTATACAAAAGTATCTCGGGAATGATCCCGATCTTGAGCGCGATATCGTGGAACACCGGCTGAGTAGACGGGTAATACGGGGTGATGTTGAACATATTGGACGCAAGGCCGCCTTCCCCGACCCAGTAGTGGCTCGCGACGTTGATGATCTCTGCGATCACCGCCATACCAGCGTACAGGATGGCAGCGGGTTTGAACGAAGCCTTCGGCCGGCGCGACAGGATGATGATGCAGACGAGACACTCGGCGAGCATCAGGATGTGGTACAGGAAGCTGTGGCAGAACAGCCAGACCTGCGGCCGCATCATGTCGCCCGGCACTGCCAGCGCGAATACCGCGGCGATCACGCCGAACGTCGCCATGAAGACCAGCGCGGTGTCCTGCAGCCAGCCTTTCAGGAACGGGACCAGCACACAGCAGTACATAGCCATGCTGCACAGCTGCCAGGGGAAGAACCAGGCGGAACGGATGTCCGGATAGACGTATTCGTGCACGAACCACTGTTTCCAGACTTCCGCGGCGATCATGGCCAGCCCCGCGCAGAACAGGAAGACCATCAGGTCTCTTTCCGTCATGCCGCGGAATGCAAAATACAGCCGCAGCAAGAGCGCTGCCGCCGCGATCAGGATCAGGATGTGCACCGTCCCGAACATGGCCGGGACCGTCGTAAACGTCAAGCCCATAAAGGATCCTCCCTGCCTTTAGTTTACACAATTTCGGGGCATTTGGCAAAAATCGTTTGAACGCACCTTGCGTTCGGGGGATAATAGAGAAAAGGAGCATTGCCGCAAGGCATAAGATTCGAATGGCAAGGATCGAACTCATCGCCACCGCCACGTTTGGGCTGGAGGCGGTCGTAAAAAGAGAAATAGAAGCGCTGGGCTACGCGGTGACAGGCTCCCAGGACGGGCGCCTCACCTACATGGCCGACGAGCGCGGTATCGTGCGTTCCAACCTGTGGCTGCGCAGCGCGGACCGCGTGTACGTCAAAATGGCGGAATTCGAGGCGGTGACCTTCGAGGAACTGTTCCAGAACGTCGCCGGCATCCCATGGGAAGAATGGATCCCCTACGAAGGAAAATTCACCGTGGTCGGAACGTCTGTCAAGAGCCAGCTGCATTCGGTTCCCGGATGCCAGTCCATCGTCAAAAAGGCGATCGTGACCCGCCTGCAGCAGACGTACGGCGAAGTCACGTTTCCGGAGACAGGCGCCGCCTACACGGTGCGCTTCGCGTTCCAGAAAGACGTGTGCTGCGTCATGATGGACACGTCCGGCGCGGGCCTGCACAAACGGGGCTACCGGGTCATGGACGTGACTGCCCCAATCAAGGAGACGCTTGCCGCAGCCATGGTCTCCCTGTCGTTCTTCCGGCCGGGACGCATCATGGCGGACCCCTTCTGCGGCTCCGGTACGGTCGCGATCGAAGCGGCCATGCAGGCGAGGAACGTCGCGCCGGGGCTGTCGCGCAAGTTCGCGTCGGAAGGCTGGGAGTTCATCCCCAAGGAGATCTGGAAAGAAGAGCGAGCCAAGGCGTTCTCCGCCATGCGCAGCGATGAAGAACTGGCCGGCACGAAGATCTACGCGTCCGACATCGATTCGAGAGCCATCAAGGCGGCGCGGGAAAACGCTCTCGAAGCCGGCGTGGACGACCTGATCGAATTCACCGTGCAGCCGTTCCGCAAGTTCACGGCGCAGCCCGGCCTGCCGGAAAAAGGCATGCTCGTCACGAATCCGCCCTACGGCCAGCGCATCGGCGAGCAGAAAGAACTGGATTCGATCTACCGCGACCTTAAGACTTTTACGGATCTCAATCCGACCTGGTCCGTGTTCCTGATCACGGCGGACAAAACGTTCGAAAGCAAATTCGGGCGTCCTGCGGACCGCAGGCGCAAACTGTACAACGGCAGGATCGAGACCTGCTACTACCAGATCCACGGATCGAAATAAGGAGGACAACATGGGTTTTCTCAACAAGCTGATGGGCAAAGCGGACACGAAAAAGCCCGCCCTCTCCGAGGACGAGCTCATCAAAAAACTGAAATTCTGTAAGGAGCACAACCTGCCCGTGCATCATAAGATCCATGGCGATCTGAAGGTGACCCGCATCGAAGACGAGCGCTTCTTCGCGGATTCCGACACGCGCAAGGACCTGATGTTCCCGTACAAGTATTTCTCCGACGGGCTGCTCACCCTGCCCGAAGACAAGAGCAGCGGCGGCGCATGGTAAAGCAAACAGGTCCGGAGATACCGGACCTGTTTTTTCGTGTTTTTATTCGAGTTTCAGCGTCACCGCTTCGCTTCCGAGCAGGTCCGCCAGTTCTTCGCGGGTCAGGTCGATGTGCCCCAGCATCGTATACGCCCAGGAGTTGGATCCGTAGAACACGACGATCTGATTGCCTGAGTACAGCACGATGTCGCCCGGATGGGTCGTCGTCTGCCTGTCGTTCTTCGTGACACTCTGTCCGATGGGGCCGACCTGCTCGAACCCGCCGTACGGGGACATCTGTATCGTCAGCGGAAGCAGTTCCTTGATCGCCTCGACCGAATCGTTTTCTTCCCAACTTACGGGCACTTCTGTTTCTCCGATCCACAGTTTCATTTCCGTTTCCTCCTCCGGTTTTTCCTGCGTCTGAAGCACAGGCAGAGGAGCCGCCCCTGCCCCGCTGCCTGTCGCGTCCTGATCCTCCGCGGAGGCGGAACTGCCGCTGCAGCAGCTCAGGCCGAGCGCCAGACAGAGAGCAAGCATCAAAAGCAATACGGTTCTGAGCACTCTCACCATACTGCGCCTCCTACTGTAAATACTTGCGGAAGAAGGACTCCAACTTGTCGAAGGGGATCGCGTGGTCCTTTCCGCCGTCGTACAGATCCGTATGGCTCGCGCCGGGGATGATCAATAGTTCTTTATTCTCCGCATACTTGCTGCCCTCGATCATATTCGCATAGGCGTCCTTGCCGAAATAGCAGGAGTGGGCTGCGTCGCCGTGTACGATGATCACGGCGCTGCGGATCTCGCTGCTGTACTGCAGGATGGGCTGGTTCAGGAACGATTCGCAGCCGGTCACGTTCCAGCCGCCGTTGGAATTCAGGGAACGGGTGTGGTATCCGCGGGGCGTCTTGTAATAGTCATAGTAATCCTTGACAAAGTACGGCGCGTCTTCGGGCAGAGGGTCGACCACGCCGCCGCCCAGCTTATAGCTTCCGTTCTTCAGGTCTTCCAGGCGCTGCGCGCACAGAGCGGCGCGCTTGGCATAGCGAGCATCCTCGCTGTCTTCGGAATCGAAGTAACCCTTGGCGGTGACCCGGGTCATGTCGTACATGGTCATAGCGGCCGTCGCCTTGACGCGGGTATCCAACGCCGCGGCGCTCAGCGCCATGCCGCCCCAGCCGCAGATGCCGATGATGCCGATGCGCGCCGGATCCACGTCTTCCCGCAGGGACAGGAAGTCCACGGCAGCCATGAAGTCCTCGGTATTGATATCCGGGGACGCCATATAACGGACGGCGCCGCCGCTCTCCCCGGTGAAGGAAGGATCGAAAGCGATGGTCAGAAAGCCCCTGGCAGCCATCGTCTGCGCGTACAGGCCGGAGCACTGCTCCTTGACCGCGCCGAACGGACCGGAGACCGCCAGCGCGGGCAGCTTTCCTTCCGCATCCTCAGGCTTGTACAGATCCGCCGCCAGCGTGATGCCGTAGCGGTTGACAAAGGTCACCTTACAGTGGCCGACACGCCCGTCTTTGGGAAAAGTCTTGTCCCAATCCTGCGTCAGGTTCAGTTCTTCTTTTTGGATCATCGTTTTATCCTCCGTAAACGCTTTGCTTTTTATCGACAGTTGTAGTACGATTATTATACTAAAACTTAAAGTTAACTTTAAGTCAAGCATTATTTTGAGATATCACAGGAGTTTTTATGTATACGATAGGACAAGTCTCGGAGATGTTTCAGATCCCCGCCTCCACGCTGCGCTATTACGACAGGGAGGGGCTGTTCCTGGAGATGGAACGCACCGGAGGGATCCGCAGATTCGGCGAGAGAGAAGTGGAAGCCCTGCGCGTGATCGAATGCCTGAAAGCGTCCGGGCTGGAGATCAGGGACATCAAGCAGTTCATGGCCTGGTGCGTCGAAGGGCCTTCCACTTACGGCCTGCGCAGGCAGCTGTTCGAGACAAGAAAAAAAGCTGTCGAAGAGGAGCTCCGGCAGCTGCACAAAACATTGGATATGTTGAATTTCAAATGCTGGTATTACGATACCGCCATCGCAGACGGCAGCGAAGACAGACTGAACGCCATGCTGCCGGACAAACTGCCGCCCGAGATCCAAAAGCTCTACGACAATTGCCACGGTAAGGAATAAGCTTCTCTCAGTCTTCCTTCCCCGCCCAAGTGTGCACATAGTACTCGATGATGGGGTCTTCCACCCGCACCACCACCTGATACTTGTCCTCGTAGATGATCTCTCCGGGATCGTTCGTATAGACGACGTAGTACGGGTGGTGATATTTTTCCAGCAGCCAAAGCGCCGGCCGGATCATCTTCATCATCTCGACCGTATTCTCTGTTTTAAAGAAGCAGATGACCCGTTCCCGGCTGTTGCAGGGCGGCGGAAACGGCAGTTCTTCCGCGAACCAGGAGTCGATCTCCTTGAACAGGTCCGCGTCCTCCTCTTCCATCACGTCATCCTGGATCAGTTTCCAGCACATGCTGAAGATGCCCTTGGCATACATCGTATTCGCGGCCAGCTCCCTGCCCTGGATGCGCACGTATTTGTAGTTCGTCATAGTCTTATAAATCAAATTCCCGTATGGAGTAACGGATCTTGCCCGACGGCGCGGGTGCGATCGCGTCGACGAATTCTGTTTGGATGCTGACCCCGGGCAGATTTGCGGAAATCAGAGAAACGATGGCGTCCGCGGGGATGACCGCGGGGTCGCCTGCCAGTTTCAGCGTCGCGGTATCAGGCGTATGCTGGATCAGCTGGAAGCCGGACACCTGTGGATAGTCCCGGATGATCTGATTCGCGAAATTGCCGTGCACCAGGCGCCCGCCCTCTGCCACCAGCAGCGCGTCTTCCCGGCCTTCCGGCGCCTTCATCAGAGGAAGCGTCCGTCCGCAGGAGCACTTGCCTGGCAGCAAGGTGCCCGTATCGCCGACCATGTAGCGAAGTCTGGGCTGCACGCGGTTCGTCAGGTCCGTGATGGCCAGGATGCCGTCCGAGCCTTCGGGCAGCGGCTGCAGCGTCTTCGGATCCAGGACCTCGAGGATCGCGTTCTCCGCCGTGATATGCATGCCGCCGCAGGGGCACGAATAGGCCAGGATGCCTGCGTCGCGGGCGCCGTATTCGTTGCCGATGGGACAGTCGAACACTTTGTTCAGGTATTCCGCCTGCCAGGGGAACAACGTCTCCGACGTCGTGACGATTGCCTTCAGCCGGATCTTCAGTTTCTCTTTTCCAGCTTTTTCGATCGCCTTCGCAAAAGCCGTCAGCGCCGTCGAATAACCGTACAGATACTCCGGCTTATAGGAATTCAGGTAGTCTATGTACTTCTGTCCGTCCGCCTCGTTCAGTTCATAGGCTGACATCACTTCGCGGTTCTTCAGCCATTTGTCTTCCCTGTCGTGCGCTTTGCGGGCCTCAGGCGACAGCTCGATGGAACTGCCCCAGACCATGACGCTGCGGGACCCGTTCGTAATCCCATACCACGACAGGCCTCTCCAGCGGGCCGCTTCGTACTGTTCCACCTGCTGCCGGTCCATGAAGAAATGCACCGGGCTGCCCGTCGATCCGCCGCTCTTGTTGGGAATGAGGCTGGCGGCCGGCACGTTGAGCGCGACGTACGCGTCAGGGTCTTCCCGGAACGTCTTCTTATCCAGCGCGGGGATGCTCTGCAGCGCAGCAAAAGGATCTGCTTCGATCTGCGCCTTATCCAGGTCCTGATAGGCCGGCACGTTGTCCGCGCAGTGCAGCAGCAGTTCCTTCAGCTTCTTTTCCTGCGTCGCACGCAGCTGCTCCGCAGGCAGCTTCTCGCTCTCCTGCAGCTGCTTCGTAAAGAAGCGGATCTGATTGCCCTTTCTCTTCTCCATATACGGATACAGGGCGTGTTCGATTCCGAATTTCAAGATATCCATATTCGTATTATAGCATAAAACCCCGAGGGGTGGCGTCTAAAGAGGCTCATCAAGACCGGAGCGAACGCCGTGACTCCCAAGTTGGCTGCCGTTGCGGATGAGCGTAGGGCGAAGATAAGGATGCGTTAGACGACAGGACCCCGAGGGGTGGCGCCTAACGCGAAAGACACGAAAAAGGCAGACCATAAAAGGTCTGCCTTTGCGATATTCGATTGTTATCGATTACTTGCTGTAATCATAGAAGCCCTTGCCGGACTTCTTGCCGAGCTGACCGCCGCGGACCATCTTCTTCAGCAGCAGAGCCGGACGATACTTGGAGTCGCCGGTCTCGTTGTAGAGAACGTTCATGATGGCCAGGCAGACGTCCAGACCGATGAAG
>JAFYYP010000033.1 GCA_017557505.1 Bacillota bacterium | reverse complement strand
GCGTCGATGTCGAACGTGACCTCGATCTGAGGCACGCCGCGCGGAGCTGCCGGAATACCGGTGAGCTGGAATCTGCCCAGCGTGATGTTGTCTGCCGCCATCTGGCGTTCGCCCTGCATGACGTGGATGTCCACCGCGCTCTGGTTATCCGCGGCCGTGGAGAAGATCTGGCTCTTCTTGGTCGGGATGGTCGTATTTCTTTCGATCAGCCTGGTCGCAACGCCGCCCAGGGTCTCGATGGACAGAGACAGCGGCGTGACGTCCAGCAGCAGCACGTCCTTGACCTCGCCGGTCAGCACGCCCGCCTGGATGCTGGCGCCGATCGCGACGCATTCGTCCGGGTTGATGCCCTTGAACGGTTCCTTGCCGGTGATCTTCTTGACGGCTTCCTGGACTGCGGGGATTCTCGTGGAACCGCCCACCAGGATGACCTTCGCGATGTCAGCGTTCGTGACGTTCGCGTCCGCCATGGCCTTCTTCATCGGTTCGATGGTTCTCTGGACGAGGTGTTCGGTCAGCTGATCGAACTTCGCTCTCGTGATATCCATGTTCAGATGGAGCGGACCGTCCTGGTTGACCGTAATGAACGGAAGGTTAACATTGGTCGTCTGGCTGGAGGAAAGTTCCTTCTTGGCCTTTTCGGCGGCTTCCTTCAGTCTCTGCAGCGCCATCTTGTCGTTTCTGAGATCGACGCCGTTCTCCTTGGCGAACTGGTCGGCCATGAAGTTCATCAGGACGTTGTCGAAGTCGTCGCCGCCCAGCTTGGTGTCGCCGTTCGTGGACAGAACTTCGAACACGCCGTCGCCCAGCTCCAGGATGGAGACGTCGAACGTGCCGCCGCCCAGATCGTAGACCAGGACCTTGTGGTGTTCGTTCTCTTTATCCAGACCGTAGGCCAGAGCCGCCGCGGTCGGTTCGTTGATGATGCGCTTGACGTCGAGGCCTGCGATGCGGCCGGCGTCCTTGGTCGCCTGCTTCTGGCTGTCGGAGAAGTATGCCGGGACGGTGATGACCGCTTCGGTCACTTTTTCGCCCAGATAGCTTTCCGCGTCCGCCTTCAGCTTTGCCAGGATCATCGCGGAGATGTCCTGCGACGTGTATTCCTTGCCGTCGATGCTGACGGTGTAGCTGCTTCCCATATGTCTCTTGATCGAGGAAATGGTCCGGTCGGGGTTCGTGATCGCCTGTCTCTTGGCGGTCTCGCCCACGAGCCTCTCGCCGCCCTTCGTGAAGCCTACGACAGACGGTGTGGTCCTGTTGCCTTCCGCGTTGGCGATAACGGTCGGCTCGCCGCCTTCCAGTACTGCCACGCAGCTGTTTGTGGTTCCTAAATCAATACCGATAACTTTGCTCATCTCTATATACCTCCTACTGCGATACTACCACCATAGACGGCCGTATCACTTTCTTATTTAACATGTATCCTTTCTGTAAAACCTTCGTGACGGTGCCGGGCTCGGTGCCCTCTTCCGCCGCTTCGGTCATGACAGCGTTGTGATAGTTGGGATCGAAGGGCTTTCCCAGCGCCTCGATCTCCTCGACGTTGTTCTTCTCCAGCACGCCCTGCAGCTGCTTTAAGATGAGCTGCATGCCTTCCGCGAGCTTGGGATCGGAACTGTCTTCCGTGTGCTCCATGGCCCTCTCGAAGTTATCCAGAACCTCGAGCAGCCCCAGAGCGAATTTTTCGTTGGCGAAGGCGTAGATATCGCTCTTCTCCTTGTCCGTACGCTTGCGGTAATTCTGGAACTCCGCGTACAGTCTGACGTATTTATCGTTCGGGTCTTCCTCTTTGGGCGTTTCTTCTTTGGGAGCTTCTTCTGCGGGGGTCTCTTCCGGCATTTCTTCCGGTTCTTCCGCAGACTCCGCGGCCTCTTCCAAGACCTCTTCAACGACTTCTTCAGCCGTCGTCTTCTCTTGATCCGTCATCGTTATTCTCTTCCTTTACGTCGTTATTTTCTCTCAGCTCGAACGTCTGGCTGATGTTGTCGCTGATATATTTGATCACCGAAGTGACTTTTCCGTATTTCATTCGCGTCGGCCCGATGACCCCGAGACGCCCGACGAGTTCGCCGTTGACCCGGTAGTCCGCCGTGATCAGCGACAGGTCCTTCATGTCTTCGGAGTTCTCGTCTCCGATCGTGATCATGACGCCCTTGTCGCGGTTGACGATCACGTCCGTCAGCCGGTTCTTGTCTTCGAGCATGCGCAGGAACTGCTGCGTCTTCTGCATGTCGCCCGAGAATTCCGGGAGGCTGAAGATGTTCGAGTACCCGTTCATGACCAGGTCCGCGTTCAGCATCTTCTCCAGCGTCTTGATAAAGCTCGGCACGACGTCGGCCGCCAGCGTCGACAGCGATTCCATGTCGTTCGTGAAGCTGTCGATGATATCCATGGCCATGACGGCGGAGATGCTCTTGCCCATGTAATTGTGGGTCATGACCTTGCTCATCAGCTGCAGGTTCTCTTCCGTGTACGGGGAGCTGAGCCGGATGGCCCGGTTCATAACCTGGCCGTCTTCCGCCACGATCATCAGCACGACCGTATTGGCGTCGACCGGCAGGAAATTGATGTATTTCAACTTGCTCTCGTCTTTGCGGGGCATGAGCACGAACGAGGTCAAGTTCGTCATGTCGGACAGCAGCTGCGCTGCGTGTTCGATCGTGGAATCCAGTTCGTTGCGGCTCTCCAGCAGCTTCGTGCGGATCTTCTGCTTATCTGCTTCGTCCAGCTGGCTCGTATCCATCAGTTCGTCCACATACAGCCGGTAGGCCTTGTCCGAAGGCACTCTTCCGGCAGAGGTATGCGGGTGCGTCAGGTAGCCCATCTCCTCGAGGTCCGACATCTCGTTGCGTATGGTCGCCGGGCTGATGCCCATGTCGTGGCTCTTGGAGAGAGAACGGCTGCCGACAGGTTCGCCCGTCGTGATGAAGTCCGCGATGATCGCCTGCAGGATCTGAAGTTTTCTTTCGTTCAAATCGTTGGGGTTCATACTTGCCTTCTATTCCTGTTAGCACTCTCAACACATGAGTGCTAACATCCTACATAAATATACCCCCGGGACGGGGGTATGTCAATGGATTTCATAAAATTATTTTGCCGGAAAACGCACTATTTTACTGCGTCCAGACGGTATATCAGAAAAGCGGCCGGATCGTACACGTTCGTGAAGTTCGCGGACCCTTCCACCTGCGCCTGCAGCGCGGCGTCGTACAGGCAGCAGCAGATGCCGTCGTAGCCCTCCGGCAGCAGGATGGTCCACGTGAGGATCTCGCTGCAGCTCTGCAGACCGCTCTCCTCGTCCATGACCCAGTCTTCCGCCGTCTTGTTGATCATGGCGACGCACTTCTTGTACTTCTTGTCCTGCCAGCGGACTGTAAACGTGTCGCACTGGCGGCTGTCGTCGAACGACAGGCTGCTGTTCAGGCGGTCGATATCATAATAGTCCGTCATGAAATAGCAATAACGGTAGCCGTTCTCGTTAGCGGCTTCGTCTCCGAAGCTCATGCGCATACGCAGTCTCTGCCAGGCGTAGCCGTCCGGCGTCTTGAAGCCTTCCGGCGCTTCGCAGGGTTCGCAGTATACGTTGACCGATCCCTGCGTGACCGCAGCCGGGTCTTTCTCGCAGACCGTTTGATACGTCCTTACGTCGCTGTTCTTCATTGCGGAGGATACGGAGATCCACTGCACGTTTTTCTCTTCGAAGTCAGGCGTCTGGTCGCCTCCCGATCCCGAACACGAACACAGGGACAGGATCAGAACCATGATAAGCAGTAAACTGGTGATCTTTTTCATTGTCTGGTTTTCTTTGCAACAAAAATGTAAAAAACAATTCTTTTTTGAACGCTCCCATTATAGCACAAACAATATATAATAGAGAAAAAGAAATCTATGAGGTTACGAAAGAATGATACTTCTCAACCCCATCACCATTCTCGTCGCAGCCGCGATCATACCCGCGGTCATCCTGCTGTTCGAGATCTATAAGTACGACCGGCTCGAAAAGGAACCCGGCAGACTGCTGCGCAGCCTCGTGTTGAAAGGCATCGTCGCCACGGCGCTGGCCGTCGTCACGGAAAAAATCGGCATCGCAGTCCTCAGCCGCGTGTTCCCGACCGATTCGTTCATCTACTATGTGTTCCTGATGTACGCGGTCGTGGGCCTGTCCGAAGAAGGTTTCAAGTATCTGCTCCTGCGGACCAGCACATGGAATTCCGCCGACTTCAACTGCCGCTTCGACGGCGTCGTATACGCGGTGTTCGTCGCGCTGGGCTTCGCGCTGTGGGAGAACATCAGCTACGTATTCAGTTACGGTCTGGGCACCGCGCTCGTCAGAGCGGTCACGGCTGTGCCGGGTCACGCGTGCTTCGGCGTGTTCATGGGTACGTGGTACGGCCTGGCGAAGAAACAGCAGATCTGGGGCCAGGAGGACATGAGCGTCGTCAGCCGCACGATCGCAGTCGTTCTGCCTGTGCTCATACACGGCACGTACGACCTGCTGGCCGTTATAGGAAACACCTGGATCTTCGTCATCTTTATCGCCGTCATGTTCGCGATCTCCTTCGCGACCGTGAAAAAGCAGTCCGCGCAGGACCATTATCTGTAGAGGTTACGCATGAAAGAATTTCTGAAGAAGAAGAATATCGAGATCTCGCTGAAGCGCTACGGCATCGACGCGCTCGGCGCCATGGCGCAGGGTCTGTTCTGTTCCCTGCTCATCGGCACGATCATCAAGACGCTGGGCACGCAGCTGGGCATCGGCTTCCTGACGGATATCGGCACGTACGCGATGGCTGTCTCCGGCCCCGCCATGGCCATCGCCATCGGCTACGCTTTAAAGGCTGACCCGATGGTGCTGTTCTCGCTGGCAGCCGTCGGCTGGGCAGCGAACGCGGAAGGCGGCGCAGGCGGACCTTTGGCCGTTCTCGTCATCGCGATCATCGCAGCGGAATTCGGCAAGGCTGTTTCGAAGGAGACGAAGATCGACCTGCTCGTGACCCCTGCCGTGACCATTCTGGTCGGCGTCGCCTTGGCTAAACTGATCGCCCCGCCCATCGGACGCGGCGCTTCAGCCTTCGGCCTCATGATCGATTCGGCCACGAAACTGCAGCCCTTCCTGATGGGCATCGTAGTCGCGGTGCTCGTCGGTATCGCGCTTACCCTCCCCATCAGCTCCGCAGCCATCTGTGCAGCGCTTTCGCTGACCGGCCTCGCGGGCGGCGCTGCCGTCGCCGGATGCTGCGCGCAGATGATAGGCTTCGCATTCATGAGCTTCAAGGAAAACCGCTGGGGCGGTCTCGTTTCCCAGGGGCTGGGCACCTCGATGCTGCAGATGCCCAATATCGTCAAGAATCCGAAGATATGGATCCCGCCCATCGTTGTGAGCGCCATCACCGGCCCCATCGCAACTTGCGTCTTCCGCATGGAGATGAACGGCGCCCCGATCAACTCCGGCATGGGTACGTGCGGGCTGTGCGGCCAGATCGGCGTCTGGACGGGCTGGCTGGCTCCTTCGGAAGCGGCTGTCGCCAAAGGCGCTGCAGCGATCGCTCCGACTGCCATGGACTGGCTGGGCCTGCTGCTGATCTGCTTCGTCATCCCGGCGATCCTCTGCCCCTTGATCTGCAACGTACTGAGAAAAGCTGGCTGGATCAAGGAAGGCGACCTGAAGCTGGACTAACATGCTCCGGCTCACTTGATTCTTATCTTTTTCTGAATATATTTCGCAAATGATAAGAACACTTCTCCCCGATTTGTTTCATAATGGTTCTTTTATCGCTATAAACGGCCTTAAAACACATCTGCAAAAGGAAAACTCCCCTGCAAAATGCTGCAGGGGAGTTTTCATTCTAGAAAAAACATGATTTTCTTATCAATATCAGGAAAAAGACGTCAAAACACCACAATTGGCTGTGCAGGCCTCTATTGCAGATTCTGCACAAAATATTCGTGGAAATCGCAGTGGTGATTGCAGGGTTTCAGCAGGCGCATGACCCGCATCCAAATCACCATGCTTTCTGCCGTCGTCGTGACCGTCACAGGCGGAACAAGCGCGATGATGGAATGGGACAGGCCGCTCTCGCTTTCGATCTGCGGCCAGAGGCCGAAATTGGGCACAGGCACGTCCGTTTCACCTTTCAGGACGACCGGAACGAATTCGGTCTTTTCGTCCTTCGTACAGAGCACCGACCCTTCCGGCACCGTTTCCAGCTTCGCGTCCATGCACTGCAGAAACCATTTGATATCTGCATCGTTCTCGATATGCGCAAAATACGGATGTGCTTTGATCAAAGCCATTTCGTCGGGATAAATTAACATAAAATCTCCTTCGATACCGGGATAACTGTGAGGAGCCGGTTTTCATAAGCGAGGTCGTCTGCAAGCGCCGGAGCGCAGCGACAGAGCGGGCCGAGCGTTGAAAACCGGTCCGAACTACTGTCCGGGCGTGCGCAGCATGTCGACCGCAGCGTGCCAGCCGTCCAGCTTTTCCTGTGCCAGCGCAGCGTCCATTTTCGGCACGAAGCTGCCCGACACCTGCCAGTTCGCCTTGACGTCATCCTGGCTGTCCCAGTAGCCGACCGCAAGGCCGGCCAGATACGAAGCGCCGAGCGCAGTCGTTTCGATGCAGACAGGTCTGCGCACCTCCGCGCGGATGATGTCCGCCTGGAACTGCATCAGGAAGTCGTTGGCGCAGGCGCCGCCGTCCACCTTCAGCGAATCCAGCTTGATGCCGCTGTCTGCCTCCATGGCGTGCAGCACGTCCCAGGTCTGGTATGCCAGGGATTCGAGCGTCGCGCGGATCACGTGGTTGCGGTTGGCTCCGCGGGTCAGGCCCACGATCGCGCCTCTCGCGTAGGGATCCCAGTACGGGGCGCCGAGGCCCACGAAAGCAGGCACCATGTATACGCCGTTCGTGTCGTCCACCATGCGCGCATAGCGCTCGGAAGCCGGGGAATTCTCTACAAGCCCCATCTCGTCGCGCAGCCACTGGATCGCGGCGCCTGCCACGAAGATAGAGCCTTCCAACGCGTATTCAACCTTGCCGTTCAGGCCCCAGGCGATGGTGGTAACGAGTCCATTCTTGCTTGCGACAGGCGTTTCGCCCGTATTCATGAGCAGGAAGCAGCCCGTGCCGTACGTGTTCTTCGCTTCGCCGGGTTTGAAACAGGTCTGGCCGAACAGCGCTGCCTGCTGGTCCCCTGCAGCGCCTGCGATCTTGATGCCGTCGCCGAACAGCGTGTAGTCTGTTTCGCCGTAGACGTCCGAGCTCGGACGCACTTCAGGCAGCATGCATTTCGGAATATTCAGCATCTGCAGGATCTCGTCGTCCCATTCGAGCGTGTGGATGTTGAACAGCATCGTGCGGGAGGCGTTGGAGTAGTCGGTCACGTGCGCCTTGCCGCGCGTCAGGTTCCAGATGAGCCAGGTATCGACCGTGCCGAACAGCAGGTCGCCCCTCTCCGCCTTTTCCCGCGCGCCGGGCACGTTCTCGAGGATCCAGCGGATCTTCGTGCCGGAGAAGTAGGCGTCGATCTTCAGGCCGGTCTTGGCGCGGATCACGTCTTCCCACTCCATCTCCAGGCTCTCGCAGTATTCCGCCGTCCTGCGGCACTGCCACACGATGGCGTTATAGACGGGCAGCCCCGTGTTCTTGTCCCAGACGATGGTCGTTTCGCGCTGGTTCGTAATACCGATCGCGGCGATCTCCTTCGCCTCGGTGCGCGCTTTCAGAATCGCTTCCTGCGCGCAGCCCAGCTGGGTCGCCCAGATCTCCATCGCGTCGTGCTCCACCCAGCCCGGGTGGGGATAGATCTGCTTGAATTCTTTCTGCGCGACCGCGATCTGATTGCCTTCGCGGTCAAAGATGATGCAGCGGTTGCTTGTCGTGCCCGCGTCGAGGGCCATGACGTACTTAGACATTGAGTAAAGCCTCCATCACAGGATTCGTCTGATCCAGGCCGGATGCGGTGAGCCGGACAAAGCCGTTCTGCTCCTCCATCAGCCCTTCTTTCAATAACTTCTGATATGCCGGAGCGAAATCGTCCTCGAAATCGCTGCCGAACATGGTTTGATAGGTTTGTTTGGAAAAGCCATCGATCAGGCGCAGCTCCGTGAACACGAAGTCCGTTTTCAGGCTGTATTCGTCCGTTTCTTCCCATTCAGGCACCGCATGACCCGCCAGATATTCCTTCAGATCTGACGTGGTAAAGCACCTCCTGCCGCCCAGAAAACTGTGCGCCGCCATGCCCAGACCCAGGTAGTCCTGCATGGTCCAGTATTTCAGGTTGTGCTTGCATTCGTAGCCCGGGAGCGCTGCGTTCGAGATCTCGTAGTGCTTATATCCTGCTTCCCTTAAGATCTCCAGCGTTCTGTGATACATCGCGCGGTTCTCGCTCCATTCCGGCAATGTCAGCCTGCCGTCCTTGAAGTCGCGGTAGAACGGCGTGCCCATCTCGAGCTGCAGACTATAGAATGAAACGTGCTTCGGTTCTTCTGCAAGCACCCGCTTCAACGTATCTTCCCAGATCGCGAGCGTCTGGCCCGGAATGCCGAGCATCAGGTCGACATTGTAGTTCAGGTCCAGGGCTTTTGCCGTCCGCATGGCTTTCAGCGCCATTTCGCTGTCGTGGATGCGGCCGAGGCGCTTCAATACGCCGTCGTCCAGACTCTGCACGCCCATGCTCAGGCGGTTGATGCCGAGGCTGATATACTCGCGAAGTTTATCTTTATCGAACGTGCCTGGGTTGGATTCGAGGGTCACTTCCAGGCCGTCGCATTTGCCGAGGCCCGCCCCGCACTGCGCCGCGAATTCGCAGCCGCACAGGAAAGCTTCGTTGACCGCCTTCAGCACCCTGCCCAGCTGAGCCGGAGTCAGCAGGCTCGGCGTGCCGCCGCCGAGAAAAAACGTATCGACGTGGTAATCCTTTCCGTATTGCTTTCCAGCCGCTCCGATATCCCCGCAAAGGCGATCGACATAAGAATCAATTATGTCCTGTCCCTGTCCCGGAAACGACACGAAGTCGCAGTAATTGCACTTGCGCACGCAGAACGGGATGTGAAGATAGAATCCCAAAGCCTTGAGGCCGGACACCGCGTGTTCCGCGAGATAATCCTCCCGGTGCTTCGTCAGTTCGATCACACCGTTACTTGTTGTCGTCATATTTCAGCACCGCTGTGAACGCTTCCTGCGGCACTTCCACCGTGCCGAACTGGCGCATGCGCTTCTTGCCTTCCTTCTGCTTTTCAAGCAGTTTCTTCTTACGCGAGATATCGCCGCCGTAACACTTGGCCAGAACGTCCTTTCGGTAGGCCTTGACCGTCTCGCGGGCGATCACCTTCTGGCCGATCGCGGCCTGGATGGGAACCTCGAACTGGTGCATCGGGATGACTTCCTTCAGTTTTTCGCATACGAAGCGCGCCCTGCCGTAGGCCTTGCTCTCGTGGACGATCATGGAGAACGCGTCCACGGGCTCCTTGTTCAGCAGGATGTCGAGCTTGACGAGCTGGCTGCGTTCGTAGCGGTCAAACTCGTAGTCGAGCGAACCGTAGCCGCGCGTCTTGGACTTCAGCGCGTCGAAAAAGTCATAGATGACCTCGTTCAGCGGCATGTCGTAATGCAACGCCACGCGGTCTTCCGTGATGTATTCCATATGGGTCATGTTACCGCGGCGGTCCTGGCACAGCGCCATGATGGACCCGACGTAATCCTTGGGCAGCATGATCGTCGCCTTGACCATCGGCTCTTCGATGTGGTCGTATTCCGTCGGATTCGGCAGGTTGGACGGGTTCTCGATCATGACTTCTGAGCCGTCGTGCATCACGACTTTATAGATGACGGACGGCGACGTCGTGATGATCTCGAGGTCGAACTCGCGCTCCAGCCTCTCCACGATGATCTCCATGTGAAGCAGGCCCAGGAAGCCGCAGCGGAAGCCGTAGCCCAGCGCCTGCGACGTCTCGGGTTCGAACACGAACGCCGCGTCGTTCACCTGCAGCTTTTCCAGGCAGTCCTTGACGTTCTCGTATTTTTCGTCGGGCGTCGGGTAGATACCGCAGTACACCATGGGCTGCACTTTCTTATAGCCGGGCAGATGTTCCTTCGCCGGCCGGTCCGCCAGTGTGATCGTATCGCCGACCCGCGCGTCCCTGACCTGCTTGATGGAGGCACAGACGTAGCCGACGTCTCCGGCCGACAGTTCGCGCACGGGTGTCTGATACGGGGCGTTGACCCCGACCTCGGTCACGTCGTAGACAGCGCCGGTGTTCATCATCTTGATCTTGTCGCCGGCTTTCAGAGCCCCGTCGAACACGCGCGTATAGATGACGACACCCTTGTAATTATCATAGTAAGAATCGAAGATCAGGGCCTTCAGCGGCGCTTCGGGGTCACCGGATGGAGCCGGCACCTTTTCGACGATCGCTTCGAGCACGCCTTCGATGTTGATGCCTTCCTTGGCGGAGATGAGCGGCGCATCGGACGCGTCGAGGCCGATGACGTCCTCGATCTCCTGCTTTGCTTCTTCGGGGCGGGCAGACGCCAAGTCGATCTTGTTGATGACCGGCACGATCTCGAGGTCTTCGTCCAGCGCGAGGTACACGTTCGCCAGCGTCTGGGCTTCGACGCCCTGTGTGGCGTCAACGATGAGAACGGCACCTTCGCACGCGGCGAGACTTCGGGAGACCTCGTAATTAAAGTCTACGTGGCCCGGCGTGTCGATGAGGTTGAAGATGTATTCGTTGCCGTCCTTGGCATTGTAGACGAGACGGCTGGTCTGCAGTTTGATGGTGATACCGCGTTCCCGTTCCAGATCCATGTTGTCCAGGAACTGTTCTTTCATGTCGCGCTTGGCTACGCTGCCCGTGTTCTCGAGCAGGCGGTCGGCCAGCGTGCTCTTGCCGTGGTCGATGTGCGCGATGATGCAGAAATTGCGGATGTATTGCTGATGGTCTTTCATGACGGTTTCCTTTTGTCCATAATAAGTCGTGATAATTATAACATATGCGCAAAAAAGCAAAAAGCCCGGGAGACACTCCGGACTTTTATCGCATTGAACTTATGCGTGTGTGGGGACGGGTGAGATTACTCGGCCTTGGCCTTGTTGAAGGCCTTGGTCAGTCTCGAAACCTTTCTGGAAGCTGCGTTCTTGTGGATGGTTCCCTTTGCGGCAGCCTTCATGAGTTTCTTTTCTGCCAGTGCTAACTTTTCCTTCGCGGTATCGATATCGCCGGCTGCGACCGCTTTGTCGAAGCCCTTGATGATACCCTTCAGGCTGTTCTTGACTCTTCTGTTGATCAGAGTCTTCTTTTCGATAACACCGATTCTCTTCTTAGCAGATTTGATATTTGCCATTTTTGTTATTCACCCCACTTTACAAAATATCACCAGTAAAGTATACAGAGGGCCTGCAGGAATTGCAAGCACAAATTTCAATATTCTTCGCGATTTTTGCAGTCTACCACTCCGTATGGAAAAATTCGCCTCTGGGTGCGTCTGTCCGTTCGTACGTGTGCGCCCCGAACAGGTCGCGCATGCCCTGCAGCAGGTTCGCCGGAAGGTTCGCGTCCGTATAGCCGCTGAAGTACTGCAGCGCTGCTGTCAGGCAAGGTGCGGGGATCCCGTTCTCCAGGGCGGCCAGACAGGCTGTTTTCAGGCCAGGGACCTCCTCCTGCAGCGTGTGATGCACCGGATTGGACATCAGCAGATTCGGCAGATCTCTGTCATAAACATAAGCTTGTTTTATGTCTTCCAACAGACTGCTGTGCAGAATGCATCCCGCGCGCCAGCACATCGCGACTTCTCCGAGGTTCAGATCCCAGCCATAGTGTTCCGAAGCAGTCTTTAACAGGTCGAATCCCTGCGCGAACGCGAGAATACGCCCGGCATGCAGCGCGTTCTGCAGCTGCTGCAGAGCGACGAAGCGTTTCTCCGGGGTCACGACGGATCCTCCGTAGCCTTGATTTTCGTACTTTTCAGCCGCTTTTTCCCGTTCTTCCCTGCGCGAAGACAGCGTTCTCGCCTGCACTGCCGCCGAGAGGATCGAAACAGGTACGCCCAATTCCATACCGGTGCGCACGTTCCAGGTGCCTGTGCCCTTCTGACCGGCCGCATCCAAGATCTTTTCGACGAGCAGCGATCCGTCTTCGTCCTGTTTCTGCAGGACCTGCCCGGCGATCCCGATCAGATACGAAGGCGTTTTCTGCGCCCAGCGGGCGAACGTCCTGCCACACATGGCAGTATCCATGCCCAGGTAGGACCGCATCAGGTCCCAGAGCTCACAGATCAGCTGCATTTCGGCGTATTCGATGCCGTTGTGGACCATCTTCACGAAGTGACCCGCTCCGCCGCTTCCCATCCAGCTGCAGCAGGCTTCTCCCAGATCCGTTCTGGCGCAGATGTCCAGCAGAATGGGCATCACGAGGTCTCTGGCCGCTTCGCTGCCGCCCGGCATGATCGCCGGGCCGTTCAACGCGCCTTCTTCGCCGCCGGAGATGCCGCAGCCCACGTACAGCAGTCCTGCCGATCCGGCCGTTTTCATCCTGCGCTCTGTTTCCTGATAGTACGAATTGCCGCCGTCGATCAGCACGTCGCCGGGCTGCAGATAAGCTGCCAGTTCCTGCAGGGTCTCGTCGACCGCGTCCCCCGCCTTGACCATCAGCAGGATCTTGCGGGGCGTTTCCAGCTGCGCGCACAGTTCTTCCAAAGAAGAAGCGCCGCGGAAATCCCCTCCTCCGTACGCTTCCAGAAACGCAGTCGTCTTTTCTTCACTTCTGTTGTAGACGCTGACCGTATAGCCTTTGCTCTCCAGGTTGCGGGCGATGCCGCTCCCCATGACGCCCAAGCCTACGACCGCGATATCCGATCTCTCTTTCATCTCTCTATCCCCTGCCCCGGATATTTCTCACGGTATCCACGATATCCTCATGCCGCAGGCTTCTCGATTCGAATTTGAAAATGCGGAAAACGCCCTGCAGAATGAACGAATTGCACGTGATCGCAAAAACGGAGCCCCATCCGTAAGGAGCACCGAGCAATGCGCCTGCCATTAATGCGGCGATATCGATAAAGAAACGGACGACTCCGATATTCGCTTTAGGAAAGCGCTTTCCCAGTTCCACCATCAGCGTGTCCCGGGGTCCGCAGCCCAGCTGAGCTTTCATGTAGACGACCATGCCGACGGAAACGACGATCTGTCCGGCCAGAAGATACAGGATCCCCAGCGGAAGCGAGTGCGTCGCCGGCAGGAAATTGCAATATCTGTGCCAGAAGTCCACGATCTTGCCGACCATCACGCCGTTCATGACCGTGCCGAAGCCGATTTTCCCTTTCAGAAGGAGATCGATCAGGATCACGGCGAAACTGACCATGACCGTACAGTTTCCGTAAGAGATCCCCGTCCGCAGAGACAGGCCGGTCTGCAGAGTTTCCCAGGCACCGATACCGATACTTGTCGCCTGGACCGTGAGATAATATCCTGTTCCGCTCATCAGCAGGCCCGCTGCGCAGCGCAGGAACCTTGCCGGATAGCCGCTCCTCATACGGGTTTATTTCAGGATCCGCTGGAATTCGCGGACTCTTTCGGCCATATCTTCCGCGGAAAAGACCGCGTTGCCCGCGACGAACACGTCGATGCCGGCTTCCTTCAGGGCCGCGGCGTTGTTCAGGTTCACGCCGCCGTCGAGTTCGATGAGGAAGTTCAGGCCTTTCTGCTTACGGATGGCGTCAAGTTCGCGGATCTTCTGCCAACTCGTCTCGATGAACTTCTGCCCGCCGAAGCCGGGATTGACCGACATGAGCAGCACCATGTCCAGTTCGGGCAGGATGTAGTCCAGAGTCGAGAGCGACGTCGCCGGATTGAGCGCGACGCCTGCTTTCTTGCCGAGCGCCTTGATCTGCTGCACGGTACGGTGCAGATGCAGGCAGGCTTCCTCGTGGACCACGATGTATTCCGTCTGCGGCAGCGCGAATTCCTCGAGACAGAGTTCGGGACGTACGATCATCAGATGGACGTCCACCGGCAGGCTGGTCGCTTTGGCGATGCTGCGCACGACGGGCTGTCCGAACGTGATGTTGGGCACGAAACTGCCGTCCATCACGTCGAGATGGACGAAGTCCGCTCCGCCCTCTTCAAGTTTTTTCAGCTGAGTCTTCAGATCCACAAAATCTGCCGTCAGGATGGACGGGGAAAGATAGGCCATGGGTTCCTCCTCAATATTTTTCCAGCTGCTGCAGATAGCGCAGCATATCTTTATATGACGCGTAGCGTCTGCGGCTGATCTCCTTGTTTTCCGCGGCCTTCGTGACCGCGCAGCCCGGTTCGTCCAGGTGCCTGCAGTTATCGAAGCGGCACTTGCCGAGATAAGGCGCAAATTCAGGGAAATAATGCTGCAGCTGTGCTTCTTCCACTTCGCCGAGTTCGAAACTCGTGAATCCCGGAGTATCGAACAGGCGGAAACCGCCTGCGTCGAACAGTTCCGTATGGCGCGTCGTGTTCTTGCCGCGCAGCGTCTTGCGGCTGATCTCACCGGTCTCCATCGCGTCCGATTCCAGCAGCACGTTCGCGATGCTGGATTTTCCGACGCCGGAAGGCCCTGCGAGAGCCGCCTGCGTTCCCTGCAGGAAAGCCCGCAGTTCCTCGAATCCTTCCCCGGTGACCGTGCTGACGATGAACACCGGATACACGCCTCCGTACACGTTGCGGAAGCGCTGCAGCATGGCAGGATCTCCGATGTCCGCCTTGTTGACGCAGACCGCGATGCGGCAGTTCTTCTGCTCCGCCATGACGCAGAAGCGGTCGAGCAGCGGAAAACTCGGTTCAGGCTCTTTCGGGGCCGCGACGAGGATCATCGTCTCCACGTTCGCGACCGGCGGCCGGTCGAACTCGTTGATCCGCGGCAGGATCTCATCCACGCTGCCGGAGCCGTCTTCCTGGACAGTCATAAGCACGCGGTCGCCTGCAAGCGGGGTCACGCCGTCTTTGCGGAAGATGCCGCGAGCTTTGCATTCGTAGACCTTACGGTCCTCCCCTTCTCCTGCGAGCACGTAATAGAATCCCGCGATCCCTTTTACGATGGTTCCCTGCAGCTGCGACATCAATGGATCTCTCCGGTCTCGAAGTTCACGTCATATTCGTAAACGAGCGCATTGTCGAAGAAGACCAGCACTTTGCCTGCAGTACCGGCGCCTGTTGCTGTGAAGGATTCCCCGTTGTCGCTCTTGTGGCGCGCCGCCTGGCTGACAGGCGTTCTCGGGGCGCCGACAGAGTCGGACACGGTGACCGTCATCGTGAAGTCCTCGTTCACGGCCGGGCTGTAATCGATCCAAACCGCGACGTTCTTCGTCTCGGGTTCAGGCTCAGGTTCGGGTTCCGGTTCCGGTTCGATGACAGGCTCGGGCGCCTCAGGCTCCTTGGAGACGACCAGATCGATCGTATCTCCTTCCTGGATGGACATGCCGGGCGCGGGGCTCTGGCTGATGACGGTATCTTCCTTGCGGTTGATATCCTCGACGTAGGAGACCTCGCCGAGCTTCAGATCCAGTTCCTCGATCTCCTTTTTCGCCTGGTTCAGCGTCTTGCCCTCCACATTGAATTTGGAGCGAGCGACATCCTTTTCGGAACCGAGCGACACGACGAGCGTGATCTCGGAACCGTCCGGATACGGCGTTCCCGCAACGGGACTCTGACTGATGACCTGCCCTTTCGGGACGGTCTCGCTGATTTCTTCCGTCACGGTGCCGAGTTTGAATTTATAAGTTTCCAGCATGGTCCTGGCGTTGGCGAGCGATTTGCCGACCACGTCGGGCACGTTGCCGTCCACCTTGCCTTTGCTGACGTTGACTTCGATGCTCTGTCCGGCCTTGATGGAAGCGCCGGCGTCGGGCGTCTGGCTCAGGATGACCCCTTCCGGTACGTCGTTGCTCGGCAGTTCCATGCCGACCTTGACGTCGAGGCCGAACTCCTTCAGAATGTCCTTCGCTTCGTCCATGGTATGGCCGACGATCTCAGGCGCCTTTACGATGTCGCCCGGACGGATCTCGTTGGGATCCGTACCGCTCATCATGCTGCGGATAAAGGCGCTGGCCGGGATCGCGAGCGCGAGCGCTGCCAGGATGAGCACGAGATACGCCCAGTTGAAGCGCTTCTTGTCCTCTTCTTCCTCGCCTTCTTCTCCACCGTCCTTCTTGCGGTTCGGCTTATCGCCGTTCGGGTCGTCCGCGCCTTTCACGCCTTTCTGCAGCGCTGGGGTCAGGCCGCCCGGGTTGTTCTTCGTCTTCGTGAACTTCACGAACTTCAGCGCGGTGATCATCTCGTCAGCGCTGCGGTATCTGCCGGTCTGCAGCTTGTTCGTCGCCTTCATGACGATCTCTTCGAGGTCGAGCGGAATGTCCGGGTTCAGTTCCGTCGGCGGAACCATCTCCTCGTTCATGTGCTTGACCGCCACAGCCACCGCCGTGTCGCCGTCGAACGGCACCTTGCCCGTCAGCATCTCGTACAGCACGATGCCGAGCGAATAGATGTCGGACTTTTCGTCGACGTAGGCGCCTCTGGCCTGTTCGGGCGAGAAGTAATGCACGGAACCCATGACGGCTTCCTGCTGCTCTCCGACGAGCGTTCCGCCTGTCACAGCCTTCGCGATGCCGAAGTCCGTGATCTTCGCGACGCCGTCCGCTGTGATCATGATGTTGTGCGGCTTGACGTCTCTGTGGATCAGCTGGTGCTTATGCGCCATGGAAAGCGCGGACGCGACCTGTTCCGCGATGGCGGCAGCACGGTGCGGTTCCAGGGGTCCCTCTTCCTTGATGATATCGGAAAGCGGTCTGCCCTCGATCAGCTCCATGACGATGTAATAGATATTCCCTTCCTTGCCGACGTCGTAGACGTTGACGATATTGGGATGCACGAGGCCTGCCGCGATCTGGGATTCCCTGCGGAAGCTCTCGATGAACATGGTGTCTTTCGTATATTCGGGCCGGAGGATCTTGATGGCGACAAAGCGGCTGAGCAGTCTGTCTCTTGCCTTGAAGACGACAGCCATGCCTCCTTCGCCGATCTTTTCCAGCAGCTCGTATCTTCCTGCTAAAATTCTGCTGCCCATCGCTATCCCCCTATCCTGATGCAGACGACGGAGATGTTGTCCTTGCCGCCCGCCTCATTCGCTTCTTCCACGAGTTTGACCGCCAGCTGGTGCATCGATTCGTATTCCGAAGCCAGCTGGAGGATCCTGTCGGCCCTCACTTCGCCGTAAAGGCCGTCCGTGCACAGCAGGATGACGTCTCCCGGGCAGGTCTCGAAACGGTAGAAGTCCGGTTCGATGGCGTCCTCTCCGCCGATCGCCTTCGTGATCATGTTGCGGTCCGGATGGGTCATCGCCTCTTCCTTGCTCAGAAGACCGGAACGCAGCATGTCCTGCACGAGCGTGTGGTCTTCGGTCAGCTGCCGCATGACCCCTTCGCGCACGAGGTAGGCCCGGCTGTCTCCGACGTTGATGATATAGCAATCTTCACCGTCGAGATAGCACATGACCGTGGTCGTCGCCATGCCGTTGTTCACTTCTTCTTCGAGCGACTTGCTGTGGATGAGCTCGTTCGCGCCCTGGAAGCAACGAAGGAAATACGTCCTGAGATCCTTCTTGCTCGTCACGGCGGAAAGCGGGTTCAGCGCCACGTACTGCGCCATGTAACCTACGGCCATGCGGGACGCCAGTTCGCCTGAATTGTGTCCCCCGACGCCGTCCGCAACGATATAGAGCTGCTGCTCGGGCATCACGAAAAGCGAGTCTTCGTTGCCGCTGCGCAGGTTGCCCTTATCCGTTTTAAATCCAACGCTGATCATAAAATAATTTTCCTCATCAGACAGTAATAGAATCCGTCTCCTTTGGCAGCTCCGGACAGTTCGCCTGTAAAGATCTGCCTCTCTTTTATCTTCTCGAACCCGCTTTTCTGCAGGAAGCCTTCCGTGACTCTTTCGTTTTCCGCCGGGTTGACGGTGCAGGTCGAATACATCAGTCTGCCGCCCGGTTTCACGAATGCTCCGGCATTCTGCAGGATCGCGGATTGAAGCTCCGGAAGCGCCTTCGCGTCTTCTTCCTTCAGCCGCAGTTTGATCTCCGGCTTTCTGCGCATGACGCCCAGACCGCTGCACGGAACGTCGCACAGCACGGCGTCGTAGGCATTCTTTTCGTCCTCCGGCGGGGCTGTTCTGGCATCGCGCACGCGGGTCTTTATGATGGAGATCCCCAGGCGCTTCGCTTCCTTTTCGACGAGCCGGAGCTTGGCTCCGTTGACGTCGCAGGCCAGAATGCTGCCTTCGTTCTCCATATATTCCGCCATCAGACACGTCTTGCCGCCGGGCGCCGCGCACAGGTCCAGGACTTTTTCGCCCGGCTGCGGATGAAACTCGTTCATCGCGTCGAGCACAGAGCTGTCGACAACCGAAAAGCGTCCCTGTTTATAGTCTTCGCATTCCGTGATACCGCCGGACGCGTCGAATTCGTAGGTATTGTTCACCTTCAGGCGGTTGCGCGCCAGCACGAGCGGCGGGGTATCCAGGCTTTCCGCAAGCTGCCATTCCGCTTTGTCCGCGCCGTAGGCGCCGGTCCACAGCCGCACGATCCATTCCTGGCAGGAATAGCGCACCGAAAGGTAACGGACGAGGCTGTCCGCATCGTCAGTATCGTATGCGGGGAACTGCAGTTCTTTGCCGTCGCGCAGAAAGCTGCGCAGCACGGCGTTGATAAACCCTTCGTTGCCGCGCATGACCGCCTTCGTGAGCGCCACGGTCTCGTTGACCGCCGTATAGTCGGGCACGTCTTCGCAGAAAGCGAGCTGGTAGAAGCCCAGGCGCAGCAGTAGTTTCGCCTGCAGGCGCAGGTTGGGCTTCTTCAGGTAGCGCGCGATCTGGTGATCCAGCAGCGTCTGGTTTTTCAGCACGCCGTGTACAAGACGCCGCACGAGCGCGGGGTCCGCGTCCTTCGAGCGCTCGAGTTTGCGGTTCAGCAGGATGTTCGAATACCCTCCGTCCGCCTCGACCGCCTTCAGAATGTCGAAAGCGAGGCGGCGGGAGCTGTCCGTCATCTGCGGTTGCCTCTCATGGCGAGCATTCTCATCAGGTTGGCGACAGCTGTCGCGAGCGCTGCGAGATACGTGAGCGCCGCCGCGTCGAGCACTTGTTTCGCTGCCGCGTGTTCCTCATCGCTGGCGAAGCAGTTCAGCGCTTCGAGCTGGATGAGGGCTCTCTTGCTGGCGTCCAGTTCCACGGGAAGCGTGATGAGATGGAACAGCACGACGCCCAGGAACATGAAGATGCCCAGGTTGAACAGGAAACCGCCGCTCTGGCCCATCATCAGGCCGATCAGCAGGAGCGGCCAGGACAGCATGGAACCGATGTTCGCGATGGGTACGATACTGTTGCGCAGGTTGAGCATCGCATAGCCGGAGGCATGCTGCAGCGCGTGTCCGCACTCGTGGGCCGCGATCGCCATGCTGGCGATGGACGGTACCTCGTAGACCTGCTGTGACAGGTTCATCGTTCCCTTCTGCGGATTGTAGTTATCCGTCAGCGTCCCTTCGATCTCATAGACAGGTATGTCCAGATCGTTGAACTTCAGGATGCGCTGCGCGGCGTCCGCGCCGGTGATGCCGCGGCTGTTGCGGACGTTCAGGTACGTCCGGTATGCGCTCTGCACCTTGCTCTGCGCGTAGATGGACAGGATGATCGCCGGTATGAGCAGGATCATCGATGTGTAATAACCGTACATTCAAAACCTCCTTGATGCAAAGAGTTTTAACACTTTATTTTATCCTAAAACCGTTCCAATTTCAACTGTGTGACCCAACAGGAAGGCCGAAGCGTCCATGGCCTTTTTGCCGGGGAGCTGTACTTTTTTGAGCACCAGAACGCGGCCGTCGCCGCAGGCGATGCCGATGCCTTTTTTGCCGGCGGAAACGACGATGCCGGGCGCTGCAGACGTCTTCTGATCGAGCGCCTCCGCCGCATGGATCTTAAACACTTCCCCGTCGAGGTACGTGAAGGCGATAGGCCAGCTGTACATCCCGAGAACGTGAGATTCCAAGGCTTTTGCGCCTTTCGTCCAATCAATGAGCGCCTCGTCCTTGCTGATCATGGCCGCGTACGTCGCCTGCGAAGCGTCCTGCGGCATGCCGGTAAGTTGACCGGAAAGAATTTTTGGTAAACTATCCACCAGCAGGTCTCCGCCCAGCACGGAAAGCTCTTCGAACGCCTGTTCGGACGTCTTTCCGGCGAGGGGAACGGACTGCTGTGCCAGGATATCGCCTGCGTCGCACTCCGCCGCCATATACATGATCGTAACGCCGCTCTCCGGGTCACCGTTCAAAACGGCCCGCTGGATCGGCGCCGCCCCTCTGTATTTAGGAAGCAAGGATCCATGGATGTTGATGCAGCCATACCTGGGAACATCGAGGATCTCCTGCGGCAGGATCTTGCCGTAGGCTGCCACGACGATGAAGTCCGGATCGATCGCTTTCAATTCTGCCACCAGTTCCGGGTTTTTCTTCACCTTTTCCGGCGTCTCCACGGTCAGTCCGAGTTCCAAAGCGCGCTTTTTCACGTCGCACATCTGCATCTTGTGACCGCGGCTGGCCGGACGGTCCGGTTTCGCGATCACGAGAGGCACGTCCCAGCCCTGCTCTATAATTTTTTCAAGGGCAGGCACCGCGAAATCCGGCGTGCCCATGTAAACGATCTTCATGCTATTCTTCGTCCTCTTCTTCGCCGTCCAGCTCCGTAGAGCGGATTTCTTCGGCCTTGTCGGTAAAGAGTATGCCGTCCAGATGATCGATCTCGTGGCAGAAGCAGACAGCCGTCAGGCCTTCCACTTCGTGCACCTGCGGGTTCCCGTCCAGGTCCATGCATTCGCAGACAACGCGGGTCGGGCGATGGACCTTGCCGGCTCTTCCGGGCACGGACAGGCAGGCTTCCTCGTTGAACTGGTCCCCTTCCATCTCGGTGATGACTGGGTTGATCAGCACGTAAAGATCCTCGACCTCCACGACAGCGACCCTGCGCAGCACGCCGACCTGAGGCGCGGCGATGCCCACACCGTCCGCGTCGCGCATCGTCTCGATCATGTCTTCAACGAGCGTGCGGATGCGGTCTGTGATCTCTGTCACAGGTCTCGATTTCTTTTTCAGGAACGGATCTTCATCGGTAACGATGTTTCTTAATGCCATAGTTTCCTCCGGTTTTATATAAACGAATAGGGATTGATGTCTGTGGTCAGCAGCCTGGCTGCCGTCTTTTCGGCGTCGAACGCCCTGCGAAGCTTCGCGGCAAAGGCGCTGCATTCCTTTCTCCTGCCTGCCGGAGATTTGACGATCACCTGGTAGCGGAACAGGCCCGCCTGTTTCGTCATCGGCGAAGGCCCCGGACCCATCACGATGTAGTCTGCCGGGAGGACCTTCTTCAGCCACGCCGCGCAGCGGGCCGCGCTGTCGATGACTTTGGTTTCGTCCTCATCTGCGATGACAAACCGGAACAGATCCGAAAACGGCGGATACAAGGCCGCCTCGCGGATCGAGATCTCACGCTCGTAGAACTGCCGGTAATCCTGCGCGGCAGCCGCCCGGATGACGGCGCTTTCCGGGTTATACGTCTGAATGATGACCTGACCCTGTTCGTCGCCCCTGCCGGACCGGCCGGCTGCCTGGGTCACGAGCTGGAACGTGCGCTCTCCACTTCTGTAATCGGGGATATTGAGCGTTACGTCAGCGGAAATGATGCCCACGAGCGCCACGTTCGCGATATCCAGACCCTTCGCGACGAGCTGTGTGCCGATCAGGATGTCGGTCTTGCCGCTTGCGAAGCGCTTCAAGATCGCCTCGAGATTGCCCTTTTTCTTGACCGCGTCGAGGTCCAGGCGCTCGATACGGGCGTCCGGGAACAGTTCCGCGGCTTTTTCCTCGACCTGCTCCGTGCCGGCGCCGAACCGCCCGATGATCTTGCTGCCGCATTCCGGGCAGACTCTGGGAACGGGTTCTTTTCTGCCGCAGTAATGGCAGATCAGAGCGCTTTCTTCCTTGTGATACGTCAGCGAGATGCCGCATTCCGGGCACCGGGGCACGTAGCCGCACTCGCGGCACGACACGAACGACGAATAGCCGCGGCGGTTCAGGAACAGGATGGCCTGTTTGCCTTCAGCCAGCGTCTTTTCAAGCTCGCCCGCAAGCGCTTCGGAGAACAGGCTGCGGTTGCCTGCCTTCACCTCTTCGCGCATGTCCACGGTGACGACTTTCGGCAGCGGCACCCTGTTGTAGCGCCTCGGCAGTTCCAGCCGCCGGAAGATGCCCTGCTCGCTGCGGTAGAAATTCTGCGTCGACGGCGTCGCGCTGCCCAGTATGAGCACCGCGCCGTGCGCTTTCGCGCGCTTCATCGCCACTTCCATGGCGTCGTATTTCGCGCCGCTTTCGGATTTATAGGAACTTTCGTGCTCTTCGTCGATCACGATGAGTCCGATGTTTTCAAAGGGAGCGAACACCGCAGAACGGGCGCCGATCACGAGGTCGACGGCTCCGCTGCGGATCTTTTCGTATTCCACCGACTTCTGCGCCGGCGTCAGTTTGCTGTGCAGGACCGCGATGCGTTCCTTGCCGAAACGGGCCATGAAGCGGCTGACCGTCTGCGGCGTCAGCGAGATCTCGGGAACGAGCACGATACCCTGTCTGCCCTGCTGCACCGCATTTTCCATGGCCTGCAGGTACACTTCGGTCTTGCCCGACCCCGTGACACCGAACAGCAGGAAGTTTTCGTTCGTGCGCGTTTCCAGCGCTGCCGAGATCGCGTCCAGAGCCTTCTGCTGGTCCGCGTTCAGTTCCAGTGCCTCCTGAGGCTCCGCTTCCAGGCCCGCGAACGGGTCCTTCGTTTTGCGCTTTGCCTGGGTGTTGCCGGGAAGGAAGCACTTCACCGCCTCGATGTAGCGGCACAGGCAGCGGCCCTTCATCCAGAGCGCGGTCTCCATGGCTTCGCGGGTCAGGCCCTTTCCCGGGTCCGCGCTCAACACGGTTTTGAACCGCTTGACCCCTTCGGGAGGGCTGTCCAGCACGCCTGCGATATAACCGTCCGTTTCCTTGTTATGGATGGAGAACGGCACGCGGACGAAGCATCCGGGTTCCGGCTGCTCCGGCAAGTCCCATAGATAGGTGTACAGTTCGTCTGTCGCGTTCGTATTGTTATCGACGATGACGGAAACGTAGCTCATAGCGCCGCCTCCGCTTCGCGCTTTGCGGCTCTTCTGTCTTCCGCTTCGGCTTTGGAAAATTCGCAGCCGCAGTAGTCCTGGCGGTACAGGCCGTATTCCTTCGAGAGCTCGATGGAGCGCTGATAGCCGTTCTGCTTTTTATAATTGCCGCCGAGGTACTCCACGCCGTATTTTCCGGCCAGCGCCTGCCCGATCTCAGAGATCACGGCGTAATTCTTGTACGGACTGACCGTAAGCGTCGTATCGAAGCAATCGAAACCCTGTTCTTTCGCCTGCCTTGCAGTCTCTTCGAGCCGCAGCAGGAAACAGGCGCTGCAGCGCAGCCCGCCCTCGGGTTCTTGCTCCAGACCTTTGACGCAGGTATAATAATCCTGCGGATCGTAACGGCCGGCCTCGAAAGAAATATCCGGCTGCCATGCCGCAAGAAAACGCTTGAGTTCCTCTTCGCGGTACCGGTATTCCGCCTCATCCGTGATGTTCGGATTGAAGTAGAACACGGTCACGTCGAAGCCGGGATAAAGGCGCTCTAAACAGGCCGTGCTGCAGGGTCCGCAGCAGGCGTGCAGAAGCAGTTTTTTCTTCGTTTCCTGCGCCATAAGAGCCTCCTATCCCAATATTAAAGTATACCATACGGAGCATTTGATTTGGAAAATATCTTCGGTAGCGTCCATTACAACGCCATAGGGCCGTATCTGAAGGAACAGTTCGGCTGCCGGGTCGCGAAACTTGCGCTCGACGGCGGGTTTACGTGCCCGAACCGGGACGGCAGCAAAGGCATCGGCGGCTGCACATTCTGCAGCGGAGACGGCAGCGGACGCTTTACAGGAACTCCCGCGCAGCAGCTGACCCTTCTGAAGCCGAAATGGCCGGATGCGAAGTTCATCGCGTACTTCCAGAACTTCACGGGAACGTACGCTCCTGTCGGGAAACTGCGCAGCCTTTGGGAAGAAGCGCTCGCCCTGCCCGGCTGTATTGGCCTTGCCGTCGCGACCCGTCCGGACTGCCTGCCTGAAGACGTGCTGGACCTGCTGGAAGAGTTCAACGAAAAGACGTTCCTGTGGGTCGAACTGGGCCTGCAGACTGCCAATGAGAAAACGGCGGAATCCTTCAACAGATGCTATAAAAACGCCGATTTCGAAGAAGCGATGGGGAATTTATCGGCGCGCGGCATAAAGTCCGTCATACACCTGATTTTGGGCCTTCCGGGCGAAGACAGAGAGCAGGTCCTGGCCTCCGCTGCTTACGTTTCTTCGTTCCGTCCGTTCGGCGTCAAGCTGCACATGCTGCACGTAATGGAAGGCACCGCAATGGGTGAACAATATAAAAACGCACCCTTCCCGCTTCTTTCGCAGGAAGAGTACGTCTCTTTAGTCGTCGATATTCTGGAACGTCTGCCGCAGGACGTTACGGTCCACCGGGTCACAGGGGACGCGCCCCGCGAAGACCTGATCGCGCCTTTATGGACTGGCCACAAAAAAGCGGTCCTTCGCGCCATCCAGCAGGAATTCAAAGCAAGAAACAGTTTTCAGGGAATGATCAGCGGCTGAGGAGCCGTTTTCGGACAAGCGAGTCAATCTTCCCTTGACGAGCGGTTCGAAACGGTCCGAAGACGCCTTTTTATTTCTTGAAATCCGGGCCAAGATCGCCCGCCATGTAATGCTTGCGGCACAGCGACACGTACATGTCGTTGCCGCCGACCACGATCTGGCCGCCCTCGCGCACCATATTGCCGTTCTCGTCCACTCTGGCCACCATGGTCGCTTTGCGGCCGCAGTGGCAGATCGTCTTGATCTCTTCGATCTTGTCCGCGTACAGCAGCAGATAGTGGCTGCCTTCGAACAGCTCGTTGCGGAAATCGTTCTTCAGCCCGTACGTCAGCACAGGGCAGTTGTAATCGTCCACGATGTGAGCCAATTCCAGCACCTGGTGCTTCTTCAGGAACTGGCACTCGTCGATCAGCACGCAGTCGATGTGCTGCTCGGCCTCATATTTCTTATAAAGCTCCAGCAGATCCTGATCGCCGTCGATTGCGATGGCTTCGCGCGAGATGCCGATGCGGCTCGTGATCTTGCCGACGCCGTAACGGTCGTCGATGGACGGCGACATCACGAGGACGTGCTTGCCGCGCTCCTCGTAGTTGTACGCGACTTTGATGAGTTCGATCGATTTGCCCGCGTTCATGGTGCTGTAGCGGTAATATAGCTGTGCCATGGGTCTCTCCTTTGTGTTTATTGACCCTATTATAGCATACCGGTGCGTTATAAGTCAGTCTCGGACGCGCTCTCGCTCAGCGTAGCCCCAACAGCGGTTCTAAGCTCTGTCTTCGCCTTACGGCTCGCCAATCGCTAAGAACCGGTATCCCCGATGGTCCTCGGCTGACTTATAACCGCACCGATTTATACCAGAGACTCAATAAACTCTTTTGCTTCTTTGAGACCTCCGCACTGCTTAAATCCGGCAGAGATGTTCATGGCTGCATTTTTATAAGAAGGCTCGCGCAGTACGGTCTCGACGGCCTTGCGGATACCTTCGACGGAAGTGTCGTTCAGCATGTAGCCGGCGCCTAATTCTTCCGCGCGTTTCGCTACAGCGCCTTGTTCAGGCGTCTGCGGGAACAGCACGAGCGGCACTTCGAAATACAGGCCTTCCGAGGCGGAATTCATGCCGCAGTGGGTCACGAAGCAGTCCGCGATGGAAAGAACAGCCATCTGGTCGACGGACGGATAGGCCTTGATATTCTCCGGCAGATCCGTCAGCTGCTCCGCGTTCATGCCCATGGACAGGATCACCTGGTAGTCCGTATCCTTCAGCGCTTCGATACAGCGGTGGTAGAACGCCTCGTCCTTATCGACGGTGCCCATGGAGATGTAGACGGTCTTTTCCGCGGTTTTCTCCATCGGGGTCTGGACAGGCCGGATGGACGGTCCGATAAAGTGATAGCGGTCCGAGAACGTCTCGCTGCAGGGCTGGAACTCCTTCGACGTGTAGACGACCGTATTCGTATCGTTGTCGTTCTGAACGATATCCAACAGCCCCTTCACCGGATAGCCCTTCTCGCGCAGCCGCTTAATCTGCTTATTGATCTTCGGCATCGTGAACAGCATCTTCGCGATGTCGAACGGCGTTTCTTTCATGTAAGCCGCGGAATAGCGGTTGAACGCGAACGTCGTCGTGGAGCAGACGTAAGGGATGCCGTATTTCATCGCGGTCAGCTTGCCCCAGTACGCGACGGAGTCGGCGACGATCAGATCCGGTTTGATGCGTTCGATGTTTTCCGAAGCCATCTCGTCCAGCGCGAGCGTGGAATTCACGAGCAGTTCGACCGCGAACGCCTTGTCCTTGCCGACGCGCGCGCCGTTCTCCTTGTCCTCCATCTCGAAATCGTAGCCGTCGCAGGGAATGAAATGCGCGCCGGCCGCTTCGATCTTTTCGCGGAACGGCTCGAACGAGAAATAGTGGATCTCGTGACCCGCAGCAGTCAGTTCCTTCACCAGGCCCAGCGTCGGATTCGTATGTCCGTGGGCGGGAATGCAGAACCATGCGATCTTCATCGTCTGTCCTCCTTTCCCAGCGCCTGGGTGAACCAGAATTCGAAGCTCTCTTTCGGCGGGATGGCGATGCCGCGCTCAGCGTCTCCCAGCACGATCAGCTGATCGCCCGGCTGTATTTTGAACAGTTCGCGCGCCTGTTTCGGGATCACGATCTGGCCTTTCGTGCCGACCGTGACTGTCCATGCGTATTTGCCATTTTCTTTTTCCATAGAAAAACCTCCCGGATAGTAGTCATACATTTCATACTTATCATACTACTTTCCGGGAGATTTTCAAGTACCTCTTTTTTATAACGCGGGGAATACGAGCGTGACTTTGAACAGGTCGCCGTCGATCGCGATATCCATCGTACCCTTCTGCAGTTCTGTGAAGCTCCTTGCGATGGAAAGGCCGAGGCCGCTTCCTTCCGTGCCGCGGGACGCGTCGCCTCTGACGAAACGTTCCAACAGCTCGTCCGGGCTGATATTCAAGGCCTCGCGGGACGTGTTGCGCAGCGTGAAGACCGCGTCGGTTCCCTGCTTCGCCAGATCCAGATACACCCGCGTGCCTGCCTGTGAATACTTGCAGACGTTGTTCATCAGATTGTCGAACACGCGCCAGATGCGGCGGCCGTCCGCCATGATGTACAGCGGTTCCTCCGGTACGCGCGTGACCAGGGTCAGCCCCGCGGCATCCAGTTTTTCCTGGTATTCCCCTTCCGCCTGCGTGACGAGCGTGCAGGCGTTGCAGGTCTCCAGATTCACGTCCAGATTGCCGGTGGACGCCTTGGACGCCTCGATCAGGTCGTCCAGCAGCCTCTTCAGCTTGACCGACTGGCGCTGCAGCACTTCGGCGTATTCGGGGATCTTTTCGCTGTCCGGATCTTCTTTTGCGATCAGGTCCGAATAATTGATGATGGACGTGAGCGGCGTCTTGATATCGTGCGACACGTTCGTGATGAGCTCGGTCTTAAAGCGTTCGCTCTTCAGTCTCTGCTCCACCGCCTGGGCAGATCCGGCAGCCAGACTGTTCAGGTCTTCTCCATGCTTTTTAAAATCCCAGACCATGCGCGCCGTATCGATCTTGTAGGCGAGATCGCCGTCCGCCAGCGCCTTAGCGCCGTTGTAAAGTTTGCGCATCTGCATGAAGCCCCACAGGGTGAGCGGCACGAGGATCAGGTGTTCGATGAACCAGAAGATCAGCTGCCCGCCGTGATCGTAGATCGCTGCGAAAGAGATGAACTCGATCAGGCAGATGACAAGAGCCGCCAGCACACCCTTCCACACGAGCGGAATGTCTGTCAGGAAGCGTCCGATCGCGGCAAACATGCGTTTCAGTATGCTGAGAAGCCACAAAATGACTGTCTTCACGATGATCCATGCCAGTCTCAGCACCTGGAAAACGATCGTGTTCTTCCACCAGCCGCCCAGTTTGATCCGTGTCGAAAAGCTCATCAGCACGCCGTGCAGGATGGCCAGGCAGGCTGCGCCGAGTCCGTAAAACGGGTACAGTACGTTCCAATATTGCTGTGGATGATTCTCGACCACGGCCACTGGGGCATGGTCGAAAAACTCCCACCACATGGCGCACAGCGCTGCGCCTGCGCCGATACCGATCGCAAGAAGCAGGTCGAACGGGACCTTCGCATCCCAGCCGGGTCCCACCTCTCCATCCGGCGCCTTATGCCCGCTGGCATGCAGCAGATAGACGAGGCAGACCGCGTAGACTGCCACGCATGCCGCGATCTGCAGATACCAGTTCGTGATCTGGTCCGACCCCTGCTCCAGAACGATGTGCATCGCCCGGTCCACGCCGATGACGGCCGGCACGAGCGAGCCCAGAAATACCAGCACCTTCAAAGGGATGCTGCTCAATACCGTATGTCTGTTCATTCCTCTTTACCCCTCAGTAATTCCGCGACGATCGCCAGAATTGCCGTTAAAACGAATCCTTCCATGTTTCGATCTTGTAGCCCTGCCCCCATACGACCTTCAGGTATCTGGGCCGGGCCGGATCGATCTCGATCTTCTCCCGCAGATGCCTGATGTGCACGGCGACGGTGCTGTCCGCCCCCAACGGATCTTCTTCCCAAACCTTGCGATAGATGTCCCGCGGCGAAAAGACCTTGCCGGCGCCGGACATCAGAAGCTTTAAGATGTCGAATTCCTTGGGCGTCAGGGAGACTTCCGCCCCGTCCACGAACACCTGCTTCGCTTCGTCGTCCAGTTCCAGGCCCCCGATCTTCAGAGAGACGGGTCTGGCTGCGCCGCCGCCCAGCTGCATATAGCGCCGCAGCGAACTGCGCACCCTTGCCGTCACCTCCGCGGGATTGAAAGGCTTTGTGATGTAATCGTCCGCGCCGACGTTCAGCCCGAGGATCTTGTCGGAATCCTCCCCCTTGGCCGTGATCAGGATCACCGGAACGTTGCTCGTTTCGCGCAGTTTGACCATCGCTGTGATTCCGTCCATCTTCGGCATCATGATGTCCATGAGCACAAGGTGGACCTCTTCTTTTTCCAGGACGTCCAGCGCCTGCAGGCCGTCATAGGCTGTCAGCAGCCGGTAGTTTGGATCGGTCAGATAGATCTTGAGCGCGTTCACGATGTCCTTGTCGTCGTCGCAGATGAGTATGTTATACATGAGTACCCCTTTCACCTGTTATGGTACGCGTTCCGCGTTTAAGAAAAAACAGGGCAAGTGTTTAAGATTTTCTTAATGTTCGGCCTATTGTAGCACAGACGAAAAAACTCCGCAATTTGCGGAGCTTCTTCGTGGTGCCCAGGGCCGGAATCGAACCAGCCACACGTAAATTTTCAGTCTACTGCTCTACCAACTGAGCTACCTGGGCATATTTGGTTTTGTGGTGGGCCCTCCGGGACTTGAACCCAGAACCTGCCGGTTATGAGCCGGATGCTCTAACCGATTGAGCTAAGGGCCCGTTCCCTTCGTGGTCGGGGTGACAGGATTCGAACCTGCGGCCCTCTGCTCCCAAAGCAGATGCGCTACCAAGCTGCGCTACACCCCGAGGAATTTGGCAGGGGCAGAAGGACTTGAACCCTCGGCACGCGGTTTTGGAGACCGCTGCTCTACCAGCTGAGCTATACCCCTGTGACCTGCATCATGCATGATCCGCACTGCAGCTATATTATAATATACAG
>JAFYYP010000032.1 GCA_017557505.1 Bacillota bacterium | reverse complement strand
CGCCTTGAGCGCCGCGGCTTTTTCGGTCACGGACGCGCTGGCTTCCTTCTTCAGGAACTGGCGGATCTTGCTCTTGGCGGAGTTCGTCTTGACGATCTTGAGCCAGTCCAGGTTCGGATGGGAGTTCGCCGAAGTGACGATGTCCACGATCTCGCCGTTCTGCAGCTCGTAATCGATGGGCACCATCTTGCCGTTGACCTTGGCGCCGATGCATTTGCAGCCGACCGCGGTATGGACCTTGAACGCGAAGTCCAGCGGCGTGGACCCTGCGGGCAGCTCCATGACATCGCCTTTCGGCGTGAACACGAAGACCTGGTTGGAGAACAGGTCGACCTTGACGGTCTCCATAAATTCGCCCGGGTCCTTGAGTTCCTGCTGCCATTCCAGCGTCTGGCGCAGCCAGGCCAGCTTGACTTCCTCGTCGTCGGTAGCGATGCCCTCTTTGTATTTCCAGTGCGCCGCGATGCCGTATTCCGCAGTGCGGTGCATCTCCTTCGTGCGGATCTGGATCTCGAACGGGTTGCCGTTCTTGCCGATGACCGTCGTGTGCAGCGACTGGTAGCGGTTCGGCTTCGGCATGGCGATATAATCTTTGAAACGTCCCGGGATAGGCGTCCACATGGTATGGACTGCACCCAGCACGCCGTAGCAGTCGCGGATGGAATCCACGATGATGCGCACAGCCGTCAGGTCGAAGATCTCGTCCAGCTGTTTCTGCTGGAACTGCATCTTCTTGTAGATGCTGTAATAATGCTTCTGGCGCCCGTAGATCTCGTATTCGATCCCGGTGTCCTCAAGCGCCTTGTTGATGTCGCGGATGACGCCTTCGATAACGCCCTGACGCCTTACCTGGCGTTCAGCCATCTCCTGGACGAGCTTCTCGTATTCTTCGGGATACAGGTTCTTAAAGCAGATATCCTCCATCTCGAACTTGAATTTATAGATACCCAGACGTGCCGCAAGCGGCGCGTAGATGTCCAGCGATTCCTGGCATTTCTCGCGTATCTTCTTCGGTGTCTGGTAACTGATCGTACGCAGATTATGGAGGCGGTCCGCCAGCTTGATGATGAGCACGCGGATGTCCTTGGACATGGCCAGGAACATCTTGCGTATGTTCTCCGCCTGCTGCTCCTCTTTCGTCTCGTAGTTGATGTTGGTCAGCTTGGTGACCCCGTCCACGAGGTTGGCGATGTCGGTGCCGAAGTCAGCTTCCACGTCCGCCAGCGTATAGTCCGTGTCCTCCACGATGTCGTGCAGGATGCCGCCGGCAAGGGTCACTTCGTCCATGCCGAGGTCAGCGAGAATACGCCCTACCGCCATCGGGTGGATGATGTAGGGTTCTCCGGACTTGCGAAGCTGCCCCTGATGATGCTTCTCTGCGGTCAGATAGGCCTTCTCCAGGAGCTGGGCGTCGTAGTTGGGATTATATTCAAGAAGCTGTCTTACGTACTCCTCCATAAAACGGTTTATGCTCCCCTATACTTGTTCTTCTTCGTGAGCCGGCACAGGTCGTAATACACGCCGGACGCGATGGCGATGGAGCTGTAAGTGCCGACGAGCACGCCCGCGATCAGAGGCAGCGCGAACGCGCGGATGGATTCGCCGCACAAAACGATGAGCGGCAGGATCGCTACCATAGTCGTGACGGACGTCATGATCGAACGGCTGATGCATGCGGTGATGCTGCTGTCGATGACGTATTCCTGCTTGCGTTTGCTCGTCTTCAGTCCTTCGCGGATGCGGTCGAAAATTACGATCGTATCGTTGATGGAATAACCGATGACGATGAGCAGGCCTGCGATGAACGGGCTGTTCATCTGGATGTGGAACAGGCCGTAGAACGCGAACAGCATGAACGCGTCGTGCAGCAGCGCGATAATAGCGCCGATGCCGAACCGCCATTCGAAACGGATCGCGATATAGATGAGCATGCAGATCGAAGCGATAATGACCGCTTTGACGGCACTGCTCTTCAGTTCGCTGCCGACGGACGGACCGATGAGACCGGCCGATTCGACGAACTCGCCGCTGCCTGCGCCGAACTGCGCCTGCAGTTTATCGCACAGCGCCTGGCGTTCCGCGTTCTCCATGACTTCCGTCGTCTTCAGAATGACTTTTTCGTTGTTCTCTCCCGCGTATTGGATGCCGTCGCGGATATCCGTATCCGGTAGCTGGGCCTTCAGTTCGTTCAGATCGACCTGCTGGCCGAAGTTCAGCTGCAACACCGTGCCGCCGGTGAAGTCGATCCCCATATTGAAGCCGCGGATCAGACCGATGCCCAGACCGATGACGAGCAGCGCAACGGAGACCAGATAGAAGATCTTCCGCTTGGACATGAACGGATAGCCGTCCTTCTCTTCCTTGCTCGTATCTTTCTGCTCCTTGACGCCGAAGTTCTTCGGAGAAGCGAATTTGCTCTCCGCCAGCGCCTGCAGCAGGATCTGGGAAATGACGACCGCTGTGAACACGGACAGCACGATACCGATGAGCAGCGTCATGGCGAAGCCGCGCACGGAACCGGTACCGAACAGGTACAGGATGACCGCCGCGATGATCGTGGTCACCTGAGAGTCGATGATGGTGCCCATGGCGCGCTTGAAGCCGGACTGCACCGCCACGCGGACGGATTTACCCAGACCGATCTCCTCGCGGATGCGCGAGAAGATGATGACGTTCGAGTCGACGGCCATGCCGATCGACAGGATGATGCCGGCGATGCCGGGCAGCGTAAGTACGGCATGGAACGCGATCATGACCCACAGATACAGCAATACGTACAGCATCAGCGCGATGTCTGCAACAACGCCCATGACCCGGTATACGACGAGCATGATGATCATGATGAGCGCCAGACCGATGATACCTGCCACGACGCTCTTGTGCGCCGCGTCGAGGCCCAGCGTCGGTCCGACGATCTCGGTCTGCACTTCAGTGAGGCTGACAGGCAGAGAACCGCCGCGAATGAGCGCAGCCAGGTTGCCGGCGCTGCTGGCGGTGAAGTTGCCCGTGATCTCGCAGCTGGAACTGTTGATGACGGTGCTGACCATAGGCGCTGAGATGACGTCGTCATCCAGCAGGATGAGGATCTGGTTGGCGTAATAGCCGTCCAGCGTCGGCGTGATCTCGCCGTTCATGATGCGGCTCGTCGCGTCGGCAAACGCGTCAGTTCCTGCAGAATCGAATTCCAGGTGTACGGAATACGTGCCGATCAGGTTGCTCTGTGTGCCCTGATAAACCTCTGCCGTCGCGTTCTTGACGTTTTCTCCGGTCACGACGACCTGGTTGTCCGCCGTGCGGAACGACAGCTGCGCGGTCTTTCCGATGGACTCGATCGCTTCCTGCGCGTTCTGCGCGCCGGGCAGTTCGATGCGGATGCGGTTTTCGTTCTCTACGGTGATGACTGGTTCGGAAAGACCCATTTCGTTCACACGCCGTTCCATGACCGCCTGCACCTGGTCCATCAGGCTCTTCAGTTCGCTGCCAGTCGCGTCGGTGTCAGCTTCCAGAACGACGGATACGCCGCCGATCATGTCGAGGCCGAGCTTCATGCGGTCCGCGATGGAGCCGCCCTCACCGAAACCGCGGACGGAAAAGACCCATCCGAGCAGCATGATGATTACGATGATGATCGATAAAATCTTCTTCATTTTTGCGAGTTCCCTTTACAAAAACAAGGCATGTGCGGCTTGCACACATGCCCTGCATGTATTTATTCCCTTACTCTATTCCTGAGCATCCTCAACGACTTCAGCGACAGCCTCCTCGACTTCTGCTTCGGCCTTTTCGCCCAGTTTCTTCATATTTTTCGGCGTGACCTTCTTATCTTCTTCTGCTGCCTTGCTTCCCTTGCTGTCGGACGCCTTTTCGATGTTGTTGACGGACCACTTCGCAACGTCGATCCGGGTACGGTCTGAACCGACCTGGATGGTGAGTCTGTCGTCCTTGATGCGGACTACTTTGCCGTAGATCCCGCCGATGGTCAGGATGTCGTCTCCGACCTTCAGGCTCTCTCTCATCTTGCGGACTTCGTCGTCCTTTTTCTTCTGCGGACGGATGAGTAAAAAGTACATGATCGCGAAAAGCGCGACGATCATAATGATTTGTGCTGCAAATTCAGGCATGGATTTCCTCCTAACATAAATTAACAATAATATTATAGACCAATATGCCGTAAAATCAATACATTTTTAGGGTTTCGGGCATTTTTATACCCTTGTTTTTCTACCGGCAAAGTGATACCATAATCGAGGTACGCCGGCGTGATGGAATTGGCAGACGTGCGGGACTCAAAATCCCGTGGTAGCGATACCGTGCGGGTTCGACCCCCGCCGCCGGCACCAAGTAAAAACGGGTCTTGCAGGACCCGTTTTTTTCGTGTTTACTCTGCTCTCTTGTACGAGATGAGGTCGTCTGCGATCTCTGCGGTCGCGATGGAGATGGGCTTGTTGCTCTCGACGTTGATGAGCATCGGCTTGCCGTCGACCAGGTCTCTGGCGCGCTTCGCCGCCATGATCACCAGGGTGTATTTGCTGTCGACCTTCGTTTTCAGCAGGTCTACGGACGGATATAAAAGCATTTATTGTTCCTCCTTGTATCGATCGATCAGAGTCTGGGCTGACCCTGCAGTTTTACAGTGTTCCGCTTTCATGATGGATCTGGCGGTCGCGATCGCTTCTTCCAGATCGTCATTGATGAGGAAATAATCGTATTCCGGCAGAAGTTCGATCTCTGAAAGAGTCGTCTTCATGCGGGTCGCGATCTGCTCTTCCGTTTCCGTGCCGCGCTTGCGGATGCGGTCTCTCAGTTCTTTGAGAGAAGGCGGAAGCACGAAGATCAGGATCGCCTCGGGATAGGCTTTCTTGATCTGCAGCGCGCCCTGCATTTCGATCTCCAGGATAACGTCGTCTCCGGCCGCCATGTGTTCCATGGCGTACTTTTTCGGCGTTCCGTAGGCGTTGCCGTAGATCTCGGCGTGTTCCAGGAAACCGTCTTCTTCCACGGTCCTGTCGTATTCCTCGCGGGTCACGAAATAATAGTGCACACCGTGCTCTTCCCCGGCCCGCGGGGCGCGGGTCGTGATGGATACGGACAGCCAGGTGCCGGGTTCCTTCAGCAGTTCCCTGCAGATCGTGCCCTTTCCTGTGCCGGAAGGTCCGGAAAATACGAATAATTTACCCTGATCCATACTCATTCCTCGTAGTAACAACCAATGATATAACGATTTCCGCCTGAATTCAAGATGCTATTCGATATTCTGCACCTGCTCGCGGATCTTTTCGATCTCCGCCTTCAGCAGCAGTACGTCGTTCGTGATATGGATGTCGTTCGCTTTGGACCCGATGGTGTTCGATTCGCGGTTCATCTCCTGCACGAGGAAGTCGAGTTTCTTGCCGATCGGACCGCTCGTATCCGCCGCGATGGAACGCAGCTGGCTGCAGTGGCTCTTCAATCGCACCATTTCTTCGGTGATGTTCGATTTGTCCGCGAAGACAGCCGCTTCGAGCAGAATGCGGTCTTCGGGAACGACAGCGTCGTCGCCGAGCAGGTCCTGGATGCGGTCTTTCAGTTTGGCCGCGTAGTTCTTCGCCACTTCCGGCGCGTAGACTTCGATGCCTTCTACCGTACGCTCGATGAGTTCGCCGCGCTGCAGGATGTCTTCCATGAGTTTCGCGCCTTCCGTGATCCTCATGGCGTCCAGATTGGCCGCAGCTTCTTTCACCGCTTCGCTAAGCGCCTTCAGAAGCAGGTCTTCATCCTCTTCAGCTGCCGCTGTTTTCACGACGTCCGGGAAGTTCGCTATCATAGCCAGCGACGGTTCGCCGGCAAGGTCCGGAAGTTCTGTTTTCAATGTCTGCAGCGTCTCGTAGTAACGTCTGGCCAGCGCTGTGTTCAGCTCGACTGCCGTGTCGTCCGCAGTGATGTTGTCCACGTTGATGAACACGTCGACCTTTCCTCTCGGCGCAGCTTCTTTCACGATAGCCTTGATGGCGTCCTCCGCAAACTGATACCGGCGCGGCATTTTGACCGTGATGTCGGAATACCTGTGATTGACGGAACGCAGTTCCGCCGTTACGCTCCGCAGTTCGTCCTCGTAGACGCCTCTGCCGAAGCCTGTCATGCTCTTTGCCATATTCTCCTCTTTCCAACACGCGATTTGCTTTGGCTCATTCGCCCGATCCGTGTTATTATGGATACGATTTTAGCATAGAAACATGCTGAAAGAAAGGATACTGACAGAGAACTTATGGCATACGACGGATTTCTGGCCGGAACCATCGCCAGACAACTGGATAAAGAACTGCAGGGAGCGAAGATCGAACGGGTGCAGCAGCCTGAAGCGGATACGATCCTTCTTCAGATCTACGCGCCTGCGACCGGGGCACGAAGAAGGCTTTTATTTTGCACGTCCCCGCAGGGAGCACGCGTGCATTACACGAAACTCAACTACGAAAACCCGGCGGAAGCCCCGAATTTCTGCATGCTGCTGCGCAAGCACCTGCAGGGCGGACGCATTCTTTCCGTGTCCCAGCCGGCGACCGAACGCATTCTGAAATTCCATCTCGAGACCATTAACGAAATGGGGTATTCTGTCAACAAGATGCTGATCTGCGAGATCATGGGCAAACACAGCAATCTGATCCTGACAGACGAGGCCAGCGGCAAGATCATCGACGCCATCAAGCGCATTTCCATCGACGTCAACCGCTACCGGCAGATCCTGCCCGGCATGCAGTACGTCTCTCCCCCGCCGCAGGATAAAACCGATCTGTGGACAGCAAGACGCGAAGACGTGACGGATATCCGCGAGATCCAGGGTCTGAGCGCATCCGCAGCGGACGAATTCGAGGAGAACCTTCCTCTGCTGTTCCAGACCCGCGATGACGTGCTTGCCGGCAAACTCTTTCCTGCCGTTTATTGCGATCCTAACGGCTATCCCCGCGACGTGCACATCTTCCCGATGAAGAAGCTGGCTGAAGTCTGCGAAGTGAAGCCGTTCGATGAACCGGGCGACGCGCTGGATTTCTTCTATGGCAACCGCAAAGAAACGAACCGTGTCATGCAGAGGAGCGAGAGCTTCGCAAAGAGCGTGGCTTCGATTGAAGACAAACTCCTGCTAAAAAAACAAAGGCTGCTGGAAGACGTCAGAAAGGCCGAAAACGCAGACATTTACCGCCTGAAGGGAGAATTGCTCAACGCGAATCTTCACCTTGCGAAAACGGGCGATAAGGCGGTCACTGTCATCAGCTATTACGACGGTCAGCCCGTGACGATAGAGCTGGACGAGCGCTTCTCCCCTGCGCGCAACGCGCAGAATTTCTTCAAGAAATACGCGAAAGCCAAGACGGGCAAAAAAGAAAAGCTGATCCAGCTTGAAGAGTGCGAAAAGGATATCGAATACCTGAGCACTGTGCGTGACCAGATCTCTCTGGCTTCGACGTATGAGGAGATGGAACTGATCCGCGAAGAGCTGATCCGCGAAGGTTACCTGCGCGGACGCGTAGCGAAGGACAGAAAGAAAGCGGCTGCGAAAGCGAAACCGAGACCCAGACGATTCACTCTGCCCTGCGGAAGAGAGATCGCCGTCGGCCGAAACAACAGCGAGAACGACTACATCACGTTCAAAGTTGGCGGAAAGACCGATTACTGGCTGCACACAAAGGATATTCACGGCTCGCACGTCGTGCTGTTCATGAACGGCGAACAGCCCGGCGAGGACGAGATCTATCAGGCAGCAGCCGCTGCCGCCTGGTTCTCTAAAGGCAAGGATTCGCAGAACGTGCCGGTGGATTACGTGCCTCTGCGCTACGTCAAGAAGCCTGCAGGCGCAAAACCCGGCATGGTGATCTTCACGAACAACCGCACGGTCTGGGTCGATCCCAAAGATCCGGATGAAAAATAATTGGCAATTTTTAACAGAACCCTATTGACATATCCATATTTTACCATTACAATAATTACCAACAGCATTCCGGTTAATTCTAAGTTGGAAAGTAGGTAGCTCCCGCAGCCGAGAAGAAGAAAAGCCGCCCTGACCGGAGGCGACTTTTAACAGAACATCAAATTGTCCTAATCTTCAGAAACGAGTCTGTTTTTACCCGTAAAGACGGACTCTTTTCTTTTGTTTTCTTTGTTTTTCTTCTTCAGAAGCGACCTGCTGCGGCTTTCGGCAGCCTTTTTCTTCTTCGTCTTCGGTTTCATGACGGAATAACCGAACGTGCCGAGTTTGCGCGGCGTCACCGCGTGGTAGCTGCCGTGAACGTAAGCCAGCAGCCCTGCCTTTTCCAGACAGATGCGGTCGTTCGCGTCGAACAGGGATTCGTCGACGTGCACGCGCACGATCTCGGCGAGGAACATCGTGTGGCTGCCCAGTTCCCTTTCTTCCGTGATGCGGCATTCCAGATTGACCGGGCACTGTGCGATCAGAGGCGCAGACACGATCTCGCCGGGAACTTTCTTCAATCCGAGCTTTTCGAATTTATCTTCTTTTCTGCCCGACACACAGCCCGCGTAGTCTGTCGCTTCTACCAGGGCAACCGTCGTCAGATTGATGACGAATTCGCCCTTTTCCTTGATAATAGGATAGCTGTAGCGCTCAGGGCGTATGGACACGTACGTCATGGGGGGATCGGAGTTGACGATACCGGTCCAGGCGGCGGTCATCACGGTGCTGTTATCCATAGTTCCGCCTGTCACGAGGACGGCCGGCAGCGGATAAAGCAGCGTCGAAGGTTTTAACGATCTTTTCATTTTCTGTTCCTCAGTTTCTCCAGGATGTTCAGGTATTCTTCCGGCGGATCCGCCCGGAATTCCATATACTGACCCGTAACAGGGTGTTCGAAGCCAAGAATGCCCGCGTGCAGCATCTGTCCCTGCACGCCGAACGGCTGCTTTTGAGGTCCGTAGACCGTATCGCCAAGCAACGGATGGTGGATGGAAGCCATGTGCACGCGGATCTGATGCGTACGGCCGGTCTCCAGCCTTGCACGGATCTCCGTAAAACCTTTGAATTCTTCGAGGACAGTCCAATGCGTCACCGCCCTCTTTCCGCCCGGGACGACTGCCATACGCAGGCGGTTGACGGGGTCACGGCCGATCGGCGCGTCCACTGTGCCGGAGATCTCCTTGAAGTTATAAAACGCGACGCCGCGGTATTCCCGCGTACAGGTATGCGCCGACATCTGTTCGGACAGTCCCCGGTGCGCCGCATCCGTCTTCGCACAGACGAGTAAACCGGACGTGTCTTTGTCGATGCGGTGGACAATGCCCGGACGTTCGACGCCGTTGATGGACGAAAGCGCGCCGCAGTGGTACAGCAGCCCGTTGACGAGCGTTCCTTCCGCATTCCCGGCTGCGGGATGCACGACCATGCCCTTCGGCTTGTTGACCACGACGAGATGTTCGTCTTCGTACACGATATCCAGCGGAATGTCCTGCGGGACCGCTTCGCACGGAGCGGCAGGCGGCAGATGGATCTCGATCGAGCTGCCTTCTTTCAGCTTTTCTTTCTTTGAGGTCAGAGGCTCGCCGTTGCAGAACACACAACCGCTTTCTATCAGCTTCTGGATGTAGCTGCGGCTCGCCTCTTCAAAAAGCTGAGAAAGCACGCCGTCAGCTCTCAGCCCGGCGTGCTCCGCGTCTATCATGAAATTATAGAGATTGCCTTCACTCATGCGGTTCGTCAGTCGCCTGCCTGGCCGCTCTCGGTTCGAGCCAGAGAACGGATAACACCAGCAGAGCGCAGCCGCAGCAGACGCAGATGTCCGCCGCGTTGAAAATGGGAAGGATGTGTATGTTGATAAAGTCGATCACGTACCCGCGCATGATGCGGCAGATCAAATTGCCGCAGCCGCCGCCCACGATCAGGGCGAGCGCCAGTTTTTCCGGCAGGAAAATGCTGCGTCCTTTGCGGACGACGTAAACGGTCATGGCGATCATCACAGCAGCTGTTACGACGATCAATAGAGTCTGACGACCCGTCAGGATACTGAAAGCCGCGCCGGTATTATGCGTGTACGTCAGATCGAGGACACCGGAGATCAGGGACTTTGTCGCGCCCAGCTCCATGCTCTGCGCGATCCGCATCTTCGTGAACTGGTCGATGCCGACGCACAGCAAAACAACGATCCAGAACACCGGTCTTACTCGCTCTTTTCTTCGGTCTTTACGTTGACGATCGTCTTGAACAGGTCGTCAGCCGAACTGATCGCAGCGGAAGCTTTCGGTGCGCGGACGAGCGTTCCGTCGGGATCCTTCAGCAGGCTGCCGTCAGGAATGCCGAAAATATCGTCCGTCAGAGAATCGAAGCGTTCGAGTTCGCTCTCCAGGAAACTGCGGAACTTCACCTTCAGGGAAGAAACGCGCGCGTTCAGCTTCGCCTCTTCTTCTTTCAGACGCTCCACATTATCTCTCGCCTGGCGCTGCTTGAGGTCGGCGTCCAGTTCCGCGTTCTTGACGAGGATGCTGGCGCGCTTTTCAGCGCTGGCGGAAATGTCGTTCATCAGAGACTTGGCGGCTTCCAGCGTCTTCAGCACGGCGCCTTCCGTATCCTTGTAGCTTTCCACCTTGCCCTTGGTCTCTTCCAGCTGCTTTCTCAGCTGTTCGTTTTCGGAGAGCAGCTTGTCGTAATCGGCCATGATCTGATCCAGGAACAGATCGACTTCTTCCTGGTTGTAGCCGCGTACCGCTCTGCTGAATTCCTTGTTCTGAATGTCAAGTGGTGTGATCATCGCTCTATCTCCACGGGCTCCTCATGCCATCGGAAACCTTTTCGGCCCCCTTCTGTTCGTTCTTGTAGTCAACGCTCACGTTCTCCGGAGCGAAGACGAAAATATTGTTCGCGACCTTCTGCACGTTGCCGTTCAGCGCGTACGTTGCGCCGGACAGGAAATCGAAGATCTTGCGCGCGGTATCGGTCTCGAGGTTCTCGAGATTGATGATGACCGGCTTCTTTGCCTTCAGGCTGTCGACGAGCTTCGGGCTTTCGTCGAATCCCTGGGGCTCGATGACGACCATCTTCATCGCGCTCGTGAATCTGGTGCCGGACTGCGGAGCCTTGGCGGCAGGTACAGGAGCCGCGGCGGAAGAAGTGCGCGGTGCGGGTGCAGGAGCCGCATTCTGACGCGGGACGATAGGCTTCTTTTCCTCTTCGACCTCTTCCTCGTCTTCTTCGATCTCTTCGATGCCGACCAGTTCCTTCATCTTACTGACAAATCCCATGTTACATTCCTCCCATTTTCTTGCTGTAATCTCTTTCGCCGAAAATCGATGTTCCGACGCGTATGATATTCGCACCTTCTTCGATCGCCGTCTCGAAATCGTGGCTCATACCCATGGACAGATAGGAAAAATCCGCATTGGGGTGTTCCACTTCCGACAGCGTGTCGTAAAGCTTTTTGACCTCGCTGAAATAAGGCCGGATCTCTTCGGGATCCTCCGACCACGGCGCCATGTGCATCAGTCCGCGGATCCTGACGTTCGGACAGGTGTCCAGGATCTCCTGCATCACCTGCGGCACGTCCTTCGGATCCAGGCCGAACTTGCTCTCCTCGTGCGCCGCGTTCACCTGCAGCAGCACGTCCATGGTCTTCCCTGCCGCGGCAGCTCTCTTGTCGATCTCCTGCGCGAGATGCACGCTTTCGACCGAATGGATCATGACGACCTTATCGATGATATTCTTGACTTTATTGGTCTGCAGGTGGCCGATCAGGTGCCATCTGACCGGCGAAGCGATCTGATCGTACTTTTTCTGGATCTCCTGCACCTTGTTTTCCGCGATGTCGGTGATCCCTGCAGCGATCGCTTCTTCGATCTCGTCCGGCTCGTGAAGCTTCGTGACCGCGATCAGCAGGATGTCTTCCGGATCTCTGCCGCTGCGTCGCGCCGCTTCCGCCATGCGCTCACGGATGTCTGCTATGTTCTGTGTAATGCTCATGTTATTCCCCTTCTGCCGGCTCCTGCATTTCCTCCGGCTCTTCGGGCGTAACGGGTTCCGGTTCGGGCTCTTCCTTCACCTTTTCCCATTCGAATACGATCTCTTCCTCTTCTGGTTCTTCGTCCGTCGAGATCGTGACGTCGCTTAACCCTCCGGCATCGCGGAGCACTTCGTCATACACGCCGATCGTGCTGACCTGCACGCTTTCCCCGTTTTCGTCCTTTTCGTAGAACGTGTCGGACGTGACGAGCGTCTCGCCGCTCTCCTCGTCCTCTGCCAGCACCTGTATGCGCCTGAACACGTAATCGCCGCGTATCGTCTTGACGTAGACACCTTCCAGAAGGCTTCCGTCCTCCTGCTCCTGCATAGCCCGCGCTGTCGTCGGGATCAGAAGACCGGAGTTGTCTTCAGTCACGATGGTGACATCGCAGTAGCGCAGTTTTGCGGAGTCCTTGTAATAGCGGTTCGAATACGCGATAACGACCCAGTAATCCTCGTATTGCGTCAGGCGGCTGATCGTCGCGTCGACAGGCGTTTCATCGAAAACGACCTCGATACGGGATCCGATAGAATAGCGGTCCATATACTGCGATTCGATCCGCAGAGCCATGTACCAGGTATCCCCCGTGATGATCTTGTACAGGGGGTCACCCTCCTGTTTTTCTGTTATACGTACCGATTCCGGTTCGGGTGGCTGCTCGGCGCCTTCTTCGTCGGATGGAAACGAATCCAGCGTGATCGTCTCCGGAAAATCCGGGTCAAACGTTTCTTCGAAGCCATCGTACCAATAACTGACGATGCCTGTCGTCTCCATGAAGTACCCTACACCGGATCCGTCCGCAGGATAGATGTCCGCCACTTTGACCCCGAGACGCGTCTTGGCGCCCTCGCTCACATAATAACCGGCGTTGCCGCTCTGTTCCGCCGCAACGACCTTTTCACTGCGGAACACGACGCACTTCGCAGGGTTTGCCGTCTTCATCTCCCCGTACTGCGCGATCGCAGTCGGCGTCAAGGTATCCGTCACGGAAGGAACGACGTAGATATATCCATACAGCGCGGCAGCAGCGATCAGAAAAATGATCGCGAGAATGATGCCTGCTGTTCTCTTTCCCCTTCTATTCATACAAAATATTGTACCATTGTTCCTGGCTCTATTCAATACTTTGTGTTTCCTGCATTATCTTTTCCAGGATCTTTTTTTCGTCTTTTGTCAGCTCTGGGGCACTGTCGAGATACCGCTGCAGCAGATCGGGACGTCTCTGCGCGGTCAGACGCAGAGACTGCTCGTACTGCCACAGATGGATGAGCTTGTGGTTGCCGTTGAACAGCACTTCAGGCACGTCCAGGCCTTCATAGCTGCGCGGCTTCGTATACTGTGGATATTCGAGCAGACCGCTGTAGATGGATTCCTCAGACAGCGAATCGCCGCTGCCGAGCACGCCGGGGATGAGCCTTGAAACGCAATCGACCAGCACCATAGCCGCCAGTTCTCCGCCGGTCAGGATGTAGTCGCCGATGGAGACTTCTTCCATGTGCCAGGCCTGCAGAATGCGCTCGTCCACGCCTTCGTAGTGGCCGCATAAAATGAAGAATTCCTCTTCCTGCGCCAGGTCTTCCGCCAATGTCTGATCCAGCACAGGGCCGCGCGGGGACATGTACAGGATACGCTTGCCTTCCGCGCCGTTTGCGCGCAGCGCGTCGAAGGCGGGCTGCGGGGTCATGACCATGCCCGCCCCGCCGCCGAACGGCGTATCGTCGGTCTTGCGGTGTTTATCAGCCGTATAATCCCGGATGTTGACCACGGAGATCTCCAGCAGGCCTTTTTCGGAGGCTCTGCCGAGGATACTGGCCGTCATGGGCCCGAACATCTCGGGGAATTGTGTCAGGATGGTTACTTTCATGTTTTCTGCGGTTTGCCTCCGGGGTCCTGTCGTCTAACGCATCCTCATCTTCGCCCTACGCTCATCCGCGACCGCAACTCTTGGGAGTCACGGCGTTCGCTCCGGTCTTGATGAGCCTCTTTAGACGCCACCCCTGCGGCACTTTAAACTAACCCCTCTATTACTTGAATCTGAATGATTTTATTCTCTAAATCTACGCCCTTAATAAACTCTTTGACTGCCGGAAGCAGAAACGTCGTTCCGTCAGGTTTCTCGATCTCGAACAGATCCTGCGCCGGGCGGCTGTGGATCTGCTGCAGGATCCCGACAGCCTCCTTGTTTGTGTCTATGACGAGGCATCCGACAAGATCGTCGATAAAGAACGTGTCTTCCGGCTGTTTCCACAGGTCTTTCTTATCGAGCAGCAGTTCTTTGTTTCTCAGCTTTTCCGCCGCGTTGCGGTCGTCGATGCCTTCGAGCTTCAGTATGACCATGTTCGGCCGGTACCACACGTTCTCGATGCGTCGTTTCTGCCCGTCGAGCAGCACAGCATCGATCTCTTCGAACCGTGTCGGTTCGTCCGTATACGGCAGCACGCGGAACTCGCCTTTGATGCCCTGCGGCGCCGTGATCATTCCCAATTTGATGGTCTCCATGCGGGTCCCCTTTCTGTATTTCTAAATAAATATTTTATCATATCCCTGCTATGCTGTGCGTCCTGCGCGCAAGAAAAAAGACGGGGGTCTGCCCGCCTCTTTTCCAAGGAGACGTCTTACGAGACGATCTCCACGACGACTTTTTTGTTCTGTTTGACTGCGGCGGCCTTGACGACAGTGCGCAGCGCCTTGACGATGCGGCCCTGCTTGCCGATGATCTTCCCCATATCGGAAGCGGCTACCTTCAGCTCGACCACAGTCACGCCCGGATCGTTGCCGGGGATCTCGCGGACGGAGACCTCGTCGGGGCTGTCCACGAGGGATCTTGCGATCGTTTCTACCAGACTTACCATGCCGGGCCCCCGGTTATTCGAGGATGCCGGCCTTCTTCAGCAGCGCGCGGCAGGTATCGGTGGGAACTGCGCCGTTTGCCAGCCACTTCTTGGCAGCTTCCGCGTCGATGTTGATCTCGGCGGGATCGGTCAGCGGATTGTAAGTGCCGATCTCTTCGATAGACTTACCGTCTCTGGCAGTTCTCTGGTCTGCGACGACCACTCTGTAGAAAGGCTTCTTGTGAGCACCCATTCTTCTTAATCTGATCTTAACCATTTGTTACCTCCAAAATTATAGATATCGATCGATTGAACTTGTTTATGCGTTAAAATCCGGGGAATCTCCTGCCGAATCTCTTGCCTAATTTGCCGTTGTTGAGCTGTTTCATCAGCTTCTTCGTGTCTTCGTACTTCTTGATGAGCTGGTTCACCTTCGACACGGTGACCCCGCTGCCGGCCGCGATGCGCTTTCTGCGGGACGCGTTCAGCAGCTCGGGCTTTTTGCGTTCTTCGGGGGTCATGGACTGGATGATGGCCTCCATCGTGCGGAATTCCTTCTCGCCTGCGTCCATGTCGTCTTCGGAGACCTTACCCTGTACGCCGGGCAGCATGTTCAGCACCTTTCCGAGACCGCCCATGCCCTTGATCTGTCCTATCTGGTCCAGGAAATCCTCCAGCGTGAACTGGTTCTTCGCCAGGCGCTTTTCTAGCTCAGCCGCCTTCTCTTCGTCGACGGCTTCCTGCGCTTTCTCGATCAGGGACATCACATCGCCCATGCCTAGGATGCGGCTGGCCATGCGGTCTGGGTGGAATTCTTCGAGCGCGTCGAGCTTTTCACCCATACCGACGAACTTGATAGGTCTGCCGGTGACGTTGCGCACGGATAACGCCGCGCCGCCTCTCGTGTCGCCGTCCAGCTTCGTCATGATGATTCCGTCTATGCCCATGGCTTCGTGGAAAGCTTCGGCCGCAGTGACGGCGTCCTGGCCGGTCATGGCATCCACGACGAGCAGGATCTCGTGCGGCTTGACCGCTTTCTTCACCTGCTTCAGCTCTTCCATGAGCGCTTCGTCCACGTGCAGGCGGCCTGCGGTGTCGACGATCAGGACGTTCATTCCCTTGCGCTCCGCTTCCGCTCTCGCGCGGGCCGCAATGTCCGCAGGATCTTTGCTGGAACGGTCGCAGAACACGGGCACGTCTACCTGTGACCCGACGACTTCCAGCTGGTCGATGGCGGCAGGTCTCTGCACGTCGCAGGCTGCCAGCATCGGCTTCTTGCCCTGCTTTTTCAGATAAGCTGCGAGCTTGGCGCACGTCGTCGTTTTACCGGTGCCCTGCAGACCGACCATCAGGATGGTCGTAAAACCGCTCGGGGCATACGTCAGCTTGCTGCCGGCGCCGCCCATGAGCTGGACGAGTTCATCGTTGACGATCTTCACGACCTGCTGGGCCGGGGTCAGGCTCTTCAGGACCTCTTCGCCGAGCGCCTTTTCCTTGACGTCCGCGACGAACTCCTTGACGACCTTATAGTTGACGTCCGCTTCGAGCAGCGCGAGTTTGACTTCGCGCATCGCGTCGTTGATGTCCTGTTCGGTCAGTACGCCTTTGCCGCGCAGCTTCTTGAAGACGCCGCTTAATTTTTCAGAAAGACTTTCAAAAGCCATATCTATCCTATTCTTCCAAAGAGATGATCTTCTGTTTGATGGCGAGGAGCGAATCTTTCAGACCGTTGTCTTTGCTGCGTTCTGCCGCCAGCGCGTCGAGCGCTTTCGCGGTCTCTTCCAGCAGCTGATCCTGTTTGCGGAATCTGGCGACAAGTCCGAGTTTCTCTTCGAAGCCCTGCAGCGTGTTTTCCGCCTTCTTCAGCGCTTCGTGAACGCCCTGGCGCGAAATGCCGAGTTCTTCGGCGATCTCCTGCAGGCTGCAGTTCTCTTCGTGATACAGCCTCATCACGTCCTGCTGGCGCTGCGAAAGCAGTGCGCCGTAGAAGTCCATCAGCATGCTGATCTCGTATAAATTGTCCAGACTGCTCTTCATACCTTGAAGATGATACACAATAAAAACAGTGCTGTCAAGCATTTTTCTTGACAGCACTGAAAATTGTTTTTTCAACGGTTTCTGCCCGTTCTTACTTCTCCCACTTCTTCAGATAATCAGAGAACTGTGCCAGACCTGCCTTCAGCACTTCCGGATCGCGGAACGCGCCGTAGCCGACGCGGATGGTCTTCGGGATGTCGAAGTAATCGCCCGGTACGAACAGGATCTTCCGCTCATCTTCCATGGCGTCCTTCGCCAGCGTCTCGGAATCCACGTCGAAGTCGTATCTCATGAGGCAGGTCGTGCCCCAGGGATCGCCGAGCAGCTCCATGTGCGGTTCCTTCTCCGCCCATTCCTTTACGATCTGCTTGTTGGGCCCGAGGATGGAGCGCATGCGCGCCCAGATCTTCTCGTAGTTCTCGAATTCGATCGAAGCGATGATCTCGTCGATGATGCCGCAGCAGATGGAGTTGTAGGATCTGCGGGTCTTGAAGACTTCGTACATCTCGGGATCCTTGCAGATGAGCCAGCCTACGCGCAGACCGGCGGACGAGAACATCTTGGACGTCGAGGAGATGGAGATAGCCTTATCGTAGCCGTAGTCCAGAATGGACGTCTGCGTGTCGGAGATCATGCCGCGGTACATCTCGTCGCACAGGATCCACGAATCGTTCTTCTTCGCGATCTCGACGATCTGTCCGAGTTCCTCGTCGGTCAGCACGTTGCCGATCGGGTTGTTGGGGTTCGTGAACGCGATCATCTTCGTGTTCTTGTCGCAGGCGGCGTCCAGCGCGGCCATGTCAAGCTTGCAGCCGTTGTCCAGGTCCAGGTTGACGATGCGCGTCTCCATGTTCACGGACTTGGGGATGTCGTAGTGCTGCTGATAGGACGGCTTGATGATGACGCAGTTTTCACCGTATTCCATCAGGCCCATCTCGACGAGCTCGTTCGCGTGGGAGCCTCCGATGGTCATCATGACCTGTTCCGGCTTGACGTTGCCGTTCGGATACAGGTGGCAGACGCCCGCCTTGACCCGCGGAGAACCGGTCGCGTCGCCGAAGTGATAGTGCAGGCTCTGATACTTGAATTCTCTGAGGAATTCATCTTCGTCCTCGCCGATCAGGTCGAACAGTTCGTTCAGACGGAGCGCGCTGACGCACGAAGAGCCGAAATTGACTTTAGCCTTGGAATCCATGGGGTTGAGCCATTCCTCTACCCCGAACCATGCCATTTTCATAACAATTGACCTCCTAAAGATTTATGTGATTGAGAATTCCTATAACCTTGTTTAAATGAACTCGAACCAGGCGCCAAGACCCTTGTCCTGCGCTGCCTTGAATACAGCTTCTGCCGTCGTGTTGTCCTGAATACCCATACCTGTCGTATCGAAGATAGTGATCTCGTCGTCGCTCTCGCGTCCGGGCTTTAATCCCAGTACGATCTCGCCGATCTCACCGTAAATGTCTTCCTGCCTGAACAGCCCGGAAGCGATGGCATTGCGGGTCTCGCCTCTCGTGATGCACTGCGCTGTGGAGTCGCATACGACCTTGTCAGCCATTGCGAACACTTCGGGACACACCTCCGCCTTCGTCTCGATATCCACGCCTACTTCGACGATATGCGAGCCTTTCTTGACATATTCCGGCTTCAGATACGGTTCGCGGGAAGGCGTCGGGCAGATCAGGATATCGGCACCCTGCGCTGCTTCTTCTACGCTGCCGCAGAGAACGACTTTAGCGCCGGTCACCTGTTCCATATCGTTTTTATAAGCCTGCTGCAATTCAGTCGGCAGGAACTTATCGAACGCGCGCACCTCGGTAAGATCGCGGACTCTCGCCAGCGCGGTCACCTGCATGCGGGCCTGCGCGCCCATGCCGAAGACTGCCGCGACATGCGCATCCTTTCTGGCCATGTATTTGCTGGAAATGGCCCCTGCAGCACCGGTGCGGATGCCCGTGATCAGAGACGCGTCCATAATGGCCAGCGTCGCGCCGGTCTTGCCGTCGCCGAGGATGACGTTGCCCATCATGTTGGGCAGTTTGCCGCCATCTGCTGCCGCATAGGCCGTAACTCCTTTGATATTGTCCTGGAATAGGCCGACGGTCTTGATCGAGAACATGGCGTTGTCGCGGTTGTAACAGGATTTGACGTCGGATTCCGCGTTGAATTCCGGCATGCCCATCGTCTGGATGGGAGGCTGGTCGACCTTGCCGGTCTGGAATGCTTTATAGGCGTTCTCCACGGCAGCGATGACGTCGTCCATCGTGACCGCGTTCTGAACGTCTGTTTTCGAAAGCAATAAAGTTTTCATATCAGTTTCGAACCTCCTGCTTTCAGTTTATACCGCGCCGTTCATGAAGTCCAGCACGCGGCACAGATCCGCAAACACGCCGTAACCCGTCTGCGTCGTCTCCAGGCCGTACTGCAGGAACGTCAGCTTGCCCATCAGATCGGTATACAGCGAATAGACGGCAACAAGATCTTCGCCTGCAAACACGTCGCCAGCGGGGATCTCTTCGGGCCTTACCGTCGCAGTGACGTTTCCGTCTGCGTCCTTCGTGCCGCGGCACATGAGTTTGATGACGTTGCCCCTTTCTTTCGCTGCAGCAATATCCTCTGCTGTGACCCCGGTAATGCCCGTGCGGTCGATCTTATCGGGGGTCAGATCCGCATCCATCAGCACGTTCATCAGCACCGTCAGTTTTGCGGAAGCATCCCAGCCTTCCGTATCCATGGACGGGTCGGCTTCGAGAAATCCCAGTTCCCGGCCGGTCTTCATGATAGTATCGATGGGTACGCCTTTGGCCATCTCCTTGAGGATATAATTCGTCGTAGCGTTCAGGATGCCTTCGATCTTGTCGATCTCGCAGAACTGCAGGCAGTGATGCGCCATGTTGAACGTCGGCGTGCCGGCCATGACCGTCGTCTCGAAGAAGAAGCCGCAGCGGTTTCTCTTCGCCAGATCGCGCAGTTCCTTATAATGCCAGGCTAACGGCCCCTTGTTTGCGGAAACGGCGTGCTTTCCGCGGTTCAGCGCCGCACGGATGTGGTCCGTCGCAGGCTGACCCGTAAAGATGTTCAGCGGAGTCAGTTCCATCAGGACGTCATAATCCAGCATCTCGGCAGCCGTCATGGAATCGATCTTGCTGTAATAAGGCCCTTTCGGATCGAAACAGCCATCTTCTTCGAGCTGGCGCGTGGCTTCGGCCAGATCCAGCCCGTCCTGGTATACGAGGCTGCCCCGGCTTCCGGTCGTGATGCCTACGACCTTCACGTCGATGTCCTTCCCCTTCAGAATATCGTCGTGCGTCTTGTTCAGGATGCGGGCGAACGCTTTGCCGGCTACGCCATATCCCAGCAGCAGTACTTTACATGTCTTCATCGCATCTCCTCCTCTCTGTAAGAAAAACCGCACCTCAAAAGAGATGCGGTACGTTTGTCTATTCGCGGATCACCAACAGCGTGGACAGCGTCGGGTCAGACGGCCCGTGGATATGTCCGTTGCGCTGGCGGAACGCTTCGATGTATTCCCAGACTTCCGTGCTCATTCGCTCGCCTTGATAAATGACGGGGATGCCCGGCGGATACGGCGCGATCATCTCGGCGACGATGCGGCCGCGGCATTCTACCCAGGGCACGCGCTCTCTCTCCAGGAAATACGCGGCTCTCGGGCTCAGCACGTAATCCGGCTGCGGAGGCAGTTTTTCGCCCGGCGGCAGCGGTTCACCTTCAGGGGCAAATCTGCGGGAGATATCTTCGAGCGCTTCGACGAGCTTGTCGATCTCCTTCTGCACGTTCGCATACGTAACGATGGCCACGACGTTGCGGTAGTCGGGCAGCTCTACTTCGACGTCGTAATCGTCGAACAGGATCTTCTTCAGGTTGAACCCGGTAATGCCGATATCGTCGGCGGAAATGATGAGTCTCGTCGTATCGAGTCCGTGGATGCCGGCACGGCCGATCAGTTCCTTGCCCGCGCACGAAAGCCCGGGGATGCGGTTGATGCGCTCTCTGGCGTTATCCGACAGTTCGACGGCGCGGTCGATCATCTCGGCGCCTTCCATGGCCATGTGCTGGCGCGCGCAGTCCAGCGACGTCATGAGAAGATACGAAGGCGACGTGCTCTGCACGAGCGTCAGGTTCGCCTCCAGCAGGTTCTTCGTGACGAGGTCGGATTTGATGTGGATCATGGAGCTCTGCGTCAGAGAACCGGTGACCTTGTGGATGCTCTGCACCGCCATGTCCGCGCCCTGTTCGATGGCGCCTCTGGGCAGTTTCTCCGAGAAATAACAATGTGCGCCGTGCGCTTCGTCGACCATCAGGATGGCATTGTGCGCATGGCATACCCGCGCGATGCCTTCTAGATCGCTCGTGATGCCGTAATACGTCGGGCTGACCACGAGAACGCCCTTGCAGTCCGGGTTCTGGCGGAACATCTCTTCGACCTGGCCCGGCGTGATGCCGCCGTGAAGGCCCCATTCCGGTTCGATCTGCGGCATGATGTAAACAGGTTTGCCGCCGCCGATGATGAGCCCCATCAGCACGGATTTATGCGCGTTGCGAGGGATGGCGATCTTGGCGCCGCCGTGCGAAGCCGTGATGACCATCGCCTGGTTGCCGCACGTGCTGCCGTTGACCAGTAAATGGGTATAGTCCGCGCCCCAAAGCTCTGCAGCAAGCTGTTCGGCCTCCTTGATGGGGCCGCTCGCATGGTGCAGATCGTCCGTGAGTGGCGTTTCGGACAGGTCGAATTTAAAGATCTCATCCCCTACGACTTCGCGCCAGGCGGGATTGATGCCGCGCTCGTAGCGGTGTCCGGGAATGTGGAAAAACGCAGGATTCTTTTCGTTGTACTCGAGGATGGCCTCGAAAAGAGGCATGCGCTTCTGATCGTCTTTCATCAAACGGTTCCTCCTTCAGGTCAATGCTGTTCCAGGAAGATCTTCCGGGAGAAGAAACTCCAGAACATGACGGTCGCAGAGACGAAGACTTTGGCGAACATATAGTAAAGTCCGGCCTTATCGACGAGCAGCCACATGAGCAGCGTCGTCAGACCGAGTCCGATGAGGTTGAGGATCGCGAACACGAGGAATTCCTCTTTCTTGTCACGGCCCTCCCTGCCCTTGAAAACGAATTTCATGGAAAGCAGATAGTTGATGATCGTGGAGATCGTAAAGGCCAGCGCCGCCGATGCCAGATACCACATGCCGGCGCGTTCTGTGAACGCGTGCAGCATGATGAAATCCAGCAGCGTTACGGTGCAGCCGACGATGACGAAATTCCTCAGCTGTCTGAAGTATTTATCGTAAAGCTTCTTGATGGTTTCAGTCATTGGGCAGGTCGATGAACGTTCCTTTCTCCGTATAGTTTATCACATCTTTGTCCATGGCTAAAGTATCGATAAAGTCCAGGTATGCCCGGATGCTGCCGAACTGCGGCTTATAGTTTGCGATGATCTCTTTCGCCTTCGCCGCTCCGTCCGAAAGCAGCGCGTCCGCGATGAAAAGTTCAGCCTTCGCAGGGTTGACGCAGGCCCGTTCGGGGTCTGCCACCTGAAAATCGATGCCGTGACCCAGACCGGTGTGCCCGCAGGCATAGAACTGCACGCCGGGCATGACCATCGTCAGATCGCCGAAATCGGACGAACCCGTGCTCCAGGCATTGTGGTCGAACTTGACCTTGTCCCTGCCTGACAGGTCTTCGCAGCACTGACGGCACAGATCCATAAACGTATCGTCATGGATCTCCATGGCGTAGCCGGGCATATCGCAGACGTGCAGCTGCGCGCCGATGGCGGCTGCGCCGGCTGCCAGAGCCCTGTTGATCTTCTTGTTTGCCCTGACGTAAGCCTCCAGGGTCTTGCCGCGGGTATAGCTTTCGATGCGCATCTCGTCCGGGATGATGTTGACCGCGGTCTTGACCCCTTTCAGGATAGGATGGAAGCGGATGTGATCCTGGTCGCGGAACGTCTCACGCAGCGCGTTGCAGGCGTCGAGACCGAGCGTCGCCGCGTACTGGGCGTTGATGCCGTCGTGAGGCGAACCGCCCGCATGACTGCTCTTGCCTTTATACGTCAGGATCTTGGCGATAATGCCGTTGAAGCCTTCCTGACATGTGAAATCGTACTCGTTTTCGTTATCCGTATGCACCATCAGCGCGATGTCGACGCCGTCGAAATAACCGCGGTGCATAAACTCAGTCTTTCCGCCCAGATATTTGATGATCCCTTTGTCGATCAGGTCCTTGCGGAATTCGAGCTGGATCATCTCTTCCGCCGGAACGAGCATCAGGCGGATCTTACCGCACAGGCCGTCCAACGCGCCTGGTTCGGACAGCGCCGCGGCGATGCCGACCATCTCCGCGCACTGGCAATTATGGCCGCAGCAGTGCGTCATGCCGTTCACGGACTCCGGATGGTTCGCGATATCCAACGCATCCAGTTCTCCCATGATGGCCAGAGTCGGTCCGGGACGCCCGGTATTGAGGTCTACATAAAACCCTGGTATGTCACCTGCTTCTATTGGCGAATACCCATACCCCTTGAATTTCTCAAGCAGATAGGCATTCGTCTGCCATTCGGTATACCCCACCTCCGGATGCTTCCAGATCCACCGTTCCGCATCCAGAATGTCCTGTCTGTGCTTATCGACGTTCTTAACGATCTGTTCCTGTCTATCAGTCATACTGCGAGCCTTTCTATACTGCGGCTGAGGAGCCGCTTTCGGACAAGCGAGTCAATCGTCCTCTTGGCGAGCGGTTCGAAACGGTCCGAAGACGCATTATCCTTTCCTCGCATTGCTCATCATGAGCTTCAGACGGTTCTCCTGGTTGATGCGCGAAGCACCCGGGTCAAAATCGATCGCGACGATGTTCGCATCCGGATAACGCGCCTTGATCGGCCGCATCATGCCCTTGCCGACGATGTGGTTCGGCAGGCACCCGAACGGTTGGCAGCATACGATGTTCGAGACGCCCATCTCGCACAGTTCCAGCATTTCGGACGTCAGCAGCCAGCCTTCGCCCATCTTCATGCCCATACCGACGCAGTGATGTTCCTTCGCGAGCTCCAGCAGATGCTTATAGCTCGAGAACCCGTAGAATACGCCCCGTTCGCGAATGATCTCGTTCAGGTCGTTCTTCTTCTTTTCAAAGTAATTGCAGACGATCTTCCAGATCAGGCGCGAATCGCTTCGCATGCCGTACAGTTCGAAGTCGAGCCGGTTGTTGTAGACGCAGTAATACATGAAGTCCAGCAGACCCGGAACGACCGATTCCGCCCCTTCTTTATACACGAATTCTTCCAGGTAGTTATTGCCCAGAGGCGAGTATTTGACGTAGATCTCTCCGACGATGCCGACGCGCACGGGCTGCTCCGGAGAACGCTCGATCAGCGCGAAATCCGCGGCCATCTGCCGCATGTTCTCCTTCACGCGGGAATACTTCATTTTCCCTTCCCAGATTTCCTTGCTGAGCTTTTTGACCCAATGATCGCACAGATCGTCCGTCTGTCCTTTGCGGACTTCCCGGACGCGGCACTGGTTGCGCAACGTCATCATGAGGTCGGCGTACAGACAGCAATTCAGCAGGTCGCGGTACATCGGCACGGTCACCTTGAAACCCGGATGTTTCTCCAGGCCCGCGATATTGATCGTGACGATGGGAACCTGAGGGAACCCTGCCCGCTCGAACGCCTTGCGCATGAGCGACACGTAATTGGACGCGCGGCAGCCGCCGCCGGTCTGCATGTAGATGACCGCGACCTTGTTCACGTCGTACTTGCCGCTCTGCAGCGCGTCGATAAACTGCCCGATGACGCAGATGGACGGATAGCACGCGTCGTTGTGCACGTACTTGACTCCGCAGTCCACAGCTTTGCGGCCCTCGTTTTCCAGCAGTTCCATGTCGTAGCCGTTCTTGCGGAAGACCTCGGCGAACAGGCGGAAATGCATGGGAAGCATGGTCGGTGCCAGCAGTTTGTACGTCTTCTTCATCTCTTTCGTGAAGACGACGCGGTTATCGGGCGTTTCGATCTCTTTCTTCTGCGTGTCTATGTAATTCTTGTCTTCTTCGCAGCCGCTGCAGCTCTCGAGGCCGCAGGCGCCGCAGGATGCGCAGCCTAATTCCATTTCGCTTCTCTTTCTTCCAGCGCGCCGACCAGGCTCCTCAGCCGGATCTTGGCAGCGCCTAAATTATTGATCTCGTCTATCTTGATCTGCGTATACAGTTTGCCGTAGCGCTCCAGGATGGCGCGCACTTCGTCCGTCGTGATCGCGTCGAGGCCGCAGCCGAAACTGACGAGCTGTACGAGCTGGCAATCGTCGTGCAGACCGACATATTTAGCTGCGTTATACAGTCTCGCGTGGTATACCCACTGGTTCAGCACGTTGACTTTCTGCGGGGTCACGAGGTTGGATACGCAGTCCTCGGACACGATGACGAAGCCCAGTGACTCGATAAGCTGGTCCATGCCCTGGCAGATGCCGCTGTCGACGTGATAAGGACGGCCTGCCAGCACCATGATGCGCTTTCCGTTCTGTCTTGCGTACGCCAGCGCCTTCGCGCCTTCCGCGCGGATGTCCGCCATCCACTCTTCGTAGGCCTTATGGCCTGCTTCGACAGCGCCTTCGACCGCCGACAGGCTCAGTCCGCCGAACGCTCCGTTCAGACATTCGAACAACCCTTTGGCGAGCTGTTTCTTATCGTTGACCGCCAGATACGGGAACAGGAACTTGACACCGCTGTCGTGCAGGCTGTCCATATTGCCGTTCAGCACTTCGCTGTAATACGCGACGACCGGGCAGTTATAGAAATTGTCCGTCGCGTCGCTTTCATGGTAGTTGTACGTCAGGCACGGGTAGAAGATCGCGTCGACGCCTTTCTCGATCAGGCTTTCGATGTGGCCGTGCATCAGTTTGGCCGGATAGCACGCCGTATCGGACGGAATGGTGTACTGACCCTTCGCGTAGATGCGCTTGTCGGAGAATCCGGTCATGCGAACCTTGAAGCCCAGGCGACGGAAGATCGTGTGCCACATGGGCGCGAGTTCGAACACGCCGAGCGACATAGGAATGCCGATGGTGTACTGCCCTTCGCCGCGATCCGCCTTGAGTTTTAACAGCTTTTCGCGTTTGTACCGGTACAGGTTCGGCAGCTTGACAGCAGCTTCGGGTTTCTTGCCGAGCGCCAGCAGGCCACCGCGTTCGCACTTGTTGCCGGACACGAACTTCTCTTCGCCGAAGAACGTGTTGATCGTGAGCGGGCAATGGTTCGTGCAGCCGTTGCACGTGACGGTCTCGGACGTATGGGTAAACTCCTTGAGTTCTTCTTCGTTGACCGTGGAAGACTTCTCCACGTTCAGTTTCTTCGCGAACAGCGCTGCGCCGAACGCGCCCATCAGGCCGGCGATAGCGGGTCTCGTGACTTCCGCGCCGAGCTCTCTTTCGAACGAACGCAGCACGGCGTCATTCAGGAACGTGCCGCCCTGCACGACGATGTGTTCGCCCAGATCTTTGGCGGACTGGACGCGCAATACTTTGAACAGCGCATTTTTGACGATGCTCATGGAAAGTCCCGCGGAGATATCGGTCACGTCCGCGCCGTCTTTCTGCGCTTGTTTGACGGAGCTGTTCATGAACACCGTGCAGCGGCTGCCGAGGTCGACGGGATCGCGGGAGAACAGGCCGAGTTTCGCGAAATCCGCGATCGGATAGCCGAGAGCTCTTGCGAACGTCTCGATAAAGCTGCCGCAGCCGGAGCTGCAGGCTTCGTTCAGGATGATGGAATCGATGGAATCGTTGCGGATGGACAGGCATTTCATGTCCTGGCCGCCGATGTCCATGATGAAATCGACGTCGGGATTGAAAAACCGCGCCGCGCTGTAATGCGCCATGGTCTCGACGAGGCCGCCGTCCAGATGGAACGCGCGCTGGATGAGTTCTTCTCCGTAACCCGTTACCGCAGAGCCTGCGATCGCCAGGCCCGGATCCGCCTGGTCATAGATGTTCTGCAGCTGTTCGCGCACGACGTCTACAGGATTGCCCTTGTTGTGACCGTAATACGAATACAGGATGGTCCCTTCCGGATCGATCAGCACGAGCTTCGTCGTCGTGCTGCCGCAGTCGATGCCGAGATATGCCTTGCCGGTATAGCCGGCCAGTTCTCTCGCAGGCACCTTCGCGCGGCTGTGACGCGCCAGAAATTCCTGATACTCTGCCTCGTTTTCGAACAGGGGCTTCGCGTGTTCGGTCTTCGTTGCGGCGCCGGCTGCGTTCTGCAGCGCGGACAGCCACTCTTCGTACGTGTATCTGGCGTCCTGCCCCGTTCCATAGAACGCGGCGCCCAAAGCAACGGCAAAACGGCCGTATTCGGGGAATACGGCGTCTTCGTCGGAAAGCTTTAGAGTCTCCCGAAAGCGGTCACGCAAGCCCTGACAATAATGCAGAGGCCCGCCGAGGAACATGACGTGTCCGTCGATGCGGCGTCCCTGCGCCAGTCCCGCGATGGTCTGGTCGACGACGGCCTGATAGATCGACGCTGCGATGTCTTCCTTCTTTGCACCCTGGTTCAGCAGCGGCTGGATGTCGGACTTGGCGAACACGCCGCAGCGGCTCGCGATCGGATAAATGCGCTCGTGCTGCAGAGCCAGTTCGTCCAGCTGTTCGACGCTGACGTTCAGCAGCGTCGCCATCTGGTCGATGAACGCGCCTGTGCCGCCCGCGCAGCTTCCGTTCATACGCTCATCCATACCGCCCCGGAAGAAGATGACCTTTGCGTCTTCCCCGCCGAGCTCCACGACGACGTCCGTGTCAGGCTCCAGCACTTCCACGACCTGTCCGGTCGCAAAGACTTCCTGTACGAACGGCAGACCTGCCGCTTTCGCAAGGCCGAGCCCCGCGCTGCCGGAGATGGAAGCCGTAAACGTTCTGCTCTTCAGGAAGCTTTCCGCTTCCTGAGTCAGTTCCACGGCCTTCTGGCGCACCTGGGAAAAGTGTCTTTCGTATTTTTTATACAGGATCTCGCCATTCTCCACGACCACGATCTTCGCCGTCGTAGAGCCGATATCCAGACCCATCAGCAGCCCCGGATGTTCGTTGCAATATTGTTTTAAACGTTCTTGCCAGGTCATCGAAAACCTCTCAGGATGTTACAAAAAAATTACGCTTATATTTCACTTTTTCAAACGAAGGAAATTATAGCACAATTACACAAACTTTGTGCTATTATTATAGAGTCAACACAGAAACTACACAAGGAGGTATCAGGATCATGGGCAGAAGCTCAGGCGGATTCTCCGGCGGCAGCCGCGGCGGCGGTTTCGGGGGATCCAGAGGTTCCGGTATGAGGACCTCCGGAGGAGGCGGACGCAGCTTCAGCAGCGGCAGCTTTTCCGGCGGAAGATCATCCAGCACGTTCAATCACAGCCGTCCGACGAGCAACAGCTTCGGGAACTATAACAGCAGTCCGTTCAGCAGCGGCGGTTCGCCCCGTCCTGTACGGCCTATCATTTGGGTCAATTCCGGCAAGACGAACTCCTCGCCTTACGGCACATACAATACCGGCAGTTCCGGCAGTTACAATACACAGAAGAACAACGAACCTTATCACAAGAATTATAAGGGTTACACCGGCGGTCCGAGGATCAACATCGGCTGTCTGTACTCTTTCCTGCTGATCGTCATCATCATCACGCTGATGGCAGTCGTGTTCGGAGGCCTGTGGTCCGCGATGTACGGCGAGCAGAATCCGAACAGCCAGAGCGATATCACGTACTCGACGACGAAGAGAGAGCCCCTGCCGTCCAATGCGGTCACCGTCAAGAACGGGTACTACACGGACGAGCTCGGCTGGATCACGAGCAAGAGCAAAGTCGAAAGCGGCATGAAGAGTTTCTACGAAGAGACCGGCGTCATGCCCTACCTGTACCTGACAGACAAGGTCGACGGCGAGATCAACCCGAAGAAGAACGACTTCATCAACTTCGCGGACGCGAAATACGACGAGCTCTTCACGGCGGCGAACGGCCAGATCGACGAAGCGCACATCCTGGTCATCTTCCACGAGTACTACGACGGCGAATACACCGTGTACTACACCGCGGGCGTCCAGGCGCAGTCGGTCATCGACGAAGAAGCCGGCGAGATCCTGATGGACTACTTCGACCGTTACTACTACGACAGCTCGAAGGACAATTCCGAGTACTTCGCTGCAGTCTTTAAGGAAGCCGGCGAAGCTATCATGAAGGTCACGCGGCCAGCATGGTACTATCCGACCATCATCGGCGGCATCATCCTGATCATCCTGGCGATCATCGCGATCATCGCGATCCGCAACAAGAGCAAGAAGGAACAGGACAAGCGCGACCAGGAGATCCTGAATACCCCGCTCGAGACATTCGGTGATAACGAGACGACCGTGAAAGCGGAAGATCTCGCTAAAAAATACGAAACTGTTTATAAAGACAACGATAACTAAAGGAGGAAAACCAAAATGAGCATGTTATCCAGATTCGCTGACATTCTTGCAGCAAACATCAACGCCCTGCTGGACAAGGCAGAAGACCCCGCCAAGATGATCGATGAATACCTGATCAAGGCAAGAAGAGATCTGGCGGACGTTAAGCAGGAGACCGCTGCTGTTATGGCCGAAGAGACCAGAGCCAAGAGAATGCTCGACGAGAACAAGGCAGAGATCGCCAAGTATCAGGGACTGGCTATCCAGGCTCTGCAGGCTGGCAACGAAGGCGACGCCAAGATCTTCCTCGCTAAGAAGCAGCAGATCGAAAACGTTGGCGCTTCCCTCGAGACTGCTTATGCCGTAGCACACGAGAACGCGACCAAGATGAGACAGCTGCACGACAAGCTGACCTCCGACATCGCACAGCTCGAAGCCAAGAAGGCCGCCATCAAGGCCAAGGTTTCCATCGCCAACACCCAGGAGACCGTCAACAAGTACACCGGCACCGCCGACAAGTTCGACAAGGTCATGGGCGAATTCGAAAAGATGGAACAGAAGGCTGACAAGATGCTCGACATCGCGAACGCCAAGGCAGAACTGGATGCCGCTCCGGTCGACGAAGCAGCCGCCATCGAAGCCAAGTATCAGGCAGGCATGACCGCTTCCGTCGAAGACGAGCTGGCAGCCCTGAAGGCAGAACTGGGCCTGTAATCCACTCTGAAAAGTGCACAAAACAAGGGCGAGGGTTTCCCCCGCCCTTTTGTGTTGCTTATGATCTTGTGCCCTGCGCGGCGCTATTTACAGAAAGCGGCTATCGCCTTTGCCGCGAACTCAGCCGTGCCTTCGCCGCCGGCCTTGTCAATGTTGCTGCGGAAACGCTCGTCTGCCGTATACATCTGGCCGAGGCCCTTCAAGATGTCTTTCGTGCAGGTGTAATAGTGATCCGTGATGTACTGCTGCAGCTGCGCGGCTTTTGCCTGTGCTTCCGCGCTTTCGGGCGCTGACCCGCGCATCTCGCCGAATTCACGGAAGACGTCCATCAGGCCCTCCGCAATATCGCTTTCCTGCGCTGCGGTCCTGCCGGCTGCCTTCTGTTCGGACTCTTTATGAGCAGCTGTGCCGCCCCACTTTTCCTTGGCTTCCTGCTTATACTCTTCGATCTTCGTTTTATCGAATACGTCAAATCCCATCGATACCACTCCTTTATCTTTCATATTCTTTGCTTGCTTTATGATGCGGTCGAGTCTGTCCCTCTGCAGCTGCAGCAGTTCGATCTGCTGCGATAAAGCTTCCTGCGGATCGTAATCCGGCTTATCCAGGATCTCCCGGATTTCTTTTAGAGAAAACTGCAGTTCCCGGAAGAACAGGATGCTCTGCAGACGCTGCAGGCAGGCTCCGTCGTACAGGCGGTAGCCTGACTGGGTCACTTCTGCCGTATGCAGCAACCCGATCGCGTCGTAATGGTGCAGCGTGCGCACGCTGACACCGGAGAATTCTGAAACTTCGTGCACGGTGTACATCAGACTTAAGTCCTCCTTACACATACGTTATACACTATGACGTTACGTGAGAGTCAAGAAGTTTTTTTCTTTTGTCCATTTACATTATTTCCCATATGGTATATATTGGTAATTACTGTTTCGAGGAGGAAATACGATGATCAATCATGAAGAAATAAAGGCTGAACTGACATTTCTCACAAAAGTGAAAAAGAAAGTCGAAGAGTGTATCAAACAGGCACCTGACGGAACTATTTACTATGTCCAGGCCGGACATGCAACGGAGCCTATTCCCTATTGGAACAGAGTATTGGAAGGGAAACGGATCCGGACTACTTTGAAGGAGCACGAATTGAAGCTACTGATTCCATTGAAATATAAAACCTATGCGATGCATATAAAACACAGAATCGACAACAATATCAAAGTGCTGAAAGCGATTCTTCAATATCGACCGTTCGACACGGACTTCTTAGCCTTCAGCGGCGTTTCATTTCGTGAATGCAGAGAGTACTTTTTCGGGTCCACTCCGGAGAACCCTGAATTTGAAGCTCTCGAAGAAAGACAGAATCCATCGCACCCTGAAGACTTGAATGTGAGAACCGAACTGGGCGTTTTCCGCACCCGGGAAGAATACATTGTTGCACGTGCACTCACGATGCTGGGACTTCGGTTTAAATACGAAACACCTTTGTCTACTCCCTACCGTTATCTCTACCCGGACTTTGCTGTTCTTCATCCTGTAACGGGTCAGATCATCTATATCGAATACACCGGAATGATAAAGAGAGCAGACTACAGAGGCTCTGTGTTAAGCCGTCTGAAGGATTACGGCGATGCAGGCCTTTATTTAGGGTATAACTTATTTTATATTTCAAATATATCGGAGGAAGGTATCGATTCTAATGTTATTATGAATAGATTAAAGGGTATTTTCGGACTTTGATCCATTGATGCGGTCACCCATATAACACATGTCGCATCAGTCACTATTATTTGCAGCATCGAGATGTGACGTAGTATCCCATTTCTCTATGCGTCACAGGATTTTCTGTGACGCGATAAGCGTTTTTCATAATCGTCACAATAAAAGACCCTCAAATGCCTCTAAAACGCCACAAATTCTGTGACACATCTAAAAACAAAGCACATCGTCACATGAAATCCTGTGACAATGTGCTTTTTTAACGACTTTGTCATTAGCAGCGCGTTAAGCATAAATCCCGGATAGGTCTCTGCACTTCTATTTAAACAGTGAAACTCTGTTTAGCATTGTATGACCTTCTCTGAGATCTGATACAACGGAATTATGCTTTAACTTTCAAGGATCTCAGGTACTCCTTCTGCTCCGGCGTGATGCGGCGGCTCTCAATAGCCTTCTGGATGGACTTGTTGTGAGTCCAGGGGGCGAGCCGCTGCCCCTCCAGATACGGCAGGACTGCATCGTACTGCTTGGCCAGGGCTGTCGCGAAATACCACGCTGTCATCATATTGACATAGTACTCGTCAGAACGGAGCTGCGCGACCATTTCCGGATATGAGGGATCGAAATCTTCATCCAGGAAGTGCTGCATCAGCATGCCTGTGCCGAAGCGGACAGTAAACGGTTTATCGGACTTCAGCCAGCTTCGAATATGATCCAATAATTTCGCCTTGTCCTTGCGGAACACCTTTGGCGACAGCTGATCACAGGTCGCCCAGTTGTCCACGTATGGCAGAAATACTTCGACAGATGCCATGCACGCGTCAAAATTCTTTATTCCTTCCAGGATAAACGCATGGATCTGGTTCTCGTCGAAATAGTCGTGCGGCAGATCGTCCAGAAACTCCTGAATATCCGCACGTTTGCCGAATTCCTTTGCCAGCGCCCGCAGCTGCGGCGTCCGCACACCGATCATGCGGTCCGTATCGTAACCCGGGATCAGGTTCTTCTGAAAATCCCGGTAATCTTTGTCCTGCGCGGCAAACAGCGCGTCCCGGATCTCCCTGGCCACCGCGTTACTTCTCATAGACAGTCTTTCCGCCGAGCACGGTCTTCACGACGTTCACGTCCTTGATCTTCATCGGATCGATCGCGAAGATGTCCTCGTCCAACACCACGAAATCAGCCAATTTACCGTTTTCGATCGTCCCTTTGATGTCTTCCTCGAACGACGCATACGCAGCGTTCTTCGTGTACAGGCAAGTCGCGTCGTACACCGACAGTTTGTGCTCCGGATGCCAGCCGCCGGCAGGTTCTCCGTCGAGATTCGTACGGCACACGGCATCCCAGATGCCTTCGAGCGGGTCGTACGGCGCGCCGGGGCCGTCGGAGCCGCCGGTCATGAAGATGCCTTCTTCCAGCAGTCTGCCCCAGGCGTTGCTGTATTTGCAGCGTTCGAGGCCAAGCCGGTCTTCGAGGAACGGCAGATCCGTGTGGATGAACATGGGCTGGATATCGACGATCACGGGCAGCTTCTTGATGCGCGCGATCAGGTCTTCGTTGACCACTGACAGATGGATGAGTCTGAATCTGGCGTCAGGCTTCGGTTCTTCCGCGTACACGGTCTCGATCGCCTTGACGAACATATCCGCCGCGCGGTCGCCGATGACGTGGATACCGATCTGGATATTGCGTTTGTAAGCCTCGCGCACTTTCTCTGTCAGCTCTTCCTGCGTATAGTTCGTGCTGCCGAACGCGGACGGATCGTCGCTGTAGGCATCGAGCAACGCGGACGTTCTGCCGCCGAGGTTTCCGTCGATGAAAAGCTTATAGAACCCGTACTTCACCATGTCGTCGCCCAGGCCTGTCGTGAACCGGCAGTTCGGCAGATCGTTCAGCCCCAGATAGATGCGTGCAGTCAGCCTGCCCTCTTTCTCCAGTTCCTGATAGGCATCCGGGAACTCCAGCAGGTTGAGATGTTTGCCTTCGATGGCATGGATGCCCGTCATGCCCAGCGCGTTCAGGTCGCGGATCGCCTGCTCCAGAGCGTCCTTCTTGGCGTCAAGCTTCGCAAGTTTATCCGGGACCAGCGCGTTGATCCTCGCGCCGGCCGCATCCGACACGACGCCGGTCGGTTCTCCGTCGGCGCGGAAGCGCACCGTGCCTTCCACTTCAGGTTTGAAATACTTATCGATGCCCGCCATCTGCAGAGCAAGCGAATTCGCTGAGAAGAAATGCATGCAGCTTCTGGCCAACAGCACCGGATGGTCGCTGCAGGCTTCGTCAAGGTCCCAGCGCGTGGGCATCTCATGCGTATCCGTAAAGAATTCGTTGTCGAAACCGAATCCGTAGATCCATTCGCCTTCCGGCACCGTCTTCGCATATTCGCGCACGAACTCTTTCAGTTCCTGCATGGATTTGACATGATCCACCATCAGTTTGCTGAGGTTTTCAGCGTAGTAATACAGGTGCATATGCGTGTCGATGAATCCGGGCAGCACCGCGGCGCCTTTCAAGTCTACGACTTCGTCCGCAACTGCTCTCGCCTGCTCTTCGCTACCGCAGCAGAGGAACTTGCCGTCCCGGACGGCAAATGCGGAGATCACGTCTCCTTCCGAGCGCATGGTGCGGATGTTCCCGTTGACATATGCGATTGTTTTGGCCATTGTCCGTTCCTCCTGATCAGATTACAGCAAACTGTCGATGAACTGTTCCGCGGCGCGCGCCGAACGGCTGCCCTTGCGCAGCGCGAACGCTTCGGCCTTGACGGCCAGTTCGTCCGCCGGGATGTCCAGTCCGGCTCTTTCCGCCAGATCCGTCACGATCTGCAGATACAGCTGCTTGTTGGGTTTCTGGAAATATACAGTCTCGCCGAAGCGGTCCGAAAGTGACATCAGTTCCTGCATGGTGTCGTTGATGTGCACGTCGTCCATGGCTGAATTGCGGTCCGAAAAGCTCTCCTTTACGATGTGGCGGCGGTTGCTCGTCGCGTAGATGACGGCGTTGTCCGCCTTCACCGACGCTGACCCCTCCAGGGCCGCCTTCAGCATGGAAAAATCGCTGTCGTTTTTATTGAACGACAGATCGTCGATAAAAATGATGAACTTCAGAGGATTGCCGGCGATGCGTCCCATGACGGACGACAGGCTGAGCAGCTGGTCTTTGCGCAGTTCGATCAGGCGGAGTCCGTCTTCGCGCAGCGCGTTCGCGACTGCCTTGATCGTCGAAGACTTACCGGTACCTGCATCACCGTACAGCAGCATGTTCGCTGCAGGCCGCCCCTGCAGCAGCGCCTTCGTGTTGTCGAGAACTCTGGCGCGTTCATCTTCGTAACCGATGAACTGATCCAGCGTGATGGCATCCGGCGATTCGACCGGAACGATATTGCCGTCCGCATCGAGACGCAGCATGCCGGCTCCGGCAAAGATGCCGTAACCGTACTTCGCGACGCTGTCCAGTCTTTCTCCGTATTCGGTTTCGAAGTCCACGGGTTCCGAAGCGAACTCCGGCCGCATATCCTCATAACCGGGGCACAGATCTTCCGCCTTTAAAGCACTCAGCATCGAGAATAAGTACAGGTCTTTTCTGCAGTTCGCCTGTAAGGCCCCTGAGACCGTTTTTCCGCCCGCTTTCGCCCTGATGACGGGATTCTCATCCTCGAACACTTTACTCCTCAGAAATCGGCTGAAATCACCCTCCCAGGGCATCAGCGCCGCGCACAGTTCTCCAAGCAGCTCCAGCTGTTCGTATGGTTCTTCGCTGTCCAGCAGTTCGCACAGGGCAGCGAAAGCTTCGCAGTCCAGCACGCCGCGGAAGACGCTCAGGCCCCGCAGTCTGGCTGCCAGCAGTTTCCGTTCTTGCAATTCCATAGATCTACCTGTAAAAAGCCCGCACCGGACGTTGTTCGGCGCGGGCTATGCAAAGATTAACTAGTCAACAAACTGATTGACGACGGCGCCTTTGTCGGCGGAGCTCACCAGCGCAGCGTAGCGCGCGAGCGCGCCCTTGATGCCCTGCTTTTTCTTCAGGGTCATCGAAGCTTTGCGCGAAGCGATCTCTTCCTCGGATACCTTCAGTTCGATGCGGTATTCGGGAATGTTGATCGAGATGAGGTCTCCGTCCTTCACGTAGGCGATCAGGCCGCCCCTGGCCGCTTCCGGGGAAACGTGTCCGATGGACGCGCCCCTCGTAGCGCCGGAGAACCTGCCGTCCGTGATGAGCGCGCAGGAGGTGCCCAGACCCATGCCGACGATGGCAGAGGTCGGAGAGAGCATCTCGCGCATGCCCGGTCCTCCGGACGGTCCCTCATAGCGGATGACTACCACGTCGCCCGCTTCGATCTGTCCGCCGTAGATGGCTGCGATCGCTTCCTCTTCCGAATCGAAACACTTGGCCGGTCCTTCGTGCACGAGCATCTCGGGATCGACGGCGGAGCGCTTTACGACGCATCCGTCGGGAGCGAGATTGCCGCGCAGGATCGCCAGGCCGCCCGTCTTGCTGAACGCGTTGTCGGGCTTGCGGATGACCTGCGGGTCGCGGTTGACCGCGCCTGCCAGGTTCTCACCCAGCGTCTTGCCCGTGCAGGTCATGACAGACGTATCCAGAACACCGAGTTCTTCGAGTTCCTTCAGAACGCCGGGAATGCCGCCCGCTTCGTTCAGATCTTCGACGTACGTGCGTCCGGCAGGTGCCAGATGACAGATGTTCGGCGTGTTCTCCGAGATCTCGTTCGCCATGTCGAGATCGATGGCGATGCCGCACTCGTTGGCGATAGCCGGGATGTGCAGCATGGAGTTCGAAGAGCAGCCGATGGCCATGTCGGCCGTCAGCGCGTTGCGGAACGCTGCCGGGGTCATGATGTCGCGGGGCTTGATGCCCTTCTTCACCAGCTCCAGGATCTGCATGCCAGCGTGCTTGGCCAGCTCGATGCGCGCGGAATAGACCGCGGGGATCGTGCCGTTGCCGGGAAGTCCCATGCCGAGCACTTCGGTAAGGCAGTTCATGGAGTTTGCGGTGTACATGCCGGAGCAGCTGCCGCAGGTCGGACACGTATGCAGGCAATAATCTTCGAGCTTGTCGTCGTCGATCTTGCCCGCCGTGTAGGCGCCGACCGCCTCGAACATGCTGGAAAGGCTGGTCTTCTTACCGTCGATGCGCCCTGCGAGCATGGGCCCGCCGGATACGAAGATGGACGGAATGTTCAGCCTTGCCGCGGCCATGAGAAGGCCGGGCACGTTCTTGTCGCAGTTGGGTACCATCACGAGGCCGTCGAATCCGTGGGCCAGCGCCATGGCTTCCGTGGAATCCGCGATCATTTCGCGCGTGATCAGGGAGTATTTCATCCCCGTGTGACCCATCGCAATACCATCGCAAACCGCGATGGCCGGAAACACGATGGGGGTTCCGCCTGCCATGGCGACGCCGAGCTTTACGGCGTCCACGATCTTGTCGAGGTTCATGTGGCCCGGAACGATCTCGTTATAGGAACTGACGATGCCGATGAGCGGTCTCGCCTGTTCCTCCTTCGTGAGGCCGAGCGCGTGGTACAGACTGCGGTGAGGCGCATTCTGGAAGCCGTCTACGATCGTTTCTTTAATCATCTCTTTTTACCTTCGCCTGCCTTAGTTGTTGACCAGTTTATCCTCGTCGCTCCAGCTGTACATCGCGCGGACTTCCTTGCCCACGACTTCGGCAGGATGCTCGGAAGCGAGCTTTCTCAGGGCGTTGAAGTGCACCTGGCTGCCGGCCTCGGACATTTCGAGCAGGAATTCCTTCGCGAACGAACCGTCCTGGATATCCTTGAGGATCTTTTTCATATTTTCCTTGACCTCGGGGCCGATGATCTTCGGTCCTCTGGTGTAATCACCGTATTCAGCGGTGTTGGAAACGGAATAGCGCATGCCTTCGAAGCCGCTCTGGTAGATGAGGTCTACGATGAGCTTCATTTCGTGGATGCATTCGAAGTAAGCGTTTCTGGCGTCATAGCCCGCCTCGGTGAGCGTCTCAAAGCCTGCCTGCATCAGCGCGCAGACGCCGCCACACAGAACAGCCTGTTCGCCGAAGAGGTCTGTCTCGGTCTCGGTGCGGAACGTGGTCTCCAGAGCGCCTGCTCTCGCGCCGCCGATGCCGAGCGCATAAGCCAGTGCGATGTCGAGCGCGTCGCCGGTCGCGTCCTGTTCGACCGCTACGAGCACGGGTACGCCCTTGCCCGCCTGGTATTCGCTGCGGACAGTGTGGCCCGGGCCCTTCGGGGCGATCATGATGACGTTGACGTTCTTGGGCGGCTTGATGCAGCCGAAGTGGATGTTGAAGCCGTGTGCGAATGCGAGGGTCTTGCCTTCCGTAAGGTAAGGCTCGATGCTCTCCTTGTACAGTTTCGCCTGCTTCTCGTCGTTGATGAGGATCATGATGAGGTCGGCATTCTTGGCTGCCTCTGCGGCGGTCATGACGGTGACGCCCTGGGATTCGGCCTTCACCCAGCTCTTGCTGCCTTCGTAGAGGCCAACGATGACCTTGATGCCGGATTCCATCAGGTTGAGCGCGTGCGCGTGGCCTTGAGAACCGTAACCGATGATCGCGACTGTCTTATCCTTGAGCTTGTCGAGGTTGCAGTCCTGCTGATAGAAAATTCTCTGCATGTTATCTCTCCTTTAATTCAAAGAATTATATGGTTAACATAAATTATCAACTGTTTATTCCGTGGCGTCAAAGATATTTCCGGCACAGTCTATGCATATTATACCAGAACGGCACATCTCCACAATGCCCAGAGGCTTCATCTTGTCGAGAAATTCTTCCATGATGGACGGTTCGCCCGACACCTCGACGCAGATGACGTCCGGATTGAAGTCCACGATGCTGGCGTGGTACAGGTCGGCAGCCATTTTCAGCTCCGCCCTGCTCTCCGTCGTATTGCGCACCTTGACGAGCATGTGCTCGCGCTCGATATTGTTGTCGGTCTTCATCAGTTTGACCTTTTTGACTTCGTGCAGCTTGCCGATCTGCTTCAGCAGGAAGCTGCGGCCGTAGTCGTCGCCGTCGAACGTGACCGTGATGCGCGAATACCGCGGATCTTCCGTCTCGCCGACGCTCAGGGTGTCAATGTTGAAGCCTTTTCTCATGAACATGCCGGCGACCCGGGTCAGGACGCCGAAATTATTTTCCACATAGATCGCTACTACGCTTCGCATGGCATCCTCCTAAATCTTCTTCTGTTCTTTGTCGATGATAAGGTCTTCGATCGTACCGCCGTTCGGCACCATGGGAAGCACGAGCTCCCAGGTATCGATCATTGCTTCGATCACATAAGGCTCTTCCGAAGCCATCGCTTCCGTAAAGGCTGCCTTAAAGCTGTCCAGATCGCTGACGCGCTTCGCCTTGGCTCCGTAGCCCTGCGCGACCATGCAGTAATCCGTTCTGCGGTCGGGCAGCGTGGCGCTGTAACGGCTGTCGCAGTACACGGCCTGCAGCTGGCGCACCATGCCGAGCGAATGGTTGTTCAGCAGCACGACGACCACCGGAACCTTGTACGTGACCGCAGTGGCCAGCTCGATGAGATTCATGGAGAAGCTGCCGTCTCCCGTGATCATGACAGGTTTGATGCCGGTCGCCAGATACGCGCCGATCGCAGCACCGAGACCGTAGCCCATGGCGCCTAATCCGCCGCTGGACAGGAATTTGCGCGTCTTTTCGAACGTCAGGAACTGACCGGCCCACATCTGGTGCTGGCCCACGTCGGTCGTGACGATCGTTTCGTCCGTCTTGAGCTCGTTGATCGCGTCGAATATCTTCATCGTGGTGAACGGATCTTCCGCGATGTTCTCGTAATGATCGCGCACCCCTTTCGCTTCCGCTTTGAGTCCGTCGATGCGGCTCATCCAGCCCGGATGTTCTGCCTTGTCCACGTTTTCCAGGATGCGGGTCACGGCATTGCGGATATCGCCGATGAGCCCCACGTCCACCGTGATGTTCTTATTGATCTCGGAGAAGTCCGGATCGATCTGGATGATCTTCTTATTTTCGACGTATGCTTTCTGATTGCCCGTAGCGCGGTCGGAGAAGCGCACGCCGATGCCGATGATGAGATCCGCTTCCCAATTTGCCTTCGTGGAAGCGTAGCGGCCGTGCATGCCCTGCATGCCGAGGAAGCGTTCATATTCGCTGGGGATGCAGGAAATGCCCATGAACGTGCAGCCGATGCAGGCGTCGATCTTTTCCGCCAGCGCCATGATCATCTCGCCCATGTTGCGGCTGCCTGCGCCGCCGCCGACGTAAATATACGGTCTCTTGGAGGCATTGATCAGCTCCACTGCTTTCATGATCTCGGTCTCCGGCGCGATCTCTTCCTGGAACGGCTCGACAGGATACCACTTCATGAAGGCGGTCTCCGCTGCCTGTACGTCGCTGGGGATGTCTACGAGCACAGGGCCGGGACGGCCGGACTTCGCGATGCGGAACGCTTCGCGAATAGTGTCGGCCAACTTCGTCACATCTGTCACGTAAAAGTTATGTTTCGTGATGGGCATCGTGATGCCGATCGTATTGATCTCCTGAAACGAGTCCTTGCCGATGAAGTACGTCGGCACGTTGCCCGTGATCGCGACGAGAGGCACGGAGTCCATCATCGCCGTCGCGAGGCCTGTCGTCAGGTTCGTGGCGCCCGGGCCGGACGTCGCAAGAACGACGCCGACCTTGCCGGTCGCGCGCGCGTAGCCGTCCGCCGCATGGGCAGCGCCCTGTTCGTGGGCCGTCAGCACGTGCGTGATGCGGTCCGCGTTGTTATATAACTGATCGTATATCTGCAGCACCTGACCGCCGGGGTAACCGAAGATATGGGTCACGCCCTGTTCGATCAGCGTCTCGATCACGATCTGGGATCCTTTGAGTTTCTGGATGTTCATGAATTCTCCGATGGGTATAAAAAAACTTCAACAACGGTTTTTGTTGAACTCACACAAAGTTTAACACCGTTATTTTGTGGTGTCAAGCAAACGCTCCTTTTCCGCCTTTGTCATTTTTTTAACGGCAGCCTCGCGGCTGAGCGCGTGTCCGTAGTCGTACGGACCTTCTGTGTAGACGAGCCGGCAAGGTCTGCGGCTGCGCGTATATTTCGCACCGCCGCCGTAGTTGTGCTGTTTGCATCTCGCCACGGGATCCGTCGAAATGCCGCAATATAAAGACCCGTCGCTGCAGCGCAGCAGATAGACGTACCGCTGCGCGTATACGCGCTTCTTCAGGGCGATCTCTTCTTTACTCTTCATCGTCCGTTTCCTTCCGCTGTGCTTCTGTTTCGGCTTCTTTTTTCGCCTGCTCCTTCTTTCGGTTCTGCAGATAGTAATACAGGATGCCCACGAAGCAGAATGCTTCGATCAGAAACGCTGCAAGTGCTTTCATAACGTGCTCCTAACAGTTGAACTCTACGATATTCGCGCCGAGCGCGCGGTAATAGGCTTCCCATTCGTCGAACCCGTACGCGATATTTTCCGGACGGTGGCTATCGCTCGAAAGGATGAACTTCGCCCCGCGGTCGATCAGGTAACGTGCGATGTCCGGATGCGGGTACGGATGTTCGAGATATCCCTTCGCAACGGGACCCATGTTGATCTCGAACGGTTTCCCGGTCTTCAGCAAGGCATCGGCCGCCTTCTGCCAGGCCGCGATATAACGCGGATGGTTCAGATCGAACAGGCCGAACTTGCGGCAGAGATCGAAATGACCGATGATGTCACAGTTTGTACGTTCGACGACCTCGCTCTCCGTCTGCCAGTAGCTCTCCAGCATGGCGTAAATGTCGCCGCCGAACGCGAAGTCGACAGCAGCCAGGAAGATCTCCGGCGTATTGTCGACGGTCCAGGGCCTTCCCTGGCTGTCCGGCGCGTAGTGCACGGAACCGATGATATAGTCGTAACCCTCCTCGCGGATGCCGGACAGAGCGTCCTGCTCCACACCGACCTTGAAGTCGATGCGGCCCGCATATTCTTCCTGCAGAGCGCGCATCGTCGAAAGATAAAGGGATCTGTTCTCCAGAGGAACACAGACTTCGGTATCGTAATCGGCGTAGCCGTGATCCGACAGGCCGTAGCGGGTCAGCCCCTTGGCGATGGCTGCTTCGATCATCTCGCGCGGGGAAACTCTGCCGTCGGAAAAATTCGAATGGGAATGAAAATCAGAACGTATCATAAAACACCTTATAATGCTGCGATCAGAGATACGGTAATGGCGCCTAGCGCGACGACGGACACGATCCACAGGATGAGCCACACCCAGCTGATCTGCCGCCTGCGCACGTCGGGCAGATCCACGACGGCCATCTTCCTGAACTTGCGGCTGACCTTCAGAGGAAGGTCCTGCCCGTCGCGGTAAATAGGCGTTGCGCTGCCCGCGGTCAGCTTCATCGTGGACGGAATGACAAAATCCTTCAGCAGGACGAGTTCGCCGTCCTCCGTCTCGTACGCGACGTCCGCCAGGTAATCGCACGCGATGTCGCGGTTGTCGAGCTTGCCGTTTGTCGGAACAAGCAGCCTGGTCCGGTCGCGCCGCATGGCCTTCTTCAGTTCGACGATCGTCCCGCGCGTGCTGATGCCCCTGTTCGATAAGTGGAGCAGCATTGTCACAACGACGTCGTACAGGTTGTAGACCGCCAGCACGTCCAATATGATCAAGATAATGAGTAACGTTTTGTCGCTCATACAGTATCCTTCCTGCGTTACCGGTCGCCCGCGATCGCTTCGGCCATCTCGATGGCTTCCTCGATGTGGCTGCAGAAATACTCCTTGCCCACTTTATCCGCAAATCCGCTGTGTTCCATGACCTTCATCGGCTGCGGGTTGACGTGCGAGAATACGACCTGCGTGCCCTGCGCCTTGCAGCGGTCATACAGCTTTTCGAGGCTGGAAAGCGCCGTGGCATCCAGCGCGGTCACGCTCCTCATGCGCAGCACGAGGGCTTTCGTCGACCCTTTCGCCGTGATCTGGGACAGCTTCTCGACGCTGCCGAAGAACAGCGGCCCTTCGATCTCGTAGATGCTGACCTGCGGCAGGATGTGGCGCAGGCCGGATTCTTCGTCTTCCGGCGCGTCCTCCCACTTGCGGATCGCTGTCTCTTCGCTCATGCGCTTCATGAACAGCAGGCAGGCCATGCCCAGACCGACCGCGATGGCGACGACCAGATCGAACACGATCGTCAGGACGAACGTGATGACCAGCACGATGATATCGCTCTTCGGCGCTGACTTCACCATGCTGACAAACGGACGCCACTGGCACATGTTATACGCGACGATGAACAGCACGGCCGCTATGACCGGCATGGGGATATAGCTCGCATACGGCATCAGAAGCACCAGAACGAGCAGAAGCACGATGGAATGCACCATGCCTGCCACGGGAGTTTTGCCGCCGTTGTTGATGTTGGCTGCCGTTCTGGCGATCGCGCCAGTCGCGGGGATGCCTCCGAACAGCGCGGACCCGATGTTGCCGATGCCCTGCGCGATCAGCTCCGTGTCCGGGCGGTGTTTGTCGCCGGTCATGCCGTCCGCGACGACGCAGGACAGCAGCGACTCGATGGCTGCGAGGATCGCGATGGTGACCGCGTTCGGGAACATGGCGCGCACGAGCTTGAACGACAGCACGGGCACGTGCAGATGCGGCAGGCTGCTGCTGACCGTATACAGGTCGCCGATGGTATTTACCGGCAGATGGCCCAGTTTGACGATCAGAGCGCCGGCCAGGACTGCGATCAGCGACGCCGGGATCTTCTTCGATACTTTCGGCCAGAAGATCAGGATGGCGAGACTGAGCACGCCGACGCCAAGCGCCCAGGGGTTGAGCGTGCCGAAGTTCTTCGCGACGGCTTCGACCTTTTCGACCGTTTCGATGGTCACCGTGCCGGCCGGATACGTGAGCCCGAAGAAGTCCTTCAGCTGGCCGATCAGGATCGTGACCGCGATGCCTGCGGTAAAGCCGATCGTGATCGTGCTGGGGATAAAGCGGATGAGTTTGCCGAGCCGCAGCACGCCCATGAGGATGAGCAAAAGCCCGGCCATGACCGTGGCGACCATCAGGCCTTCCAGGCCGGAGTTGGCCACGATGCCTGCGACGATCGTCGCGAAGGCTGCCGTCGGTCCCGCGATCTGCACCTTGCTGCCGCCGAACGCGGAGATCAGAAAACCCGCGATGATGGCGGTATACAGACCTTCCTCGGGTCCGACGCCCGAAGCGAGCGCCAGCGCAATGGAAAGCGGCAGCGCGATAACGGCTACGATAATGCCCGATACGACGTCGGAAGTCAGATCCTTAGCAGAGTAGTTTTTCAGGCTCGTCCAGAGCATGGGTTTGATCGGTTCCATTGGTATAAAAAGACCTTCTCTTTCATATAGTTCGACAAAAATATATTATATCAAAGAGAAGGCTTAAAATCTATTGTATTTGAGGAATTCAGGCAGTTCAGATCTGTCCCTGCCCCAGCATCTGCGCAAAGGTGTACAGCGCGTCCGCCGCAGCGAGCTTGTTGTCGGTCAGCAGATCGTACAGAGCGTCTTCGGACAGCACGCCCCGCTTCAGATCAGGGGGCAGTTTTCCAGCTTCGTCAGCCTCGTAATCTTTCCTCCAGTCGCTGTAGTAATACCGCTCCAGTTCTTCCACGGTATCCTGGATCCGGGCATAGTCGCGCACGGCGTCCTGAAGACGGTCGACCGCGTCTCTCGCTTCGTCCAGCTTCGCTTCCATCTCCGCGATGCGTCTGGTGCGTTTTGTCTGTCTCATGGGTCATCCTCCCCTTTCTTTATTTGTACGAATGTAAACCCGCCAGAAGCGTATTGACCCCCACATAGGTAAATAATACGGCAACGAACCCCAAGGCCGCGAAAATCGCCGATTTCCGGCCTCGTAGGCCCTTGTTGAGGCGCAGGTGGAGATAGATCGCGTAGATGATCCACGTGATGAGCGACCACGTCTCCTTCGGGTCCCAGTTCCAGTACGTGCCCCAGGCCCGCTTTGCCCAGATGGCGCCGGTGATGATGCACAGCGTCAGGAACAGAAAGCCAAGCGATACGGCACGGTATGTGATATTGTCCAGCGTCGCCTCGTCAGGAAAATGCGTCCGGGCGAACGCGCTGCTCTGCAGCTGATGCTGGAACAGAAACACCATGGCGACGCCGAAGGCCACGCCGAACGATCCGTAGGCGATGATGGCCATGGATACGTGGAACGCCAGCCAGCCGCTCTGCAGTGCCGGCATCAGAGCATGGATATCCTTGCTCTGCATGGCTGCATAACCGATCACGAGAAAAACGACGGGCGCCACGAAACAGCCGAGCGCGTTGAAATCGTATTTCTTTACGAAGATCAGGAAGCACAGGACGATGCCCCAGGCGAACGCCAGCGCGAATTCGTACTGGTTCGTCAGCGGAAGCCGGCCTGCGTTGATCCCTCGCGCCGTCAGACAGACTGTATGCACGGCAAAGCCGGCCAGCATAAAGCGGTAGGCCCACACAGACGCTTTCTCTTTCTTCAGAGCCAGGAACACAAAGTAACCGGCAGCTCCGAACAGATACAGCGTTACCGTCAGCAGAAATGCCGCATATTCCAGATTCATAGCGCTGCCTCCTCCCCGTAGACCGGCCGCCAGTAGAACGACAGGAAAATGCCTGCCAGCATGATGAGCGCCGCGATGCCCACCAGGATCTCCGTAGGATCGCGGCGGATGACGATCAGGGTGTATTCGGTGGGGTCACGGAATATGAAATCATATTCGTTGACCCGCACAGGGACCTCCATCACCGCGTAGTCCATACCCTTGATCTCTCCGTTGTAATAGACCGTAAACAGACTGCGCGGGTTGTTCAGAAGCGGCGTACTGCTGTAGGGACTGCCCGACTCATCCACGGCAAAATCCGGATAGAACTTGTTAAAGTAGACCTGCAGAGAAGGCCTGTCGCCCGGATACGCTGTCTCGCCGACGCACACGATGTCGCTGCTCTGGAACGTTCCGTCTTTGTAGATCTCGATCGTGTTCGCCCAGCCCGTCGAATCCTGGAAAAGATCGTAGCCGAACGCGCTCATGGGATGGTTGACGGAAGCCTGTCCGGACGACTCCTGCCCGTTGCTGTCGAGCACCGTCAGATCCGCCACGTACTGTTCCACCGTAAAATCGTCCCTCAGCTGCACGTCGAAATCGTCGATGCGCAGCCAGAGTCCGGTATCCGCGACCGGCTGTATGCTTCCGGGGATGCCGTAGACCGTATAGTCCTCGCTCAGCATATCGCCCGCGACGAAGCTGACGATCACCAGCAGCATGCCCAGATGGCACAGCCACGTTCCGAACGCTCCGATCCTTTTGCTTTTAGCCCGCCGGTAATTCGCGATCGAAACGGGCAGGCGCTGCACGCTGCACAGGATGAGGTTGACGCACAGAACCGCAGCGATCGCCCTCACCCACCAGCTGCCGAAATAGGACTTCGGCGAGCTGACGAGGCTGCCTGCTATGCAGACGCCGATGATCACCGCCAGCAAAAGCATGCTGAACTTCATGCTGACGAAGAACCGTATGAACTTGTTGCCGGTCCTCTGTTCCATAAAAGAAAGGCCGGGCTGCTGCCCGGCCGTAAAGTCTGTTTAGAAGTACGAGAGCGCCTGTCCGGCCAGGTCTTCCGCCTTGTCGAGACAGTAGCGGGAAAGCGTTGAGTTGTGCGCGCCTTCACTGTTTTCCACGAACACGAAGTCCCAGTAGAACTGCGCTTCGCGGTCGAGCTGTCTCACCTTCGCCAGCGTCGCTTCATCCATGCTTCCGTCCTGGACGGCTTTCGCCAGTTTCTGATTGATCTCGACCAGCAGAGCGGAGATCTCGCCCTCCCTGCCGGTGATCTCGTCCTGGATCGCCTTTACCTGGCTCTTGAGATCCGCGTGGCACAGACTGCACTGGTTCGCCAGGAGCTCTGCGTTCTTCAGCGGGCTGATGAGTTCGTGATCCGCGTAGGGAACCGCCGTTTCGTCGTCATACGCGAAACTCATATGGCAATCCGCGCAGGTATACATACCCACGTGCTGGCTGCCTTCCCCGTAATACGTTTCGAATTCCGGGTGCTGCACCTTGATCATGCCCACACCGGTGTTTTCGTTCATATAGTCGACAAAGCCCATCTCGTTATAATAGGCCAGGATCGCATCCGGAGCGATGCCGGACAGGTCGCTGTAGGGAACGTCAGTCGCCTTATCCGCCGGGCGGAAATAGTACTCGATGTGGCACTGCGCGCAGGCGACGTCGCTGGCGTTCACCTCGCCGGAAGCGATCTCGTCGCTCATGGCGCGGTCCATGTAATCGTGCACGATGTGGATGGTGCCCGGTTCGTTCGCGTGGCAGCTATAGCAGCTGATGGGCTCTTCCATCTGCGCGTAGACTTCCTCGAAGTCCATGCTGTAGGCGTCTGTCCCCATGGCGTTCACCATCGCGGAAAAATCCGGCGTCTTGCAGGTGATGCAGTTGGCGAGTTTATGAGGACGCGTCGTCTCGCCGATGTCGTCCAGCGTATAATTATGTCCGATGGCTTCGGTATAGTCGAAAGCGAACCCCATGCCCTGGTACAGGATCTGGATATCCGGGTTCGTTTCGGTATATTTGATCCGGCCGGCGGGATCTCCCATGTTATCCGCGTTTTTCATGTAAGTCCCGTACTCGTTCGGATAATAGGAAGCCCATTCCGCCGCGGTGACCACGCCGTTCGCCCGGGAAGGCGTCACGTCCGGCACTTCCGGAACGGGGATCTCCGCGATGGAAGTCACCGTATTGGCTTCGACCAGTTTCTGATGCTGAAACTGGAGGCTGTCGCTCGCAATGCTTCCGATGAAGAGCGCCAGCAGCGCCAGTCCCAGAACAGGCCACAGCCATTTATTCTCTGACTTCGGTTTCATGATCGTTCTCCAACCTTAAAAAAAGAATTACTACAGCCAGTATACCCGATTGATTCTGTATTGACAAGTTAAAAGGAGACTGCCTCGGCAGTCCCCTTTTCATGCTTTTTAGGCCTACGCCTGCGGCTGAGCCGCCGGCGCCTGCTTTTTCGCGGTTTCGTGCTCGTACTTGTACAGCTCCTGCGACACGACAGCGCCGCCGTTCTGCGTCAGTTTGCTGTTGATGTTCTGGCGGTAGTTAGGATCGGTCTCGTAGCGGTTGACCATGCGCTGGAAGTCCTTGCTTGCCATCGTGGCCTGGATCGCCTGGCTGAACGCGTTTTTGTCGATGGGCATGCTGAGGTTCTTCGCGTTCTGCGCCACGCTCCCGGCCGCCACGACCGCAGCTAGGTTGAACGCCGCCTCGTGGTGATTCACCGGGCCGGACGTCAGCGCCTTGACAGAACGGTTCAGATACCACTGGCACGTGCCGACCGTATGCTTGATGCTGCGGTTCTGCACTTCCTTCGTCAGATCCTCGATATGACCAGCCTCAGACAGGTCCTTTAAGACTTTCTTGTCTTGCGCGTTGATCACGGTCCGGTGGAACGCGGAACCGTGCGCCATCATCTTCTTCGTCTCGAACTTCAGACGGTCCGTCGTGATGAGGCAGTGTCTGTCACCCTTCGACATCTTGTTGATCGCGCAGATCGCGGCAACGCTCTCTTCCGAGAAGCCGTGGATCAGTTTCGCCTTATACTCGGCTTTCAGCTCCCCTGCCGTCTTTGCTTTCCCTGTCATCCTGGCAGGCACGAAGTTCTCGGGAACGGTCTCCCGCATGGGATTCTGCTCCTTGATCGCGCGGCAGTAATCGTTAAAGTCCTTCGGAGGCATATACCGCTTCAGGAAGGTCATGTTCTGTGTGTAGAACTTGTTCTTCGCGTGGAAACCGCCGGCGTATTCCGTACCGTTATTGTTCAGCTTCATGACAGCGTTGCACAGCGCCTTGTTCTCATCTCCGCTCAGGGGGATGCCGGCTGCCATCTTCGTCTGGGCCGCCTGCATCTGCTGAATCATTTCCTTATACCACGAAGACTTGCGCGTGAGGTTCACGGCGCCGGCGTCCGCGGTCCCGGTAACGGATTTCAGATAATCCGACAGCAGCCCCGCATCGTCCTTGAGCTGGCCTTTCGTCCGCTCGTACGCGTCGTTGCGGTGCAGTCGTTCGTTCTGCTTCTGCGCCATCAGTTCGACCATGCCGACGCCCTTGCCCTCCTTCATGAGGTCGAGCGTCTTGGGATCCTTCAGCATCTCCTTGAAAGCGGACTGCCGCATCAGCTTTGCCGCCATCTGCGTGACGTCGTTCTGGTCGATCTCCGTATTCGGCCCGACGGATTGCATCAGCATGGAGGCGGCTACCATATTGGCCGCCAGCAGCGCCGTCGGTTCGTTCAGGTTCTGCGCGTCCCGCTTGCAGGTGCGGAGGTACTTGCGGTACGTCATATTCGGATTGTCATAATCTTTTTTTAGGTCAACCAGCTGCTGCGCCTTGCCCGTTTCCCAGTATTCCTTGGCTTCCGGGTCGCGCATCAGGTTCCGGAACCCGGGGCTGTGCATGAGCTGTGTCGCCTGCGTCCCGATCTGATTCAGATCCATCTCCGCATCCGGTCCGTGGGACTGCATGCCCTGCGTCGCGATGATCAGCGTCGCCACCGCCACCTGGGATCCGTTCTTCGCGTCCTGTACCGCCTGATCGTAATATTGTTTATAGGTCATAGTTTCCGTCCTTTACAGGCCTGCGACCGGTCCCTGCTGCTCTTTCTTGTTCAGCAGAGCGTCGCTGACCTTCTTCAGATCTTCGCCCTTGCCTGTCTCCATCGCCTTCTTATAATCCGCAAGAAGCTTGTCGCAATTCGCTGTCGAATCGTTGCTGTAATCTTCGCCGCGCAGACGCCTGTAGCCCTTCTCCAGTTCCGGATGGCTGACGAGCATCGCCGTGAATTCTGCCGCGGTCTCCCGCATCGGGTCGTCCGGCTTGTTCAGGATCTTTGCCAGGTACTCGTCGCCGGCCAGTCTGGCGGCCTTATTGTAATGCTCCCGGATCTCAGGCGTCATGCGCCACTCCGGATTCGACGCGGCTCCGGGGAACATGCCTTTCAGCAGCGCCTGCTTGCCGCGGAATCTCAGACGGACCACGCCGGGGTCGTCCAGGTTGTTCATGGCGATCGCCATATCGAACTTGCGGATCTGCTCGTCCTCCACGACGGCCCTCTTTTCCAGGTCGTTCCAAAGATCCTGATACGTCGGATAGAGCTTCTCTTCGCGCACGGACCCGACGCCGTACTTGCTCATATCCAGCGCTCTGTTTCTTCCCCTCACCTGCGTAAAGCGGTCCACCAGCGGTTTCGAGACCGGGTTGGTCTGCGCGTTGGGCACGCAGGTCTTCAGGGCGTCCAGCGCGAGATCGACGCATTCCTGACGGTTCGGATCCCTCTGGAAATTCTTCTTGCCCTTCGTGAACTTTTCCACGTTGACGAGCACGTTCGCGGCGTACTCCGCGGTCTTGCCGTCCGGATGGTCCGCATAGGCTCTCACGGATTCCTTCAGCGCGAGCCACTCGGGAGACTGCGTGTCTCTTCCCTGCATGCGTTCCATCGCGTTCAGGACCTTCTGCGCGTTCTCTTTTGCCGTTTCGCTGTCGTTCTTATTTTGGAACGTCAGATCCTTCTTCGCCTGTTTGAGCGCTGCAGCGACGCCGTCCGCGTCTCCACGGCGAAGCATCTCCACCGTACGCTTATTGCCCATGACCACTTTGATCAGCGGTCTCGTCTTCATTCTGCCGACCTCGGCCTTGAATGCGGCGGCGCTTGGCACCTTCTCGCGGGCTTTTCCTTCCGTGCAGTTCACGAAGGCGGTCATCAGAGCGAAATCCTTATCGGAAGGCACGTACTCATAGACGTAGGAATCCTGTTCCTTGAGCGGTTTGCCGTCTTCCGGGATACTGCAGCTCAGTTCGTAGTATTCCCGGTAATCCACGCCTCTGGACTTGATGCGGTCGATCAGTTCCTGCTTCTTGCGCTTTTTGTCGACGCCGGCCGGCAGATCCAGGTGATCGATCATGCGCAGCATGTAGACGTCCAGCGTACCGGGCTTTTCTTCTGCGCCGTTTTGTCCGGCCTCCGGGAACTGATGCATGCGGGCCTGG
>JAFYYP010000031.1 GCA_017557505.1 Bacillota bacterium | reverse complement strand
TCTGTCGAACGGGTCGGCCCAGGTCTCGGGATCCATGAAGTCAGCGCCCCAGTTCAGTTCCTGGATGGCGTAGTTGCCGTTGCGTCTGGTCTCGTTCAGGAAGGAGTTGCCGGAGAATTCAACGACGATGATATCGATGAAGTCGGAACCGAGCAGGTCTTCGAGCTGCTGTTCGAGAACGACGGTGCAGTTGCCCCAGGTCGTGGAGCTCGGGTTGTAGTTGATGGGCATCTTGATCGGGAACGTAGCGCCGGCTGCTTCGAGTTCAGCCTTTGCCTTTTCCTTGTACTCCAGAGCAAGCGTCGGGTCGAAGCTGTCGCCCGCGGTGTACTTGGCCAGTCCGCCGTAGTTGACGTAGTCCTTGCCGTTGTAGGTGGAGAAGCCGAGCGGCGTGACGGTGTTGATCATATGCATGTGCGGATCGTCGCCGGGATACTTCGCGGTCAGGTAAGCTTCTCTGTCGATGGCGTGGAAGATGCACTGACGGAAGTCTTCGCAGTTGACTGCCTTGATCCAGTTCTCGGGTTCATACTGCTCGTCGAACTTCGGCTCGAAGTTGAAACCGAAGAAGTAGGAGTAGTCGCCCACGATCCTGCTGGTGCAGACCATGTTGCTCTTTTCGGGGTCGGCCAGCCAGTCGGCTACGATATCGGAACCGATGGAAGCGGAGTCGACTTCGCCTCTGAGGAACATTTCGGGAGCCAGCGTGGCAGCTTCCTGGTTGTAGGTCTCTTCGATGCGCTCGATGTAAATGTGTTCAGCATCCCAGTTGTTCTCGTTCTTCACGTAGACTCTCTTCTGCTGGGGCTGAGCGACCTGCAGGATGTAAGCGCCGTTGAACCACATGGATTCGTTGTCCAGGCCGTAGTCGGGGCCGAGCTCCTCCAGCAGGGAAGCCGGAGCAGGCCAGTAGGTACCGAACTGCAGAACGGTCGGGAAGTAGGGACGGGGCTTCTCCAGATGATATTCCAGAGTCAGATCGTCCACTGCTACGACGCCCAGATCTTCGGGCTTGACTTCTTCCATTTCGGCGTAACCGTCTTCGGTGACTTCATAGATCTTGCCGTCGGCGTCGAAGACGTAGTCGTCGTCTTCACCCTCGGTGCCCTGTTCCACGGCGACCAGCTTGGCTGCAGTGTATTCGAGCAGGCCGGTGGCGTTGACGAGCCAGCCGTCCATCAGATAGCTGTTGCCGCAGTCGTTCGCGGAGTCGCAGACATAGCGGGCTGCGGCTACGTAGTCGTTTGCGGTGACGGGAGCCATCTGGTTGCCGTCCTTGTCATACCAGTACTGGTCAGGTCTGAGGTGGAACGTCCATACGAGGCCGTCGTCGCTCTCTTCCCAGCTCTCGGCTGCGCAGGGAACGATGTTGCCGTAGGTGTCGTTCTCTACGAGGGAGTCGATGGTGTTGGCGCCGACTTCCAGCTCGTAGGTGGTGCCGCTGACCAGATAGTTCATCGTGGTCATTTCGCTGGAGTACAGCGTGCGGTAGACCTGCTCTGCGGCATAAGTGCGTCCGTCGGGACCGGTGCCTGCTTCTTCGCCGCCGCCTTCGGGAGCAGGCGCGGGTTCTGTTCCGCCGCCGCTCGTGCAGGCTGCGAGGGAGAAGATCATGGCCAGGGCCACGAGGACTGCAAGGATTCTCTTTGTGTTCATACTAGATTTTCCTCCAATCTGAATTGTTTACACACGTCTGAAGAACGATGCAGCGCTTTTCAGACAGGTCAATTATACTACAATTGTGAAAAGGACAACAAACTTTCTTCACAAAACCAACAAAAAAGTGGGTCTGCGCAACGAACTTGATTTTACGCCGAAGAATCGGTATATTAATTGTGTATGGAATGACGCATGCGCGGAGGCAGACTATGAGCATCGCAACACAGAAAACAGCATTCGAAACACCTGAAGAGAAGAGGGTCTTCTGGGAGACGAGTTCCCAGATCATGGCGCAGGCCGTTCTGCGGCTGTTCCCCGAGGCAAAATTCGCCATCGGCCCTGCGATCGACAGCGGGTTCTATTACGATATCGATCTGGATCACCGGTTTACGGAAAGCGATCTTACGGCAATCGAAGCGGAGATGAAGCGCATCGTGCGCGAAGATCTTCCTATCGTGCGCCGCGAGGCGACCCGCCTGGAAGCGCTGGGCGAAGCCGTCGCGAAAAACCAGCCGTACAAGATCGAGATCATCAACAGCCTGCCGGAATCGTCCGTACTGACGTTCTACGACCAGGGCGAATTCTCCGATCTGCGCAACGGCCCGCTGCTGGAGCGGACGAGCCAGGTGCGCGCGTTCAAACTCATGAGCGTCGCGGGGGCGTATTGGCGCGGCAGCGAGAAGAACAAGATGCTGCAGCGCATCTACGGCATTTCATTCCCCAAGCCGAGCATGCTGGACGAATATCTGCAGAACCTCGTGGAGGCGCGCCGCAGAGATCACCGCAAGATCGGCAAGGAAATGGACCTGTTCATGTTCCCGGCTGAAGGCCCCGGCTTCCCGCTGTATCTGCCGAAGGGCATGACCGTGCGCAACGAACTCATGTCGTTCTGGAAGGCGCTGCACGCCGAACGCCACTACAACGAGATCCGTACGCCGATCATCTTAAGCGAGGATCTGTGGCACACGAGCGGCCATTGGGACCACTACAAGGAGCATATGTACCTGACGGAGATCGACGGCGCGGACTACGCCATCAAGCCCATGAACTGCCCGGGCGCTCTGCTGGCGTATAAGCGCAGGATGTATTCGTACCGCGACATGCCGGTACGGCTGTCCGAACTGGGTCACGTGCACCGTCACGAACCGTCCGGCACGCTGCACGGCCTGATGCGCGTGCGGGAATTCACGCAGGACGACGCGCACATCTTTACGCTGCCGTCCCAGGTGAAGGACGAACTGAAGGATATCATCAAGCTCATCGACGAGATCTACGGTGTGTTCGGCTTCGAATACCGCGTGGAACTGGCGACACAGCCGCAGAACTCCATCGGAAGCAGGGAAGAATGGCAGATGGCCGAAAAGGCGCTGAAAGAAGCCGTGGAGGAGCTGGGCATCGATTATGATATCGCTCCGGGCGGCGGCGCTTTCTACGGTCCGAAGCTCGACTTCCATCTGAAGGACTGCATCGGACGTACGTGGCAGTGCGGTACGGTGCAGTTGGATTTCCAGCTGCCGCAGCGCTTCGATCTGACGTATACGGGTTCCGACGGCGAAAAGCACAGGCCCGTCATGATTCACCGCACGGTGTTCGGCAGCATCGAACGCTTTATGGGCGTGCTGATCGAGCATTTCGAGGGCAAACTGCCGCTGTGGCTGGCTCCGGTGCAGGTCAAACTGATCTCCGTTTCCGAGAAATACAACGAAGCCGCGTGGAAACTGGCGGACGAGATGGAAGCGGCAGGGCTGCGCACGGAAGTGGACGCCCGCAACGAAAAGACGGGCTACAAAGTGCGTGAGGCCGTGCTGGCCAGAGATTCCTATATCGTCGTCGTCGGCGAGAAAGAGGCGTCGGGTGGCATGCTGAGCGTGCGTTCGTCGAAAGCGGGCGACATGGGCGAGTTCTCCAAGGAAGAATTCATCGGCATGCTGCAGCAGGAGATCGCGAAGAAATCTCTGTGATCTTTGTTGACAACCTACCGAAGATACAGATATAATTTGTACAGAGCAACAGCTCCAACCCTGTTGCCGTTGAATACACACAGCAAAAGCTCCGGATCACGATCCGGGGTTTTTGCTTTTTGAAAAAGTACTTGACACCGTACTATGTGAAGTAGTACAGTTAATACATCAAAGGAGGCGCTCAGATGATACAGCTGGATCTGAAAAGCAGAAAATCCATCTATGAACAGATCATAGACGGTTTTAAAGAGCTCATTTCCCGCGGTATCCTGAAAGCCGGCGACAAGTTGCCCTCTGTCCGGGAACTGTCCAGAACGCTCACCGTCAACCCGAACACTATCCAGAAGGCTTACCGCCAGCTGGAGGCGGACCGTTATATCTATACGGTCTCGGGACTTGGCTGTTTTGTGGCAGAAAAACCGGAAGACCCTGACCTGAGCAAGGCGGCAGGCATCTACGACATGATCGAAGACTGCGTGCGCCAGCTGCGGTATCTCGGGGTCAGCGAGGATGCAATCAGAACGAAATTAACGGAGATCGCCGGCAGAAAGGAGGGCGGGGAATGATCAACGTACAAGGCCTGAACAAGCAGTTTGACGGCTTCCAGGCGCTCAACAATTTACATTTAAACGTCGAAAAAGGATCGATCTACGGCTTGATCGGGGTCAACGGCAGCGGCAAGACCACGCTGATCCGCCATCTGACAGGGGTACTGAAAGCCGATACCGGCACAGTGCAGATGGACGGGCAGGACGTGTTCGATAACGTCGCGGTCAAACAGAGACTGGGGTACATCCCCGACGAACTGTTCTTCTTCGGATCCTACACGCTGCGCGCCATGAGCCGCTTCTACAAGGGTCTGTATCCGAACTGGAACGAAGACCGGTACGACGCGATGGTGGCGGATTTCGCGCTGCCCGAACGCAGCAGGCTCAGCAGGTTCTCCAAAGGCATGCAGAAACAGGCGCAGTTCATCCTGACGATGAGCTGCATGCCGGACTTCCTCGTGCTGGACGAGCCCATCGACGGGCTGGACCCCATCGTGCGCAAGAAGGTCTGGAAATACATCGTGGACGACGTGGCGGAGCGGCAGATGACCGTTCTCGTCAGTTCGCATAACTTAAAGGAAATGGAAGGCATCTGCGATTCCATCGGCATCCTGTCGCACGGCGAGATGAAGATCGAGCGCGACCTGGATGAACTGAAGTCCGATATCCACAAGGTGCAGGCGGCTTTCCACAACCAGGAAGACGCGGACCGCGCGTTTGCGGGACTGAACGTCGCGCACCGCGAGAAGTCCGGCAGCGTCGAGCATCTGATCATCCGCGGCGCGAGGGAGGACGTCGAAAAGGCCGTCTACGCGGCGGATCCGATCATCTTCGACATGCTGCCTCTGTCGCTGGAAGAGGTGTTTATCTTCGAGATGGGAGGTGAGAACGATGACATCGCGCAGCTCCTGTCTTGATCTCACCCTGATCCGGGAAAACTTCAAACGTTTCTGGCCCATCATGGCCGGCGGCTTCCTGTTCTGGATCGTCTGCGGACCGTTCGCGCTCGCGCTGGGCGGCCGCCCGTATAGCTACAGCATGATGAGCACCATCTTACGGCACATCAATCCGGCGCCGATCATGCTGAACATTCTTCTGCCGGTCGCTCTGGCCGTCGCGGTGTTCAGCTACCTGCACCGGACGAATTCCGCCGGGGTCATGCACGCCATGCCGTACTCGCGGAAGAGCCTGTTCGTGAGCAACTACGTGAGCGGACTCGTCATGGCGCTGCTGCCTGTGCTGGTCATCACGCTCATCCTGCTCGCGATGAACACCGGCGTAAGGCCTGAATATTACATGGATGCATCGAGTGTATTCACATTCGGCGACTTCGCAAGGTTCTTCCTCGAGGAGTTCACGATCATCACGTTCGTGTATTCCATCTCGGTGTTCGCAGCGAGCATCAGCGGCCTGTCCGTCATCCACACGCTGACGGCTGCCGCGCTGAACTTCATCGTGCCTGTCGTGTACCTCGTCCTGATGGGTTACATGGACATCTTCGAATACGGATTCAACGCCGGCACGCTGATCGAAGAAGTCGCGCTGCGCATGAACCCGTACATCAGGATCCTGGACGACCGTCTGTCGGCTAAGGAGGTCGCGATCTACCTGGTGATCGCGCTCGTGATCACGGTGCTGGCGTACCTGCTGTACAAGGCCAGACATCTGGAACGCGCAGGCGAAAGCTACGTGTTCCGCCCGGCGAAGTACATCATCGGTTTCCTGATGGTGTTCGTCTGCAGCAGCCTGACCGGCTTCGTGTTCCACGGACAGCTCGGCGTGGCGGCGTTCATCCCGGGTTTCGTGGTCGGCTACGTCGTCAGCCAGATGATCGTCAACAAGTCCACGAAGATCTTCACGAAGGAATGCTTGACGTCCGGTCTCGTGTACGCGCTCGTGATCGCGGCCTGCATCTGCGTGTTCCGCTTCGATCTCGTCGGCTACCAGAAAAGGGTGCCTGACGCGTCGCGGGTCAAGGAAGTGCAGATCCAGTCCAACGTGTTCGACATGGGCCTCGACGGCCTGCCCGACAAGATCACGGATCCGGCGAACATCGAAAAGGTCACGGAATTCCACCGCCTGATCGTCAGCGACCCGGAGAACTACCAGAACCTGTGGCTGGGCAATTATACGAGCATGGATTATTCGTACGATTCCAGGGATTACGAGGATCCGCTGACCCGGCCCATCAGCTTCAACATCGAATACACGATGAAGAACGGTCTGCCGATGTCGCGCAACTATACGATCCCGGCCGGCATGCTGATGAAGGACGAAGGTATGCGTGCGGTCTGGAACAGCGCGGAGAACGGCGGCCTGTACGACCTGCTGCTGAACATCGGCGCAGTCAATACGGACTTTACGCTGGAAGGCTACAATCTGACGAATGCTTCGCAGGGCGAATTCACGAACTGGGAAAGCTATGAACAGGACAACATGCCCATGGGCACGTCGCGTCTGGCGGAAAAGGAAGCGCTGCTGAAGGCGATCCGCGAAGACGTCCGGACGTACGACTACGACCGCCTGTTCGACGACAAAGACTACGCTCCTTACATCAATATCCATCTGGACTGCCGCGAATCCTGCGATCCGTCTGCGCCGGAGGAGTACGTGAACGGGAACGCCTGGAATTACTACGATTACAACGATGCCGGGCAGCCGATCTACAAGCACACCGTGCTGGATGTGAACGTAAACAAGTCTTACGTCCACACGCTCGAGGTGCTGCAGAGCATGGATCTTTCCGACGACCTGATAAAGGCTGTGAAGATCGTAATGCAATAAAACGTTCAAAAGGGGATTACAGATACGATAAAAGCGGAGCTGCGGGGGCAACTCCGCTTTTTATGCGTTCTCTACGATGCGTAGGTGGCGGATCGCTTCCGTATGGGATACACTTGTAGCGTAGCAAGGAGGGAAAAGAGATATGGATAGTTACGTGACCGGGGCTGTGATCCGCAGGCTCCGCGAAAACAAACAGATGACCCAGGAGGAACTGGCGGCTAAGATCCACGTCAGCAGCAAGGCGGTCAGCAAGTGGGAGACCGGAAAGGGACTGCCGGACATCAGTCTGCTGGAATCCTTGGCTGAAGCGCTTGGCATTTCCATGATCGAACTGTTCTCCGGCGACGCTATTCAGAACAGAAACCGTTCCGCGAATATGACCAAGACGGTCTTTTATGTCTGCCCTGTCTGTGGCAACGTGATCTGTGCGGCCGGGGAAGCCGTCATCAGTTGCTGCGGCATCGCGCTGCCCCCGCTGGAACCGGAAGAACCGGATGAAGAGCATACGATCAGGACGGAGATCGCGGAAGACGAGTATTATGTTTCGGTCTGCCATCCCATGGAGAAGGGTCATTCCATCACGTTCATGGCTGCCGTATCCGATCAGGGCGTGCAGCTTGTAAAACTGTATCCGGAAGGGAACGCAGCGGCCCGGTTCAAGATCGACCGCGTGCAGTATCTGTATGCCTACTGCAATCGCCACGGGTTGTTCAGAATCAAGCCGCGGTAAAGTACATCGGCAGCAGTTTGTCAAAGGCAATTCTTTTTAACAAAGGGTTTAGCCCTTGTTTTTAAGGTCAATAATCATTTAATTGTGAGAATGTCCTTATTCCGTTTCAGGATTAAGGACATTCTTTGTAAAACGAAAAAACAACCTTGCAAAATAAAGGCAGTTATAGTTATTCCTCAAAAATCACTTAGATTCCAAAGATTCCTTTTAGCCGGTCGATCACAGCCTCCATATCAAACCCTTCTCCAGGTGCCGGTGCGATCACGAAGAGATTGACACTCAGATAAACGCCTGCATTCGCATATTCGTCGATCCGGTGCAGCAGATCTTTTCTATATCCTGCATCGTTCATCTTTCCGGCATATTTTATGTAGATGATCTTGCCGGTCTTATAATGCCTTTATTAAAGGGCGTTGAATAAAGGCTTTTTCTATTTGACTCTAAAAAAAACTTAGATAACAAAGAAGTTTATGATAATAATCATAATTGCCTTTGTCGTTTTGCTATAACTTACGTGTGGTACAATAAGCATAGATGTAGCGAATCTTTTATACTGCTATTTAGTTTTTTTGATCAGGAGAGACCCGCATGAATATTGCCGTCATCACCGGAGCGTCCTCCGGCATGGGAAGGGAATTCGTATATGCGATCGACAAGGAATACGTCTTGGACGAACTCTGGGTGATCGCCCGCAGGGAAGATCGGCTGCAGGAACTGCAGGGTACGTGCCGGGCAAAGGTGCGGCCGCTGGCCTGGGACCTGTCGGACACCGCGAATTTCGAAGTATATAAGCAGCTGCTCGAGGCGGAAAAGCCGCGCATCCGCATCCTTGTGAATGCCGCAGGCTACGGCCTGTTCGGCACGTTCGAGGACATGGATCTCGAGGGTCAGCTCGGCATCGTCGACCTGAACGACAAGGCCCTGACCGCCATGTGCCTGCTCAGTCTGCCGTATATGGAAAAGGGCGACAGCATCGTCAACCTCGGCTCCAATTCCAGCTGGCAGCCCGTGCCGTTCCTGAACGTCTACGCGGCCAGCAAAGCCTACGTTTTAAGTTTTTCCCGGGGACTCGGCAGGGAACTGAAGTCCCGCGGCGTGCACGTGATGTGCGTGTGCCCGGGCTGGATCAAAACGGAGTTCATGGACCGCGCGGTGCACGACGATACGATCAAATACTACGATCGCTGGTATACGCCGCAGCAGGTGATCGAACAGGCCATGAAAGATCTGAAGAAGAAAAAGAAGGTCTCCATCCTCGGCGCTCCCGTGCGCCGGCAGGTAAGACTGGTCAAATTCCTGCCCACAGACGTCGTTATGGATACGTGGTGCAAACAGCAGGGAAAACAATAGCCTTTTATGATATACTGAAAGCGTAGCGAGAGGAGGACGCGACTATGCAGAACGAAAAACTCGTACCGTTTTTACAGTCACTGATCCAGGCCGGCAGCGTTTCCGGCGAAGAGGGCGGCGTCGCCGCTCTTCTGGAACAGTTTTTTGTCGAAAGAGGCTTCGATGAGGTTAAAGTCGACGAATACGGCAGCATTATGGGCTGCATCAAGGGCAAAAGACCCGGCAAAAAGATCCTGTTCGATGGCCATATGGATACTGTTCCCGTCAACGACCTGACGAAATGGACCATGGATCCCTGGGCAGGAGACATCAAGGATGGCAAGCTCTACGGCCGCGGCACGTCCGACATGAAGGGCGCGCTGTCCGCCATGTGCATGGCCGCCGCGGACTTTGCGGACGAGACGGACCGCGACTTTGCCGGCGAGATCTGGATCGCGGGCGTCGTGCACGAAGAGTGCTTCGAAGGCATCGCGAGCTCGAAGATCAGCGCGGCGGTCAAGCCCGACGTCGTGGTCATCGGCGAAGCTTCGGATCTGAACCTGAAGATCGGCCAGAGAGGCCGCGCGGAGATCGTCGTCGAGACGTTCGGCAAGCCTGCGCATTCCGCGAACCCGGACAAGGGCATCAACGCGGTGTACAAGATGGCGAAGGTCATCGAAGAGATCCGCAAGCTCGTTCCGGAAGAACATCCCGTGCTGGGCAAGGGAATCCTGGAACTGACGGACATCAAGTCCAGCCCGTATCCCGGCGCTTCCGTCGTTCCGGAATACTGCCGCTGCACCTACGACAGGCGGCTGCTGACCGGCGAAACGAAGGAAAGCGTCCTCGCCCCGCTGCAGGCGCTGCTCGATAAGATGATGGCGGAAGATCCCCAGCTGAAAGCGAAGGTCTCCTACGCCGTTGGCGAAGAGGACTGTTACACCGGCGCGAAGATCCGCGGCGAGCGTTTCTTCCCGGGCTGGCTGTACAAGAAAGAAGACGATTTCGTCCAGGCTGCCTATAACCAGCTGAAGGCGGACGGCTTCAATCCTGAGATCACCATCTACAACTTCTGCACCAACGCGTCGCACTATGCAGGCGAGGCGGGCATTCCGACGCTCGGCATGGGACCTTCCAACGAGAGCCAGGCCCACGTCATCGACGAGTACATCGAGCTGACCCAGCTGGACGGCGTGTACGGCTGCTACAAATCCATCATGAGAGCACTGCTGAAATAAGGAGCACTATGAAAGCAAGAGACGTAAATATAGACGCCTGGCTGAGAGCGCATCAGCCGGAAGTCATCGAAGATCTGCAAACTCTGCTGCGCTACCGCACCGTGGAGGACGAGACGGCAGTCCCCGAAGAAGGTAAGCCGTTCGGCCCCATCACGTATGACTGCCTGCAGGAAGCGCTGGGAATCGCGAAACGCCTCGGATTCGACGGCGAGAGCGTGGATGGCTACTGCGGCAGCATCTTCGTTCCCGCAGAGGTTCCGGAGAGCGAAAAGCCTGAGACTTTCGGCATCCTCGCCCATCTGGACGTCGTGCCCGAATCCACGGGCTGGGACTATCCGCCGTACGGCGCGGTCATCGCGGACGGCAAGCTGTACGGCCGCGGCGCCATCGACGACAAGGGTCCGGCTGTGGCCTCCCTGTGGGCGCTGAAAGCGGTCAAAGAGTGCGGCTACAAGCTGAAGAAGAACGTCAACCTCATCCTGGGCTGCAACGAAGAGACCGGCATGCGCTGCCTGGAATACTTCCTGGCGCACAGACCTGCGCCTGACTTCTCCATTTCCCCGGACGGCGAATATCCGCTGACGAACTCCGAAAAGAGCAGGGCGGAAGCTGCATTCGAGCGCCGCTATGATTCGAATATCCGCCTGCAGTCCGGCACCGTGGTCAACGCGGTCCCGGGCGAAGCGGAAGGTCTCGTGCCTCTGTCCATCGAGATCGTCCAGCCCATTGCGGAGAGCTATGCGGAGGACCGCCCGTTCGGCGTCGTGCTCACGGAAGAAGGGGACGCCACGAAGATCAAAGTGATCGGCAACACGGCTCACGCATCCATGCCGGCGGACGGCGACAACGCGATGCAGGCCATGCTGCAGCTGCTGGCAAAGCTGCCTCTCGAAGGCGAAGACGGCGAAGCCGTGCGCGGCCTGGCGGACGTGCTCGGCATGACGCTGTACGGCGAACCGTTCGACCTGGATCAGGAAGACGCCTCCGGCCGCCTGACGTTCAACGCAGGCCTCATGAACTGGAACGAGGCGGGCTACACCGTCACGTTCGACCTGCGCGTACCCATCTCCATGTCCTCAGACGAGGTCCGGAAAAAACTCGAAGCAGGCATGGCGAAAGCCGGCGCAACCTTGAAAGAATATGAGTTCGGTCAGGGATACTGCATTCCGGACGACACGCCGTTCGTGCAGAAGCTCATGGACGTGTTCAACAGCCGCACAGGCGAGAATATGAAGCCGATGCACATCGGCGGCGGCACGTATGCGCGCCATCTGCCCAACGCGGTCAGCTTCGGTCCGGAAGGCTATCTGTGCGAAGCGCATGCCCACGTGGCAAACGAATTCATCGACCTCGAACAGTTGTATTTCAACTGCTGCATGATCGCGGACGCCATTATTGCGCTGGCCTGTGAATAGCATAAACTCACGCCGCAAAAGACTGGGAAAAACGCCCGGTCTTTTTTATGAAACAAAAACTTCCCACTGTCCGTCTAATCGGTAAACAGTTCTATATGGATAAAATTGCTTGCTTCCTATATAATACAAGTAACGTAAAGGAGATCCTCCCGTGAAGAAGAGAAGATTGCTGGCCCTGACGCTGTCCGTACTGCTTACCTTTACCGCATGCTCGGGCGCCATCGAACAATCGTATACCGCTTATGCGGATTCCCAGACCGTCCAGGTGAGCGCCGAGACAGCCTCGGCACCTACCATCCTGGAGTCCGTGTTCGACAAGGGTAAGGCGAATGCAAAAGGCAACGCCTGGATCGACGTTTCCCACGTTTCGGACGGCTACGTCGCCGTCGCGGCGATCTCCGACAAGCGCCTGAAGTTCCAGGTCATCTGCGGAGAGATCAAATACAATTACGACATGAAGAACGACGGCACACCCTCGATCTTCCCGCTGCAGAGCGGAAACGGCGAGTACAAGTTCCGCATCATGAAGAATACGTCGGAAAAGAAATATGCGGAGATCCATTCCGTCGTCTGCGCGGTCACACTCAAAGATCAGTTCCAGCCGTTCCTGCGCCCGAGTGCCTACGTGAATTACAACAAGGATTCCAAGTGCGTTGCCAAGGCCGTGGAGCTCACAAAGAGCTGCAAGACGGATCTGGAAAAGATCAAGGCGATCTACGACTTCGTCTGCAATACGGTCAAATACGACCACCAGAAGGCGAAGACCGTGCAGTCCGGCTACCTGCCCACGCCCGACGAGACCATGACGACCGGCAAGGGCATCTGCTTCGACTACGCTTCGCTCGCGGCTTCCATGCTGCGCAGCCAGGGCATCCCGACGAAGGTCATCTTCGGCTACGTCTCTCCGAACGGACTGTATCACGCGTGGAACATGTTCTACACGAAGGAGAGCGGATGGGTCACCGTCAGTTATCAGCTGAATCCCCAGAACTGGACCCGCATGGATCTGACGTTCTCCGCCAACGGCGCGGACGGCAATTTCATCGGGGACGGCGGCAACTATAAAGACGTTTACATGTATTAAAGAGAGTATCGAACGATGAGCAAGCAATTAGACCATATGGGCGTAAGCGCCTTCTGCGAGAGCATGGCCATGATGATCCGCTCCGGCATCCAGGTGGATGAGGCGATGGATCTGCTCCAACACGGTAAGACGAAGACCGGCGGCATTCTGGAATCCGGTCTTTCTGTCATGAAAGAGCACGTTGACGCCGGAGAAGGCCTCGCCGCAGCCATGAAGCAAAGCGGCATCTTCCCGGATTACGCGCTGCAGATGGTGGAGGCCGGCGAAACGTCCGGCAAGCTGGAAGGCATCCTGTTCCGGCTGGCGCGCTACTACGCGGACCAGAAGACGATCTCGGAAAAGATCAAAAATGCCCTCACATATCCCGCAGTCATGATCGCGCTGATCATCATGCTGCTGGCAGTCATGATCAAGATGGTGCTGCCGTCGTTCACCTCGGTTTACGAGAGACTGACAGGCAGCCTTGCCGCGTCTTCGTACGCTTACGTGCGCTGGGCCTACGTCTTCTGCTGGATCGCGCTCATCGTGCTGATCGTCATCGCGGCTATCCTGCTGATCGGCTACCGCATGTGGAAGAGCGGAAACCGCGCGTCGGTGGAAAGCTTCCTGTGCAAGTTCCCGGCCTGCGCCTCTATTCTGGAGGATATGGCCATGTTCCGTTTCACGTCCGCGCTGGCGACGTTTATCGCGAGCGGCGACATGCAGGACGAAGCGGTGGAGAAGAGCATCCCCATGGCGGATTACGGTCCTGTGGAAGAGAAGCTGAAGAGAGTTTCGGCAGAGATGCTCGAGGGCCACAGCATCGCCCAGGCCGCGTACGACGAGGAACTGTTCGAGCCCACGTACGGCCGCATGCTGCTGGCGGGCGAACGCAGCGGCAACCTGGAAGAGGTGCTGGAGCGCCTGACCGGCCTGCTCGAAGACAACTGTTCGGACGGTGTGGACCGCGTCGTCGGCTTCGTCGACCCGCTGCTGTCCGGCATTCTGATGGTCACGGTGGGGCTGTCCCTGCTGAGCGTGATGCTGCCGCTCATCGGCATGATGAATTCCGTGGGTTAAACCATGTATCAGGATAAACGTAAGAAGAAAACAGGGATCATACTGGTCGTCTGCCTGTGCATCCTCGCTGCAGTGTGCGCAGGTTTTGTGCTGTCCGGGAGCTCCGGCGATCTGGACGAAGAGACGGTCACGGCCATCCGCGACGCCATCCGGCGCAGCGCGCTGCAGTGCTACGTCGTGGAAGGCGTCTATCCGCCGGATATCGAATACCTGCAGGATCACTACGGCCTGCAGGTGAACACAGACGATTATTACGTGGTGTACGAGGCGTTCGCGTCGAATCTGCCTCCCGACATCACGGTGATCCATAAATAAACGGACGGAGTACTATGTCGTTCAAAGATAAGAAAACTTCACCGCTCGGCTTATATTCCATAGGCATCGCCGCTCTGTTCCTGATCGGCTTCTTTCTGCTGCTGATCTTCGGCGCGCAGAACTACCGGGGAGCGGTCGCGGCCCAGCACGCCAACGACGATTCGCGCGTGCTGCTTTCCTACGTCTCGACCTGTTTGAAGAGCTGCGACGGCGAAGGCTGCGTCGAGATCCGTCAGGACGGAGATTCTTCCGTCCTCGTCATCGCGGACGGGGATACCGGCTTCACGTCCCGCCTGTATCTGCTGGACGGCAACCTCGTGGAAGAATACAGCGAGACGGATGCGCCGCTTGACCCGGAGAATGCCGAGATCATCGGTGAAACGGGCGTCTTCCTCGTGGAAGAGGTGCAGGACGGGCTGCTGGCGGTCACGACGGACGCCGGTAAGTCTTATATTTACGTCCGCAGCGAAGGAGGTGTGCAGTGAAGAACAAACACGAGCACATCACGGCTTTCTATATCGAGACGATCCTGCTGATCGTCTGCTTTATCGCGGTCATTCTGCTGCTGACGAACGTGTTCGGTCTTGGAAAACTCGAGAGCACGAAGGCGAAGGATCTGACGAACGCCGTCCGGCTGGCGGAATCTGCGGCGGAGCGTTTCGCTGCGGCCGAAGGCCCGGCGGAACTTACCGAATTGCTGAACGAGGGAGAAAACGCTTCCATCGCCAGCACCTCCAGTCAGTACCCGGTCGAAGCCCGTTCGCGGCAGGAAGCCCTGATCTTCGCCTATTACGACAAGGATCTGAAACCCGCCACTTTCGAGGAAGGACCGTATTACATGGTGCAGATCTTCTGGAAGCCGCAGACGAACAAGGATGCGACCCTGGCAGACGGAAAGATCTCCGTCTACCGGACCCCCAACACAGAAGATCCTATTTATGAGCTGGAAACAGCTGTTTACATTCAGGAGGCAGGACGATGAAGCACGTACCCATCAAATTAGGGCCGCTCGCTCTGCTGCTGGCGGTCATCGCCATCTGCCTCACGATCCTGGCTTTCCTGTCGGTCACGACGGGCCAGGCCGACCTGCGCCTGGCACAGCGTTACGCCGACACCGTGACCGAGCGCTATGCGTTGGAAGCGGAAGGGCAGCAGTTCTTTGCGGACGTCTGCGAAGGAAGAGCGCCTGAAGCAGGACGGGCGGAGATCAGCGGCACGCTCGGTTCCGCCGCGCAGGAGACCGGGCAGCTGCGCCTGGACTACACGCTGAAGAGAAATGCCAAAGGCACATACGATATCGCCGCCTGGAAGTTCATCCGGGATTGGGAAGAAGATACCGAGCTCGACAATATCTGGACAGGAGAGTAGCGCTTATGACTGACGTCGAGAAAAAAGCTTACGAATCCATGGAGATCCGCACGATCCTCGAACAGGCTGTCCGCAAAGACGTCAAAGACATCTTTGTGGTCGCGGGGCTCCCCATCACGTACAAGATCGGCAACGTGCAGGAGCGGCTGGACCGCCCGAAGATGATCCCGTCGGACATCCGCGCATGCGTGGACGATATCTACGAGATCAGCGGCAGAAGCAAAACGAACGTGGAGAAAGGTCTGGACGACGACTTTTCGTTCGCTCTGCCCGGCACGGGCCGCTTCCGCGTCAACGTGTTCCGGCAAAGAGGCTCTCTGGCAGCGGTCATCCGGGTCATCCGCTTCGGACTGCCCGACCCGGCGGAACTCAGCATCCCGGAATCCGTCCTGTCGCTCGCGGACACGAAAAAAGGTCTCGTGCTGATCACGGGCTCCGCAGGGTCCGGCAAATCCACGACGCTGGCCTGCCTGATCGACCGGATCAACGCCAGCCGCGAGGCGCACATCATCACGATGGAAGACCCCATCGAATATATTCATCCGCACAAGAAGTCCATCGTCACCCAGCGCGAGATCTCCATCGATACGCCGGGCTACATGGATTCGCTGCGGTCGGCGCTGCGCGAAAGCCCGGACGTCATCCTGCTGGGCGAGATGAGGGATTACGATACGGTATCCGCCGCCATCACGTCTGCCGAGACAGGCGTGCTGCTGCTGTCCACGCTGCACACAAGCAGCGCGGCGAACACCATCAACCGCATCCTGGACGTGTTCCCGGCCAATCAGCAGCAGCAGGTGAAGATCCAGCTGTCGCAGATGCTCAAGGGCATCGTCTGCCAGCAGCTCATTCCCGACGTGAACGGCACCCTGATCCCGGCGTTCGAGATCATGAAGTCCACGACGGCCATCCAGAACATGATCCGCGAGGACAAGCTGCATCAGCTCGAATCCGCGATGCAGGCGGGAGCCGCGGAAGGCATGTGCACGATGGACGGCAGCCTGCTGAAGCTTTACAAGGAAGGTCGCATCGCGAAGGAGACCGCGCTCATGGCCTGCGCGAATTACGAAAACATGGTGAAACGGCTCGGTTAATATTCAGAAAAGGGGGATAGAACGATGCTGACGATAGAGAAACTGAACGAATACGGCGCAAATACCACGGAAGGACTGGAACGCTGCATGGGCAACGAAGCGTTCTACTTCCGCCTGATCGGCATGGCGCTGATGGACGTGAATTTCAACAACCTGAAGATGTCGCTGGAGGGCGGCGACCTGGACGCTGCGTTCGAGGCGTCCCACGCGCTGAAGGGTGTGCTGGGCAACCTGGCGCTGACCCCGCTTTACGAAAAGTCGTCTGAGATCTGCGAACTGCTGCGTGCCCGCACGGAAATGGACTACAGTCCGCTGCTGGAGGAACTGTTCCTGCGCAAGGCCGCGCTGGACGACATGCTGGCGGAATAAAGACAAAAAGAAACAGAGCCTCACCGTCTGGTGAGGCTCTGTTTTGTTTTACTTGTAGATCGTAAGCGCATCTTTGAGATTCCTGATGTGGATCACGCCTTCTTTATGCTTGGCTTCTTCCCCGTCACAGGTCCAGGGTGCGCTTTTCGGCATCTGGAACGTCACTTCGGACGCCCGGAAATACTCGAACATTTCGTTGCCCTGCACCGTCGTGGTCAGTCCGAGGATGATGTTGCTGAAATCGATCGGGTCCTTCGGCTCCTTGATGAGCATGACCTCGAACAGCCCGTCGTTCAGGTCCACTTTCTTGTCGTACAGCGTGATGAGCCCGGCGATGGAGCGCGTATTCGTGACGCTGCCGAAGATGTAGCGGCCCTTATAAACGCGGCCGTCATCCGTGGTCACAGTCGTGTTGTAGGCGCGCACCTTGCCCATGTCCTTGATGCCCTCGTACAGATAGGCGAGGTGGCCGAATTTGTTCTTGGCTGACTGCGATGCGCTGTAGGATACTTCCGTAAACGCGCCGAACGAAGCAATGTAGATGAAGTGCTGCTGTCCGTCGTTGAAATCGCCCATGTCGAGCTTCGTCGGGATCTCCTGGATGATGTGCTCCGTCGCCTTGAGGGGGATGGTGGAGATGCCCAGCGTGCGCGCGAAGTCGTTCGTGCTGCCGGCGGGCAGGTAACCGAAGGGGATGTGCTTTCCGCTCTCGACGATGCCGGACGTGACCTCGTTCAGCGTGCCGTCGCCGCCGGTCAGGACCACGAGGTCGAAGCCTTCGTTCGCAGCGATGAAGCCCAGTTCCTTCGCGTGACCCTTATATTGCGTGACCGCGATGGTCACGGAATAGCCAGAGTCGCAGAATCTCTTCACGACGTTGTACATGGACGACCCCGCGTGCTTTCTTCCCGCTACGGGATTGATGATGAACAGCAATTTTGTCATGATTCTCAGTTTCTCCCAATTCCTTGAAATTATAAGGATTTCGCACTCCGATTAGTATACTTTGTTATCCTTGCAAATGCAAGGACTTTACTATAAGATTAATGGTGAGTTACTATGCCCTTTTTGCAGGGAGGAAAACATGCTTTTAGAAGAAAAGAGAAAAGAACTGGTCGCGATCGGACAGCGGGCGATCCGCGAGGGTCTGACGACGGGCACGGGCGGCAATTTTTCCGTCTGTGACCGCGAAACGGGCCTGATGTGCATCACGCCTTCAGGTATTCCCTACGTAGACATCAAACCGGAACAGATCGTCGTGATGGACGTGCAGACCGGGAAGATCGTCGACGGAGACGCCGTACCTTCGAGCGAATGCGACATGCACCGCATCTTCTACAAATACAGGACGGATATCGACGCCGTCATCCACACACATACGACTTACGCGTCTACATATAGCTGCTTCCGTAAACCGCTGCCTGCGATCCACTATCTGGCCGCGTTCGGCGGTACGCACGTGAACTGCGCCGAATACGCGACGTACGGCACAGTGGAACTCGCCAGAAATGCGTTCAAAGCCATGGAAGGAGTCAACGCGGTGCTGCTGGCAAACCACGGCCTTCTGGCAGGCGCCAAAACGCTCGACATGGCCTATAACATCACCGAAGAGCTTGAGTTCTGCTGCAAGATGGTCTGCACGAGCATGGCCATGGAGGCGAGCGGCATGAAACCCGTCGTCCTGCCGCAGGACGAGATGGACCGCATGGTCGAGCGTTTCAAGGGCTACGGCAAGGTGCACGAGCAGCACGAGGAGATCTGACCATGAAGAAAACGGCTTTCGTCTCTGCGGAGATGGATTATGAAATCGCGAAGGAGCTCGAGGACTACCTCGACATTACCTACGACTGGGGCAACGCGGTCCTGACCGTCGACCAGATGAAGCAGGCCTGCGCCGGCAAGGACGTCATCATCACGAGCTACGACCCGGTCACGAAAGAGGTGATCGACGCGGCGCCAAACTGCGGCCTCATCGTCTGCACGCGCGCGACGCCGGTCAACTTGGACACGGCCTACGCGAAGGAAAAAGGCATAAAGGTGAGCTATGCGGTCGAACGCAATTCCGACAGCGCCGCAGAGTTCACGATGGGCCTCATCCTCGCGGTCACGCGCAAGATCGCAGCCTCGTACCGCGATCTGTGCAGCGGCAAGTTTGTGGCGGACGACATCGGCAGCCACGGCAGCGAGTCCGTGAAGCGCGACGTCACGTGGTCGACAGGGGAGACGAGCCCCTACACTTACTACAAAGGTTATCAACTGAAAGGCCACAGCGTCGGCATCGTTGGCGTCGGCAGCATCGGCGGCAGGGTCGCGAAGCTGTGCGACGCGTTCGGCATGAAGGTCTACGGGGTCAGCCCGCACAAGACGCAGGCGGACGTGCCGGACTATATCGAGCTCGGCACGCTTGAAGAGATCGCGCCGAAGGTCGACATCCTGACGGTCCACCTGAAAGACCGTCCCGACACGGAGAAGATCATCAACGCGGATATCTTCAAGTCCATGAAGAAGACGGCCTATCTCATCAATACCGCGCGGGGCTCCGTCGTGGACGAAGACGCGCTCATCGAGGCGCTGCAGACCGGGGAGATCGCCGGCGCAGCCATCGACGTGTTCTCCAAGGAACCCATCGCCAAAAGCCACCCATTCTTTACGATGCCGGACAAGGTGCTCGTGACCCCGCACATCGGGGGCGCCACCTGGGACGCCATCTCGAATCATACAAGGGAATTTGTCACAGACGTAAAACACTATCTCAACGACGAACCACTCGAATACGAGTATAGAAAATAGGAGGTGCACATGCAGTATTTTCTTGTGATGGACGCTGGCACGACCAGCATCAAAGCAGGCCTGGTCTCCCTGGACGGTAAATTTGCCGATATCCAGAACGAACCGGCCGAAGTTCTGATGCCTTTTTCCGGCGCATCGGAAATGGACATGAACGAAGTCTGGAACGTTGCAAAACGGGTCATTCTGAAACTGAGAGAGAACAATAAGGAGATCTGGAGCGAAGTCGTAGCGCTCGGCATTTCGGCGCAGGGCGACGGCCTGTGGGCCATCGACGCCCAGGGCAAGCCCGTGCGCAATGCCATGCTGTGGAACGATACCCGTACCGTGATGGACTACGACGCCATCAACCCGACCTGTCTGGCGCTGAACACGACAGCGATGTTCCCCGGCGCCAATACGGCGGAGCTGACGTGGCTGAAGAAGAACGAACCGGAGAACTACGCGAAGATCGCCTGGATCTTCCACTGCAAGGACTGGATCAACTTCAAACTGACCGGACAGATCTGCACTGACGCATCGGACGCATCCACCTCCCTGATGAATATCTACACGAAGCAGTACGACGAAAGCCTGCTCGACAAGCTCGGCCTGTCCGAGATGAAGGGCAAATTCGCTCCGATCGCAACGTCCGACGAGATCATCGGCACGATCTATCCGGATCGCGCTGAAGAGCTGGGCCTGCGCGTCGGCACGCCCGTCATCGCAGGCTGCCTGGACGTCCTGGCCATCGCGACGGGCTGCGGCCTGATGAAGGGCGGCCAGAGAGGCTCCATCATCGGCACGACGCTCGCGAACTACGTCGTCATGGATGAAGAGGCCGCCAGAGGCTGCATCGCCACGAACGGCTCCATCCTGTGCCACACGAAGAAGGATACGTACATCCGCTTGATGGCTGCCACCGCAGGCGCTTCCGCCATGGACTGGATGAGGCGCACGATCCTGGAAGGCGAAGGCTTCGCCAAGACGGACGAAGAACTTGCCAAGATCCCCATCGGCTCCGACGGGGTCATCGCAACGCCGTACATCAACGGCGAGCGCGCCCCGTTCAAACTGAGCTCCGCATCCGCGGGCTTCTACGGCATCCGCGCGCACCACACGAAGTACCATTTGGCGAGAGCCAGCTTCGAGAGCGTCGCCATGGCCATGGCCGACTGCTACGCGAACCTGCCCAAGGGCGACGCGGAGCTGTACCTGGCGGGCGGTGCAGCCAAGAGCCCGTTCATCTGCCAGATGCTGTGCGATACCATGGGCTCCGATACGTACCGCTTCGAAGAGAAGGAACTGGGCCTGATGGGCATCTACAGGCTCATCCTCGCGGCGCTGAAGATCGACGTGGACGTGCAGGCAGGGACCGACAAGTTCGAGCCCAACATGGCCAACCACGAGAAATACCAGGCGCTGTACAAGGAATACTGCCTGCTGAAGGAAAGCCTGATGCCGTTCTGGAAGTCCAGAGCTGCCGTTGAAACCGAAGAATAGGAGGCCAGACATGTCACTGCTGATCAAGAATGCGAACATCGCGACCATGGACGCGGACCAGCCCAGAGCGAAGGCCGCGGTGGTCACCGGAAAGTACTTTGCCTACGTAGGAACCGAAGAAGGCGCGGCTGCCTATGCGGCAGCGCATAACGACGGAAGCGTCGAAGAAGTCGACTGCGGCGGCCAGCTGCTGATCCCGGGCTTCAACGATTCCCACATGCACTATCTGCACTACGTCAAGACGCGCATCCACGTCGATCTCGTCGGCTGCACGTCCCTCAAGGAAGTGCTCGACCGCATGAAGAAGGCGTGGGAGACGTTCGACACCAAAGACGGTCTGTGGTTCGTCGGCGAAGGCTGGAACCAGGACTATTTCACGGATGAGAAGCGCTTCCTGACGAAAGACGACCTCGATACCGTCACGGCGGACTGGCCCATGATGATCCAGCGCACGTGCGGACACGTCGGCGTCCTGAACAGCAAGGGCATCGAGATGTTCGACATGAGCCAGGGCGAAGGCCTGAAATACAAACAGTATGCGGAAGTGGGACCCGACGGCAAACTGAACGGCGTCATCAAGGAGAACCTGTTCGACTACATGAAGACGACGCTGCCCGCGCCGTCGCTTGAAAAGCTGATGGACCTGATGGAAGAGCATCAGTACGACCTGTTCGAAAAGGGTCTGACGTCTGTGCAGTCCGACGAGGGCAACTACGCCCCGGGCGGCGAGTATCACAACCTGCAGCACCTGATGAGAAAGAGGGCGGAGGCCGGCACGTTCAAACTGCGCCTGGCGTCCCAGATGCTGTACTTCAACGCGGAGAAACTGAAGTGGGCGTTCTCGGAAGGCTTCGACAACACCTTCGGCAACGACACCATGAAGATCTCCTGCACGAAGCTGCTGTCCGACGGATCTCTCGGCGCAAGAACGGCTCTCATGAGAAAGCCCTACGCCGACGATCCCTCCACGACCGGCCTCGGCCTGTGGACGCAGGAAGGCCTGAACGAGATGGTCGAGATCTCGCAGCGGCAGAACGTGCCCGTGGCGGTCCACGCCATCGGCGACGGCGCCATCGAGCTGGTGCTGAACGCGATCGAAGCGGCGCAGAAGAAGTATCCGCACCTGCATCCGCGCCACACCGTCGTGCACAGCCAGGTGACCGACAGGGCGATGCTCGAGCGCATGAAGGAACTGGGCGTTTCCGTCATGGTGCAGCCGATCTTCATCGACTACGACATGCACGTCATCTACGACAGAGTCGGCAAGGAACTCGCGGAGAGCTCCTACGTCTGGAAGTGGTACAAAGATATGGGCATCCACATGAGCTTCGGCACCGACTGCCCGGTCGAGAGCTTCGAACCGGTGCAGGGCCTGTATTGCGCGGTCACGAGACTCGCGAAGAACGGCGACGGCCCGTACCTGCCCGAGCAGGCGCTTTCCGTCGAAGACGCCATCTATGCCTACACGGCCGAATCCGCCTGGAACACGGGCGACGAGAATATCAAAGGAAAGATCAAAGAGGGCATGCTTGCAGACTTCATCACCATGGACAGAGACCTGTACACGATCGATCCGAAGGACATCATCAACGCAAAGGTCACCCGCACGTTCGTGGGCGGCGAGAAAGTTTACGAGAGGTAAGCGAGTATGAGTAAAACTGCATTTCTGAACGGTAAAGTTTACGTGGACGCGGGCCATTTCGAGCAGGCGGTGCTGCAGGAGGACGGCATCATCAAGGCCGTCGGCAGCAACGCGGATATTCTGGTGCAGTGCGACTGGGAGACCGAGAAGATCGACTGCGGCGGCAGGACCGTTATCCCCGGCCTGAACGACTCCCACATGCATCTGCTGATGATCGGCGAAGTCCTGAACGAGCCCCCCATCGGCGGCTGCAAATCCGTCGAGGATATGGTCGAGATCTGCAAAAAGTTCGCAGCCGAACATCCCGACATGGTCAAGAACGGCATGCACGGACAGGGCTGGAACCAGGATCTGTTCGAAGAGGGCAAGGTGCGCCTGCCCAACCGCGACGACCTCGACAAGATCTCCACGGAATACCCCATCATGCTTGAAAGAGTGTGCGGCCACACGTGCGCGCTGAACTCCAAGGCGCTGGAGATCCTCGGCATCACGGACGATACGCCCATCGATTTCTATGAGGGCGGCACGATCGAGCGCTTCCCGGACGGCCGGGTCAACGGCTACGTCACCGAGAACGCGGTCTACGAAGTGCGTCCCGTCGTTCCCGCCGCGGATACCGCGACCATGCGCAAGGAACTGCTGAGCGCCATGAAATACTGCACGGAGCACGGCCTGACGTCCGTCCAGTCCAACGATCTGGGCTTCATGCTTCCGAACTCCGACGAGAACTTCCAGGTGTACAAGGATCTGTACGACGCGGGCGAAGCGACGCTGCGCTTCCGTCACCAGGTCTGCTGCCTCGTGGAAAAGGACCTCGACGCGTTCCTGGCCGGCGAATACGCCAAAAGGGAGGAGTATGACAAGTACAACGGCTGGCTGACCCTCGGACCCCTCAAGATGTTCAAGGACGGTTCCATCGGCGCCCGTACGGCCCTGATGAAGGAGCCCTACGTCGACGACCCGGGCAACACCGGCATCGACTCGCTCGAACAGGGCCTGATGGAGACGCTCGTAAAGAAGGCAGCTGCCAACGGTCTGCAGTGCGTCACGCACGACATCGGCGACAGAGCTGTCGAACTCACGAACCAGGCGTACGAAAAAGTGCTCGTGGACGGCAAGAACGTGCTGAGAAACTGCCATATCCACTGCGAACTCACGAGCATGGATCTGCTGAAGGAGATCCAGCGGACCGGTTCGCTCATCGCGTACCAGCCGGTGTTCCTGCAGGGCGACCAGTACACGATGGCGACGCGCTTCAAGCCGGAACTCATCAAGACGTCTCTTGCCTGCAAGACCGTCATCGACATGGGCATCCACGCTTCGTACGGCACGGACAGCCCCGTCGAGGACTCCAACCCGTTCGCCAACATCTACTGCGCCGTCAACCGCAAGGATCTGACCGGCAAGCAGGAATATTCCTGGAACGCGCAGGAGTGCGTCACCGTGGAGCAGGCCATCGACGCCTACACCGTGGAGAGCGCCTACATGGAATTCGCGGAAGAGTATAAGGGGAGGATCAAACCGGGCTTCTACGCCGATCTCGAGATCCTCGACACCGATATCTTCACCTGCGATCCCATGAACATCATCAACATTCTGCCCGAACTCGTCATGGTGGGCGGCAAGATCGTATATAGAAAGTAGTCAGGAGGCAAAACGCTATGAGAAACAAAGAAAAGCTGGCGAAAGCCATCGAACTGAGACATGAGATCCATCAGAACCCGGATCTGTCCAACTACGAGAGACCGACGTACGAGCGCATCATGAAGTTCCTGAAGGAGAACGCGCCGTCCATCGAGATCGTGGACAAGGGCTACTACGTCTATGCGATCTACCACAGCGAACATCCCGAAAGACCCCGCATCGCGTTCCGTACGGAAGTCGACGCGCTGCCCATCGAGGATCTGATCGACGAGCCTTACAAGAGCTGCAAGCCCGGCGTGGGTCACAAGTGCGGCCATGACGGCCACGCCGCGACCATGTGCGCGCTGGCCATGGAACTGGACGAATTCGGCGCGGACAGAGACGTCTACATGATCTTCCAGCCCGCTGAAGAGACGGGCGACGGTGCCAAGCAGTGCACGGACTTCATCACGGACAATAACATCGCCGAGATCTACGGCATGCACGGCAGCATCGACGAAGACTACGGCGTGGTCCAGACCAAAGCCGGCCTCATGAACTGCGCGAGCGAGGGCATGTGCATTGAATACAAGGGCGTTTCGACCCACGCGTCTTTACCCGAACTGGGCAAGAACCCGACGCTGGCGCTGGCAAAACTGGCTCTGTTCTGCGATGAACTCGAGAAGTCCGAAGGTTACAAGGATCTGATCATGGCGACGGTCTGCTATATGCGCTCCGGCGATCCCGAAGCCTACGGCGTGGCGGCGCACAAGGGCTGCTTCCAGGTGACCCTGCGCGGCGGCATCGAAGCCGAGATGGTCGACCTGGAGAAGAAGGTCGAGGCGAAGGCGAAGGAACTGGCCGAAGAGTACGGCCTGGGCGTCGAGATCTCCTATTCCGACCGCTTCCCCGAGACGGTCAACGATCCCGACTGCGTCGAGAAGATCTTCGAAGCCTGCAGACGCATCGGCGTTCCGACGGCCGTCCGTCCCAAGGCGGAGAGAGGTTCCGAGGACTTCGGCCACTTCGCGAAATTCACGAAAGGCGCCATGTTCTTCTATTGCTACGGCAAGAACAATCCGGACATGCATTCTACGGAGTTCAACTTCCACGACAGCATCATCGACCGCTGCATCGATATCTATGACGAACTGATCAAAATGTACTAGGAGGCAACCATGAGCAAGACAGCATTTTTCAACGCGAAAGTATACGTCGAGAAGGGCGTCTACGCGGAAGCGGTCCTGCAGGAAGACGGCTGGATCAAGGCCGTAGGCACGACCGGCGAGATCCTGACCCTGGCAGGCTACGACGCAGAGAAGATCGACTGCGGCGGCAAGACCATCGTGCCCGGCTTCAACGATTCGCACATGCACATCTGCCAGGTCGGCTTTGCCATGCAGCAGCTGGACCTCAGCAAATGCAAGAGCGTCGAGGACATGATCGAAGCGGGACGCAAGTACATCGCGGACAACCCCGGCATCCAGGGCGTGTTCACGCAGTCCTGGAACGACGACCTGTTCGACCCCGACAAGAAGCGCCTGCCCGACAAGCACGACTGCGACGCGATCTCCACGGAGATCCCCGTGTTCCTCGGCCGTATCTGCGGCCACTCCGCTGCGGTCAACAGCCTCATCCTCGAAAAGATGGGTCTGGATAAGGATCACCACACGATCGAAGGCGGCGAAGTGGTGCTCGGCGAAGACGGAGAACCCAACGGCTATCTGTTCGAGGCCGCGCAGGCGGACGCCCGTCTCGCAGTCCCCGGATGGACCGCCGAAGATGCCAAGAAATTCTTCAAGATGGCCATGGAATACGGCGTATCCCACGGCATGACCACGACGCAGTCCAACGACTACACGACGGTCGCGCCGAAGGCGATCATCAAACAGGCGCTGGAGGAGATGTATGCGGCAGGGGAAGCCCCCATGCGCTACGTCGGCCAGTGCGGCTGCGAGAACATGAAGCAGCTCGAGGAATACATCGCCGAAGACTGGGGCAGAAAAGTCGGTCTGATGGAGTACGGCCCGGTCAAGATGTTCAAGGACGGTTCTTTAGGAGCGCGTTCCGCGATGATGAGAAACGATTATGCAGACGATCCGAAAGCGAAGGGCGTCGACCGCATCGCGGACAGCGAACAGATGGCCATGATCCAGTATGCGGAAGACCGCGGCGTCCAGGTCGTGACCCACTGCATCGGCGACGGCGCCATCGACGTCACGCAGAAGATGATCGCGAAGGCTGCCGGCACCGAGAACAAGAACCGCCACTCCATCATCCACTATCAGATCACGGACATGGACATGGTGAAGTTCACAAAGGAGCACAACATCCTCGTCGCTTACCAGCCGGTCTTCCTCGAATACGATATCCATATCGTCGAGAGCCGCTGCGGCCATGATCTGGCCATGCAGTCCTACTGCTTCAAGACGGCGCACGACATGGGCATCCACGCCTCCTACGGCACGGACAGCCCCGTCGAAGACTGCAACCCGTTCCTGAACCTGTACTGCGCGGTCACCCGCAAGGATTATAACGGCTTCCCCGAAGGCGGCTGGAATCCCAAGGAATGCATGGACGTTGAGACGGCCATCGACGCCTACACCTACGAGAGCGCCTATGCGGAGTTCAAGGAGGGCGTAAAGGGCAGGATCAAGCCCGGCTTCTATGCGGATCTCGTCATTCTGGACAAGGATATCTTTACCTGCGACCCCATGGAGATCAAGGACATTCTGCCTGTGCTGACCATGGTGGACGGCAAGATTGTTTACAGAAAGTAATTTACGGTGAACACTATGAGCAAGACCTTATTTTACAACGCAAAAGTCTACGTCGAGCGCGATACGTTCGCGGAAGCGGTCTATCAGGAGGATGGCTGGATAAAGGCGGTAGGATCGAACGAAGAGATCTGCGCGCTGGCGGCTCCCGACGCGGAAAAGATCGACTGCGAAGGCCGCGTGCTCGTGCCCGGCTTCAACGATTCGCACATGCACATGTGCTTTACCGGCCAGAACATGCTCGTGCCCGACCTGTCCGGTGTCCATAACAAGGACGAACTGGTGGCTGTCATCAAAAAGTACGTGGAAGACAACCCCGGTCTCACCGGCGTATTCTCCCAGAGCTTTGACCAGAACCGCTGGGACGACCCGGCGCTGCCGACCTGCAAGGATCTCGACTCCATTTCGACCGAGATCCCCATCAACATCGCGCGTTCCTGCGGCCACATCGGCATCAGCAACAGCTATATCCTGAAGAAACTCGGCATCGACAAGGATCATAAGACCTGGGAAGGCGGACGCATCGACTGCTTCGAAGACGGCACGCCGAACGGCATCATGGCCGAAACGCCGAATATGGCGGCGCGCATGGCCGTTCCTCCCATCACATTCGAGCAGGAAAAGCAGGCGCTCGTCAAGGCTATGGAATACGCGGCGGCGCGCGGCATGACCTCGTGCCAGAGCAACGATATGGGCGTCATCATCAAGGACCAGGCGTACTGCTTCCGGATCGTGGATGAGGTAATGGCAGAAGGCAAGGGCCTGGTGCGCTATCATTCCCAGACGTTCGTCGATTCTCCCGAAGAGCTGAAAGAAAAGATGAACGACCCGAGATTCTTCAAGGGCTCGTTCCACGACGGCTGGTTCACGACCGGCCCGCTCAAACTGCTGAAGGACGGCTCTTACGGGGGTCACTCGGCCCTGATGCTGCGCGACTACGAAGACCAGCCCGGCAACCGCGGCGTGGAGAACGTACCGGACGGCAAGATGTACGAGATGGTGAGGATCGCCAACGAGAACGGCATCGGCGCGGCCATCCACTGCATCGGCGACGGCGCGGTGGAGAAGGTGACGGACTGCTTCGCCCGCGTGCAGGAAGAGCTGTTCGGCAACAAGGTCAACAACCCCTGCCGCAACGGCATCGTGCACTGCCAGACCATGGACACGACGCTGCGCCAGAAGATCGCGGACGCGAGCATCCAGGCGTTTTATCAGCCCGTGTTCATCCGTACGGACATGTACGGCCTCGAGGAGCGCATCGGCAAGGCCATGTGCTACACGTCCAATTCGCCGAAGACCATGAGAGCCATGGGCATCCACGTATCGTACGGCACGGACTCCCCGGTCGAGGACTGCAGTCCGCTCGTCAACCTCTACGTGGCCGTGACCCGCAAAGACATGGCGGGCAATCCCGAAGGCGGCTGGTACCCCGACGAATGCGAGGATATTCAGACTGCCGTGGACGCCTATACCATCGAAAGCGCATGGGCGCAGGGCATGGAGGAGTACAAGGGCCGCATCAAGCCCGGCTTCTACGCCGACCTGACCGTGCTCGACAAGGATATCTTCACCTGCGACCCGATGGAGATCAAGGACGTGATGGCCGTCTACACGATGTGCGGCGGCAAGTTCACGTACAGGAGATAGGATGAGCAAGACTGTTTTATACAACGCAAAAGTCTATGTGGAGAAGGGCGTCTATGCGGACGCTCTTCTTCAGGAAAACGGCTGGATCAAGGCCGTCGGTACGGACGGAGAGATGTTGGCGCTGGGCGGTTACGAAGCCGAGAAGATCGACTGTAAAGGACGCACGGTCATCCCCGGGTTCAACGACTCGCACATGCACCTCATCAACCTCGGCAAGCAGATGATGGTGCCGAACCTGGCGAAGTGCAGGGATCTGGAGGATATCATTCAGACCTGTAAAAAGTACCTGGACGAACACCCGAACTGCAAAGGCCTGCAGTGCCAGGGCTGGCGCGAAGACGACTGGCCCGAAGGGCACAGAAGGCTGCCGGACAAGCACGACCTGGACCGCATTTCCACAAAGATCCCCGTGGCTATCGTAAGAGGCTGCGAGCATGCCGGCGCGGTGAATTCGGTGCTGCTGGCGAACATGGGACTCGATAAGGATTACCACACGATCGATGGCGGCGAAGTCGTACGCGGCGAAGACGGCGAGCCGAACGGCTACCTGAAAGAAGCCGCAATCCGCGCCATCTACGGTTTCATCCCCAACCTGTCCGATGAAGAACTCGAAGAAGCTATCCTGACTGCGATGCGCTGCTGCGCGTCCTGGGGCATGACCACGGTGCAGAGCATGGATCTCGGCACCTATCTGCCGAATTGGACGCCGAATTACCGCGTGCTGAAAGGCATCTACGAAAAGGGCGAAGACCTGGTGCGCTACACGGCCCAGACGTCGTTCGCGACCGTGGAAGACTTTAAAGCTTATGTGGACGGTTCTTACGGTGAAACGACTGACGGTTTTCCGTTCAAGGAGGTCGTGTGCGACGACCGCATGCACATGGGACCCTTAAAGCTGCTGCGCGACGGCGCTTTGGGCGCCCGTACGGCCATGATGCGTCAGGAATACTGCGACGATCCCGGCAACTACGGCATCGATTCCATGTCGGACGAATCGTACGAATCCTACATCAACGCAGCCGCCGCGGCGGATCTGCAGGTGGTCACGCACTGCATCGGCGACGAGGCAATCGAACGCTGCACGAAGAGCTGGAACAAGACAGGACGAAAAGACCTGCGCTTCGGCGTCGTGCACGCCCAGATCACGGACGTGCCGCTGCTGCAGTTCTTAAAGGATTCCGGCTGCGTCATCGCGTACCAGCCCATCTTCCTCGACAGCGACATGCACGCAGTCGAGAGCCGCTGCGGCAAGGAGCTGAGCGCTACGTCATATGCCTTTAAGACAGCGCACGAACTGGGCCTGGCCTGCGCCTACGGCACAGACGCGCCCGTCGTGGATCCGAACCCGTTCGACAACCTGTATTCCGCCATCACGCGCAAGGATCTGAAGGGCTGGCCCGAGGGCGGATGGAACCCGCAGGAGTGCGTGGACAGGGAGACGGCGATCGACTGCTACACAGTTGACAGCGCGTATTTCGAGTTCCGTGAGAACGTCAAAGGGCGTTTAAAGCCCGGCTTCTATGCGGACCTGACCGTGCTCGATAAGGATATCTTCACCTGCGGCGAAGACGAGCTCCGCGGCATACGCCCCGTGCTCACCATGTGCGCCGGCAAGATCACATTCAGAAAATAGGAGAAAACATTGAAAATAGCAGTTACTTATGAAAACGGCCAGGTGTTTCAGCACTTCGGCCACACGGAACAGTTCAAGGTGTACGAGGTCGAGGACGGCAAGGTCGTATCCTCGCAGGTCGTAGGCTCCGACGGCAGCGGCCACGAAGCGCTGGCGGTGCTGCTGGCGGACAAGGCGGTCGACGTGCTGATCTGCGGCGGCATCGGAGGCGGCGCCCAGGCGGCGCTGCAGGAGCAGGGCATCGAACTCTGCGCCGGCGCGTCCGGCGACGCAGACGCCGCGGTGGAAGCGTATCTGCGCGGCGAGCTGGTCAACACCGGCGCGAACTGCGATCACCACGAACATCACGGGGAGGAGCACGACTGCGGAGAACATGCCTGCGGCGGCCATGAAGGTGGCTGCGGCGGATGCCACGGCCCGCGCATGGAAGGCCCGAACGTGGGGAAAAAAGTCCGGACGCATTACCGCGGCACGTTCAACGACGGCACGCAGTTCGACTCATCCTACGACCGCGGCGAACCGCTGGAGTTTATCTGCGGCGCGGGCATGATGATCCCCGGATTCGACAAGGCGGTCGCCGATATGAAGGTTGGCGAGATCCGCAAAGTGCACCTCGCGCCCGAAGAAGCCTACGGCGTCAGGGATCTGCGCAACGTCTTCACGATGGAGATCGCGCAGCTGCCCGGGTCAGCGGACCTGAACGTCGGCGACCAGGCCTGGCTGCAGACGTTCGACGGAAGACCGTTTTCAGTTCTCGTCACCGCGAAGGACGACAAGAACATTACACTGGACGCCAACCACGAGATGGCGGGCAAAGAACTGAACTTCGAGATCGAACTGGTGGAAGTCCTGTAAAGCGATGCGGTTTCCGGATACGTATTTCATCACCGGCACCGCTTACGCGGGCAAGTCGACGATGGTGAAGCTGCTGGCGGAAAAATACGGCGGCATCTTCTGCGGAGAGAATTATCATAACGAAAGGCTGAACGGGCTGGATCCCGCGGAGTTTCCGGGCCTGACGTACACCCGCGACCTGGAAGACTGGCACGATTTCGTGCGCAGGACGCCGGACGAGTACGAAGCCTGGATCGACCGCACGTCGAAGGAATGCGAGATCCTGGAGCTGCGCATCCTTGAGGATCTGGTAAAGCAGGGAAAGAAGATCTTTGTGGATACAAATATCTGCGTGGAAACGCTGCATGAGATCTCAGACGAAAAGCATGTGCTGATCATGCTGGCGGACCCGCAGATCTCCGTCAGCCGCTTTTTTGACCGGCCGGACGCGGAAAAGCAGTTCCTGTACCGGCTCATGCTCGAAGAGCCTGACCCCGAAGCTTCTCTGGCAAACTTCCGCGAGTGCTTAAAGCGCATCAATTCGCCCGAATGCTATGAAGCGTTCCAAAACAGCGGTTTTCCCGTGTTGCTGCGCGACGACGCCAGAACACCGGGACAGACGCTGGCGATCGTCGAACAGATCTTCGGCCTGGAGGCAAACATATGAAACGAAAGAACAGAAAAGGGGTGATCCTCATGGCGGCGCTGCTCAGTCTGCTGGTGCTCTTCCTTTTGACCGCCTGCACGCAGGAAACCGAGCCCGAACCCGAACCTATCGACGGCGGAACGACGACCCATATCGACGCCAACGCCCCGAAGGCGATCGAATCCAAAGACATCACAGCATTCAGTCTGAACTGCTATTTGTCGAACCGCTGGCGGGGCGACGAGGAACGCTTCTTCCGGTTCAAGATCGAGGAAGAAAACGGCGTACTGACCGCTTCGGAAGAAAGATCCGGCATCAGCCGTCCTGCGGACGCGGCACTGCTGACCGCGCTGCAGGAGATCATCGATAAATACGAGTTGGTAAAGAACAACGGCATCTACAAGGTAACTGCGGGTCTTCCTCCCGAATTCCAGGAAAGCACGCTGTTCGCAGGCTACGCTTCCGGCGAGACACTCACGTTCACGAGGAACAACGAGCCGGCAGCGGAATGGGCAGAAGATATATACGATCTCTTTGCAGACTGGTTTGCCGCGAACGGAGACGAAACGCTGCGTCCGGCCAAAGAAGAGACACTTGTCACGCGGCTGGATCTGCGGATCAGGGAAGGCGCCGTCTGGACGGAATTCGGCGGCATCAACGTGCAGGAAGAGGATGCCATCGACGGACAGACATATCTGCTCTTCCATGAGGTCTACGACGAACAGGCGCAGTCGATGATCGAGAGACAGTTCCGTCTGTTCCCGGAGGACTATTACGAAAGCCTGACAGCCATCCTTGCGGATCACGACGCGGTACGCACGTACGAGTTCAGTTATTACGACAGAGAATCGGGCAATTACGGCAACCACGACGAAGGATATTACGGATTCGGCAGCAAGACGACGGCAGACGGCGAAGAGGATTCGGAAGACCTCTACGTGGATCTCTACGTCGAGTATGAAAGCGGCAGGAGAATGACCATCGAAACGAGGAAGGCCAGCGAGATCGAGGGGCTGCAGCCGCTGCTTCAGGGTCTGCAGGCCTATCTCGAACCGCTGTTTGCGGAATAACAGGAGGACGACTTATGGACAGAACGATCTATGAAAAAGCAGTAGAGCTGCGCCATGAACTGCACGCGCATCCGTGCCTTTCCAACCAGGAACGGCCGACGTTCGAACGCATCATGGCTTTCCTGAAGGAGAATACGAAAAACATCGAGATCATGGACCGCGGGCATTACGTGCTGGCACGCTACCAGTCGCCTGCCCCCAAGAAAGGCCCCATCGCGTTCCGCGCGGACGTGGACGCCATCCTGGTGTACGACGACATCGACAAGCCCTGGAAGAGCGTTACGGACGGCGTCGGGCACAAGTGCGGCCACGACGGTCACGCGGCTTGTCTGTCGGCGTTGGCCATGCAGGTCGATAAAGACGGCGCGGACAGAGACGTGTATTTCTTCTATCAGCCGGCGGAAGAGAACGGTTCCGGTGCCGCCACGTGCACGGATTTCATCATCGAGTTCGGCATCGAGGAGATCTTCGCGTTCCACAGCCAGACCGGCGCGCCGAAAGACAGCGTCATGATCCGCGACGGGCTGTTCTGCTGCGCGTCCAAAGGCATGACCGTGACCATGACAGGTTCCCCGGCGCACGCGAGCCAGCCCGAACAGGGGCTGAACCCGTCCGAAGCCATCGCCAAGACCGCGCTGGCCGTCGGAAAGATCGCGGACCAGAGCCTGTACAAGGGCCTTGTGCTCGCGACCATCGTACAGATCGACGTGGGCGAAAAGGAAGCGTTCGGCGTGGCAGCATCCAAGGGTAAACTGCTCATGACCATCCGCGGCGAGATCGAGGACGAGATGGATCTGCTGCAGAGAAGACTGGAAGATGAGGCCATGAAGAATGCCGCCGAGTACGGTCTGGCCTGCGAGTTCAGCTACTGCGACGCGTTCCCCGAGACGTGTTCGGATCCGGAGAGCAATAACAAGATCAAGGCTGCCTGCGAGAAGCTCGGCTATACCTGGTGCTACCGCAGGAACTTCCTGCGCGGTTCCGAAGATTTCGGCCACTTTACGAAGATGATCCCCGGCGCGATGTACTTCATCAGCCTCGGAGAAGAAGAGGAGGCTATCAACGTACATACGCCGCATTTCGACTTTAACGACAAATTCATCGAGATGGTCGTCAATATCGACATGGAACTGATCAGAAGCGCATAACCATTAAATGTAAATCGTATGCACTTAAATTAATTGTACGAAAATCTATAAATCGTATACAATTTGTGCCCGCCGTGCTATACTGTTAGTGTATAGAACTACGGGCATTTTTATGTGCCTTGCAATAGGTTGAGAAAAGAAAAGGAGAGACAAATGATCCAGCTGCATGAACAGGGCGTCTTCCTCGTAGACGGCAAGCCGCAGGAATCCGGCTTCGAACCGAAGGAAGAAGCCAAGAAAAAGACCATTGCCTACAACATTCTGCAGGCTCACAACAAGTCCGGTGATCCGGAAAAGCTGCAGATCACGTTCGACGCTATGGTTTCCCACGACATCACGTATGTCGGGATCATCCAGACCGCCAGAGGTTCCGGTCTGAAAGAGTTCCCCATGCCGTACGCCATGACGAACTGCCACAACTCCCTGTGCGCGGTCGGCGGAACGATCAACGAAGACGACCACGTATTCGGCCTTTCCGCGGCCAAGAAGTACGGCGGCATCTATGTTCCTGCCAACATGTCAGTCATCCACTCTTATGCCAGAGAAGAGATGGCAAAGTGCGGCGCGATGATCCTCGGATCTGACTCCCACACCCGTTACGGCGCTCTCGGCACCATGGCTGTCGGCGAAGGCGGCCCCGAGCTCGTCAAGCAGCTCCTGAAGAACACCTGGGATCTGAACTATCCCGAAGTCGTTCTCGTCTATCTGACCGGCAAGCCCAGAAAGGGCATCGGTCCCCACGACGTCGCGATCTCCCTGGTCAAGGCCACGTTCGCGAATGGCTTCGTCAAGAACAAGGTCCTCGAGTTCACCGGCCCGGGCCTGAAGTACCTGCCCATCGACTTCCGCAACGGTATCGACGTCATGACGACCGAGACGACCTGCGTGTCCTCCATCTGGGAGACCGACGAGATCACCGAAGGCTTCTTCAAGGCTCACCAGAGAGGCGGCGACTACAAGAAGCTGCAGCCCGGCAACGGCGCGTACTACGATTCCATGATCACCATCGATCTCGATAAGCAGGAATCCATGATCGCTCTGCCGTTCCATCCGTCCAACGCTTACACCATCCACGAATTCCAGGCCAACGCCAAGGAGATCCTGGCAGGTGTCGAGGCAGAAGCTGCCAAGAAGTTCCCGAAGGCCCACATGGATCTGCAGTCCAAGATCCACGAAGACGGCGTCTATGCTGAACAGGGCATCATCGCAGGCTGCTCCGGCGGTATGTTCGACTCCATCGACGAAGCCAGCTGCATCCTGAAGGACAAGAGCACCGGCAACGGCTACTTCTCCATGAGCGTCTATCCGACCTCCGTTCCCGTCTCTCTGGAACTGACCAAGATCGGCGCCACCCAGACTCTGATGGAAGCCGGCGTCGTCATCAAGCCGTCCTTCTGCGGTCCGTGCTTCGGCGCAGGCGACGTTCCCGCAAACAACGGCCTGTCCCTGAGACACACCACGAGAAACTTCCCGAACAGAGAAGGTTCCAAGCCCGGCGAAGGCCAGATCTCCGGCGTCTGCCTCATGGATGCACGCTCCATCGCTGCTACCGCAGCCAACGGCGGACGCATCACCGCAGCGACCGACGTCGAATACGAGTACACGCCGCATGAATATCACTTCGACAAGGAAGTGTACAACAAGAGACTGTACTACGGATTCGGCAAGGCTGACCCGTCTGTCGAGCTCATCCTCGGACCGAACATCACCGACTGGCCGAAGATGTATCAGCTGACCGACAACATCATGCTGAAGCTGGCCGCAGTCATCCACGATCCTGTGACCACCACGGACGAACTCATCCCCTCCGGCGAGACGTCCTCTCTGCGTTCCAACCCGCTCAAGTTGTCCGAATACGCGCTGTCCAGACGCTGCCCCGAATACGTCGGCAAGTCCAAGGCCATCGCCAAGCAGGAAGCTGCGAGAAGAGCAGGCGAAGACACCGCGGAGCTCAAGGCTGCGCTGGCTAAGGTCGGCGACGCGGACGAACTGCTGAAGAACACCCAGTTCGGTTCCTGCGTCTTCGCGAACAAGCCGGGCGACGGCTCCGCGAGAGAGCAGGCTGCATCCTGCCAGAAGGTGCTGGGCGGCTTCGCGAACATCTGCTACGAATTCGCGACCAAGCGTTATCGCAGCAACTGCATCAACTGGGGCATCCTGCCGTTCACGATCGATCCGGAGACCAAGTTCGATTACGAAGAAGACGACTACGTATTCGTTCCGAACATCCGCAAGGCGGTCGCTGAAGGCATCGAAGACATCCCGGCCAAGGTCATCACCAAGAACGGCGTCGACGATATCATGCTCCACATCAAGGGTCTGACCGAAGACGAGAAGACCATCATCCTGGAAGGCTGCCTGATGAACTTCTATGCAGCCAAGCTGAAGTAGTTCAAGGAGGTTCACACCAACATGGAAAAGATCAAGATGACGACACCGCTCGTCGAAATGGACGGCGACGAAATGACCCGGATCATCTGGAAGATGATCAAGGACGAACTGCTGGAACCGTTCGTAGACCTGAAGACCGAGTATTACGACCTGGGCCTCATGGAAAGAGATAAGACCAAGGACCAGATCACCAAGGACGCTGCCAACGCCTGCAGAAAGTACGGCGTAGGCGTCAAGTGCGCGACCATCACTCCGAACGCGCAGAGAATGACCGAGTACAACCTGACCGAGATGTGGAAGAGCCCGAACGGCACGATCCGCGCCATCATGGACGGTACCGTATTCAGAGCTCCGATCCTGGTAGACTTCATCAAGCCGGTCGTAAAAAACTGGAAGAAGCCCATCACCATCGCGCGTCACGCGTACGGCGACATCTACAAGGCTGTCGACTACAGAGTTCCCGAAAAGGGCCAGGCCAAGATCTCCTTCAAGGGCGAATCCGGCGAGGAATGGGAATCCGTCGTTTACGACTTCGAGTGCCCGGGCGTTCTGCAGGGCCTGTACAACAAGGATTCCTCCATCGAATCCTTCGCGCACAGCTGCTTCAAGTACGCCATCAACACCAAGCAGAGCCTGTGGTTCTCCACCAAGGACACCATCTGCAAGAAGTATGACGGACAGTTCAAGGCCATTTTCCAGAAGGTCTATGAAGAGAACTACAAGGCAGATTTCGAAAAGCTGGGTCTGGAATACTTCTACACCCTGATCGACGACGCGATCGCCAGAGTCATCCGTTCCGAAGGCGGCTACATCTGGGCCTGCAAGAACTACGACGGCGACGTCATGTCCGACATGGTCTCCACCGCGTTCGGTTCCCTGGCCATGATGACTTCCGTGCTCTGCAGCCCGGACGGCAAGTTCGAGTACGAAGCGGCTCACGGCACGGTCACCAGACACTACTACAAGTACAGAGAGACCGGAGAGATGACCTCCACCAACCCGATGGCAACGATCTTCGCCTGGAGCGGCGCGCTGCGTAAGAGAGGCGAAATGGACGGCCTGGCCGATCTGCAGAACTTTGCGGATCAGCTCGAGGGCGCCTGCTTCGACACGCTGTACAGCGGTATCATGACGAAGGACCTCGTCGGCCTGGCAGAAGGCATCGACGCCAAGGCTGTCACCACCGACAAGTTCATCGCAGAGATCAGAAAGAACCTGGAAAAGAGACTCGCATAACCGGAGGAGATTTTCATGAAATTGATTCATAAGGCGATGGCCGGCACTATGGAATCTTCGGATATCATGGTCACCATCGAACCCAGAGAAGAAGGCGGCATCGAGCTGGAACTCACCAGCTCCGTCATGCAGCAGTTCGGACGCCAGATCGAAGCGGTCATCCTCGAGACCCTGAAGGGCCTCGGCGTGGAGAACGCTCTCGTGACCGCCGCAGACAAGGGCGCACTGGACTGCACCATCAAGGCAAGAGTCAACTGCGCAGCGTTCCGCGCTGCCGACAGCGACGCGTACGTATGGGAGGCGAAATAAAATGAGAGAAAAGAAACGCCTCAGAAGATCCATGATGTTCGTGCCCGGCAACAACCCCGGCATGATCCGCGACTGCCACATTTACGGTTCCGACTCCGTGATGTTCGACCTCGAAGACTCCGTCTCCATCATGGAGAAGGACGCAGCGAGATTCCTGGTCTATCAGGCGCTGCACGATCTGAAGTACGGCAAGAAGGAACTCGTCGTACGCATCAACGACCTGAACTCCGGCCTCGGCATCAAGGACCTGGAAGCCATCGTAAGAGCTGGCGTCCACGTCGTCAGACTGCCGAAGACCGACTCCGCTCAGGACGTCATCGACTGTGAGAAGGAGATCGCCCGCATCGAAAGCGAAGCCGGCATTCCCGTAGGCACCACCCTGATGATGGCTGCCATCGAGAGCGCCAACGGCGTGCTGAATGCCCGTGAGATCGCTCACGCATCCGACCGTCTGATCGGTATCGCGCTCGGCGCGGAAGACTACGTCACCGACCTGAAGACCACCAGAAGCGACGGCATCGAACTGCTGTTCGCCCGCTGCATGATCCTCAACGCGGCCAGATCCGCCGGCATCGACGCTCTGGATACCGTGTATTCCGACGTCAACAACGAAGAGGGCTTCATCGCGGAAGCGACCCTCATCAAGAAGCTTGGCTTCGACGGCAAGTCCGTCATCAACCCGCGCCAGATCGAACCGCTGCACAAGGTGTTCATGCCCAGTGAAAAGGACCTCAAGAAGGCCCAGGCGGTCATGGCTGCCTATGAAGAAGCGATGGCAAAGGGTTCCGGCGTCGTCGCGCTCAACGGCAAGATGATCGACAAGCCCGTCGTTATCCGCGCGCAGAGACTGCTCGAGCTGAACGAGCTCGCAGGCGTAAGAGAAGTGGAGGAGATTTAAGATGGCAGAAAAGACTTTTGATTTTGCACAGATCCCCCACATCGGAGAGATCGCCTGCAACGGTGAATTCAAAGAAACGAAGGCCCGCAACACCGCGACGTTCGAAGAAAAGTTCGACCAGAAGAACAAGGTCGTGGAAAGCCTGGAGAAGGCGATCCGCCTGTCCGGCTTAAAGGACGGCGATACCATCAGCTTCCACCACCACTTCCGCAACGGCGACCACATCATCAACCAGGTCGTCGCCAAGCTGGCAGAGATGGGCTTCAAGAACCTGACCCTGGCCTCCAGCTCCCTGGCTGCGGTCCACGCACCCCTGATCGAGTACATCGAGCAGGGCGTCATCACCCACATCGAGACGTCCGGCATGCGCGGAGAGCTCGCAGAGCAGATCTCCCGCGGTTTGATGGACTTCCCCGTCGTCTTCCGCTCTCACGGCGGCAGAGGCGAGGCAGTCGCGTCCGGCGAGCTGCACATCAACGTGGCATTCCTGGGCGCCCCGTCCTGCGACCCGTTCGGCAACGCCAACGGCTACAGCAGAGATGACGACGATTCCATCATGTGCGGCTCTTTGGGCTATGCCCGTCCGGATGCCCGCATGGCGGACACGACCATCATCATCACGAACAACCTCGTGAAGTTCCCGAATACCCCGTGCGCCATCCCCGAATCCGACGTGGATTACGTGGTGGTCATGGAGGACATCGGCGACCCGAAGGGCATCATGAGCGGCGCGACCCGCTACACGAAGAACCCGAAGGAACTGATCATCGCAAAGACCGCGGCGGAAGTCGTCAAGGCTGCCGGCTACGTCTACGACGGATTCTCTATGCAGATGGGTTCCGGCGGCGCGTCCCTGGCTACGGCCAGATACCTGCGCCAGATGATGATCGACGAAGGCATCAAGTGCAGATTCGCCCTGGGCGGCATCACCGGCCAGATCACGGCGATGCATGAAGAAGGCCTGATCGAGAAGATCCTGGACGTCCAGTCCTTCGACCTCGACGCGGCCAAGTCCCTGAAGAAGAACCACTTCCATCAGCAGATCGACGCGCCGACTTACGCTTCCTACAGAAGAGAGTCTGCCGTCAACCAGCTGGACTTCGTCATCCTGTCCGCGCTGGAAGTCGACACCGACTTCAACGTCAACGTGCTGACCGGTTCTGACGGCGTCATCCGCGGCGCTATCGGCGGCCATCCCGACACCGCAGAAGGTGCGGCGCTGTCCGTCATCGTCTGCCCGCTCACCAGAGGCCGCATTCCCTGCGTCGTGCCCAAGGTCAACACCGTGGTCACGCCGGGCAGCGTCGTGGACGTGGTCATCACGGACCAGGGCGTAGCGGTGAACCCGAACAGACCCGAAGTTGCCGAAAAGCTGGTCGCTGCCGGCATCCCCGTGGTCTCCATCGAGTCCCTGGCTGAACGCGCAGAGCGCATCGTGGGCAAACCCGACCCGATCAAGTTCAAGGACAAGATCGTGGCCGTGGTCATGTACCGCGACAACACCGTCATCGACGTCGTAAGACAGATCGACGAAGACTAGGCGGTTCAAACCTGTAAAGAACCCTCTCCACGGCAAAAGTCCCGGAGAGGGTTTTTTCGTGCAGGCGGCGACCATGCTGCTGCGGTATACGGAATTGTAGAGTTCTCCAAAAAAGGCAAAGTAGTCCTGCTTTTGGAGAACTTTTTCCGTTTGTGCAGGCGCAGTCTTCCTGCGTGCATCAATAAGTTGACGATAATGCTGAGTTTCTGTAAAGTAGCAGGGATCGTAAGGACTGTTTCGCAGATCCTCTTCTTTCGGTTATGAGGTCAATAAGTAAAAAGTTCTCCAAAACCAAGTTGAATTCCCGTAATTTGGAGAACTATTGTGTGCCGCTTTTCCTTCGCGGTGCGAGGAGCGCCATTTTGCTTTTTCCTT
>JAFYYP010000030.1 GCA_017557505.1 Bacillota bacterium | reverse complement strand
CGGGAGTTGTAGTCGTCGATCTGGGGGTCGAACACGTAATCGACGCCCGCGATGGTGACGATCGCGATCTCGTGCGTATCGAGGACGCCGGACTGGTTCCCGGCGTAGCCGCGCGCGAAATACGCGTTCAGGCCGATGCGGCGCGCCATGGCCACGAAGGCCGCGGAATAGTTGTCGCAGGTGCCGTGACCCGTTTTCAGGATGTGCTTGCCCATGACGACCACGTAATCGTCGTCGTGCATCACGTACTTGCCGCTCCAGGAGACCGCACCCCAGCCGTAATAGCAGTTATCCATCAGATAAAGATAGATGGCCCGCGTCTTCTCGTACGTGCTCATGTCGTCCGTAAGGATCTTCGCGAAGATATTGTCGATGATGCTGTCCAGCTCCGCGTTGTTCGTCTTCATCGGGTTGAGCGTGGCGGAATTCAGGATCGTCTCCGGGCTCGCGCCAGCCGGGATGACCACGGGAGACTTGCTCCAGCCGAGCTTCAGGTAAGGTCCTTCCTTCCCCTGCTTGACGGTCATCGTCGCGCCGTTGTCGGCATACAGGGTCACGGGCGGGATATCCTTCAGGACAGCGACCTTGCGGCGGGTCTCGTCGGCCATATTCAGGACGACGACCGCGACTTCGCTGCGCTTGATCGTATCGTAGGGATGGAACGTGCCGTATTCGTCGGCACCGCCCAGGATGCCCGCGTTGTACAGCTGGTAGATGGACCCGGAGAAGCGGGTCGAATCGTTCACGTCGGGGATCGTTTTCACGGATCCGATGGCTGCCAGCGCTTCGTCGGGCAGAGCGTTCGCCATGATGCCCGCAAAGACAGCGCGGGATGCTGCTGCGTTCAACGCATAGGGGAAGTTCGCCCAGATGATCTTGTTTTCGATCGCATAATCCACATAGGGCTGGTACCAGGCTTCGCCTTCTGTCAGCTCGCGGTCGACGGGAATGCCGGTATAGATGCTGTACAGCTGACTGGCGATCACGAGGCATTCCGCGACTGTGATATTGCCGTCCGGATCGTAACTGGTTTCGCTGCGCCCGGAAACGAGGCCGTATTCATAGGCCTCCGCGACGTGCGAATAGAACCAGTCCGTGGTTTCCACGTCCAGGAACTGTCCTTCATATGCGTAAATATGCGAGAAACCTTCTGCTGCAGATTCTTCTACAGGCACTGCTGAGCCTTCTGCAGACGCATCGTCCGCGAACACGAACGCGCAGGATGAAAAAATGATGCTTAGGATCAGGAATATTGCTATGGTACTTCGGTGCATCGATCCTTCCTTTCTGATTCTTCTGATTTATTTCACGTACACTCTGGGCGGTCTGCTCAGAATGCGCGCAATGATCTCATTTTTGTTGGTGCCGGCAAGCTGCGCGGCTTCGGGGATGCTCATGGTGTTGCCGGAGCCGTCCCCGTAGATGACCGCGACGTCGCCCTCTTTCGCTTCGGGGCAGTCCGTCACGTCGATCATGAGCTGGTCCATGCACAGGACGCCGACGGTCGGGCACTTGACCCCGCGGACCGTCAGATAGCCTTTGTCGCGCATATTGCGCGGGTAGCCGTCCGCATAGCCGACGGGCACCGTAGCGATGCGGCTGTCGCGCTGCGCCTTCCACAGATAGTCGTACGACACGCCTTCGCCCGCCTTGATCTCGTGGATCTGCGAGATGCGGGTCTCGAGCCCCATGCACTGTTCGACGTCCAGATGCGCTCTCTGGAAACTCGTCAGGCCGAACACCAGCGCGCCGGGGCGCACCATGTTCATGCGGAATTCCGGGTAATCGCCGAGCGAGATGCTGTCAGCGATGTGCTTGTACTTAAAACTGCAGCCGTTCGCCTCGAGATAGTCGATGACCGCGCACAGACCGTTGTACTGTTTCCAGTCGTCTTCCACGGACGCCAGCGCCAGATGCGAGAAGATGCCTTCGACGTCCAGGCCGGGCAGTTTGGCCATCTGCAGCAGCTCGTCCTTATCGCGGCTGCCCAGCCGGCAGAAGCCGGTATCTACCTTCAGGTGGACCTTGGCTTTCGTGCCCTTCGCGAGCGCAACGTCGGACAGCGCCTTCGCGTGGTCATAGCTGACGACGGTCTGGGTGATGCGGTTATCCACGACGTGTTCCAGAAACCGCGCCGGCGTGTGACCCAGGATGAACAGCGGGTAGTCCGGATAAGCCTGCCTCAGCTCCAGCGCCTCGGTCAGCGTGGCAACGGCCAGATAAGCCGCGCCGTGCTCCATGAGCGTCGGGGCGATGCCCACCGCGCCGCAGCCGTAGCCGTTGGCCTTGATGACGGGCATCACTGCCACGTCCGGACCCACCATGCCGCGGATCTTGTCCATGTTGCGGCCGATCCGTCCCAGATCGACCTTTACGACAGTATCTCTCAGTGCTTCCATTTTAACGATTTTATATGTTTCTTTTGTGTTCCAACCGTGTATTTGTCTTTATGCGAGCAGACGCAGCGCCGTCATGACTTCCATGAGGATTCCGGTCTTCATGGCCTCTTCGTCCGGCTGCAGGTATTCGTTGTGCAGCGCCTGGGGCTTGCCGTCCCAGCCTTCGGGCGTAGTGCCGAGGTTCATGTAGACGCCGTCGCAGTACTGCGTGAAGTACGCAAAGTCGTCCGCGCCCATGCTCGGCTCTTCCATGTAGTCGAGGTGGTCTTCGCCGACGAGCTCGATCGCGAGCTCCTGCAGGTACTTGCCGAGAGGCACGTTGTTCTCGAGGCTCGGATAGCCGTCTCTGAGGGTCACGATAGCCTTTGCGCCGTACCCTGCCGCGACGCCTTCCGCGGTCTGCGTCACCATTTCCTTGATCTTCGCCATGGTCTTCATGTCCAATGCACGCAGCGTGCCGATGAGCGTCGCCTTGCCCGCGACCACGTTGTTCGCATTGCCTGCGTGGAACTGTCCCACGGTGACGACGCCGGGCTGCGTAGGCGCCAGGTTTCTGGCGACGACAGCCTGGAGGGCAGTAACGATGTTGCTTGCAGCGAGGATCGCGTCGACTCCTCTGTCAGGGTGCGCGCCGTGGCAGGCTGTGCCTTCGACTTCGATGTGCAGGTCGCACGTGGCTGCATTCATTTTGCCCGGGCAGAACTGTATGTATCCGGTCGGGATGCCGGGTTCGACGTGGAACGAAATGACCGCGTTCACAGCCGGATCTTCCATGCAGCCGGCCTTGATCATGTTCTCCGCGCCGCCGTCCGCCTCTTCGTTGGGCTGGAAGAACAGCTTGACGTTGCCGCCGAACGATTCGGACATGCTGGCCAGGACCATGGCGGATCCAAGCAGCATGGCCGTGTGCATATCGTGGCCGCAGGCGTGCATAACGCCGGGATTGGTGCTCTTCCATGCGACGTCCGCCGCCTCGGTGATGGGCAGCGCGTCAAAGTCCGCGCGGATGCCGACGCCTATGTATTTGCCGGACGGAGCGGGCCCCTTGCCGGGGACCGTGCCGATGACGGCTTTCTCGGGCGTCACCTGATAAGACAGGCCTAATTTCTGCAGTTCTTCCGCGATGCGCGCGCTCGTGCGGTCTTCTTTGCCGGACAGTTCCGGATGCGCGTGCAGGTCTCTGCGGAACGCGACGATCTGCGGGAAGAACTCGTCGATTCTCTGTTTTACTTGCTCTTTGATATCCATAAACATACCTCGAGGTGTCTATTATACCACCCTTGTCAAGACAGGACCGTTTCGCCCTCGTATACGATGCACGTCGGGCCGGTCAGATAGATGTCGTGCGAAGGCGAATATCTGCCGCCTTCCACAGCGACTTCCAGCCATCCGCCGGGCACGTGGAGGCTTGTCCCTTCGGGCTTTGCGCGGCCCAGCGCCACCAGGTGCGAAGCTGTGCAGCCAGCTCCCGTGCCGCAGGCCAGCGTAAAGTCTTCGACGCCGCGTTCGTAGGTGATCAATTCGACGTGTCCGTCCTCCGCCAGCTCGAAGAAGTTGACGTTCGCGCCGTGCGGGAAGAAGTTGCGCAGATAGACGCCCAGGGGTCTCAGTTCTTCCTTATCCATGGCGGACAGCCCCGGCAGCTCCACGACCGCATGGGGCAGGCCCGGTTCGCCCATCTCCATGTAATCGCACAGGTAACGGTGACCCTCGAACTCCGTATATACGTTGTTCTTGCGCACGGTGATGTCGTTCAGACGGATGCGGTAGCGGGTGTCGTCGATCTTCTCACCGGTCACGAGGCCGGCCTTCGTCATGATCCGCTGCGTATCGCCTTCGCAGAAGCCGTGCTCCGCGGCAAAGCGGCAGACGCAGCGCGCGCCGTTGCCGCACATTTCGCCTTCCAGTCCGCTCGCATTGAAGAAATGCATGTCCACGTCGGCTTCGGAGCTTTCGCAGGCATCCAGGAACATGATGCCGTCTGCGCCGACAGACGTCCTGCGCGCGCAAAGCTGCCGCGCAAGATCCGCCATCTGCTCGACGGGAACGCGCTCTTCGCGGTTGTCCACGATGAGAAAATCGTTGCCCGCGCCGTGCATTTTCGTAAATTTCATAACAACTTCCTTTCCGGTCCGCCATACAGGACCGTTCGGGTGTAAAATAGTCTCGAACATTTCTATTTTATCACTTTGACTGCGGAACGCAAAGAGGAGCATCCATGAGCACGGATTTCAGATCTTTTGATCCACAGGGGAATATGATCTACGGCGGCCGCGCCTGTACAGGCGCAAAGGGCGTCGTATCGTCCGGACGCGCGGAAGCGTCGGAGATTGGAAAAGAGATCCTGGCGGCCGGAGGCAACGCGGTGGACGCAGCCGTGGCAGTCGCGTTTGCGCTCGGCGTTTGCGAACCGAACGCCTGCGGCATCGGCGGCGGCGGTTTTCTGCTGATCCGCGACGCGAAGACAGGCGAAAACGTCTTTCTGAACTTCCGAGAGAAAGCGCCTGCAGCAGCCAGGGCCGACATGTATCAGAAGAATCCGGACTATGACCCGTCACAAGGTCTCGAGGGGATCAACTACGACGTGAACCTGCGCAACGTGTACTCCGCGACAGCGGCAGCCGTGCCCGGCGACGTGGCGGGACTGCTGTACGCGCTGGAACACTACGGCACGCTGGACCGCAAGATGGTGATGGCCCCTGCCATCCGCCTGGCCCGCGAAGGCTTTGTGGTAACGCCCCTGCTCGCTGCGGATATCGCGCTGCACGCGCCGCAGCTGAAGCAGTACGGCGACGGCTGGAAGATCTACCTGCCCGGCGGCAAGGTGCCTTCCGTAGGATCCATCCTGAAGAATCCGGACCTCGCAGACACGCTCGAGAAGATCGCCGAAGGCGGCCGCAACGCGTTCTACCGCGGAGAGATCGCACAGAAGATCCTGCAGCAGTCCGAAAAGGACAGCGGCTGGCTGACCGCCGAAGACCTGGCAAATTTCGAGGTCAAGGTCCTGCAGCCCGTGCGCGGCACGTACCGCGGCTATGAGATCCTGTCCTCTCCCCCGCCCTCGTCCGGCGGCACGCACGTCGTGCAGATGCTGAACGTGCTCGAACATTTCGACGTCGGTTCTCTGGAGGTCAACAGCCCGGCCTACATCCACCTGTTCTCAGAGGTCTTCAAGATGTGCTATGCGGACCGCTTCCGTTACATGGGGGATCCCGACTATGTGGGCGTTCCGCTGGATGGACTGGTGGCCAAGAAGTATGCGGCAGAGCTGGCCGCGCGCGTGGACCTCACAAAGTCGCAAGCGCCGCAGTGCGGACAGCCGGGCAAATATGAGAGCACGTCCACGACGCACTTCTCCATCGCGGACAGCGAAGGCAACCTCGTCGCGGCGACGCGCACGATCAACCATTTCTTCGGATCCTGCGCCGTGCCGGAGGAAACCGGTTTCCTGCTGAACGACGAAATGGAGGACTTCAGCATCGACCCGTCCTCGCCCAACGCGCCTGCCGGCGGCAAGGTGCCTCTTTCCTGCATGTCGCCGACGTTCATCTTAAAGGACGGCAAGCCTGTGGCGGTCGTCGGAAGTCCCGGCGGCATCCGCATCATCTCCTCTGTCGTGCAGGTGATCTCCAAGCTTATCGACCACGGCATGGACGTCGAAAGCGCAGTCAATTCGCCCCGCTTCGGCGACGACATTGCGGACTGCATCATCTACGAAAGCCGCATCCCGGAGGAGACCGTCGCGGCGCTGGAAGCGATGGGTCACAAGACGCGGAAGTACCCCGATTGGGATCGCATCATGGGCGCGACGAACTCCGCCGCTTTCCTGCCGGACGGCACGCTCGCCGGTGCCGCAGACCCGCGAAGAGACGGCCTCGCAGTCGGAATCTAAGAACAACAAAAACGGCCCGGTAGGGCCGTTTTTGATTGCAATCGATGTGAAGCTTAGAACAGCTTCTTGCCCTGCAGCAGAGTGCCGAGCAGGGAGGCCATGCCGTCCATGGAACTGCTCTGCTGCGTCTTCTTGCCGGAGGATCCGCCCATCAGAGAACCTGCGAGGTTCATCATGGTGCCCAGATCCATGCCGCTGCTCTGCTGCGTCTTCTTGCCGGAAGTGGAGCCGGACAGAGCGCCTGCCATCTGCAGGATGTCGCCAAGGTCCAGACCGTCGTTCTTCTTTGCGGAAGAAGTGGTCTTGCCGGAACTGGACAGAGCGCTTGCCATCTGCAGTATGCTGCCCAGATCCATGGATTCCTTGGCGGAAGAGGTCTTCTTGCCGCCCTGGGTCTTGCCGCTGTAAGAGGGCTGAGTCTGCGTCTGCGGTACGTTGACGCCGGACAGGCTGGACAGCAGAGCCATCAGTTCGTCGCTCTCGCTGGTCTTCTTTGCCTGGGCAGCCTGCTGTGCGGCAGCTGCTTCTGCGGCAGCCTGTGCAGCCTGCTTTTTCTTCGCAGCTGCAACGGCGGTCAGCAGAGCGGGCGCTGCGATGGCCATGATCTTCGCCATCTGAGCGGTGGAAACGCCGGACTGCTTGGCGAGGGATGCCTGCGCCTGTTCGGTCTGAGCCTGGCTTCCGTACAGGTGATTCAGGATCTTGATGCCGTCCTTTTCGTCAGCATTCTTGATCAGGCTGACGATGTCAGCTTCGCTGAGCTTGCTGAGGTCGTGCTGGTTGAGCGCGCTCATCAGGCTGCTTGCGCCGGTCTGGGTGGAAGCGTTGGTCTTCATCTGACCCAGCATGGAGGGCAGCGCGGACAGCAGAGCCGACGTTACCTGATCGTTGCTGGCAGAAGTTTTGCCGGACATGTGGTTGATGCTCTCGGAAGTGCCGAGACCGCTGGCCAGCAGGTTGAGTAAGTCTAAAGTAGATGCCATGTTTTTAATCTCCTTCTATACAGATAGAACTTTCTTTGAGTTCATAAAACCGTTGTGATTGCCTATTCTCCGCCGTTTTCCTTCAGCTCCTTGCCGCCAGCGCAGTAGTCGCAGGGGTCCGTACGGCCTTCTTCGAACGCCTGTTCGATAGTGCCGTGGAAGACTTCCTTCGAACGCAGCAGCGTCTGGCAGTTCGGATCGAAGTGATAGGACTTGGAGTACTTCGCCCAGTAGCATTCGCCACCGTAGCCCAGCGCGGACAGTTCCGCCTCGTCCAGGTCGTCGATCGTCACGGGGTTGTAGTCGATGGACGCCCCTACGGATGCGACGAGGCATAGGGCCGCCACGACGGTGAGGATCTTCTTGAACTTCGGGTCAACGTCCTTGGACGTGAGCAGGATCAGGATGAACGGGAAGAACGCCAGGACCGCCATGAAAGCGCCGAACTGGTTCTGCCAGAACCTGCCCGCAGGCGGGTCTATGTGGTTCGCCTTCTTCCAGAACTGCGCGGCCACGATGCACAGGACCGCGTCGACGATCAGCGCCAGCAGGCACGGCCACAGGACGACCAGCTTCTTGAACAGGATGATCGCGGCGACTTCGCAGCCGATGGCCAGGATCCATAAGATGATCGCGGTGATGCGCTTCGACCGCGCTGCGGACTTGCGTTCAGATTCTGTCTTGGCCTGGTCACGGATATCGGTGATGACCCGGTCTTCTCTTGCTTTTCTTTCTGCCATACAGACCTCCTTTTACAGTTTCGGACCCGCCGCCACGATGTCCGCAGAGGCTGTCGTATATTTCTTGAAGTTATCGATAAAGCTGTTTGCCAGCATCTTGACCTTTTCGTCGTAGGCCGCCTTGTCTTCCCAGGTGTTAGCCGGGATGAGGATCTCGGACGGAACGCCTTCCACCGAAGTCGGCACTTCCACGCCGAACACGGGATCCTTCACGAATTCGGCCTTCTCGATCTCGCCGGTGAGGGCTGCGGTGACCATCGCTCTCGTAAATCTGAGCTTGATGCGCTCGCCCGTGCCGTTCCAGCCCGTATTGATCAGGTAGACCTTGGCGCCGGTCTTTTCGACCTTGTCCATCAGCATGCCCGCGTACAGGGCCGGATCGAGCGGCAGGAACGGTTCGCCGAAGCAGGTGGAGAACGTCGGAACAGGTTCCTTGACGCCGATCTCCGTGCCCGCCAGCTTGCTGGTGAAGCCGCTCATGAAGTAATAGGCCGCCTGATTCTTGTTCAGCCGGGAGATGGGAGGCAGCACGCCGTAGGCATCCGCCGTCAGGAAGATGACGGTCTTGGGGACGCCGCCCACGCCGGACAGTTCCGCGTTGGGAATGTATTCGATCGGATAGCCCACGCGGCTGTTGACCGCCAGGGAGTCGTCGTAGAAGTCGAACTCACGGGTCTCGGAATCCATCACGACGTTTTCGACGAGCGCGCCGAACTTAATGGCGCCGTAGATCTCGGGTTCGTTCTCCGCGGACAGGTTGATGCACTTCGCATAGCAGCCGCCCTCGAAATTGAACACGGAATCCTCCGCCCAGCCGTGCTCGTCGTCGCCGATGAGCTTACGGTTCGGATCTGCGGACAGCGTGGTCTTGCCGGTGCCGGACAGGCCGAAGAATACGGCGGAGTCGCCCGCCTCGCCGATGTTGGCAGAGCAGTGCATCGGGAAGACGCCTTCTTTCGGCATCAGGTAATTCATGACGGAGAACACGGACTTCTTGATCTCGCCGGCATACTGGCTGCCTGCGATCACGACCAGCTTCTTCTCGTAGTCCACGAGGATGGCCGCTTCGGATCTCGTGCCGTCGATCTCCGGGATGCACTTGAAGCCCGGGCAGGCGATGATGACGAAATCCTCTTTGAAGTTCTCGAGTTGCTCTGCCGTCGGACGGCGCAGCAGCTGATGGATGAACATGTTCTCGCTGGCCAGTTCGGTGATGACCCGGAAGGCCTTCTGGTGCTTCGGGTCCGCGCCGGCGAAACCGTCGAACACGAATACGTCTTTATTCTGCAGATACGCGACCACCTTGGCGCCGATCGCATCCGACTTTTCCTGGCTGATCGGCATGTTCACGCTGCCCCAGGCGATCTCGTCATGTACGCCCGGGCTGTCCACGATGAACTTGTCCTTCGCGGAACGGCCGGTGTATTTGCCGGTCTTGACCACCAGAGCGCCGGTGGTGCTGAGCGTTCCCTCGCCTCTTCTGAGCGCGTGTTCGGTGAGCTCTGCAGGCGTCAGGTTGCGGTAAACTGCTTTTGCGTTGATGATGCCCAGTTCAGCCAGGGCAGCTTCGATATTCATACTGTTAATTCCCCCTCAAAAGGTCCAACCGGTAAGGATTCCGGACAAGCCGAAAAGGAGCCTTTGCTCCTACTTAAAATTGTAGGACCTGCAGGTTGTAAAGTCAATCAATAACATGCAATATTGCTGTCGCAGCGCGGCTCCGTACCTCCGCACAGCACGCCGTTCTCAAGACGGACGATCATCTGGCCGCGGCCGAACAGATTGTAGTTTGGTTCGATGCTCGCATCATGGCCGGTTTCGCGCAGTTTCTGCACGAATTCCTCGCCGAAACCGGGCTCCAGGATGACCCTGCCATCCCGCAGCCACTGCCAGCGCGGCGCGTCAAGACACTGCTGCGGATCCAGGCGGAAATCGACCGCGTTGCACACGACCTGCACGTGGCCCTGCGGCTGCATGTACGCCCCCATGACCCCGAACGGTCCGACGGGTTTTCCACCCTGCATCAGGAAACCTGGAATGATCGTATGATAGCTGCGCTTGCCCGGTTTTAAGCAGTTAGCAGCGACAGGATCGAGAGAGAAGTCCGCGCCGCGGTTCTGCAGCGCGATGCCTGTTCCCGACACGACGATGCCCGAGCCGAAGCCGTTATAGTTGGACTGGATAAAGGACACCATGTTGCCCTCCCCGTCCGCTGCACACAGATAAACCGTGCCGCTCTTGGGCGGCAGGCGGTGCGTCCAGACCTGCGCTCTGTCCGTCATTTCCGCGGCACGCATCGCGCCGTAGGACGGCTGCAGCAGGTCGTGATAATCGATGTCCATATGCGCCGGATCCGTAACGTAGCGGAACGCGTCTGCGAAAGCCATCTTCATGGCTTCGAGCTGGCGGTGGACCGTCTGCAGGCTGTCACGGCCTGTCAGTTCGAATTCTTTCAGGATATTCAAAGTCATGAGCGCGACGATACCCTGCCCGTTCGGGGGGATCTCACAGACGTCGTAGCCCCGGTAGTTGACGGAGATGGGTTCGACCCAGTCGGCTTTGTGCGCTGCCAGGTCTTCATAACGCAGCAAGCCGCCAAACCTGCGGCTTTCCGCGTCGATCTTCTTCGCCAGTTCACCGGTGTAATAGCTCTCGGCGTTCGTCGCGCCGATCTCCTCAAGCGTGTCCGCGTGGTCGGGCAGAAAGATCATATCGCCCGCCTTGGGCATTTTGCCGCCCGGCGCAAAAGTATCGAACAACGCCTGATAGACCGGATCGTCGCCATGTTTTCTGTAAGTGCGGATGCCGCTTTCCCACATGGCCGCCAGATTGGCGCCGCAGGGATAGCCATTGCGGGCATAGTTCACCGCAGGGGCCAGGTCTTCCGCGAGGCTCAGTTTTCCAAAGCGGGAGACCACCTCTGCCCAGGCTTTCGGCGCACCGGGTACGGTCACCGGCAGCCAGCCGTCGCGGGGCATTTTGCCATCTGCCGCCTGCCTGTTCGCCAGAACAGTTTCTATCGTCGCCAGCGCCGGTGCGCGGCCGCTGGAATTCAGGCCGTATAGTTTCCGGTCTTTTTCAGACCAGATCAAAGCAAACGCATCCGAGCCGAGTCCGTTGGACGTCGGCTTCACCACGGTCAATGTCGCGGCAGCCGCGACCGCCGCGTCCATGGCATTTCCGCCCTTGCGCAACACCTCCAGGCCTGCGGCAGAGGCCTGCGGACTGGAACAGTTCACCATGCCGCTCCGGGCATACACCGGGTAGCGCACGGAGGGATATTTGTGGTCAAGAGGGTCAAAGTGTAGTGCCATTCTTAAAGGCCTCCTTTCTTCTCCCACTTTTTCAGGTATGCTTTTAAATCATTGAAATCAATCGCACAGTCACCCCCGTAGATACCAACAGGCACTTTATCTTCGAACGAGTAGAACGCGACTGGCGCATCGTGTTCGAGATCGTAAACGACCACCTTCTGCTGCTGCAGCATAACGACCCAGTATTCCCGCACACCGAACCACTCATATTTCGCCGGTTTCAGGTTAAGATCCGTTTTCTCTGACGAAGGCGACGTGACCTCAATCGCCAGATCCGGACCAATGTGATCCTCTCTCGATGGGTCACACACGATCTGTACGTCGGGTAACAGATAATTCTTGTCATCCTCATGCTTTCGCACACCCCGGTTTGAACCATAAACGATACAATTACCTCCGTTTTTCTTTACATAGACGTACAATTCGCCAAACAGATAAGTAACCGCCTGTTCGTGTTCATCGCTGGGAGCAGCAAGCAAGACCATCTCTCCATCCCAAAGTTCGCAGCGAACTCCCTTCGGCAGACGCTCCAGGTCTTCGATCGTATAGCTGCCATCTTTTTTAGCCAAATACTCCACCCGGGCTTCTTCCACCATCGGATAGGGTTCATCTTCAACATAGTAATACGGCCTTTCCGGCTGCAGCACCTCTTCCAGTGCAAGCACCGTCCGGTAGTTCGGGTTCTCCGTGAAACCACCCAGGATCTTCTGCACCGTGCTGAGCGGCACGCCGGACTTTTCCGCCAGTTCCGCGTAGGTCAGGCCCAGTTCTTTCCGTCTTTTCTGCATTTCTTCGATGATCATTCCAATCACCATCCCTTCATGGATATTTCCATCTTCATTATATCCATTAACGGATATTTCGTCAAGAGAAATATCCATTTCAGGACATACAAAAACTGCGCCGCTGCCGGCGCAGTTTGATGCGGTTCATCGCCTGTTATTGCGCGTTCACGCCACCTCCTCCGGAGGAAGATGCGGCTGCCTGCCGGTCGCAGATCATGTGCTGGAGCGCGATCAGGATCGCCACGACCTTTTCCTCGTGCTGCGGCATATAGATATCGACTGCATATTTGTCGTGGATCGACATGAATTTCTGGCTGACCAGCGCAATCAGAGCGCCTTCCGCATCCTTTATCGTGAAGTTCAGCTGCAGCAGATTGCCTTCCAGGATCCAGCCAAGGCCTTCGAGGTTCGTGACGTCCCGGATCAGATGGAACAGCTCGTTCGACAGAATGAAACTGCTTCCGTCCGCCATGTCGATATAGCGGATCTCGTGAATGGAAATGAGTTTCCGCTCGATATGCGCGACGTGCCGGCCGTCCGCGTCATAGATGTCCGTCTTGTCGTGGATCGACGGAAACTGCGTCTCGGCGCGGTACGCCACGCTGCCGTACTCGTCCGTGATCTCGATGCGGTGGTGCAGCGTGAAGATCTCTGAAGAAGTGTACAGAGTCCTTGCCGGCTCCCCGAATTCGTTTAGATTCCTGTAATCGGAGCCTTCGCCCGGTTCGCGGTAGCGCTGTTTCGAAACGCCGAGCCCGATGCCGGCGATAGCAATGAGGATGAAGAGAGCAAGAAATAAGGAAAACATGTAACTCATTTTAATGATCGATCTCCCGGTTTAACCCAAGAAAGAGGCAGATTCCGCCGAGGAAAGGCATGCCACGTGACCAAATACCCAAGCTTATCATATTCCTCAATGCAAACGGAAACCATAGAGTCAGCTGAGACACACCCGTAAAACCTGGCGGTTGCTCCCATATTGCAAATTGTAATGCAGTACCCAGAATAGGGACAAGCGCCAGAACGCCAAACACCAACAAAAGATAGCGCCAAGGCTTACGGATCGCTGTATTGATCCACAGGGACAGGATGCAGGGAAGCAGCGCACCTGTGGCAACAGTACAGACCGGGACCAGAAGCGTCTGATACAAAATGCCGGGACGCATATCAAAAGTTTGGCGTCGATAATCCAGCAGCCGGGGCTGCAACCAGACGTAAGCAACAAGACCGGCAAGCACAAACAGCCCCAGAATCAGGCTCCAGACCTTGTATTTTTCCTGCATGGCCTGATAAGGCGTCTTTGCAGGGCCGTAGATCAGCGTGGTCACGTCCGTCTGCAGGAATTCCGCCAACGCGGTGAGCATCTCGATATCGGGTTCGCTGCGACCTGTTTCCCAGCTGCTGACGGTCTGGCGGGTCACGTGGAGCGCCTGTGCAAGATCGTCCTGCGTATAGCCCTTCTGCGTCCGTATCGTTTTCAGATTTTTCGCCACTGCATTCATATGCCGGTTCCTTTCACCGGTTCCAGTATAATATGAACCGCTGAAATTCTCACGCAACGGTTTGTTGCGAGGCTTTTGTTCTTCCGTTTCACCCCAACTGCAGTATCCCCTCGAAATACAGATATCGCAGCAATACCAAAAGGCCGATGGAGATGGCCAGGACGGCCAATGCGATGTTCCCCTTATACATCCACCGGTACGCATCATCTTGCGTGTAGCCGGGGGAAATCATGTTTTCGAGTATGATCGAAAGGATGACACAAAAAGTGATCCCGTAAATAATCAGGAACGTACGGCTGTGTGCAATTATCCATAACAAAACCTGCTTCATACGCTAATCCGGAAATACCACAGTAAACGACTCTATCTTCCCTTCCTCGTCCTCGATGTACGAACCGGTAAAGGTCTTCTGTACGGTCCGCGCCATGTCTTCCATGGTCACCGTAAAGTTGTACGCGTTCTCCTGCAGGCTGGCCTGCGTCACCTCGATCTGCACCGGGTAATGAACGCCCTGGAACGTATCTTTGCAATACATATCGAACCGCTGCAGCTGGCGCCCCATCTCCATCTTGAACAGCGCATTCTCTGTCAGGTACGGCATGACCCGTTCATGATAGTGATGGATCGCAGCAAGCGATTCGAGCTCCTGCGGATCGGCTGCAGTCTCTTCAAGGAAACGGTCATAGCGGTGGAACCGGTTGGGCGTAAAGAATTCGCCGAGGAAGCCCCCAACGTCCTGCTGACCAGCGTGGCAGGCATACCAGTCCTTACCGTCGTAGACATACACGGTATCGTCGATTACGGCGTAGGGCTGACCCACCCATTCAGCCACATTGGTCTGTTCATCTTCTGCCGGATACAGGTCGCGGTCTGTTGCTGATTTAACCTCGCCTTCCAGTGTCACATCGCCAATATCGCCTGTCTTTTTGTCGCAGACAAAGATCTCGCCTGCGATGTTGAGCATCTTCGGCGTCTGTGCGTTCTGATAGATGCCCCAGAAAACCTTTCCCAGGATCGCAAGCACGACCAACGCAACAAGAATTCCCCAACCATATCGGCGCATAAAGGCGTCGAATCCGTTCTTCGGCGGTTCTACGTCCATGGCATGGTCAGCCATATCCTGCGCGGTCCGTTCGTCTTCAGCGACCTGTCGCTCCAGTTGGAAGCGGCTGTTCTTCTCTTTGTATTTATCCTGCATGCCGAGGCTCATGGATTCCTACTCCCCTTCAGGACCCGGATCCGATCCGATTCCCAGTTCGAACAGACGCCTCTGCTCTTCGTAGCGCTTCTTCTCTTCCGCTTTTCCGGTCGCCCCTTCCGGATCGCCTTCCTCGTACTGCATTGTGAGGATCGCCGGTTTGGCTTTTCCGGTTTCCGCATCATACTGACGCAGAAGCGCATAGGTATACGTACTGTAGTGCTCTCCCCAGGCTCTGATTACCTGATTGAAATGCACGACGCCGTCGGCAGGCCAGATCGAATTGATCTTGATCCCATGATGGGTATTGCCATGGAGGAACACGTCTTCCGTACCGCCTTCTTTGATTTCCATGATCGTATCGCCGGCGAAAAGTTCAGGAGATTCCGGATAGACCGGATCTTTCGGATTGAACGTCAGAATGACAGGGCTGGAAGAAACTGCGCCGTAACGCAGGAAAATCATCTGCAGGACCGGGCGTGCGCTCAGCTGCTGCAGTCCGCCATCCTGAATGCGGTAAAGCCCGTCCAGGCCGTAATAATAATCATAGCTTCTGCCGCTGCCGTTATCGTAAAGCTGCAGTTTTTTCGACTGCGGTATGAGAGCCGCATCATATCTGCTTTCGATCTTGTCACTCTCGCAGCGGTTGGTCAGGGCCAGATCCGTGCCATAATGGGCGACAACGGTCTTCTTTCCCTCATCCCAGGTGAACAGGAACCCCTGATCTGCGGCGATGAACGCGGCGTCTGCAGGCTTCCCATCGAACGTGCCCGGCAGACATTCTTCGCCTCCCTTCTTCGGCAGGGCAAGCGCATTGCAGTTCCAGAGCACCGCGTCAGACCGTTTGATGGTACTGAACCCGAAGACATCGTTAAAACCGATCTCCTCCGCAAAGATCACGGACTTGTTCCAGACGAAATCCGTCCCCTGTTCATAGCCAAGCGCCAGAAGCAGGTACGTTAGATACTGATTCCCATCGATCGGGTCATGCGCGCCGAAGCGGTCCGCTGCAACGCCCGCCGTAAAGTCATGCTCGTAGGCATAACCGATGAAGGGCTGAGCCCACTCGTCCACGTCAGTAAAAGGCGTAGTCCAGGTGCCGGCCATGGCTTCTTCGCCCTTGCCCAGCAGGTTGATGAACAGGGTCATAGCTTCCTGGCGGTTCAGCTCCCTGTCCAGACTGTAGATCGGCGTGCCGTCTTCGTTCGTCCCCGTGCCGGCAAACAGGCCGAGCTCGTAAAGCACATCCGCAGCTTTCGTCGCCTTTTCGTCCGCCGCGTAGATGCAGGCTGCGGACAAAGTGACCAGCAGAAGCGCCAGAAGTACTGTGATTAATCGATGCTTTTTCATTTCCCCTTTCTCCTTTCATCCCTTTGATTTTAGTCTACCAAATCCACAGAGGATATCAATTACAGGACGGTTACAAAAAGCCCCGGCCTTACGACCGGGGCCAGACGTCTTATTCTTCTACCAGGTACTCCTTCCGCACGTACGACGACGTAAACGCGCGCAGCATGGAGAAATACCCCAGTTCCAAATCGATGCAGTCGCCAACCTTGTACGTCTTTTCGGCGTCCGTGACGTCGAGCATCAGATGGTCGGAACTTGCTCCAAGAAGGATGACCCCGGGATCGCAGGGCACCGTGATATCCGGGTCGAAATCCTGGCGGCCGAGCGCGCAGATTGCCTTCAGCCGCTTCGGCCCGCGGTCGACGAACGTGGGCGTCACGCCGTAAGAATTCACGCCGATGTTGCCCCAGGGCAGCGACGGTTTTTCCTTGAGTTCCACGATCTCCGCGTGGAGGATGAACACGTCGCGGTACGTGCCCGGCAGGTAGGAATAGTGCGTACGCTCCTTGCCGATGAGCACCGATTCTCCGAGGCGCAGGTTGTTGACCCCTTCAGGGATCCCGCCGCGCAGCATCAGGTCGAGCGTTGCGGAATTGCCGCCGCTGACGACCTGCAGCTTGACGCCGGTCGCCTCTTCCACGCGTTTTTTCAACTGTACCAGCTCGGTCAGCTTCTCGGTATCGTACTGCACGAAGGAGAAGCACGTCAGGTTGACGCCGATGCCGTAAAGATCCACGTTCGGCATCGCGGCGACCTTCTTCGCGACTTCGATCATCTCGTCATAATCGACGAATCCCTCGCGGATATCGCCGAGGTCGGCCATCAGGATGATCTTGTGCCGCTTCCCCTGCTTTCCGCATTCTTCGTTGATCGCCTCGATCACGGCCAGCTCCGAATTCAGCGACGCGGTTCCGTATTTCACGAGCCGCGGGATCTCGCTGAGCATGGGCGGCCGGATGAGCCACTTGTCTTTCGCTTGGACGTCCTTCATGAATTCCAGGTTGTCCACACGGGAATCGCCGAGCGTCGTCAGGCCTTCTTCCACGAGCACCTGCGCGATCCGGGGGTCACCCTCGAACACTTTCGTGACGGCTGTAATGTGGATGCCGCGGCTCTCGCAGAGCTCACGGATCACGCGGACGTTGTTTCGCAGATGCGGCAGATTGATGGTAAGCGACGGATATTTCGCGGGTCTGTCTGCAGGTTCGATCTTCATATTGTTCCGATCCTTTCGCCTCGCGGAGGCTGTGCTGTGGGATTCAAAACGTCGGGTTCTTTTCTATAGTTTACCCGTGCGAGCGGTATGTGTCAAAGGGGCAGGCGCCTCGCAACAGACATGCACGTGCGGAAAAGGACCCGAAACCCCGGCACAGCCCATTGTGTTTTTTTATGAACCTTTTCAACGGAATGATAATAATAAATTCTTAATTGGCTCTGGTTTCGCTGCTGATTTCGCTCAAACCGGTCAGATATGGTTTGAAATCATCCGTCCGATCCGGAGGAACACCGCCAATTGCCGGTTCATGCCTTTTCCGAAGCATTCACATGGAATTAATTCTTATCAAAATGCGGGTATGCAATGTGTTTTGATAAGAAAGGGCTGCGCTGGGCAAAGCGACGAACAACTAATAGAACCTGCAGCAGAGGACCCAGGCATACTGTATCTTTTGCAGTTCTTCCGCGCCGTACTCTTCCGGAGATCTTCCGTCAGACGAATAATCGCCGGAGATGAGACCGAACAGGTCTGCCGTTTCCAGTTCGTCCTTGCCGGCATTGATCTCCAGCAAGGTAATCTCTCTGTCGTCGATGATCCTCGACCTTCCGAGCTGCGGCCCGGTACCGCTCAGATTGTAGGGGCTGTCTTCTCCAAGCCCGCTGAGCTCTCCGCTGAAACTATAAAACGCTCCGTAATGGTCATCCCGGATGCAGATACGGTAGGTTCCGGCGTCGCGATCCAGAACGATCGCCAAAACGCCCTCCGCCTTCTCTCCTTCTTCCGGATGGAAGCGAAGACCGCCGATCACCTCTTCGCTTTCCGGCGCACCGTCGCGGTAGGTATGTACGATCAGATCCAGGTTTTCGTAGCGCTGCGACGCGGAGAAATCATAGACGTATGCGTTTCCGAACCCGTTCAGCATGCCGACCAGAGCCCATTCTTCTTCCGACAGTTCTTTCGCCTGTATGTAATTCTCCGACCATCTGTCGAACCATCCGAGCCGCCACGCCGCAGCCACGAATCCGGCGAACAGAGCGATGCAGGCAACGCCGAGTGCCGCGATCACCTTCCAGGAAAGCTGCCGTTTCTGCTTTGCATCCTTCGCGATGCCGAGCATAGCCTCTTCAGCCTTGGCCGGTTCATCCTCCGGTGCGATGGGGCCGCCCGCGAAAAACTCGTTCAGCGTGATCCCCAGAATCCTGCACAGCGGCTGGTACAGAGACACGTCCGGCAGGCACACGCCGCGTTCCCACTTCGAGACGGACTTGTCTGTCACACCCAGCTGCCGGGCAAGTTCTGCCTGGGTCAGGCCGAGAGCCTTCCTGCGCTCCGCCACGTATTTTCCGATTCTTTGCTGATCCATAAGTATTCCCCTTTTGCCCCATTATAGAATACTGACCGCAAAAGAACACCCCTCGCAGGTAGAATCGCGCAAAAACGAAAACACGGAGACGGAAGAACCGTCCCCGTGTCTCATTTTAAATTGTTGGCTTACCGGAACATCGCATACTCTTCCTGCGGGTTCGCGGCATCCTCTTCCAGCACTTCGGCAGCCAGCTTTGCAGCAGTGCCGACGACTGTCGGGCAGCCCTGCGGGTCGTGGCCTCCGTCAGCCAGGAACGCCTGGAAATCAGCCAGATTCGTCATATCGTACTTGCGTCCGTACAACTTCTCCTGGATCCCGGCGCACTGGATGGAGCCGTACTCCGCCTTGAACCGGTCGATGAACCGGTAGCAGAGCGCGAAGGTCTTGTTGCGGGCAGCCATTTCGCCGATGGCATCGAATTCTCTGCCGTTCAGCGCGCTGATCGCGAGGATGGCTCCGGTCACGGCGCCGCAGGTCTCGCCCTGGCGTCCGACGCCGGCGGCAAGGCCGCTGGCAGACCGGAAGACGTCCTTGGAGATGTCAAAACCGCTCTCGATCAGGCTGTACAGCACGCACTGGCCGCAGCCTCCGTAAGTCTGTTCTACATGCTTGCCGGCCTCGAAGGCCTGCTCTGCGCGGGTCATTTCCTTGCCGTCCATGTATTACAGGCTCAGGTCGTTCCAATAGATGAAGCCGTTGGGCAGGATGTTGATGCCCTTGACTCTGCTGCTGTAGCAGACATAGCTGATGTCGGAGTAGATGGGGATGCAGTTCCATTCGGGATGGTTCTTCATCTCCAGTTCGCCCAGCATGTCGGAACGGGTTTCATCGTCGGGTTCCGCAGCGCACTTGGTCACTTCATCGTAGAACCACTGATAATCGTTGTCGCCGCCGTTGATGTACTCGGGGTCATCATACATGCAGTTCAGGATCAGGATGGGTTCCATCCATTCGAGGGAGTGGATACCGAGATCGTAATCGTCGGCTTCCAGATACTCGTGGACGTAGTTCCAGTCGATGGCTTCGGGGTTCATGATCATGCCGTAGCCCTTCAGGTGCTCCTGCATGGCCTGAACGATAGCCTGTCTGGTGGAGTCGGTGGATGCGTACATACCGAATTCGAACTTCTGGCCGTCCTTGTCCAGGATGCCGTCTCCGTCGGTGTCAGCCCAGCCGGCTTCCGCGATCAGCTCGAGCGCTCTGGTCTCGTTGTTGGCGTAGTTGGCCATAAAGTCATCCTTTGCGGCCTGAGAGAAGTACAGCATCGTGTCGTAGATCATGGAGTAGGCAGGAACTGCCGCACCGTTGGTCATCTCGCAGTACTTTTCTCTGTCGAGCAGCAGGCACAGGGCCTCACGGAGTCTCTGGTCGGCGAAGATGCCTTCGTCGGTATTGATCTCCATGAAGTCGGTGACCGGATAGCTCTTCTCAGCGATGACCACGTTGGAGCTGTTGGCCAGCTGCTGACGCGCGTCGGGAGTCGGAGCGTTCCAGTAATCGCAGGCGCCGGACTTCATCTCTTCGATGACGGTGAAGTCGTCGGTGTTGAACTTGACGTAGACTTCATCGATGTCCACGGGACCCTTGTTGGAAACGTACGGGTTGTCGGATTTGAAGCCCTCATTCTTCTTCAGAAGGACGTAGGAACCCGGTTCATATTCCGCTACATAGAACGGTGCGTAGCACTGTGCGCCCCACATGAGTTCGTCTTCGGTCATGGTGTCGAGCTGATCCTTGTCGATGCAGCCGATGAAGCACTCGCCGAGGTAGTACAGCAGGTCGGAGCTGAATCTGCTCAGATGGAACGTAACGGTTCTGTTCGCTTCGTCCACGTCGATGGATTCGATGTTCTCCCAGCCTTCTGCATACGGAGAGATCTGCTGGCCGTATTCGAGAGAAGCCTTGATGTCCTCGGGTTCGACCTGTTCGCCGGAAGCATAGTACTTGCCTTCGGGAACGGTGAAGGTCATGGTCAGGCCGTCTTCGGATACTTCCAGACCGGTCGCGATGGAGTCGTTCAGGGCGCCGGTGTCCGGATCGATCGAGAAGATCGGTTCGTTGATGAGGGTCTGGACGGTGGACCAGGTATCCTGCTGATACGGGTCAGTGCCATACCACTCGTCGTCGGCGATCACGAGTCTCTTGACTTCGCCGGCAGGCTGATCACCGCCGCCGGAACTGCCGCCGGAACACGCTGCCAGGGCGAAGACCATGGCGAACGCAAGCAGTAATGCGATAAGCTTTTTCATGTTTTACCTCCTATAAATGTAAACACAAAGCATAGCCTATACTATATGTTCAGCGGGTGCACGCAGGCTACCTGATGACCGGGCGCAAGGATCACGTTTTCCGGGTCTTTCTCCTTGCACTCGTCCGTAGCGTAGCGGCATCTCGCGTAGAACCTGCATCCTTCCTTCAGGTCGATCAGGCTGCCGGGGTCGCCCTTCATGATCTCCTTCTCCTTGCCGCGGTCGCGCGGATCCAGGATGGGAGCGGCGTCCATGAGGCCCTTCGTGTACGGATGCGACGGGTGATTGCCCACCACGTCCGCCGGGCCGAATTCCACCAGCTGACCCAGGTACATGACGGCGATCTTGTCCGAGATGTACTTGATGACGTTCAGGTCGTGCGTAATGATGATGTAAGTCAGGTGCATCTGTTCCTGCAGATCCAGCAGCAGGTTGAGGATCTGGGCCTGCACGGACACGTCCAGCGCGGACGTTGGCTCGTCCAGGATCATGATCTTCGGGGACAGCGCCAGGGCTCTCGCGATGGCGATGCGCTGCAGCTGGCCGCCGGAAAGCTGATGCGGAAAGCTGTCGAGGTATTTGAGGTCCATCTTGACCATCTGCAGCACTTCCTTAGCCTTTTCCTTGGCCTGGTCGCGCGGCACGCCATGGATGATCATGGGCCGCATGATGGAGCTTTCGACGGTCTCTCTGGGGTTGAGGTTGGAAGCGGGATCCTGGAACACGACCGCGATCTCGCGATGCAGCTTGTCCATGTCCTTGTGGCTGGCTTTGGCCAGGTTGACCCCGTCGATGACGGCTTCTCCGCCGGTCATCTTCGTCAGGGACAGCCGCACGCGCGCCAGCCTCGTCTTGCCGGAGCCGGATTCGCCGCCGAGGCCGACGATCTCGCCCTCCTCGACGGAGAGCGTGATGTGGTCCACGGCCTTCACCTGCTCGTTGGAGCTCTTGAACAGCCCCCTGGACACGCGGAAGTACTTCTGCAGGTCCTTCATTTCGATCATGGGTGCGCTCATGCTTCCGCCTCCTTTCCTTCTTCCATCAGGAAGCATCTGCATTTATGCTCCTCGGAAACGAAGATCTCGGGCGGCGTCTCGCTCTGGCACTTCTCCATCGCGTACGGGCAGCGGTTCGCGAAGCGGCAGCCCGGCTTCTTGTCCAGGATGCGCGGCACGTTGCCGTCGATGGTCTGCAGTCTGCCCTCGTGCTTCGTCCTTCTGGGCAGGGCCTTCATCAGAAGCGTCGTGTAGGGGTGCAGCGGTTTTTCGAAGATCTCGTACACGTCGCCGTATTCGATGACTTCGCCGGCGTACATGACGGCGATCTTGTCCGCGACTTCCGCCACGAGTCCGAAGTTGTGCGTGATGAGCATGATGGCCGTATCGTAGGTCTTCTTCAGATCCTTGATGATCTCGAGGATCTGCGCCTCGATCGTCACGTCCAGCGCGGTCGTGGGTTCGTCCGCGATCAAAAGTTCGGGGTTGCGGGACAGCATCATGGCGATCATGACGCGCTGCCGCATGCCGCCGGACAGCTCATGCGGGAACGAATTCGCGCGCACTTCCGCGTCGGGCATCTTGACGTCCTTATACAGTTCCAGCACCTTGTTCCAGGCCTGGACCCTGTCGATGCCGTCGAGCAGGATGGCCTCCTCCACCTGCTTGCCGGTCTTGTATACGGGGTTGAGGGAATCCAGCGGGTTCTGGAAGATCATGCCGATATCCTTGCCGCGGATGGCCTCCATCTGCCTGCGGTTGTACGTGCGCAGGTCTTCGCCCTTGAAGATGATCTTGCCCTCGATGGACTCGTTGCCGCCGGGGAGCAGGTTCATGATGGCGTGGGCGATCGTCGATTTGCCGCAGCCGGACTCGCCGACGACGGCCAGGATCTCGCCGCGGTGGACGGACAGGTTCACGTCGTTGACCGCGGACAGGTATCCGCCCTTGACTTTGTAGTCGATGCTCAGGTTTTCGAGCCGTAACAGTTCTTCGCTCATGGGGCACCTCCTACTGGGACTTCAGGTGCGGGTCGAGGATATCTCTGACCCCTTCACCCAGAAGCGAGAATCCGAGCACGGTGTAGACGAGCGCGATGCCCGGGAAGATGGACAGCCACGGCGCGCTGCCGATGTAGTCCATGCCCTTGGACAGGTTCAGTCCCCAGTCCGGCGAAGGCGCCTGCGAGCCCATGCCAAGGAACGACAGCGTCGTCGTGGACAGGATCGTGCCGGGCAGCGTCGTGGACACCATGACGATCAGCGACGGGATGACGTTCGGAAGGATGTAGCGGAACATCAGCGCGGCGCTCGACTCGCCAAAGGCCTTGCCGGTCTCGACGAACGCCATGGTTTTCAAGGACATGGTTTTGGCTCGTATGGGCCTCGCGTACGAGGCCCAGCATACCATCGCGATGGCGATGACGGAGTTCGTGAGGGATTTGCCGATCAGCGTGACCACGGCCAATGCCAGGATCGTGCCCGGGATGCACCAGGTCAGGTCGGTCAGGAACGTGAACACGTGGTCGATCGCGCCGCCGAAATAGCCGCAGGACAGACCGACGACCACGCCGATGATCAGCTCGAGCGAGGCGCCCAGAGCTGCGACTTTCAGCGTGATGCGGGTTCCGTAGATGACGCGGCTCAGCACGTCTCTTCCGAGTTCGTCCGTGCCAAACCAGTGCGCGGCGCTCGGCGCTTCGAACTGCGGGCCGACCAGCTGGTCGGTGTAGCCGAACGGCGCGAGCTTGTCCGCGAAGATCGCGACCAGGATGACGGACAGCAGCATGAAGAAGCCGATCATGAAGTTGACGTTGTGGAGGCACGCATGCAGCGTTTCTTTACTCTTGCTGCTCATTACTTGTCACCTCCCCCGATGGCGATGCGGATGCGCGGATCCAGGATCGCGATCACGATATCGCTCAGCAGATTGCAGATGACGGTCAGGATGGCAATGAGGAGCAGCACCGCCTGCACGACCGGGAAGTCCTGCACGACGATGGAATTCAGCAGCAGATTGCCCATGCCCGGGATACCGAAGATCTTTTCGGTGACCACGGCGCCGGAGATGAGCCACGGCAGCGACATGAACACGGAGACCGTGACCATGATGAGCGCGTTCCTTAAAACGTGCTTGAACATGACCTTTTCGTAGGGAACGCCCTTGGCCAGCGCCGTCGTGACGTACTTTTCATTCAGCACTTCCAGAACTTCCGCGCGGGTCAGACGCAGCGTGCCCGCGAGGGACCCCGCGGTGAGCGCGACGACCGGCAGCACGTAGTTCTTGGCGCTTTCGAAGCCCGAGATCGGGAACCATTTCAGGCCGACGGCGAAAATCAGGATGAGCAGCGCGCCCAGCCAGAAGCTCGGCATGGACGTGAGCATCAGCGTAAAGTTGACCGAGAAGCGGTCGTAGAACGAGTCCTTCTTGATCGCCGCCAGCAAGCCTAATGGCAAGGCTAAGAGCATTTCTATCAACAGCGACCAGCCGCAGAGCTTGACGCTCCTGGGGATACGGTCTTTCATCAGGTTCCAGACCGGCACCTTGTAGCGCACGGACTGGCCGAAGTCCTGGTCCTGGATGATCTTCTTCATCCAGCGGAAATACTGCACGTGCAGGGGCTGGTCGAAGCCGTACTGATGGACCATCTCGGCGCGCTTTTCAGCGGAGACCTTGCGGTCCGTCATGATGTCGATCGGGTTGCCCGGCATCATGTACAGCAGGGAGAAGACCAGCAGCGTGACCGCAAATACGAGGATCACGCCGATGCCCAGCTTTTTCAGAATATACTTAGTAATAACAAGGCCCCCTTTCTATGCGCGGCGGAAGAGCAGGCTTCCGTTCTTGACAGCCCACGCGTGGCCGTTCTGTATAAAAAAGCGGAGGAATGAGATCCTCTTGCCTGTATTGACGCTGATCGCGGAGAAAACGCTCGCTTCGCAGTATTCCAGTCGGCAGGGTTCGCCGGCGAGATCGGCCATTAACTGGCCGTCTTTCTCGAAGATGCGGATGTGCACCGGTTCTCCCATGTGGCCCACGTAGTCGCCTCTCAGCATATCCGGGCGGCTGAAGGCCTTGCCGGACGGATGCGTCCACATGTAATCCTCTTCGAGCGGAAAGCCGAGCACCCAGGCGTAGCAGATGTTCAGTACGTCCTCCATGTCCCATTCGCTCTCGTTGCACAGGACCGCGATGCCGCAGGTATCCTTGACGAATGCCCCGTAGGCCGCGACGCCGTGCAGTTCGCCGCCGTGGTCGCAGACCCAGTGGCCGTCGATCGTATGCTTGCGCAGGCCCATGGCGTAGAACGGCTTTCTGCGCAGCGGATAGCGCGGGCCGAACATCTGATCCAGCGCTTCCGCGGGCACGATCTGCTGTCCTTCGAACACGCCGCCGCTCGCGAGCATCAGGTAGTACTTCGACAGATCCTGCGCCGTGGATTTCATGTTGGCGCAGCCTTTGTACGGCGGACAGACGGTCCATTGATGATCTTCGTGTTTGCCGTCGGGCCAGTCGGAGAAGAAGTTCGTGATATTCTCCCCGCCCGTGATCGCCTCGATGCGGCCGCCGTCGAGATCCAGGGCTGAACGGGTCATGCCGAGGGGCCGGAAGATGCGCTCTTCCAGGAAGTCCTCGAGCGGTTTGCCGCACATCTGATCCGCGACGGAAGACAGCAGCGCGAACGCCTCGTTGCAGTAGCTCATATATTCGCCCGGTTCGCCGAGCGTCTCATAGGGACACTGCGAAACGTAGGCGATGATGTCTTCGATCTTGTCGAATTGGTACGGGCTCGTCCTGCGCAAATAATCGTCGTTCTGATAGTATTCGCCCGGCGTGTTCATCGCGATGCACCAGTCCAGGCACTCGTTGAACGGGATGCCCGCGCGGTGCAGCGCCAGCTGCCGCAGGGTCACGAGCTCGTCGGGAATGCCCGGGATGTGCAGATCCGGCAGGTATTTGACCGCGGGATCGTCGAGGTCCAGCTTGCCTTCCGCATGCAGGATACACAAAGACAGGGCTGTGAAGGATTTGCTGAGCGAAGCGATGCCGAACACCGTATCCGGAAGCACCGGAAGATCCTGTTTGACGCTGCGCTTGCCAAAGCCTTTTTCGAACCAGATGCCTTCGGGTCCGCGGATGCAGACCGCCACGCCGGTGCAGCCCTTTTCTTCGATTTTCTTCTGGAGCGCCCTTGCGAACGCGTCTATATTTCTATTCATAGACTATTCCACAAATATACGAATATTTTATTCCTTTTTGGTTTTGTATTCAATATCGTACACACACTTTATGCACGCCGGAAGATGCGGCTGCCGGCCTTGACCGCCCAGGCGTGGCCGTCGTGGATGAAGAACCGGTACGTGTCCGTGCGTTTGCCCGTTTTGGGATCGAACGCCGCGAAGACCGTGCCTTCGCAGTACTCCAGCGTGCGCTCTTCGCCGTAGCAGCGCACCCACAGTATTCCGTCCTTCTGATAGACGAGCGCGTGCGCGGTCAGGCCTTCGTGACCCACGTAATCGCCGGCGATCATCTCCGGCGCGGAGAACGCTTTGCCGCAGGGATGGCACCAGTACAGATCCTGTTCGAGCGGCAGGCCGAGCACGTAGTTGTAGCAGATCCACTGCACGAGCTCCGCGTCTTCGTTGCCCTTGTTGCTCAGGACCGCGATGCCATAGCCGCCTTCGACCATGCCGCCGTGCGTCGACACGCCGTGCAGGCCGCCGCCGTGGTCGCAGACCATTTTGCCCGCGATCTCGCGCTTCTTTAAGCCCATGACGTTGAACGGTTTTCTGCGCAGGGGATATTCCGGACCGAACATCAGGTCGATGGCTTCTTCAGATACGATGCGCCTGCCTTCGAACGTGCCGCGATTGCTGAGCATCTGATAATACCGCGCCATGTCGGGCGCCGTGGACTTGATGCAGGCGCAGCCCCGGAACGGCGGCAGGACGGACCAGCTGTCGTCTTCGGTCAGCTTGCCGTCTTCGTCCTCTTCGAACAGCATCGTAACGTTGCCGTCGCCGACCATGGCTTTCAGTTCGCTGCAGTCCTGGTCCAGGATGGTGCGGGTCATGCCCAGTGGCTTGAAGATGCGCTCCATCAGGAACTGCTCGAGAGGAATGCCTGCGGCCTGATCCACGACGTAGGACAGAATGGCGTAGGCCTCGTTGCTGTAGCTCATGTATTCGCCCGGTTCGCCCAGGGTCTGGTAACGTCCTTCCGCGATATAGTCGACGATCTGATCGATCGTGTTCATCTCATTCGGGCTTTCTTTCCTCAGCTGGTCTTCTTCCTTGGATTTGCGGCCCGGCGTGTTGACCGCGATAGACCACTCCAGCGGCTCCATGGGCGGGATGCCCGCACGGTGCAGGCCGAGCTGCCGGATCGTGACGAGCTCGTCGGGGATGCCGGGCATATGCAGCTTCGGGAAGTACTTCGTGATGGGGTCTTCCAGGGTCAGCTTACCTTCCGCTGCCAGCATGCAGCAGGAAAGCGCGGTAAAGGATTTGCTCATAGACGCGATACCGAACACGGTGTCCGGGGTCACGTCGAGGTCCTGCGCGATGCTGCGCTTGCCGTAGGCCTTTTCAAAGATGACGCCTTCGGGTCCGCGGATGCAGACGGAGACGCCGGGGAGTTTCATTTCTTCGATGCGCTTTGCGAGCGCTTTATCGAGTTCGGAAATAGTTACTTGCATTGAATTCACCTCACTCTACTATTTTACCACTCTGCAAATGAACTGCACATTTTTTGTGATATAATGTGCAGTAATAAAGCATCAATAAATTCACTTTTTATAAAAAAGGAGTTGAGCACCATGGATATTCAAGCATTGGCTACAAAAGCGACTGAAGTGGGCATCAAGATCATCATTGCGCTGGTCGTCCTGTTCATCGCATTCGGCATCATCAACAAGATCAGCAAGGGAATCGAAAAGCTCTGCGCCAAAAGCGAAAGACTGGACAAGACGGTCGTCTCGATCCTGGGCTACATCATCAGAGTCGCCCTCAAGGTCCTGGTCATCCTCGGCCTCGTCGGCTACCTCGGCATCAATACAGCAGGCATCGCAACGATCATCGCTTCTCTCGGCGTAGGCGTCGGGATGGCGATTAACGGCGCCATCGCGAACTTCGCGGGCGGCCTGCTCATCCTGGTCACGAGGCCGTTCAAAGTCGGTGACTTCATCGAAGCCGCCGGCACGATCGGCACAGTCCAGGAGATCCGCCTGATCCACACAAAGATCGCGACGCTCGACAACAAGGTCGTCTATCTGCCCAACGGCACCGCCTCCGGCGCGACTGTCGTTAACTACTCCGAAAAGGATACCAGAAGAGTCGACCAGGTCTTCCATATCTCTTATGATTCTGACGCGCAGAAGGCTCTCGAGATCCTGAAGGAGCTGGCGGAGAGGAACCCGGCTGTCCTCAAGGATCCGGCACCGTTCGCCAAGATCAGCGGCGCGCTCGATTCGAGCGTCGAACTTACGACGAGACTTTGGGTCAAGTCCGCCGATTACTGGGACGTCTACTTCTACATGCTGGAGAACGCCAAGCCCGCCTTCGACGCGGCCGGCATCTCCATCCCGTATCAGCAGATCGACGTCCACATGAAGAACTAGTTATACGAGGCTTATCTCATGAAAAGAATCACGATCTCTATCGTGCTCATTCTGGCGCTGCTGCTTGCGGCAGCGCCGGTCTATGCCTGCACCGGCGTGTACGTAGGCCGGGAAGTCAGCGCGGAAGGCACTACCCTGATCGCCCGCTCCGAGGATCAGGGTAGCAACATCGTCAACAAACTGTTCTACGTGCAGAAAGCCGTGAACCAGTCCGGCCGGGAAATGGTCGATACCGGGGCCTATCAGCACGGTTTTTCCGTACCGCTGCCGGACAAGACCTACAAGTACACCTACCTCCAGGACGACCCCTATTCGAATGACGGTCTCTACTACGCCTGCTGCACCAACGAATGCGGCCTGGCGGTCGTGGGTACGGTCACGACAAGCGTCTCCTCGGAATACCGCTGGCTGGACCCGCTGCAGTATGAAGGCCACGGCCTGCGCGAGGCCATCCTGCCCGCGCTGATCTGCTGCCAGGCTTCTTCAGCGGAAGACGCAGTGCACGTATACGCAGAGTTGCTGGACAAATACGGTTCCGAAGAATACAACACGCTGCTGTTCTCCGACAGGAACGAAGCCTGGATCTTCGAGAATTACGGCGGCCACACTTACGCGGCCATGCGCCTTCCCGAGGATAAGGTGGCGGTGTTCGGCAATCAGATCATGATAGGCTGGGTAGATCTGGACGAAACGGACGGCTATGTCTTCGCACCGGGCCTGAAAGCCTGTCTGGAAAAACTGAGAGATCCCGTCATCGACGAACAGGGCCGCTATCATCTGGCCATGTCGATCGACCCGGGCAAGCGCAGCGCATTCTCGAACCTGCGCACCTGGCGGGGTCACCAGCTGCTGGCGCCTTCTACTGCAGGCGAATACAGCGACGAGACCTTCTATCCCCTGCTGTTCGAACCGGACAAAAAAGTTTCCGTGATCGACATCATGGAGCTGTACGGCGACCGGCTGGAAGGCACGGAATTCGACAAGAATCTGCCGGGAAACGAGTCGAGACGGGCGATCGGCGTCCCCAACCAGGGCAACGTCCACATCATCCAGACCTTCTCCGAACTTCCGGACTGCACGTGTCAGCTGCAGTGGCTCGCCATGGGCAACGCGGAGCACGCCATGTTCGTGCCGGCATTCTCCGGGATCACGGATACCTATGAGAAATACCAGCTTGTCGACACGGAAAACCGCAAAGTGACCGACAGTTTCTATTACCAGACGAAGCTCGTCTGCGGTCTTGCGGAATCCGACCGGAAATACCTGGGCCAGGGCGTCAAGGATTACAACGTGCGGCAGGAAAAGGCCATGCTGGAACGCATCCTCGAAGAGATCCCCGTGATCCAGCAGAAGTACAAGTGGTTCAATTTCATCGGCAACAATTACGTGACCAAACTGGGCAAAGAGATGGCAGCCGAGGCATATGAGGACATCCAGAACCTCTACGACCACCTGGCCTACATCCAGATCCAGAACAACGGCGACGTGACCGACAACAACGAGAAAGTGCATTTCAAGATGCCGAAGGAGTAAAGCAAAGACATGAAAAATCCCGGAGGGCTTTCCCTCCGGGATCATTTTTTTCTGTCCTATTTCAGCAATTCGATCGCCTTCTGCAGCTGCAGGTCGTTGATCAGGTCGCCGTTCTCGTCGTAGCAGTCGTCTGTCAGTTCCACGACGTAGTTCGGCTCGATGCCGTTCTTGTGGATGACGCTTCCGTTCGGGGAATAGTACTGCAGGATGGTCATCTTGATACCGGAGCCGTCCGTCAGCTGTTCCACGGTTTGGATGATGCCTTTGCCATACGTCGTGACACCGACCAGCGGACCGCCGCCGTTGTCCTTGATGCCTCCGGAGAGGATCTCGGAAGACGAGGCGGACCCTTCGTTCACGAGCACCACGTAAGGCAGGTCCGTGTGACCCTTGGAAGTGCGGTAATAATCCTTGTTGCCGTCGTGATCTTCCGTGTAGGCGACGATGCCCTCATCCAGCAGCACGTCCGCGATATCCACGGCCGCGTCCACGAGGCCGCCGCCGTTGTCGCGCAGGTCGAGCACGAAGCGCGTGGCGCCCTGCTCCTGGATCGCTGCCAGCGCCTGCATGAAATCAAGAGGCGTGTTGTCCTCGAAACCGCTGATGCTGATGTAGCCGATGCCGTCTTCGAGCATCTTGTAATCCACCGTCTGCGCGATGATGGTCTTTCTCGTGATCGTCACGTCGAAGATCTCTTCGCCGCGGCGTATCGTAAGCGTTACGTCCGTGCCCTCCGGGCCGCGGATCGCTGCGGCGCAGGTGTCGAGATCGGAACCGATGTACTCCGTACCGTCGACCGCTAAGATCAGGTCGCCCTTCCGGATGCCGGCTTCGTCAGCCGGGCTGCCCTTTGTGGGGGTCACGACTTCGACGTAGCCGGAATCGCCCGCGGAGATCGTGACGCCGACACCGGAATAGACGCCGGTAAGCGAGATCATCGTCTGCTCATATTCCGCAGGGGTCATGTAATAAGAGTACGGATCTTCGAGGCCGTCGTACAGGCCTTTCAGCATGCCGGTCTCGAGTTTGTCTTCATCTACTTCGATGTAATATCGCCTCAAAATGTCGCTGCGCAGTTCATCCAGCTTACCGTACGTGCTCGACAGGTGCTTGTATTCCCGGTACTGTTCTTCCGACAGCGTGTGCTGCGTATCGACGCCCATGCGGCTGAGAACGCCCGTCGCCTGCAGGGAATAATACCCCGCCGCCCCGCACAGGACGGCCAGGATGACCAGGATGATCAGCGTTGCTTTCTTAATTTTGATCATTGGGATCGCTCCTCTTGATATCCCGGACGGTCAGCTGCAGTCTGCGGCTGCCGCCGTATTCGTTAATGCCCAGTTCGCCGGCGACGTCCAGCGTCTCCCCGGACCCGAGCAGGTCCGAAAAGTCCGCAGAGCGACGGAACAGGACGCAAGGCACTTCGATGCCATCGCTGCACGATGCGGTAAAGCGCACGTGCTGGCCCTCACTGCCCATGTACTGCACATTGTACACGCTTGCCGCGGCGAGTGCAAACAGAGGTTTCGGATTCGCCTCGCCGAAAGGCTCCAGCCGGCGCAGCGCATCGGCGAATGCCATGGTCTTTTCGTCGGGATCCAGGACCTTTTCGATCAGCAGTTTTTCCTCGAGCGCGTCCGGCCGTTCGGCAAGGATAGCGCGCATCTCTTCTTCCATCCGCTCGCGCAGCTGCGGCAGGTTCTCTGCGGGCAGGGAAAAACCGCAGGCCCCTGCGTGACCGCCGTAACGCTCGAACAGGTCGGCGCAGCCGGAAAGCATGCTGTGCAGGTCGAGCCCCGCGATGCAGCGTCCGGTGCCCTTCAGCAGGCCGTTTTCGCTCGGCGTGACGATGCAGACCGGGCGGTTGAACTGCTCTTTCAACGCACCGGCCACGATGCCCGCGACGCCTTCGTGGGCGCCGGGCGCCTCGATGATGGAAAACAGGTCTCCGCAGGTGCCGGTCGCGAGCGCGTCCAGACAGATCTGGCGCGTGCGGTCCTGCGCAAAGCGGCGGTTTCTATTGCAGTCGAGCATGAACGCAGCCTTGTCTTCGAGCGGTCCGTCCGCGTCGATGCCGGCCAGAAGCCGGACAGCTGTGTCAGCCGTAGCCATGCGTCCGCAGGAATTGATGTGCGGAGCAAGGATAAAGCCGATATCGTCCGCGTCGATCTCCTTGTCCGCAAGGTTCAGCTGCTCGAGAAGGACGCGCAGGCCCCTTCTCTTGCGCGAGTTGATGACCCGCAGTCCGTATTTGATCAGGCTGCGGTTTTCGTCCAGTAAAGGCACGACGTCCGCGACGGTCGAGATCGCGACGAGGTCCAGCAGGTCGGTCAGATCCTGACGGGTAAAACATTCGTCGCCTGCCGCAGCCAGTTTCCGCTGGATGCCCTGCGCCAGTTTAAAGGCCGTGCCGCAGCCGGAAAGGCCGCTGAAAGGATAGACGCTGTCCTTCCTCTTGGCGTTCACGAACAGGCAGTCCGGTTCCGCACCGGGTTCCAGTTCATGGTGATCCGTAACGATCACTTCCATGCCGAGCTGTTTGGCAAGCTCGACTTCCACACGGTTCGTGCTGCCGCAGTCCACCGTGATCAGCAGCTGCGCGCCGCTTTCCGCGATGCGCCTCACCGCGTCTTTATTCAGTCCGTAACCGTCCGTAAAACGGGACGGAACATAGAAAGAGACGGCATCCGTCAGCTTCGACAGCACGCTGTACAAAAGCGCCGTCGACGTGACGCCGTCCGCGTCGTAATCGCCGTAGATGCAGATGTGCTTTCCCTGCTCTGCTGCCGACAGCAGCAGGTCTGCCGCTTCCGTAAGGTCCGGCAGCAGCACGGGGTCATACGTGCATTTCGGTACGGGAGACAGAAAGTCCTCTGCCTGCGCCTCGTCCGAAATGCCTCTGCGGGCGAGAATGTCCATAACCGCAACAGGGACCCCTGAGGGTCCCCATCCGGTCTTATGATCGTTTTGTTGATAGATCCATCTGCTCATTTATTTCCTGACGGATGGCGAGATATAGTTGAGCGGATTCTTGTACGCGCCGTTGACGCGCACTTCGAAGTGCAGGTGGTTGCCCGTGGACATGCCGGTCGACCCGATCAGGGCGATGACCTGCCCTCTGGCCACGACGTCGCCGGTCTTGACCAGCAGTTTGCTGGAGTGCGCGTACAGCGTGACGATGCCGCCGCCGTGGTCGATCATGACCATGTAGCCGTACGAGTTGTTCCAGCCCGCCTTGATGACCTTGCCGGAGTTGGCAGCCAGGATATTCGTGCCGCCCGCTGCGCCGATATCGACGCCGGTATGGTAATTGCGTCCGCCGAGCAGCGAAAGATAGCGCCAGCCGAACGGCGACGTGATGCGGGTGCTCGCCTGGGACGGCCAGCACATAGCGCCGCCGATGTATTCCGTATCCGAGCTCTGCAGCACCTTGATGGTCTCTGTCAGAGCGTCGGCTTCTTTCTTGACCGCTGCGTACTGGGCCTCCAGGGAGTCCGTGTTCGCCTGCAGTTCTTGTTTCTTGGCCGCCGCTTCCTGGCGGTCCGCTTCGAGCGCTGCCTTTCTCTCCTCGACGATTGCCTGCTGCGCCTCGAGCTGATCCTTCAGGGCTTCCAGTTTTTTATTCTGCTCGTCGACAAGCTCGTACTGCGCCTGGATGCTGGCTAACAGTTCTGCGTCCGCGTTGTAGATGCGCTGCACCATGTCCATATTGGTCATGACGTCCGACATGCTGCTGCTGCCGAAGACGACGGACAGCAGGCCGACGTCGCCGTTCTTGTACATGCTGCGCAGACGGGCGTTCAGGTCGTCGTTCTGTTTCTCAATATCTTTCTTCAGGCGTTCCAACTCTTCGAGTCCTTTGACGATCTCTTCTTTCGTATCGTTGATCTCGACCGTCAGTTCCCGGATCTCCCCTTCAGCGCGGTAGATCTTCTGCTCCAGCGCGTTCAGTTCCGCCTGCGCCTGCTCGAGATCTTTCTTGCTCTGGTTCAGCTGGTTCTGGATCTGTTCCTTCTGCTGGTTCTTCTGATTGAGCTGGTTCGTATAGTCGTCGATCGTCGCGGCGTCCGCGAAAGGCGTCAGCATTACGGCTGCAGCCATGGCAAACACGATGCTCCAAAGCACCACCTTTGCCCTGATCTGTCGTTTTGTCAGCGTTCTCCTGTTCATAAACCTTTCCCCTGTTTCCCCTTTTGCCTGCTATGCCTGCAGGAATCTCCGCATGGAGATGATGGAGCCGAACGCGCCGATACTGATACCGAGCGCGATGTAGATCCACGTCAGATTGATCATCATGAAGTTCGTTTCCACGAGGCTCGACGACAGCAGGATCATGGCCTGCTGGCCGAACGACGCCATCAGCTTCGCGTAGATCGCCCACGTGCACCCCAATGCGATGAGCGACGCGATCAGACCGATGAACATACCTTCCAGCAGCAGCGGTCCGCGGATGAACCAGTTCGTCGCGCCGACGTATTTCATGATGCGAATCTCTTCCTGCCGCGCCATGACCGTCAGCTTGACCGTGTTGGAAACGACGACGACCGAGACGATGATCAGGAAGACGATGACCACGAGGGCGCCTTTCTGGATGCCCTCGGAGACCTTCAGGATCTTGTTGACCTCGGTCTGATAGTAGCGGACGTCTTCGACGCCGGACATGTTGCGGGAGACCTCCGCGACGATGTCGCCTTCGTTCAGGTCGGTCAGCGTGACCCGCAGAGAATTCGGCAGCGGGTTCGTGGACAGACCGTCGAGCAGGTAAGCATTGTCTCCCCAGCGGACCTTGAACTCCTCCATGGCCCGTTCTTTGTTGATATATTCGACGCTTTCCACGCCTGGCAGCTTGGAAAGGCTTTCGAGTATGACGTTCGCCTGCGCTTCCGTCTGGTCATCCTCGAGGAACACTTCGATCGTGTCGAACTGGTCCTTGATCTCTTCCGTCAGGAAATTGACGTTGACCGTCAGGAAGAAGAACAGACCGAGGATGAGCAGCATGGCAGTGATCGCGAACAGCGACGCGACGGCCATGCCTTTGTTGCGGAAGATCTGCAGGAACGCCTGCTTGAGGGAGTAACCCAGTCCTTTAAACATCGGCTGCGATCCCTCCCTTTGTATCGCGGATGATGCGTCCGCCTTCGATCTCCACTTCGCGCTTGCCCATCTTTTCCACGATGTCGAACGCGTGGGTGACCATGACGACGGTCGTACCGCGCAAATTGACCTGATTGAGCAGCTGCATGATCTCCCAGGCCGTATCCTTGTCCAGATTGCCTGTCGGCTCGTCCGCGATCAGCACCTGCGGATTGTTGATGATGGCTCTGGCGATCGCAACTCTCTGCTGCTCGCCGCCGGACAGTTCGTCCGGGAATTTATCCGCCGCTTCGCCGATGCCCATCAGTTCGAGCACCTGCGGCACCTGTTTCTTGATGACGCGGGGCTTGTGATGCAGTACTTCCATGGCGAAAGCGACGTTTTCGAATACGGTTTTGTTCGGGAGCAGACGGAAATCCTGGAACACGACGCCCAAAGAGCGGCGCAGCTGCGGGATCTCACGGTTGGAAAGGTGCGTGATGTCCCTGCCCGCCACGATGAGCTTGCCCTCGTCGGGCTCGATCTCTTTGAGGATGAGCTTGATGAACGTGGATTTTCCGGCCCCTGACGGACCGACGAGAAACACGAAATCCCCCTTGTCGATATGGATGGTCGCGTCTTCCAGCGCAACCTTCGAACCGTACCGTTTCGTGATGTTATCGAAAATGATCACTAATCTTCCCTCTTGTGGTTTTGGGTATAAATTGACATATAATTATACCATATATTCTGTTTCGTGACCACGGACACTTCGGTTTTATTCTTGTTTTTTTAGTGAAGAGAGCAGCCTTTTCCCCTCCGGCAGATCCCAGGGGAACACGCAGGCATACTCCGCCTTGTAGATGACTTCCGCGCCGAGATCGGGCAGGCAAAGATAATCCTGCGTGCCCAGATAGGCGTCCAACTCCCGGCGGTGTACGCCGCGGTTCATGCGGTTGACCGTCAGTATAGCGCCCGGAAACGCATACTTCAGCCGCTGCAGCGCGGCAGACGACGGGATGAGCTTGCCGGGAAGCGGGTCCACGACGAGATAGATGCGGTCCGATCCGTTCAGCACGCCCTGCAGCACATCTTCCGCCAGACCGGAACAGTCCAGGACGGTGTACGCGCCGGGTAGACGCTCCGCAAAGCGCAGGATCGCCCTTGCGTCTTCCAGGGTCTTGACAGGCGGCAGGCTGCCGGGATGGACGGCCCAGTTCACGCCGTGCCACAGATTCTCGGGTCCCCGGAAAGCCTTACCCTCCTGAAACGTACGGAAATAATCCGTAAAACCGCTCAGCAGGAATTTCTTGCCCATGTCGAACGCGTCGAATACGTAAGGAGTTCCGGCCTCAGCAAACGCTGCCGAGGAGTTTTCCGCAAGAGAACAGGCCAAAGCCGCCGCGACGAGCGTGACCCCGCTGCCCGCAGCCGGACTGCACACGGAAACGACGCGCTTTTCGACATCCGAAGCGTCCGTCCTTCTTTTCTTCATAAAAATTCTCCCGCAGCAGCCGTGCGGGAGAATTCTACATCAATCTTTGGAAAATGTCAATTATTTACATTTGAGCGACTTCACGGCTGCCGCGATATCCTCCGCCGCAAGACCGTAAGCTTTCAGCAGTTCATCCGGCTTGCCCGACTGGCCGAAGATATCCTTTACGCCAATGCGCGCGACCTTGCAGGGCGCTTCCTCGCACACCGCTTCCGCCACGGCGGAACCCAGACCGCCGATCACGGAGTGTTCTTCCGCAGTAACGATGCATCCGCATTCCTTCGACGCGGCGATCACTTCCGCCTTATCGAGCGGTTTGATCGTATGCATGTCGAGGATGCGCACTTCGATGCCTTCCGCAGCCAGCAGATCCGCCGCCTGCACCGCTTTGTCGATCATGATGCCCGTCGCGATGATGCAGGCATCCTTGCCTTCTCTGACGCGCAGCGCTTTGCCGATCTCGAACTGCGTGCCTTCTTCATACACCACGGGGACAGCCGCGCGGCCGAGCCGCACGTACACCGGACCTTTGTATGCTGCCGCGGCCTTGATCAGCGCCCTGGCGCTCACGTCGTCCGCGGGGTTGAGCACGGTCATACCGGGGATGGCCCGCATCAGCGCCAGATCTTCGAGACACTGGTGGCTTGCGCCGTCTTCGCCGACGGTCAGGCCTGCGTGCGAAGCGCAGATCTTGACGTTGGCGTTCGTGTACGCGATGGAGTTGCGGATGATCTCGTAAGGTCTGCCGGAGGCAAACATCGCGAAGCTGCTCGCGAACACGGTCTTGCCGGAAACGGCCAGACCCGCCGCCATGCCCATCATGTTGGCTTCGGCGATGCCCGCGTTAAAGAATCTGTCCGGATAAACATCCGCAAACTTCTTCGTCTGCGTGGATCCCGAGAGGTCCGCGTCCAGCACGACGATATTGGGATTCTCGGCGCCCAGTTCTACGAGAGCCTTGCCGTAACTGGCTCTTGTTGCGATCTTTTCTGCCATTACAGCTCACCTCCCAGCTCTTCCATAGCCTGTTTCGCCTGCTCCTCGTTCGGGGCCTTGCCGTGCCAGCCGACCTGGTTCTCCATGAACGATACGCCCTTGCCCTTGACGGTCTCCGCGACGATCATGGTGGGCATGCCCTTGCACTTCTTCGCCATGTCGAACGCGTCCAGGATCTGTTCGAAATCGTGTCCGTCGATCTCGAGCACGTTCCAGCCGAACACCGCGAACTTTTCCGCGATGGGCATCACGTTCATGACGTCCTCGTTGCGTCCGTCGATCTGCAGCCCGTTGTGGTCCACGATCGCGCACAGGTTATCGAGCTTGTAGTGGCCCGCCGCCATCGCGGCTTCCCAGACCATGCCTTCCTGCAGTTCGCCGTCGCCGAGCAGCGCATAGACGCGCCCGGGGTCGCCGTCGAGCTTGCCTGCCAGCGCCATGCCGGTCGCGGCGGAAATGCCCTGGCCCAGAGAGCCCGTCGACATCTCCACACCGGGGAGAAGGATCATGCTCGGATGGCCCTGCAGCTTGCTGCCCATCTTGCGCAGGGTCACGAGATCCTCCACCGGGAAGAAGCCTCTTTCCGCCAGGCACGCGTAGAGCGCCGGCGCCGCGTGACCCTTCGAAAGGACGAAGCGGTCTCTTCCCTTCATGCCCGGATTCGCCGGGTCGATGTTCATCTCGCAGAAATACAGCGCGGTCAGCAGATCGGCCGCCGAAAGGCTTCCGCCGGGATGGCCCGAACCCGCGTTGTACGTCTGTCTGATGATGTGCTGCCTTACTGTTTGAGCGATCTTCTGCAGCTGTACTGTTTCCATGTTACCTCCGTATTGCCGCTTTGATCAGAAAGACCGGAAGAGCCGGCAGGCGCTTGAGGCGCTTTGGCTCCTGGATCATTCTGTACAGCCATTCCAGGCTGTGATCGATATAGAATTGAGGCGCGCGGTTCAGCTGGCCGGACCAGATGTCCAGGCTGCCGCCTAAACCCGCTGCCACTTTGACCTTGAGAGAATCCCTGTGCCGGACGACGAAGTACTCCTGTTTGGGAGAACCGAGCGCGACGCAAAGGAAGTCCGCGCCGCTTTCGTTAATGTCCGCCACGACGGAGGACTCTTCCTCCTCTTTGAAATAGCCGTCCCGGAAGCCCGCGATCTTCAGGCCCGCGATCTCTTTTTCAAGATTGGCCGCCGCCGCTTCCGCAACGCCCGGTTTGCTGCCGAGCAGATAAACGCTGCGGCCCAATTGCGCACACAGTTCGATGGCGCTGCGCGCGAAATCGATGCCGGCGACCTTTTCTTCGATGGGGTCGCCTTTCAGCTTCGACGCATAGATGAGACCGACGCCGTCGGGCGTGACCAGCGCAGCTTCTTCGTTGATGATGCGCGCCAGGCGCGGCGTCTTGCTCGCCTTTTCGACGATCTCCGCGTTCGGTGTGACGATGAGCTCGCAGCGGTCCCCGTCCAGCATGGTCCGGAACGCTTCCAGTGCCTGCACCTTCGTCACTTTATCCACCCGGATGCCCAGGATCTTTACGGTATTGAAATCCGCCATTTATTTTCCCAACAGATAATAGGCAAAGCCCGCGGCCTCTGCCGCCGCCTTGTCCGCGAAGTTCCTCGTATCCAGGAAATTCTTTCTGCGCACGGCTTTGGCCAGCGCCTCGTAATCAAGCTCTTTGAACTGCTTGTGATTGACGCCGAGGATCACGAGATCCGCGCCTTCGGCCGCTTTCAGCAGATCACCTTCGATGCCCGGACGCTTTGCTGCATGCGGATCGTGGATCGCCACGTCGACGCCTCTCGCTTTCAGTTCCTCCGCCAGATGCAGAATGGGGCTTTCGCGCATGTCGTCGACGTCAGGCTTGTACGTGGCGCCGAGGATGCAGACCTTCGGGTCTGCGACGCCCGCGAGGATCTTCTGCGCGCGGTCCGCGACGTAGGAAGGCATGGAGTCGTTCGTCTCCCTGGATCTGCGGATGATCTGGGCGAGACCCGGCTCTTTTTCCACGATGAACCACGGATCGACCGCGATGCAGTGGCCGCCCACGCCGGGACCCGGCTGGTGGATGTTCACACGCGGGTGCTTGTTGCACAGCTCGATGAGCTCCCAGACGTTGATGCCCTGTTCTTCGCAGATCTTTGCCAGCTCGTTCGCGAACGCGATGTTCACGTCGCGGAACGTATTCTCGGACAGCTTGCACATCTCCGCCGTGCGGGCGTCCGTTTCGTATATGTCGCCTTCGACGAAGCTTCTGTACAGCTCCGCGATGCGGTGCGCACTTTCCTTGTCGATGCCGCCGGCGATGCGGGAATTATGCACCAGTTCCTGCAGGATCTTGCCGGGAATGACCCGTTCCGGCGAATGACCCAGGCCGAAATCTTCGCCGGCCTTCAGGCCGCTTTCCTCCAGGATAGGCTGCATCAGCGTATCCACCGTGCCCACAGGGGATGTGGATTCCAGGATGACGAGGTCGCCTTTCTTCAGCAGGGGAACGATCTCGTGGGTCGCGCTCTCGACGAACCGCATGTCGGCCTTCTTGTCTTCGGTGATCGGAGTCGGCACGGAGATGATGTAGGCGTCGGATACTTCAGGCTCGAGCGCGGCGCGCAGATGGCCCTTTTCCACGACGGCCTTGATGTATTCCGGCAGTCCGTTCTCCTCGATGAGGATCTCTCCGCGGTTCAGCGCGTCGACGATCTGAGGCTTCTTATCCACGCCGAGGACTTCGTGTCCGGCGTTTGCAAACATGGCAGCGGTTGGCAGGCCGATATAGCCCAGACCTATGACGCATACCTTCATGTTTTGCTCCTTTCCCTGCTGATGGCTCCGAGCCGCTGCAGCGCTGCAGCCAGCCCCCAGAAATAGGCCATCATGTACGGTTCTTCAAAAATGTTCTCAAAATAGCAATGCACCAGAACGCCCGCCATGCCGGCAAACAGGCCGGCCGCGATGCATTTCAGGCTGCCGTTGCTGCGGGTCAGCGCGTCATCGTAAATGCCCCAGACGCGTCCCTCGTTGCAGGCGTGGATCGCGCGGATCGCCATGATCACGAACGCGACCAGTGCAACTATATAAAATATTATTCCTATATACCCCATTTCTACAAGAGTCTTGAGGTAATAATTATCCATGTAAAAGTATTCGAAGTCCTTCGTCTTGTCCAGCACCTGGTTGTTCATGGCGACGGCGCCGCCGAAACGGCCCAGGCCGAAGCCCAGCCAGGGGGAATTCTCGTGGAGCAGGTTCCAGCCGGTCTCCCAGCGCAGCGCCCGTCCGCCGATCGCGGAAGCTTCCGCATATTCCGTCGTGAACAGGTACGTCAGGCGGTCTGCGATGGAAGGAATGGCGATCAGGGCAGCCGCCATGGCGATGCCCATAAGGCCGAGCAGGCGCTTGTCCATGTACAGAGCGAAGATCACGACCGCGATAACGAGTCCGACCCACGCGCCGCGCGAGAACGTGAACAGGATGGACAGGCAGATCGCCCCGGTCGCGCACAACGCCAGGAACTTCAGCCAGCCGTTCTTGAAATAATACATGCAGGCAGCCGCCACAGGCGCGCCCATCACGAGCAGGGACCCGAAGATGTTCGGGCTGCCGGTGAGCGAGAAAACTCTCGTGCGCACGCCCATCTCCGTCTGGCTTACCCAGGACGAGGGAATGGGCACAGCGATGATGTACTGGTAGATGCCGTGCAGCGACAATAAGGCCACTACGGCGCCGAAGCCCAGGGCCACGGCTTTCGCGTCCGTCTCGTCGTCGATCAGGCGCAGCAGGATGAAGTACCAGACGATGTATTCGACCTGCGCCCGGTAGCCCGCCGCGGCGATGGCGGGGAACGGCCGGTTCAGCATCATCAGGAGCAGTCCGGCAGCCATGTACAGAAGCAGCGCCGTTTCGAGAGCTGTCGCGCGCTTAAAGCCGTCCGTCTGCTTCAGGCAGGTGCGCCACAGCACGAGCGCGATACCCGCCATGATGAACAGCTCTTCCCAGACAGATGCCAGGATGTTGATCTTCAGCAGATCCCGTACGGTATACTCGATCAGCAGATAACACGGGAACAGCAGCAGGAACCAGCGGTGCAGCGGCACGCGGTTGATCGCGGAGAAAAGCCTGCTTTCCGACGACAGCTTCAGATAACCGTCGCGGATCCCCGTCAGGATGCGGTACAGCAGGCTTTCGCGCAGCCAGTCGCCTATCCTTTGCAGCACACGTTCCACCGCGCGCAGGAACTTCGCGTAGATCGAGTGTTCCGCGGGATCGTCCATACCGGTCCAGGCTTCCCAGTGGATCCTTGTATTCGATTGTAGCCAGCTGCCGTGCCACCCTGCCCAGCCTTTTCCGAGCAAGCTGCTGCACCAGAAGCGCCGCAGCGTCTCATAGAGCCAGACGATAAAGCGCACGACCAAGCTGTTTCTTACAAACTCAGTCATTGTGCCTCGTTAGGGTTTCTTGATGTCTTCGGGGGGATCGTATTCTCCGAACTGGACGTAGCGGATGATGCCGGCGATCTCGAGCGTCTGCGTCTTGACGATGAGCGTACGGCCTGCGCGGATCTCCTGGCTGCCCAGCTTGGGGCTCGCCGTATCCGGCGCCACCTGCGTCTTGATCAGGAAGATGATGTCCTTCTTGTCGGGGTCTGTCGCAGTCACGATGCGGCCGTCATCCGTCGTTACCTGGACTTTGTAATCCTCGATCCAGACGTCCTCGACCGTGCCGGACAGGAACTCGTTGCCCGAGACCATGCGCTGGCCCGGCAGGTTCTGCCGCAGCGTCTCTTCCACCAGATAAGGCTGCGCGCCGGCGACTCTCACCTGCGCCCAGCAGTCCGTCTTGGCGGATACCGCGTCGGTCACCTTGCTGCCCATCAGCTTCGTGCCGACGACGCCGATGACCGCTATGACAAGCAGCAGCACGATCAGGTCGACGATATTGATGAGCCCGAACAGTTTGCCTTTTTCGTTGATGATCTTCATCAGTTTCTCCTTGTATTCTTTCTAAAGCCTTCACCAGGCCAGAATATCCTTCATTTCGCGCACTTTTTCATCCCAGGAATTGCGGCGGGCCGCTTCGATGCGTTCCGTGCGCTTCGGGGAATCCGGCGCCTCTGCCAGCGCCTCGCGGCAGCGCATCGCGAATTCCGCAGGCGTTTCCGCCAGATAGATGCAGTCCGCGTAATCCAGCACCTGCAGCGGCACGAGCGTGCTCACGACGGGCTTGCCGGTCGCCAGATACTCGTAGAACTTCAGCGGGCTGACGTCGCGGGACAGTTCGTTATCCGCAAACACGTTCAGGCAGAGATCGAAGTCCTTGATCCTCTGAGGCAGCTGGGTCTGCGGCACGAGGCCTGCCATCTCGATATTGGGGTGATCCTTCGTCCAGCTCATGTCGACACCGGGCAGCGTGCGCCCGATCAGGGTCACCTTGCCTTCCGGGAAATCCTTGGCCACCGCGCGGATGCAGTCGTAATCCAGACACTCCTGCAGCATGCCGACGAAGCCGAAATGCGGCGACGGCCCCTCTTTTTCGAGAGATGTAACAGTGTTGAACAGCTCGAACGCGCAGCCGTTGGGGATGAGGTGCGTGTTTTCGTTGAATTCCTTCAGCCGGTCGTACAGGCCCTGCGCCGTCGCGAATACGCAGCCGCAGCTGCGCGCCAGGTCTTCTTCCATGCCGTCCACGACCACCGGATCGATCTGGCCGGGATAAGCAGAGTGACGGTCGACGCAGTCGTATACCGTGCGTTTCCACAGCGCGGACGAGTCGATGCCCATCTCCTTCGCCAGCGGCGCGATGACGTCGCAGCTCGTCGGGCTGTAGCACCACACCCAGAAATCGGTCCCGAAATTGTTTTCACGCAGGATCTTCGCCAGGTACTTCGCCAGTTTCTTCTGGTTCGTCTCGTTGACGCCCCTCTTCTTGTTGAAGAACGGCAGCACCGGCGGCTGGGCGTAGACTTTCAGGTTCGGCTGCGCCTGCTTCGGACCGTCCTTGTAGGCGGTCAGACGCTCCTTGGCCTTGGGGTCCTTGAGCGGCGCGATCAGCGTCACGGGCGGATCGACGTACAGGATCTGGCAATCCGTCATGCGGTTCATGACGTTCTGCTTGCGCGTCGGGAACGGATAATAGTTCGATGTGGAAAGACAAAGGATCTTTCTCATGCGGATTCCTTTCCGGAGAGCAGGCGTCTGGCTGCCTCTCCGTTCTTGAGTTCCATCGTCTGCAGCCTGCGTTTCGTTTCGCTGCCATGGCTGCGTCCGCCTGCGATGGCGTCGTCGATGTCAGCCATGAGCGCCTCTGCGGTGAGGTCCTTCAGCTGGATGCAGCGCTGGGCGCCGCTGTCCTTGATGAAGCTGTCGACCTTGACGTCGTAGGAGATGCCGACGATGGGTGACCCTCCGGCCGAAGCGAAGATCAGGGAGTGCAGGCGCATGCCGCACACGACTTCCATAGCCGACAGCATGCCGCGCAGCTCCTCGACCGAATGCCTGCGGCTGCAGACCGCGTGCGGAGCCTTCACCATGGCGCCGACCCGTTCGCCTACCGCCACGTCCCTCGGGTATTCCATGGGCAGGAACACCGGCAGCAGGCCGTAACGTTCGTACGCATAATCCGCAGCTTTCGCCACGGCTTCGGGCGAACGGAATTCGTCCCAGTCGCGCAGGCAGAACGCGATCTTGCGCGCGTCCGCAGGGATGCCGTCGAGGCGGAACGCCTCCAGCACCGTTTCTTCGGGCACGGACGGCAGATTGACCGTCGGATCCGCGGACAGGATGATCTCGGGTTTTGTCACCCCGATCTCCTGCAGCAGTTCCATGGAGATGGAATCTCTCAGCGTGATGATGTCCGCGGCGCGGTTCAGCACGCGGCCGGTCCATCTGCGGTTCGTTCCCCTGCGTATGGGGCCGATGCCGCAGCCGTACATCACGACGCGGCTGCCGCTCCATTTGGCGGCCATCAGCGTGAACAGGTAAAAGTACAGCGACCGGGACGACGTGACGTCCTGGATGAGCGTGCCGCCGCCGGACACGAACAGGCTGGTTTTATGCAAATATTTAAAGAATTTTCTAAGGTTGAAGATGTAGAACGACCCGACACGCTCTTTCATGCTCGTTTCGACCGGGTTGCGCGACATGACGTAGAACGGCATGTCGGGATCGATGGCCTTCAGGCTCGTCAGAATGGCGCGCAGAATGGCGTCGTCGCCCGCGTTGCCCTTGCCGTACGCGCCACACAGGATGGCGCCGTAACGGCCCTTCTTGTACATTTCGCTGCGGTGGATCAGCGTGCGGTAGATCGCTTCCTGATCTGTCTTCATGCGCTCCAGAGAGAACTCGGTGCGTGCTTTGTCGTACAGGTTCTCCGCCAACTGTAAACGCAGCTGTGGGTCCTGCGCCAGACGCAGGATGCAGTCCGCGAAGCCTTGCGCGTCTCCCGCCTCGAACAGCAGGCCGGTCTTCTCGTTCCGGATCAGATACGGGATGCCGCCTACGTTGCTCGCGATGGCCGGGCAATGCACATACGCGCCTTCGAGCAGCGAGTAGGGGAACGTTTCGGACAGGGACGACAGCACGTTGATATCGATACCGCGGAAATATTCCTTGACGTCGCTGATCCAGCCTTCGAACGTGGTCACGTCCTCGATGCCGAGGTCTTTAGCCAGGACCTTCAGGCTCTTTTCCTCCTCGCCGCTGCCGGCGATAGACAAGCGCAGGCGCTTATCCTGCGCGTAAGCCTTCGCGAAAGCGCGCAGCAGCGTCGCGATGTCCTTGACCGGATTGAGACGCGCCGCGATGCCCACGGTGATAGGTTCATCTTCGCCCTTCAGCGCCCGCGGCCCCGTTTCGCTGCCGGAGAAGTCCAGGCCGTTGTATACCGCGAAGATGTTCTGCGCGTCGAAGCCCCTCTGGATCAATAGTTCGCGCATGCGGTCCGCCACCGCCACGTGGTAATCCATATGGCGCAGACAGAAGCGGTTGATGTTGCCGTTCGTGATATTGCGCAGCGGAGCGCCCATGTAGTCGAGTTCGGGGTCGGAGTGCACCGTCGTCATGACGGGGATGTGCAGAAACCACTTCACGAGGATGCCCATCATGTTGCCCTTGGCGCCGTGGCAGTGGATGACGTCCGGTTGGAAAGCTTTCGCCTGCTCGAACGCCAGACGGATCGAGCGGAGGATGCCGTTGTTGCCGCCGGTATCGACCGTATCGATGCCCATCTCCATGCCTTCCTGCGACAGAACGCCGCGGCGGAACGAAACGAGCCTTAAGTCGTTGTCTTTCGCCAGTTCTTTCGCCAGGGAAAGAATATGGGTTTTTCCGCCGCCGATGTCGCCGCCGGCCGCAAAGAGCATGATGCGCATAAGTCTATTCTTCTAAGTTCTGAACGATCTCACGGATCCATTCCTGCAGGTCGGCTGCGGGCAGCGTCTGCTGCAGCGTGACCGCGATGGTCTGCTTCGTCTTGCCTGCGGTCACCGTGATGGTGCCGGTATTGCCGTGCTCGCCCGCCGCCGTGAACACGCCGTTCTCGTCGATCGTGCCGATGTCGCCTTCCACGGTCCAGGTATAGCAGCCCTGCGTGGAGCGCAGCTCCTGGCCGCGCCACGTGGACTTGGCAGTCAGCCGGTAGGACTTGTCGAGGCCTGCCTTCAGCAGGGTCTTGGTTTTGCCGTCCACGCTGGCCGTGATGCTGTCGGGATCCGCGACGAGGTAGACCCGCATGGTCCCGGACAGATCGCCGCTGCTTGCGGTGATGATGCCGGTGCCGGGCTTGCTGCCCGCGGTATAGACGTCCTCCTCGATAATTCCCATCTCGTCGCAGGAGAACGTGATATCTTCCGGCACTTCGCACGTGAACCAGCCGCTGTCCGTCGCCTTCGCGTACACCGGCAACTGTGTGCCGCACAGCACGTATTCGTCGAACGGGTACACGTGCAGATGCGCGGGCACCCCGGTCTTTTCGTTGAAATTCGCGAAGCACACGTAGTTCGCGCAGCTGCGCAGGTACGTCGCGTCGGAATCGCGGTTGATCTGCATCTGCTTGTCGAAGCCAGGATAGACCGCGAACAGCTGGGTAGAGGCGCCGCCATCCAGGTTGACCGCCTGAATGCAGCCGAGTTCAGCCATGCGCTGCGCCAGGTCCAGATAGGTCAGCCCGGCGGAGTAACCCGCCTGCCGTCCGTCGACGGTATAGACGATATAGCTGCCGTCCGGCTTGAGTCCGAACGCCGTGCGCGGCGCAGCGGTGTACGAATCGAGGCCGGATACGGGCTGTCCGCCCTTCACGAGCCATTTCTCGAACCCCAGTGCCTGCCAGGTGTCGAGGTAGTCGTCTGCCATCATGAATTCCAGCGTGACCTGTTCTCCGGGTTCCAGGCTCTGCATCTGCGAAAGCGCCGTCGCATAGGGCGTATCTTTCGCGATGGACAGGACGAGATAATTCTCAGGAAGCTTGGTCTTACCTGTCGCGTCGAGCGAAGATTCCACGACGCCCACGATCGTATCGCCCACCTTGGAGCTTCCGTCCATGACGCGAACGAACACGTTGAACGTGTCCAGCGTCGCGCTGTTCGTCTCGCCAAAGTCCGACGTGAAAGCGCAGATGCCGTTCGTCTCCGTGACGCTTTTGTTGAAATTCAGCTTGCCGTAATGGATGTCCTTATCCACAAAGGACAGACGGATGTTCAGGGACGGGTCCCCGATCTTCGCCGTGCCGTCCTTTTTGAATGCGATCACGGACTCGCTGTAGCCGCCGGTGCGGACGATGCCGTCACGGATGACGGGCCCCAGCGAGACGCCTGTCGCCATGACGAAGAAATCCCCGTTCGTCAGACCCGCGACCGTTACGCCGTTCTCTGCCTCTTCCGAAAAGATGCGCGACGCGGAAACGGCCCCTTTGATGCCGGAGCCATAGCAAACCAGGGGCAGTACGTTGCCCCCCGGCGTATATTCGAAATAATGCTCCACCGCGTTATCTCCGTAGGAGCTGTTGTAATTGATGTTCTTGACCAGCGTCAGCTGATCGTTCAGCTCGACGACCTCCGTCCGCAGTTCCGTCAGAGAAGCTGCGCAGGCGTTTTCCGCGGGAACCGCCGCAAGGCAGACCAGCAGAAGCGCCAGCAGAAAGGCAGCCGGGCGTTTTATCCCCTTCATAAAAACCGAATACCCTTTCCGTTTTTGCTATTTCAGCGTGTAATCGCCCTTGACCATGACGTAGCACAGCGACGTGCACTGGATGCCTCTGCCATCGTCCACGGGGATGACCAGCAGATGGTTCTTGGACACGGCTTCGCCGGTCGCGAGGTCTACGCCTTCCGTCAGGTCGGATACACCGCCGGATGCGCCTGCAATGGCGGTCGCTGTTCCGCTGCGCAGAACGATCTCCGTGCTGGCAGAACCGATGAGGCTCTTGCCGGCTTCGACCTTGACGACCTCGAACTTCGGCACCTCGACAGGAGTCGAAGGCGTCCCGGGGTCGGACGGCGTCGCAGGCGTGCCTGAGCCTTCCGATACGGCAGCCTGCAGCTTTTCGATCTGCGTCTGCATGTCGCTGATCTGCGTACTCAGGATCTCGACCTGCGCATCCATATAGCTCTTGCTCACGACGGGATCCGCAGCGGAACCCGGCACAACGTCGTCGGCGAAGATGGCGCCGAAGCAGCCGCCGATCAGGAGCAGCGCCGCCGCAGCCAGGGCGAGCAAAGTCTTTCTGTTCTTCATAAATAACCCTCCGTTTTTGGGGACGATCTCTGATCCCTCGCCCGCGTTCCACTAGATTTTGTGCGGGCAAACTTCAAAATGTCTATACATAGTTATTATATATTTCTGCCCTCTTCTAGTCAACGAAAGTTGCCTCTTGCGAAATCGTTTTAATAGTCATAGAATAAGATAAAAGATATCTTATCCTATGACTTGGAGGACTTCCTCATGCGCTACGAACAATACGCGGAAAAACTTACGCTGGAATATCAGAAAAAAGGTCTGGCGGACGGCAGGACCATCCCCGACATCGACTTATATATCGACCAGATGGTCAGCTGCCTGAACGCGGAGCTTTCGCTCTACGCCGAGGACGGCAAAGGACCCGTCACGAAGGGCATGGTCTCGAACTATACGAAGCACAAGATGATCCCCGGTCCGGAGGGCAAGCGCTATTCCAAGGATCACTGCATCTTCATGCTGCTGGTCTATTACCTGAAGGGCTGCTTCTCCATGGACCAGGTGCAGCGTCTGATGAAGCCCATCCTCTCGAACTACGACTCCGACTGGGATGACGCCGTCGATATGCCGGCCTACTATAAAGAGATCCTGGATGCCGTGCGCGAAGCCGAAGCGGACTTCGCCGTCAAACTGCAGGAGCGCATCCGCCGCAACAAGAAGTTCCTTGCGGACCGCGGCAGCGACGACGACATTTCCGAGCTCATCCTGCTCATCTCCATGCTGCTCATGCGTTCCAACGAGGAGCGCTACATCGCCGAAAAGCTGCTTGACGAGTATTTCCCGGAGAAATAGAAAACCGAACACGCAAAAAGAACGGGGATGCCCCGTTCTTTTTAATTTGCGTTTATCCTTCCGCGATCTGGTTGCCCGTGTACAGCTGGTAGTAGCGGCCTTTCTGGGCCATCAGCTCTTCGTGGTCGCCGCGCTCGATGATGCGGCCGTGCTCCAGGACCATGATGGCGTTGGAATTCTGAATGGTCGACAGGCGGTGCGCAATGACGAACACCGTGCGGCCCTCCATCAGCTTATCCATGCCCTTCTGAATGAGAGACTCCGTACGAGTGTCGACGCTGCTCGTCGCCTCGTCCAGGATCATGACCGGCGGATCGGCCACCGCGCAGCGCGCGATGGACAGCAGCTGGCACTGGCCCTGCGAAAGCTGGCTGCCCGTACCGGAGATGACCGTCTGGTAACCTTCGGGCAGGCGCGAGATGAAGTAGTCCGCGTTCGCGAGCTTCGCGGCTGCGTAGACCTCCTCGTCCGTGGCGTCAGGCCGTCCGTAGCGGATATTCTCCATGATGGTGCCGGTAAACAGATTCGTCTCCTGCAGTACCATGCCCAGAGACTTGCGCAGGTCATCCTTGCGGATATCGTTGATGTTGATGCCGTCGTAGCGGATCTTGCCGTCCTCGATGTCGTAGAAACGGTTGATCAGGTTCGTGATCGTCGTCTTGCCCGCGCCGGTCGAACCGACGAAGGCGATCTTCTGGCCGGGTTTGGCGAACAGCGAGATGTCGTGCAGGACGGTCTTGCCCTCCTCGTAGCCGAAGTCCACGCTGCTCATGCGCACGTCGCCCGCCAGTCTGACGTAGCGGGGATGGCCTTCCGCGTCTTCCGAAGGCAGCTTCCACACCCAGTGCTCGGTGCGTTCTTCCGTCTCGATCAGCTGGCCGTCTTCGCCTTCCCTGACGTTGACCAGGGTCACCTTGCCCTCGTCCACTTCGGGTTTTTCGTCCATCAGGTCGAACACGCGCTGCGCGCCGGCGAGCGCCATGACGATAGAGTTGATCTGCTGCGAGATCATGGAAACAGGCCTGCTGAAGTTTTTCGACAGCACCAGGAACGAAGCGAGCGCACCGAGCGTCAGGCTGAACCTGCCGCTGATGGCGATCGCGCCGCCCGCGATGGCGAGCACGACGTACTGGATGTTGCCGATGTTGTTCATGATGGGCCCGAGGATGTTCGAATAGCTGTTCGCCCGCGTCGTCTGCACGCGCAGATCGTCGTTCTTCACGTCGAATCCGGCCTTGGCCTCGTCCTCGTGGCAGAACACCTTCACGACCTTCTGGCCGTTGATCATCTCTTCGATGTAGGCGTTCATGGCGCCCAGCGATCTCGAGCGGGTCTGGAAATATTTCGCGGACATACCGCCCACGGTCATGGTGATCAGGTACATCACGATCACCACCAGGATCTCGACGCCGGTCAGGGCGAGGGAAAGCCGCACCATAGCGATGAACACGAACGTGACCGTCAGAATGGCGCTGAACACCTGCGGCACGGTCTGCGACAGCATCTGCCGCATGGAGTCGGTATCGTTCGTGAAGCGGCTCATCGTGTCGCCGTAGGGGTGCGTGTCGAAATAGCGGATCGGCAGTTCCTGCATTTTGGAGAACAGTTCGCCGCGGATCGAGAACAGCACGCCGTGCGACACGCGCACCATGAGCTGGTTGTACGCGAGCGCGCACAGCACGCCGGCTCCGTACAGGCAGGCCATCATCAGGATGGCGTGCAGCAGGCCGGAGAAGTCTCTCGATCCCGCCAGTTCCATGGGTTTGATGTAGTCGTCGATGACGGTGCCCAGGAACAGGGACGACTTCGTGCTGATGAACGCGTCGGCTGCGATGCACAAAAGCGCCAGAACGAACGGGACGCTGTGACCTCTGCCGATGTAGGAAAGAAGCCGCTTCGCGGTCTTGCCGCTGCCCTTTTCGATGCGGATGCGTCCCTGCGCCGCGGCGTTGCCGCCTCTGCCGGGCCCGCCCTTAGGCATGGAATGGTTGCTCTGCTGCTTATTTTCCTGGCTCATCGAAGTCACCTCCCTTCGTCTGGGATTCGTATACTTCCTGATAGATCTCGTTGGACGCCAGCAGCTCGTCGTGCGTGCCGATGCCGGAGATGCGTCCGTCGTCGAGCACGATGATGCGGTCCGCGTCCTTCACGGAGCTGATGCGCTGCGCGATGATAAAGATGGTCGTATCGGGAATATCCTGCGCAAATCCTGCGCGGATCAGACTTTCGGTATGGGTGTCCACGGCGCTCGTGGAGTCGTCCAGGATGAGGATCTTCGGCTTCGCGATGAGCGCGCGGGCAATACAAAGTCTCTGGCGCTGACCGCCGGAAACGTTGGAGCCGCCCTGTTCGATCCAGGTGTCATAGCCGTCCGGGAACCCCTTGATGAACTCCTCAGCCTGCGCGAGACGGCAGGCGCGTTCGATCTCTTCGTCCGTCGCGTCCTGCTTGCCCCAGCGGATGTTGTCCTTGACGGACCCGGAGAACAGCACGTTCTTCTGCAGCACCATGGCGACGCTGCTGCGAAGAGCCGTCAGGTCGTAGTCGCGCACGTCGATGCCGCTGACCGTCACACTGCCCTTGCGCACGTCGTACAGCCGCGGGATCAGCTGCACCATGCTGGACTTGCCGGCGCCCGTACCGCCGATGATGCCGATGGTCTCACCGGACGCCACGTCGAAGCTGATATCCTTCAGGATGTGCTTGTTGCTGCCGTAGCCGAACGAAACGCCTTCGAAACGGACCGAGCCGTCCGCGACTTCCATAACGGCGTTCTCAGGCGAAACGATGTCGGGCGCTTCGTCCAGTACCGCGCAGATGCGCTGCGCCGCAGCCTTGGCGATCGTGAGCATGATGACGATCATGGACAGCATCATCAGACTCATCAGGATCTGCTGCACGTAGGTCATGACCGCCATGAGCTGGCCGGTGGACATGGTCCTGGTGACGACGAGCTTCGCGCCGAACCACGAGATCAGCAGCATGCAGACGTACATGCTCGTCTGCATCAGCGGACCGTTCAGCGCGATGATGCGCTCGGCGCTCACGAACGTCCTGTACAGATTGCCGGAAACGTCCTGGAACTTCTCTTTTTCTTCCTCTTCTCTTACGAACGCCTTGACGACGCGGATGCCGCGCAGGTTCTCCTGCACGACCGCGTTCAGTTTGTCATAGATGCCGAACACCCGTTCCATGATGGGGAACGAATGGGTCATGATCAGGGCGAGCCCGATCGCGAGCACCGGCAGCACTGCGACGAACACGAGGGAGAGCCTTGCGCTCTTGCGGAACGCCATGACGAGCGCGAAGATGAGCGTGCACGGAGAACGGAACGCCATGCGCGTCACCATCATGAACGCCTGCTGCACGTTCGTGACATCCGTCGTCATGCGGGTCACGAGACCGGCCGTCGAGAACTTGTCGATATTCGAGAACGAGAACTCCTGGATGTGATAGTACATGTCGTGCTGCAGGTTGCTGGCGAAGCCGGCGGACGCGCGCGAAGCGAACAGGCCGCCCAGGATGCCGAACGTCAGCGACAGCAGCGCGAACAGGATCAACTTGAAGCCGACCGCCTTGATGTACGCCATGTCGCCTGCTTCGATGCCGTAATCGACCAGGTCCGCCATATAGTACGGTATGAGCACTTCCATGACCACTTCCAGGATCATGCAGACGGGGGTGAGAAGCGTCAGAAGCTTATACTGCCTGATGCTGCCCGCCAGTTTTTTTATCATAAGACTTGAACACCTTTCCGATTTTATGGTATAAATTAGGTTGTATCATTATGTGGAAGTTACCCGATTATTTTACATTGAATGCGGGTTGGGCACAAGACAGAGGCGGTAACTTTCCCGTAAAAAATACGCAATACATCAAACACACCGGAGGTTTAAAACCCATGCAATATAAAAGGATCCTTGCCCTGCTGACAGCCGTAACACTCATGTTCGCGTTTACAGCATGCAAGAAAGAGGAGGCAGCGCATTATACGCCCGCCAATCCGAACGAGGAATTTGTCCTGGATATCTACGCGTCCGACGAGCTCGTCGGCGTCATGTCCGATCTCGCCTACCGCTATTCCACCTATGCGCCCAGAGCGTCCATCCGGATCACCTATGACGAAGGCGCCGTCCTGGCGGCCAAGATCGAAGCCGGCGCAGTCTGCGACATCTACGTGTCCGACGACAACCGCTTCATGGACTGGCTGGACCAGGAATGCGACGAAGAGAAAAATCCGAACCACAACGACAAGATCGTTTCCGATACCCGCAAAGACATCGCGGTCGGCCCCGGCAACGAAAAGTATGCAGAAGAAGAACTCGCGGAAGGTGAAGTCTACACCACGACGTTCAGCGCCGCCGTCTGCCGGACGACAGGCATCCCCTACGAGGCGGAGCAATTCATCCTCTTTATGCTGAGCGAAGACGCGAAAGAAGCTTACGAAGCATACGGATATGAACAGATCGCAGAATAGAACCAAAGGAGAAACTGTCATGAAGAAAAGATTTGTTGCAGTTTTGCTGGCACTCGCCATGGTACTCGCGCTCGCCGCGTGCACGGGCAACAAACCCGGTCCCGTCGATCCCGGCACCGTCGAACCGGACGCGCCCGGCGAACCGATCGAAGGCGGAGAGATCTCCGTCGGTCTGTACAACGATCTGGACGCGAGCCTCGACCCGCACATGTCCTCCTCGTCCGCCGCGACCCGTGAGATCCTGTTCAATATCTTCGAAGGTCTCGTGAAGCCCGACAGCGACGGCAACCTCGTGCCCGCCATCGCCGAGAGCTACAGCGCGAACGCCGGCGCCGACGAGTACACGTTCAAGCTCCGCCAGGGCGTCAAGTTCCACAACGGCAAAGACGTCACCGCGGACGACGTCGTCTACTCCCTGTCCCGGGCCGCAGGCCTCGAGACCGGCGAGCCGCTCGTCAGCGACGTGGCAGGCATCGAGTCCGTTACGAAGACGGATGGCACCACCATCGTCATTAAACTGAAGAAGCCCGATACCGAATTCCTGGCCCATATCACGACGGCCATCATTCCCGAGGGTCACGATCCCCTGTCCGAAGTCATCGGCACGGGCCCGTTCAAGTTCGTCTCCCGCGTCGTGCAGGACAACATCGTCCTCGAGAAGTTCGACGAATACTGGGGCGAACCGGCCCATCTCGACAAGGTGACCCTGAAGATCATCGAAAATTCCGAAACGCTGGTCATGAGCCTGCGCGGCGGCAGCGTCGACATGGCGGTCCGCCTGAACGCGAGCCAGATCCCCACGCTCACGAATATGAATATCCTCGAGGGAAGCAGCAACATCGTGCAGGCCCTCTATCTCAATAACGCGGTCAAACCGTTCGACGACGTGCGCGTCCGTCAGGCCCTGTGCTACGCCATCGATAAGCACGAAGTCATCGATCTGGCGTCCGACGGATACGGCACCGCTCTTGGCAGCAGCATGTTCCCCGCCTTCGGCAAGTACTTCATGCCGGAGCTGACGGATTACTATACCAAGGATATCGACAAGGCCAAGGAACTGCTCGCGGAAGCAGGCTATCCCGACGGCTTCGAATTCACGATCACTGTGCCTTCCAACATGAAGATGCACGTGGACGTCGCGCAGGCCATCGAGAACCTGCTGCAGCCTGTCGGCATCACAGCCCACATCGACCAGGTCGAATGGGCGACGTGGTACTCCGACGCCTATCAGGGCAGAAAGTTCGAGGCGACCGTCATCGGCATGGACGCCCACGGCGTAGCGGCTTCCGACCTGCTGGCCAGATTCGTCAGCGGCAGCGCCAAGAACTTCATCAACTTCAATTCGCCGGCTTACGACGCGGCCTACAACGCAGCTGTCTCCACCATCGACGACGCGGAGCAGACCGCCCGTTTCAAGGAATGCGAGACCATCCTCGCCGAAGAAGCAGCCAACGTCTACATCCAGGACGGCGCGTCCTTCGTCGCGATGGCGAAAGACCTCGGCGGATTCGAATTCTATCCGCTTTACGTCCTCGATCTGTCCAAGATCTACAGAACGAAGTAAGGATCACGGGAAAGAGCAGTGGCATACGTAATCAAAAAGACGGGAGTATTGATCATCTCCCTCGTCCTGATATCCCTGCTTGCATTTCTGGCCTTTCAGATCATCCCTGCCGATCCGACCACGAAGATCCTGGGGACGGACTACACGCCCGAAAAAGCAGAAGCGCTGCGCGAACAGCTCGGTCTGAACGACCCGCTGCCCGCCCGTTATTTGAATTGGCTCAAAGGGCTCATTTCCGGTGATCCCGGCATCAGTTACAGCTATTTCATGCCCGTCAAAGAAGTCATGCAAGGCAAGATCCAGGTGACCGCGGCCCTGTCGCTGTTCTCCTGGGTCCTTGTTATGTTGTTCTCCATTCCGATGGGCATTATCCTGGCCCGCTTCCAGGGTGGACATCTCGAACGCACCGGCATCGTGCTGAACCAGGTGTTCATGGCCGTGCCGCCGTTCTTCCTCGGCATGCTGTTCACGTACCTGTTCGGCCTCGTGCTGCAGTGGTTCACGCCGGGCGGCTACGTACCGTTCAGCGCCGGCTTCGGCAAAGCGATGGGCTATCTGTTCTTCCCTGCCCTCGCCATCGCCATCCCCAAGGCGGCCAAGACCGCGAAGCTGCTGCGCTCCTCCATCCTGAACGAAATGAACAAGGACTACGTGCGCACGGCGTACAGCCGCGGCAATTCCCGCTGGGCTGTGCTGCGCGACCACGTGCTGCGCAACGCGATGCTGCCGGTCATCACGTACCTGGCCATGAGCCTCGCGGATACCGTCGCGGGCTCCATCATCGTCGAACAGGTCTTCGCCCTGCCGGGACTGGGCCGTCTGCTGCTGTCGTCCATCGGCAACCGCGACTTCCCTGTGGCCCAGTGCATCGTCGTGATCATCGCGTTCATCGTCATCTTCATGAACTATCTGGCGGACATCGTCACCCAGTACGTCGACCCGAGAGTGAGGCTGAACTAGGCTATGAAGCATTACCTGAAGGATAAAAACTTCAAAGCCGGCCTGATCATCACGGGACTGATGGTGCTCGTGATCCTCATCGGACTGTTCTGGACCCCCTACGACCCGAACGCCATGAGCGGCTCGGAGAAGCTGCAGGGACCGAGCGCCGCGCACTGGTTCGGCACGGATAATTTCGGCCGCGACATCTTTTCGCGCGTCGTGCAGGGCGCCGGCGCCACGTTCCTGATCGCTGCGGCTACCGTCGCGATCGGCCTCGTCGTCGGGCTCATCATCGGAGGTCTCACCGGCTATTACGGCGGCTTACTCGACGAGATCCTGATGCGCATCGCGGACAGCATCCTCGCCTTTCCGAGCATCCTGCTGGCCCTCGTCATGATCGCGATCTTAGGCAAGGGCAAATACAACATCATCCTCGCTTTGGGCCTGCTGTTCATCCCCAGCTTCGCGCGCATCGTGCGCACCGAAGTCGCCAAACAGAAGAATACGGATTACGTGCGCAACGCCAAGCTCATGGGAGCCGGCGACATGCGCATCCTGTTCATCCATATCATGCCGAACATCATTCCGGTGCTGCTGTCTTCGGTCGCCATCGGCTTCAACAACGCCGTGCTGTCCGAAGCGTCCATGAGCTATCTGGGCATGGGCGTGCAGCCTCCCGACCCCAGTCTTGGCCGCATGCTGTCCGAAGCGCAGGGGTACCTGTTCCAGGCGCCGTGGTACGCCATCTTCACAGGCGTGGCCATCATCCTGCTCATCCTGGGATTCGGACTGCTGTCCGAAGGCATGGGAGGTGAGTAGCATGGGCGATATGCTGAGCGTAAAGGACCTGAAGGTCACGTTCCTGAACAACCGCAAGGAAGCCCTGCACGGCATCACGTTCTCCATGGCGGAAGGCGAAAGACTCGGCCTCGTCGGAGAATCCGGCAGCGGCAAGACCGTTACGGCCATGGCCATTTCCGGCCTCATCGAAAGAAGCAACGTCGAAGTGACCGGCGACGTCATCTTCGAAGACACCGACCTGCACCGCTGCTCCAGAAGCAAGCTGCGTTCCATCCAGGGACCGGGCATCGGGGTCATCTTCCAGGAGCCCATGAACTCCATGAACCCGCTCATCAAGGTGGGCCACCAGGTGGAGGAAGTGCTGCGCCTGCACACGGATCTCGTACCGGAAGTGCGCAAAAAGATGGCCATCGACGCGCTCGACCGCGTCGGCCTGCCCAATCCCGAAGAGATCTACAACAAATATCCGCATCAGCTTTCCGGGGGTCAGCGGCAGCGCGCCATGATCGCGTCCGCCATGATCATCCACCCGAAACTGCTGATCTGCGACGAACCGACGACCGCGCTCGACGTGTCCGTGCAGGCCAAGATCCTGAAGCTTCTGCGCGAACTGAGCGACGAATACAAGATGGGCATCCTGCTGATCTCCCACGACCTGATGGTCGTGAAGCAGCTGTGCGAGAACGTCGCCGTCATGTACAAAGGCAATATCGTGGAGCAGGGTAAGACGCTGGACATCTTCAACGCTCCCAAGGACGAATACACGAGGCAGCTGATGGCTGCCATCCCGACGAGGAGACGCCATGAGTGACCGCGTGCTCGAAGTGAATAACCTGTCCGTCGTGTACAAGGATTCGACGGTCTTCGGCAAGCGCCGCGATTTCCAGGCCGTGAAGAACGCCACGTTCTACATCGACCACGGCGAGATCGTCGGCCTCGTCGGCGAATCGGGCTGCGGCAAATCCACGATGTCGAAGGCCATTTTAGGCATGCTGGACGACGCCGAGATCACGGGCGAGATCAAGCACTACACGAAGCGCCCGCAGATGGTGTTCCAGGACCCGCACGGAAGCCTGAACCCGGCCAAGACGGTCGGCTGGATCCTCGAAGAGCCGCTGCGCATCTTCGGCAAATACGACGAGCCCGAACGCAAGCGCCGCGTGTTGGACATGATGACCCGCGTCGGTCTCGAGCACGAGTTGATCACGCACAAACCGAGCGAACTGTCCGGCGGCCAGAAGCAGCGCGTCTCGATCGCGACAGCGCTCATCCAGAGGCCCCGCTTCGTCGTGGCAGACGAGCCGGTCTCTGCGCTGGACGTCTCGATCCAGGGCCAGATCCTGCAGCTGCTGCTGAACCTGCGCGACGAGCTGGATCTGAGCTATCTGTTCATTACGCATGATTTGAACCTGTGCTACTCGATCTGCGACCGCGTCGTCGTGATGTACAAGGGCGAGATCGTGGAACAGGGGCCCGTGGAAGAGGTGTACGAACACCCGCAGCACGACTACACGAAGAGCCTGCTGGAGGCAGTGCTGAAATGATACGTGAAACAACGGGGACGGAAAACCGTCCCCGTTTTATTGTTCCTCAGATCTTTTCCGCTCTGTCTTCCAGATAGCCGATGAGCTGTTTCTTCAGATTGCTGTCCCGCAGCCTCACGTAGGACAGATAGATGTCGCGGACGGCGAGCGGATCGTCCAGCTGGTAAAACACCACGCTGTCCGTGGGCGTCACCGATTCGGGGATGGACGCCCGCAGCATCGAAACGCCCTGCCCTTCGCACGCGAGGTAGTACGCTGTCATCATCTGGGTAAGTTGCAGTTTGACAGCAGGCGTAAATCCGGCGTTCCGGCAGATCGCCAGGCAGCGGTCGTGGATATCGTTGGTCTCATCCAGAAGAAGAAACGGCTGATCTGCAAAACGCGCCAGCGGTACGGGAGGCTTTCCGCAGCCGGGGAGGTCGCGTTTCAGCACTTCGTCGAAAGTGTAGCGGTACGCTTCCAATTCCCGGTTGATCTCATAGCGGGCAGGTACGGCCAGAAGGATCTCTTCCTTTTCCCACAGGAGGGAGCGTATTCCCGCTTGTTCCGGTTTTTCCGCTTCCAGGATCACGTCCAGGTCGCCGCGCAGCAGTTTTTCCGACAGAATCTTCGTGGCGCCTTCCTCGAATGTGAGGGTCACGCCGGGATGATCCTTCTGAAATCCCGCGAGCAGCGCCGGTAGCACGTAGGTGCAGAAGAACATGGAGCTGCCGATGCGCAGCCTCCCCGCGGAAGCCTGCCGCAGTTCTTCGAAGTACTGGTCCATCTCCGCCTCGATCTGCATCATCTTCTGCGCCTGGGCGACGTAGTACTCGCCTGCGGGGGTCACGGTAAGAGGACTCGTGCTGCGGTCGAACAGCGACGCGCCGAGCGTTTGCTCCACTTCCTTAACCTTCGCGCTCAGCCAGGGCTGGGACGTGTGGAGCACCTGCGCGGCCTTGGAAAAGCTGCGTTCCCGGTAAACGGCATAAATATATTCTTTGTAATCGGATAAGATGTTCATCGACAACATTATAAGAAAAAACATATAACATGGCAAGGGATTCGTATTATTCAGACCGCCGGTTCTTTGCTACAATAAAAACAGAAACAAGCCTATCACACACTTCATCACAGCAATAAAGGAGGCTTATCCTATGAAGATCATGGTTGCAGGAGCGATAGAAGACCTGGAGCGACTGCACGTCGGCTGCGCGGACATGGCGGTGGAGATGCTCAAAAGAGCCGGCGCGGACGCGTTCCGCAGCCTGGATCCCGCCGACCTGGACGGCTGCGGCGGTCTGCTCATTCCCGGAGGCATCCCCAACATCCATCCGTCCTACTGCGGAGAAGAGAATACGGAGAGCAGAGGGATCGACGAAGAATTGGATAAAGTGCAGTATGAGATCATCCGGAAGGCGATCGACAGACGGATGCCCATTATGGGGATCTGCCGCGGCATGCAGTTCGTCAGCATGTTCTTCGGCGCGAAGACGATCCAGGACATCAAGAACGGCGCGCATAAATTCGATCCGGACGATCTGAGACATCACGAAGCGTGGTCCGTTCCTGGCTCGTTCTTCGAAGAACTGTACGGTCCTTCCATGACCGTCAACAGCGCTCACCATCAGGCGCTGCGGACCGTTCCCGAGGGCCTGCGCGTCGCGCAGCTCTGGTGCGAGGATCCGGCGCAGCTGCCGGAGAAACTGAAGCAGGCGGCGGAAGGCACGCTCCGGGAACTGGACAGCAGCTGCATCGCGGAAGCGGTCTATCACGAGAGCTATCCCTTCATCGCCACTCAATGGCACCCGGAACTGGACGTCGTCTGGGACAAGTCCCTGTTCGACGAGACCCCCATCGCCCGGTACTTCCTGGAGATGGTCAGAAAATACGAGGAGGAAAAGTGATGCCCGCAATTGCATCCCGCATGGAGCGGATGGCGCCTTCCGGCATCCGCAGGGTGAACGAAAAGGCGCTGGCCATGGAACGCGCCGGCGAAACGGTGATCCATTTCGAGATCGGGAGGCCGGATTTCGACACGCCGGAATACATTAAAAAAGCGGCGATCGAAGCGCTGCGAAGCGGCGACGTGTTCTACACCTCCAACTTCGGCAAAATGGAGCTGCGGCAGGCCATCGCGGAGAAGCTGAAGCGGGAGAACGGCCTGGATTACAAGGCGGAGGAGATCCTGGTGACGGCAGGGCTGTCCGAGGCAGTGTTCGCCGTCCTAGCTGCGATCCTGGAAGAAGGCGACGAACTTCTGGTGCCCGACCCTGTCTGGATCAACTACCGCAACGTGCCCGCTTTCCTGAACGCGGTGCCGGTCTCCTACGAACTGAAGGAAGAAAACGGATATCAGCTGGATCTGGAGGAGATCCGGTCCAAGGTCACCGCGAAGACCCGCGCCATCGTCCTCGTGACCCCGAACAACCCCACCGGCGGCGTGCTCTGCCGGGAAGTCCTGCAGAAACTTGCGGATCTGGCCATCGAAAAGAATCTTCTGGTCATTTCCGACGAAGTCTACGAGCGGCTGATCTACGACGGAACGGAGCACGTGAGCATCGCGTCCCTGCCGGGCATGAAGGAACGGACCTTCACCATGAACGGGCTGTCCAAAACCTATTCCATGACGGGCTGGCGGCTCGGCTATGTGGCGGCTCCCGCAGAGTATATCCCGGTGCTGAACAAGTTCCACCAGCACAACACCACCTGCGCCGTATCGTTCGGACAGGCAGCCGCGGTCGTCGCGCTGCAGGAAGAGGGCGAAGAAGTCAGGGAGATGGTGAAGGAATATCAGCGCAGAAGGGACTATGCGGTGAAGGCGATCAACGCCATCGACGGGCTGTCCTGCCTCTCGCCGAAGGGCGCGTTCTATATCTTCATCAACTGCAAGGCGCTGGGACAGAAGTCCGCAGAACTGGCGGACTATCTGCTGGAGAACGCGAAGATCGCGCTCGTGCCCGGAGACGTGTTCGGCCCGGGCGGAGAAGGATATCTGCGGATGTCCTTCGCCAACAGCTATGAAAACATCGCAGAAGGATGCGCGCGTCTGAAGGACGCCGTGGAAACGTTGAAGAAGGAGACGTGCAGATGAGACTTGCAACCATAAAACGCGGCGGCGGGGAGACCGCTGCGATCGTGACGAAAACAGGCGTCCTCCCCATCGCCTGCCTGAACGCCTGCAAGGGCACGTCCTGGAAGGAAGATCTGTTCGAGCTGATCGCCTCCCAGGAACTGAAGCCCCTGACGGCATGGTACAACGAAGGCGGCAAAGAGGAACTGGAGAGCATTCCCGGGGTCATTCCTGAGGCAGAGGTCGTCTACGGCCCCCTGTACCGCAATCCGAAGCGCATCTTCGGCATCGGCCTGAACTACGTGGATCACGCCGGCGACATCGGTATGGCGGCGCCCCAGGGCTTTCCCGGCAGCTTCTTCAAGATGGCGGACACCCTCGTCGGCCCCGGAGACGACATCTGCCTGCCGAAGCTGAAGGAAGCCTGCCGCACCACGGCGGAAGCGGAACTGGGCGTCATCATGGGCAAGGACTGCAGGGACGTCCCCGAAGAGGACTGGCTGGACGCGGTCGCGGGATACACCACCATCCTCGACATGACGGAGGAGTCCATCCTGAAGGGCAACGAATACGTGCAGGGCAATCCCCGCTACCTGACGATCGTCAAGAATTTCCCCACGTTCTTCTCCTTCGGTCCCCAGCTCGTGACCCCGGACGAGGTGCCGGACGTGATGAAGCTGGAGGTGCAGAGCGTGCACAACGGCGAAGTGTACGCGAAGAACGTGGTCGCCAACATGACCCACCGCCCTGCCCGCCTGGTCTCGCTGCACAGCAGCATCCAGGGCTGGTACGCGGGCGACGTGCTGTCCACGGGAACGCCCAGGGCCTTCCCCCTGGCGGACGGCGATATCGCGGAGTGCCGCATCACAGGGCCGGATGGTTTCGAGATGAAACCCCTCGTCAACCCGGTCGTGGATCTGAAAAAGCGTTAGGAGTCGGGGACGGTTCTTTGTCCCAAGGAGGTAAATACTATGGATCTCGGTTTAAAAGATAAAGTCGTCGTCGTTCTTTCTTCTGCAGCAGGCATCGGTAAAGGCATCGCCACGGAAGCCGCCAGGGAGGGTGCGAAGGTCGCGATCACGACCGCGCCTGCATTCAAAGAAGATCTGGAAAAAGCGCAGGCGGATATCGAGAAGGAAACGGGCAACAGGCCCTACTGCTTCTTCTACGATGTGCTGGACGACGCCAGCATCACGAAGATGATCGACGATGTCGCTGCGCAGCTGGGCGGCATCTACGCGCTGGTCAATCACTGCCCCGGGCCGAAGGCCGGTTCCTTCGAGGCTCTGACGGAAGACGACTGGGCGGACGGTTATCAGAAGTGCCTGCACAGCTACGTGACGTCCATCCGCGCGGCGCTGCCCTACATGAAAAAGGCCGGCGAAGGCCGCATCCTCAACAGCACGTCCTCTTCTATCAAGAGCGCGCTCGACAACCTCATCCTGTCCAACACGTTCCGCATGGGCGTCGTCGGTATGAGCAAGACCATGGCCCGCGAATTCGGTCCCTTCGGCATCCTGGTGAACACCATGGGACCCGGCCGCATCTACACCGACCGCATCAAGTACCTGAATGGCATCCGCGGCGAAAAGATTGGCCTTACCGAAGAGGAATACACGAAGAAAGACAGCGCGAACTTCCCTCAGCGCCGCTATCAGTCCACGGACGAATACGGCCGCACCGCGGTCTTCCTGATCAGCCCTGCCAACGGCAGCGTCAGCGGACAGGCTTTCCTGGACGACGGCGCCATGACGACAGCTTATTGATAGACAGTTTCAGTCCCTGAACCCATTTTTCATAAAAGGAGAAAACAAATGAGCAAGAAAATCGTAGTGATCACCGGCAGCCCCAGAAACAACGGCAACACCTTTGCCATGACCGAGGCTTTCATCAAGGCGGCGGAGGCGAAAGGCCACACCGTGACCCGTTTCGACGCAGCCCACATGGACGTCGGGTTCTGCCACGCGTGCAACACCTGCTATAAGACGGGCGAAGCCTGCAGCTTCGGCGGCGACTTCAACAAGATGGCTCCCGCGATCCTGGAAGCGGACGGCATCGTGTTCTCCATGCCGGTCTACTGGTATTCCATCCCCGCGCAGATCAAGGGCGTGATCGATAAACTGTATTCCTTCTTCATTGGAGGCAAGGCAGAACAGGTCGCCGGAAAATCGGCGGCGATCATCACCTGCTGCGAAGAGGCAGACCCCTCCGTCATGGACGGCGTCAAGATTCCCATGGAGCGCACGGTTGCGCTGCTGCAGTGGAACATGGTAGGCGAAGTGCTGGTGCCCGGCGTAAACGAAGCCGGAGCCATCGCGAACACCGACGGCTGCGCGCAGGCAGCGGCTCTGGCGGACAAGTTCTAAGTTCCGGACAAGCAAAAAGGAGGCTTCGGCCTCCTTTTTTTCATTCTATGGATATGACGACCGCCCGGCGGTCTTCCGTGACCCGGAACTTCACTTCGACCCCTGCGAACGGAAATCCGTAGACCCGTTTCGGATCGTCCTGGTAGCCGGGCCTGGGGTCCATGGACAGGACCCGCTTTAAGGCCTCTGTTTTGCCCTCAGGCAGCTTTTTCACCAGGTCTTCGGGAATTGTTACGTCCAGCGGTTTTAGATCGCGGAATCGGCCGATTCCGCGTCCCGCGTCGGGGATGCTTTCCGTGAACGGCATGTAGGGTTTGATGTCGAAGATGGGCGTGCCGTCCATCAGGTCGGCGCCGGCGACGTGGATGAGCGGCCCTTCCGGACTTTCGGGTTCTATGCCGGTCATGCGCACGACGGACAGGCCCAGACTGTTGGGCCGGTTCGGGGAACGCGAAGCGAAAACGCCCACCCGCGTGTTGCCGTCCAGTTTCGGCGGACGCACCGTGGGACTCCAGGAAGCTGCACCGGCCTCCTGCTTTGCAGAGGCAAACCCTTCCGAAAAGTGCCAGATCAGCCAGATGTGCGTGTAGGTCTCCAGGCCCCGCAGCGCGTCGGGATTGCGGTATTCCGGCTCGAACACGATCGTGCCTTCCAGCTCCGGCACGAGGCCGGACTGGCGGGGGATGCCGAATTTCGAAGCGAACTCGGTGCGGATATGGGCGATGGGACGGATGACGTGTTCCATAAGCTACTCCAGGATCTCCAGCAATTCTTCGGGACGGTGGATGATGGTCTTCGCGCCGCAGGCGATCAGCCAGTCTTCGTCCCGGAAGCCCCAGGCGCAGACGACGCACTCCATGCCGGCGTTTTTCGCCGTTTCGATGTCTACCTCCGTATCGCCGACGTAGACGGCGTCTTCGCGGGTCAGGCCTTCCATGGCCAGGATGCGGTCGCAGAGATCCGGCGCAGGCTTGATGGGCATGCCCGGCAGCGGGCCGCTCCAGGCGTCCAGCAGGCCGCCGAAATGCTGCTCCGCCAGCCGCGCTACGTCGTCGTCCGGTTTATTGGACACGCAGGCCAGCCGGTATCCCCTTTTCCGCAGCTGTTCCATCGCTTCGGGGATGCCGTCGAACGGCTTCGTCGTATCGTTGCAGTGCTGTTCGTAATGATGCTTATAAACCGTGCGGACTTTGTCTTCCAGATCCTGCGGCGTCCCTTCCGGCACCGCTCTGTGGATCAGATTGAAGATGCCGTTGCCCAGAAAGCGGCGGTTTTCCGCAAAGGTGCGTTCGGGCAGTCCGCATTCGCGCAGCGCCCAGTTCACAGAATCCGACAGGTCCCGGAGCGTGTCCAGGATCGTGCCGTCCATATCGAATAAAACGATCTTGTATTTCATGCGGGCACTCTGCTTTACTCCGGCTTCTTCGGACCCGGATTGCGCTTTGCGGTGAATTCGTCCGCGGTGATCTTCAGAACGGCGACCGCGCCGGCCATCGCCGCGTTGATCTCGAAATCCATTCCGGTCTGGCACTTCATCAGGGTCCTGAGGGCTTCCGCCTTTTCTTCTCCGTCTTCCAGGATCTCCGCTTTGCCTCTTGCGATCACGGAAGCAAAGGTGGATCCGTAGCCGCAGGCGGCCTTGGCGGGCAGCGTCTCCACGTCGCAGTCCACTTCCACGCAGACCGCGGGATTGCTCCGGATCAGATCCAGTTTATGTCCTTCCTTGGCGCTGTGGGTATAAAACACCAGCGTATCGCCCCGGAATTCATAGCCGTAATGCACGGGCACGACGTAAGGATAATCGCCGTCGAACAGGCCCATGTGCAGGATGTCCGCCGTGTCCAGGATCTTTCTGATCTCGGCGATCTCGGTCACTTCTCTGTCTTTTCTTCTCATGTCGTTTTCTCCTTTTTCCTATACTCTATTCATCCACAGTCATGCGCACGCACAGCTGCAGCAGCAGTCTGTCGCGGGGATCCTTCAGCGAAAGCCCCGTGAGCGCCTCGATCTTCTCCAGCCTCTGCAGCAGAGAAATGCGGTGGATATGCAGTTCGTCCGCAGCTTTGCTGGCGTTGCCGCAGCAGCGGAAGTAGGCGGCAGCGCTCTTCACATACTCGCTGCCCTTTTCATCCGCGGCCAGCAGAGGCGCCAACGTCGTCCTTGCAACGGAAAACGCCTTTTCGTCGCGCAGAAGAGCCGCGATCATGGCAGCCTCCTGGGCGTCCTTGTACGTATACAGTCCTTCCGACGTCCCCGCCGCGTATCCCAGCGCCATGCCGGCCTGCTGCGCCAGGCGGACAAAATCGGAAGGAGCGCTTTCCGCCGGGCTGACCCCGAACAGGAAAGCCGCTTCGGGCAGCTGTTCCGCAAGGCTTTTGCGCAGCGCGCCGGCAGCCATACGGATATCCTCCGTTTCCCGCCCGTCGCGAGCCTCCGCGTAAAGGATGAATTCCAGCGACCTGCCTGCGTACATGCCCCGTAGTCCGCACAGTCTGCCGGTGGACTCGATCGTGTTTTCGATCACGGCAGCAGTCTGCACAGCCAGGGAAGAATACTCCGCTTCGTCTTCCGGCAGGATCGCCCGGAAGCGGATGCAGGCATAATTCAGGCTCAGGTCGAACTTCAGGCGGAGCCCCTGCAGGGCCATCTGCTGCGGATCCTCGTAGTTGCCGGACGCCAGGTTCCAGACGAAATCGTCTTTCAGTTTATGTTCCGTCAGATATTCCACGCTGCGGCGGTGGATGCGGCGGATCAGGTCGGTCTGGACTTCGGCAAAGCGGACTTTCCAGGGGATGCGGAACACCGGCAGCTTTTTCTGCTGCGCCTGCAGCCGCAAGGCCAGCGGGAACTGATACGACGCGTCGCGGAACGCGAACAGGACGCCGCACGCGCCGCTCTGCGCCAGTTCCTCCAGAAAGGCGGAGAACTTCTGCGGGTCATCTGTACAGCCTTCCGCCGTGGAAAGCACGAGATCGCCGGGCTGCACGAAATCATCCGCCGGATACTCCTGCACGGTCACTTCGGCGATCTCGGCCGCGGCCAGATCGCCCCCGTATGCCAGTTGTTCGATGCCGGGGACCAGGTTGTCCCGCAGCATGTCGGAGATCGTGTAATTCATACGTGCATTGTACCATGAAAAAGGCCGGGCAGAAAAGCCCGGCCGTACTGCCTGTGCAATTAGATCAGTGCCAGCGCCTGGTCGAGATCCGTAATCAGGTCGTCCGCATCTTCGATGCCGATGGACAGACGCACCTGGCCATCGAAGATCTCCGCTGCGTGCCGCTCTTCGGGACTCATGTCGAAGTGGGACATGGACGGGCTGTGCTGGATCAGGGAGTCCACGTTGCCCAGCGACGTCGCCAGCGAAAAGACCTTGACGTTGTTCATGACGGTGCGGACAGCGTCCATGCCGCCCTTGATGTCGGCGCTCATCATGCCGCCGAAGCCGTTGTGCATCTGCTTCTTGGCGATCTCGTGCGTCGGATGGCTCTCGAGGCCGGGATAGTAAACTCTGTCGATCTTCGGGTGGTTCTCGAGGAACCTGGCGACCTTCATGGCATTGGCGCAGGTCACGTCCATACGGGCGGCCAGCGTCTTCATGCCCTGCATCACGAGCCAGGCCTCGAACGGTCCAAGCACGGCGCCGAAGCACTGCATGAAGGGCATCCTGCAGCGGTCGATCAGCGCCTTGGGACCGGCGATGACGCCTGCGGTAGCCGTTCCGTGACCGCACAGATACTTGGTCGCGCTGTGGACAACGAGATCTGCGCCGAGGTCGAGCGGATTCTGCAGATAGGGAGAAGCGAACGTGCTGTCGACGATCAGTTTAACGCCGGGCTTGGCGTGAACGATCTTGGCGATGGCCTCGATATCGGAGATCTTTAATGTCGGGTTGGCCGGCGTCTCGACGTAGACGAGCGTCGTGTTGGGCTGCATGGCGTCCGCAACGTTCTGGGGATCGGTGGTATCGACGCGGGTATACGTGACTCCGAAATTGGTCAGAACCTTGGCGAACAGCGTGAACGTGCAGCCGTAGATGACGTCGCCAAAGACCACGTGGTCGCCCGCTTTCAGACAGGACAGCGCCGCCGTGGAAATGGCGCCGAGGCCGGAAGCCAGCGCCAGAGCTGCTTCCGCGTGTTCCAAATGCGCGATCTTTCTTTCAAGTTCGTCGCTGGACGGGCCGCCGAATCTGCTGTAGACGAAGCCCTGGTCGACGTGCTGGTTCAGATAGACTGCGCTGTCGAAGTCGTCCAGGATAAAGGTCGTGGTCTGATAGATCGGACTGACGTGTGCTGCGGCGATGCTCTTGTAGTCGCCCCACAGCTTCTGATGGACCTGATTGTCGTGAAGAAGATCTGTCTTGATGCTCATGGTTTTACTCCTTTGCGTATATGTTTCGAAAAAGCGTTAACGGTTCTTTACACCTATACTATAAAGCTGAAGTGCGCATAGAACAATTTACACTTTGTAGTTTATCGACAAATAATCATTTACATATTGTCGCATTAAAAAGAGGGCTGCATCTGCAGCTCTCTTTCGGGTCATTATATATTCCTTATGGCAGCAGCCGCTCCCAGATGGTCGGGCCTGCTCCGTCCAGACAGCGGAAATGCTCCCGGATGACCGACGCCATATACTTCATGCGGTTAGTAATGCGCTTGTTCGTGACCCAGAACGCATCCGGCGTCCCGGCAAACATCGACTGGAACATCACCGCCCTGTCTTCGATGTCGAACGTCTTCGAGTAGACGTCGACGAACCAGATCGGACCGCCGCTTACGAGCGTATACGTCGTATCGAAATAATCCCCTCCGTCCGCTCCAATGTAACTGTTATTGTACTCGAAGCCATCCGGCAGATAGTCCTGCCATTCCGGGTAAGTATCCCAGCCGGTCAGCGTGTCCAGATAGGAATCGATGGCGTGCATGGTCTCGTGCGCAAGCGTGATCCGCAGCTGGGTGTCATGTGTGATGTTGAGCGCGATGAACTGATCGCTGCCTATCCGGTACGCATATGCCGCGGGATTGCTGGTCGAGCCGGCATTTTCCGGATGCAATTTTCCACTGAACAGGAACGTCAGGTGATTCGGATGATCGACCCCGTCCCCGGCATACATCTCCTGCAGAAAGCCTTCCGGGAAATCGCGCAGGAATTCCGCAAGCACGTCCAGCGCTCCGGTGATGTAGCCCTCATCGACGATCGGCTCTGCCGTAAAAGTGTACTCATATGCCAGCGCGGTATCTCCATACAGGATCGTAACAGGGAACTCCGCTTCGAGCTCCGCTATCGTCCCGGCGATATGTTCGTTGATCCAGACCAATTCCGGAACTGCAGCAGTTTCTTCTTCCGGACCGAGATCCTCCTCCGGAAGAAGCGGCTGTTCTTCCGTTTGTTCTTCAGGTTCTTGCTGCTCTGCAGGTTCCTGCGGACGCGGCTCTTCTCCGCCAGAGCTGTCACCTGCAGTGCAGGCTGTAAGCAGCAATATCAATACCAGAAGCACCGCTGCAGCTATTCTCCATGATCGTCTTTTCCGTTCCATACGGACATCTCCTCTATAAAGAAGAAAAGAGGCACGCCCGCAGGCATGCCTCCCGAATTCCGTCTATTTTACGAATCCGTTGTTCTCGATCCTCTTGTTCAGCCTGGTAAAGATCTCGTCGGTAATGGTATCCGCGTCTCTCGCCCAGTCTTCCGCATAGATGGCCTTGTCGCCGTCTCTGCCGAGCAAGATGGCCACGTCGCCCATCTTGACGTCGGGAATATCGGTAACGTCGAGCATCATCTGGTCCATGCAGATGCGGCCCGCGCCCTGGCAGATCTGGCCGTGCACGATGGCCTTCAGCTTGCCGCCGGACAGATTGCGGGGCACGCCGTCCGCGTAACCGATGCAGATCGTGGCGATCTTGGTCGGTCTTTCCGCAGTGAACGTCCTGCCGTAGCCGACGGTCTCGCCGGGAGCGATCTCGCGCACGGAGGCGATATGGGCTTTCAGGGTCATGACCGGTTCGAGATGGACAGGTCTCTTCAGATAATCCTCGTAGACCTGCAGCGCGCCGTACATGCAGATGCCGAAACGCGCATAGTCCGCGCCGGGCTGCGGCGAGTAATTGATGCTGCCCAGGGAGTTCTGGCAGTGGACGTAGCCGGGGTCGATGCCGCGTTTTTCAAGTTCTTCCTTCGCCTTGAAGAACGCCTCGATCTGACCCTTTGTGAATGTCACGTGCTGCTCTTCTCCGGTATCGGCGACGGGCAGATGCGTGAACATGCCGGTCACCTGGATGTGCGGCAGCTTGTAGAATTCGGCCATCGTATCGTAGTCGTCCTTGGCAACGCCGATGCGGTGCATGCCGGTGTCGATGGCCATATTGCCGAGCAGCTTGGCGCCCTTCAGCTCGGGGCTGTTCGCCTCGATCATCTTGCCGAACACTTCGTCCAGCTGTTTTGCGTATTCGATGCTCACAAGGGTCTGCGTGATCTGGTTGCGGTACAACTCCATCGCAAAGCCGGGAGCCGTGTAGCCCAGGATGATGATGGTGCCCTGGATGCCGGCCGCCCGCAGTTCGAGCGCTTCGGACAGCGCCGCGACGCAGAAGTGGTCGATGCCGAATTCGGCGAGCTTCGCCGCGATCTGCGTGGCGCCGTGGCCGTAACCGTTCGCCTTGACGACACCCATGATGCCCGTCTTCGGGTCAAACTCCTTGCTGAGTTCTTCTAGATTGTGTTTCAGAGCTGCAGAGTCCAGCTCGATCCATGCTCTGTTCATAGTAACGTTCCTCCTGAATCTATGTTGAAGCACAGTATTGTCTAAATAAAATTATACTCCTTCTTGCTGTTTACCGAAAGGCGTATTTCAGTTATAATAATCGGAGAACCCAACAACAGCTCTTTCAGTTTTTTAAGAAAAGGAGAAACAATATGAAGAAGTTTGTATGCCCCGTCTGCGGTTACGTCTATGAAGGCGAAGCGATGCCCGAAGGCTATGCCTGTCCGATCTGCAAGTGCCCCGGTGAAAAGTTCAAGGAAATGGACGAGTCCGCCCCTCTGGCTTCCGAGCACGTGTTCGGCGTCGGCATGAACCTCGACAACGTACCCGAAGAGGATAAGGCTTATATCATCGAACAGCTGAAGGCCAACTTCCAGGGCGAATGCTCCGAAGTCGGCATGTATCTGTGCATGGCCAGAGTCGCCCACAGAGAAGGCTATCCCGAGATCGGCCTCTATTGGGAAAAGGCAGCCTGGGAAGAAGCTGAACACGCCGCCAAGTTCGCGGAACTGCTCGGTTCCGAGCTCGAGCCCAACATGACCGACTCCACCAAGAAGAACCTGGCCTGGAGAGTCGACTGCGAATTCGGCGCCGTCCAGGGCAAGACCGATCTCGCCAAGTGCGCCAAGAAGAACGGCCTGGATGCCATCCACGACACCGTCCACGAAATGGCCCGCGACGAGGCAAGACACGGCAAGGCGCTCAAGGGCATGCTGGAGAGATACTTCAAGTAAAGAACAACCCCCATAAAAGATGCGCTCGACTGAGCGCATCTTTGCTTTTTGAGGAGATCATCCATGACCATCGACGTATTCAGATGTTATTACGAGGCGGAATGCACCTTCGAAGGCGTGCCGCGCAAGGCCGCCCTCGTGACGCTCACATCCGACTCGGAGGCAGGACACATCACGTACACCGCTGCCGCGACGTTCTTCCCGCACAACGACCCCGAAGACTTCGCCGTGTCTTACGACGCCATCGCCGAGACCGTGCTGTACGCGGGCAGAGGCAGACGGTCCAAAAAATACGAAGCCGTCCTGCTGGAGATCCTGCAGGACGAACTGGATAAAGCCTCGGAAGAGCTCGACGCCAGGATCTTCTGGGACAAGCCGCTGCGGGAAGCGCAGTTCGGATAAAAAGTATACGAAATTGTATTTTTTATGCACTATGCATAAAAATGCGTGCTATAATTGTGCGTGTACAATATGCCTTTTAGGCGGCTGCTGCCCAGCAAGCCGGTCGCTTAATTGGAAGGCGGGGGTAAGAACCCCGCCTATTTTTATACCTTTACAACACTTCTTCTCTCTTCGGCAAAGACGCCTGCGCGCCTTCGCGCGTAACGGAGATGGACGCCACCTTGTTGGCAAATCCCACGGCTTCTGCCGGCGTCATACCTTCGGACAATCCCACGGCGAACGCCCCGTTGAAGCAGTCGCCCGCGGCCGTCGTATCGACCGCCTTCACGTGCTGCGCCGGGATGAGTTCGGCGCTGTCCGCGGTGCACAAGTAAGCCCCGCGGCTGCCGACAGTCACGAGCACGTTTTTCACGCCCATGCCCTGCAGTTTTGCCGCTGCCTCCTCGATCTCGGACGGTTCTTCGCACGGCATGCCGGACAGGCGCGCCAGTTCCGTTTCGTTCGGGGTCAGCCAGTCGACGCATTGCAGCACGTCTGCGGGGATCGCGTCCGGCGCGGGCGCCGGGTTCAGGATGACGGTCTTGCCAAGTGCGTGCGCCTTCTTCGCGAGATACCAGACCGCGTCGTAGGGGATCTCCAGCTGCAGCATCAGGATGTCGCACGCTTTCAGTTCATCCTCGCATTCCTTCAGATACTCCGTATCGCAGTACGCGTTCGCGCCCGCAATCACGACGATGCTGTTGCGCCCTTGCCTGTCCACGTAGATGGACGCGGTACCTGTCGGCGCGGTCACGCGGCGCAGCCGCGAAACGCCGCAGCCGCAGTCCGCAAGGCTCTTCGCGAGCGAATCGCCGAATCCGTCTTTTCCGACGCAGCCCAGCATAGCTACGTCGCCGTCCAGTTTTGCAGCGGCAGCTGCCTGGTTCGCGCCTTTGCCGCCGGGATTGTACAGCAGGCCGTCGCCTAAGACCGTTTCGCCCTCCAACGGCATGCGCTCCATAGAAAAGCGCAGATCCATGTTCAGGCTGCCTGCCACCAGTATTTTCGCCATATTATGCTCCGTATCTTCTCAGTTCCGTTTCAATCAGATCCCAATACCGGTCCACGTCCACCGCGACCGCCACGTTCGAATTGATCTCCTTCTTCTGGTAATTGAAGAAGTCGCAGTTCGTGCGGCCATAGCTCTCGCCGCGGGAGATATCGACAGTCGTATGCATGGGCTTGAGCGTGATGATCGAAGGATCGATCAGCCACACGATCGTGCAGGGATCGTGCAGCGGTCCGCCGGGGAAGCCGAAGATCTCTTTCTGCGTCCTGCAGAAGTGGCCCATCAGGTCCACGAACAGCTCGCTGGCTTTGTTGCCGATCTTCTTCATGCGCGCGACGATATCCGGCAGGCACAGCACTTTGCGCGTGATATCCAGACCCATCATGTATACGGGCCGTCCGCAGGAGAAGCAGATGTGCGCCGCTTCCGGGTCGCAGATGATATTGAATTCCGCTGCCGGGGTAACGTTGCCGTTCTGATACGACCCGCCCATCAGCACGATCTTGTCGATCTTTTCAACAATGGCAGGCTGCATGCGGATCGCCATGCCCAGATTCGTCATGGGGCCGGTCGTCACCATGGTAATGGGTTCTTCGCTGGCTGACAGCGTATCGACGATATAATTGACCGCGTGCTTTTCCTGCAGTTTCAGCTCCAACGGCGGAAAGACGGGGCCGTCGAGGCCGGTCTCTCCGTGGATATCCGCTGCCGTCATCTTCTCGCGCAGCATCGGTCCCTGGCAGCCCCTGTATACGGGAATATCGCCCCGGCCTATCCACTGCAGCACGTTCAGCGCGTTGCGGCTCGTCTTTTCGATGGTCTGGTTGCCGGATTCTGTCGTAATGCCCAAAAGTTCGATCTTCGGACTTCCCGCCGCCAGCATGATGGCGACCGCGTCGTCGTGACCCGGGTCACAGTCCAGGATGATCTTCGTTCTCTTTTCTTCGCTCATGGATATGCTCCTTATCTGCTTTTCTGCAGCACTATTTTATCACTTTTTATGGAGGGTATACAGGTAGAACCGCGCCGCGCCGATCGCGATGCGGTAGTGCAGCGGCCGCAGCGCCTTGTCCGCCTCTTTGAGTTTTTCGCGGATCGGAAGATTCTGCGGGCAGTGAGTCTCGCACTTGCCGCAGCCGATGCACTGCGAGGCAAAGGCCGGGTCTTTCGTGAGCGCCACCGTCTGAAAATACTGCCTGCGGCCTTCCCCCTTCGATTCGAGTGCCATGGCGTTATACGAACGGAACGCGCCGGGGATATCCACGCCTTTCGGGCACGGCACGCAGTAGCGGCAGCCGGTGCAGCCGACCTTATCCTTCGCGCGTATGCTCTGCACGACTTCTTCGATCACGGCAAAATCCTGTTCCGTAAGCGAATGCGCCTCCGTCTCCGACGCGACACGGCAGTTCTCTTGGACCATGTCGAGCGAGTTCATGCCGGACAGCACGACCGTCACCTCGGGCTGGTCGTAAAGCCATCGCAGCCCCCATTCCGCAGGCGACCAGCCGCGCCCGCCCGCCTTCATGGCGGACAGGGATTCTTTAGGCAGCATGTTCACGAGTTTGCCGCCCCGCAAAGGCTCCATGATGACGACGGGGATACCCTTCGCCGCCGCAGCCTTCAGGCCTTCCTCGCCCGCCTGCGACGTCCTGTCGTAATAGTTGTACTGGATCTGGCACATGTCCCAGTCGTAGACGTTCAGTATCTTCAGGAAGTTCTCTGTGTTGCCGTGGTACGAAAAGCCGATGTTGCGGATGGCGCCGGAGGCCTTCTTTTCTTCGATCCACTCGCGGATGCCGATGCGCTCGAGCTTCTCCCACATGGCCAGATCCGTCATCATGTGCATCAGGTAATAGTCGACGTGATCCGTGCGCAGCCGCGACAGTTCCTCGTTGAAATACCGGTCGACGGCCGCCCTGCTGCTGCACAGATACTGCGGCAGTTTCGTCGCGATCTTAATGTGCTCGCGCATTCCGTTGCGTTCGAAGATCTTACCGATGGTCTCTTCGCTGTTTGGATAGATATACGCCGTGTCGTAGTAGTTGACGCCCGCACGGTAAGCCGCCAGGATCTCCTTCTCAGCTTTCTCAAGATCGATGCCCGTTCCCTTGCGCGTAAAGCGCATGCAGCCGAAGCCCAAGATCGAAAGATCGTCGCCTTTTCTGTCTTTTCTGTATTGCATTCCGGTTCCTTTCCTTCCAGTCCAAAACGCGCTTCGGTTCTGCCGGAGCGCGTTGGAATTTGTTAAGCTTTGTTCTGCTGTTCGACCAGGTTGACCCCGCCGTAGATCTGACGGAGTTTGGGCTTTTCGATCTTGCCGGTCGGATTTCTGGGCACATCCGCGAAGATGATCCTCCTCGGGCGCTTGTAGCGCGGCAGGTCGAGGCAGAAGCGGTCGACTTCCTCCTCTGTGAGGGTCATGCCCTGCTTGACCTGGATGATAGCCGCCGCGATCTCGCCGAGACGTGGGTCGGGCAGGCCGATGACCGCCACGTCGTGGATCTTCGGGTTTGCCGCGAGGAAGTCCTCGATCTGCACCGGGTACAGGTTCTCACCGCCCGAGATGATGACGTCCTTCTTGCGGTCGACCAGGAAGTAGAAGCCCTCTTCGTCCTGCTTGGCCATGTCGCCCGTGTGCAGCCAGCCGTCCTTCAGGACTTCGGCCGTCGCATCCGGGTTGTGGTAGTAGCACTTCATGACGCCGGGGCCCTTTACGCACAGTTCGCCGACGGTACCCTGCTCGACTTCCTTGCCCTCTTCGTCCACGATCTTGCACTTCCAACCGAAGCCCGGTACGCCGATGGCGCCGACCTTGCGGACGTTTTCGAGACCGAGGTGCACACAGCCCGGGCCCGTGGATTCGGACAGGCCGTAGTTCGTATCGTATTTATGGTTCGGGAAGTATTCGAGCCAGTGGCGGATGAGCGAAGGCGGCACCGGCTGCGCGCCGATATGCATCAGGCGCCACTGCGACAGCTGATAGTGCTCGGGCTTGATGTCGCCTCTGTCGAATGCGGCTAAAATATCCTGCGCCCAGGGCACGAGCAGCCACACGATGGTAGCCCGTTCGAGCGATACCGCGTCCAGGATGGCCTTCGGGGAGTTGCCTTTGAGGATCACGCCGCGGCTGCCCGTGTACAGCGACCCGAACCAGTGCATCTTCGCGCCGGTATGGTACAGCGGCGGGATGCAAAGGAAGATGTCGTCGTGCGTCGTCTCGTGATGCATCGCCTCCATGCGGGCGGACTGCATCAGCGCCGTATGGTCCAGCAGGATGGCCTTCGGGAAACCCGTCGTGCCGGACGAATAGTAAATGGCCGCGTCGTCTGTATCCTCGACCAGAACGATGGGCGAAGAGGACGAGCAGTTCGAGACCGCTTCGGAATAGCTTTCCGCGTAAGACGGACGGTTGTCGCCCACGAAGAACAGGATCATCTGCGACTTGATCTTCGGGAAGATGTCCTCCACGCGGCCGATGAACTCGGGTCCGAAGAACAGCACGTCCGCATCCGCCAGCTTTAAGCAGTAGTCGATCTCTTCGGCGGTGTAGCGGAAGTTGAGGGGCACCGCGACGGCGCCGGTCTTCAGCACACCGAAATAGATCGGCAGCCACTCCAGGCAGTTCATCAGCAGGATGGCGACCTTCTGTCCCTTGCGGATGCCGCGCGAGAGCAGCAGGTTCGCGACGCGGTTCGCCTTCTCGTCGAAGACGCTCCACGTGATCTCCCTGCGGTAAGGCGCGCCGCTCGTGGGCTGGATCAGTTCATATTCGCGCCACGTGACCCGGGGTTCTTCCTGGATCTCGGGATTGAGTTCGACGAGCGCGATCTCGTTTCCGTACAGTTTGCTGTTGCGTTCCAGCAGGTCTGTGATGGCCATAAATGTTTTACTCCTTAAAAAAAGTTTTTGTGCCGGCCGTAGTGAGCCAACACAAAAACTTTAATACTTTTACCTGTTAAAGTCAAGCGGATTTTCCCGTTATTCTTCGCTTTTTATCTCTTCGAACATCGCGCGTACAGACGGAGCGTTCCGGGTCAGCTTCTTGATGCTCAGATCCTCCGCTTTGTTGTTCGCGAGGCGCAGATTGTTCTCCGAAGACAGCAGCGCGTCTTTCGTCTTCTGCAGATGGTCGATCGTCTTGTCGATCTCCTCGATGGCCGTCTTGAACTTGCGGCTGGCGATATCGTAATTGCGCGCGAAGCCGTCCTTGAAGGCCTTCATCTCGTTCTCGAAGTTCTGCAGATCCAGCTGCTGGTTCCTGACGATCTGCAGCTCTCTTTGATATTTCAGCGAGTTCAGCGCAGCGTTGCGCAGCAGCGTGATCATCGGGATGAAGAACTGCGGACGGATGACGTACATCTTCGGATAGCGGTACGAAACGTCCACGATGCCGTTGTTGTACAGTTCGTTGTCGACCTCGAGCAGCGAGACCAGCACGGCATATTCGCATTTCTTTTCGTTGCGGTCCTTGTCGAGTTCCTTGAAAAAGTCCTCGTTCTTGTGCTTCGTGGCGGTCGCGTCCAGCTCATTTTTCATCTCGAACATGATAGAGATGAATTCCGTGCCGTCCTCGGAAGCCTCCCGGAAGATAAAGTCGCCTTTGCTGCCGGTGCGGGCGTCGTTATCCTTTTCGAAATACGCGTTCGGGAAAGCTGTCATGCGGATCTGATTGAACTGGGTCAGGCAGTGCTGCTCCAGGCTCTCCCCGACCATCTTCGTCGACTGCTTCGCCTTGAAGTCTTTATAATACTCGATCTGTTCATCCTTCAGCCGCAGCTCGGCCTCGTGCTGCTCTTTCAGGGATTTTTCCTTCAGCTTGTTCTCCGTCTCTTTATTGGAAAGCTGACCCTTCAGCACGCTGATCTCCGAGATCTTATCCGACAGTTCCCTGTCCTTCTTCTGCACGGCCTCGGTAACGGCGAGTTTCTTCTCAGTGTCCGCGTTCCTCAGCTGCGCCTTCAGGCGCTCGATCTCGCCTTCCAGTTCCATTCGGGCGATGGTCAGGTCGTCTTCTTTTTTCTGCGCCAGCTCCTGTTCGCGGCGCTTCAATTCCTTTTCGAATTCCTTATCGCGCACCTGCTGAACGATCTGCGCATAGCCGCTTTCGTCGACCTGGAACGTCGTTCCGCAATTGGGACATTTGATCTCCTGCATATCGATACCTCCTGACTTTATTATACCACTTAATATGAAGAAATCTTCACGCTTTCATGCTTTAAAGTCCTTTACTTTCACAAGTTAAAGTGTTACAATCTCTTGTATATTCCGTCAAACCATCTTGAATGTAGAAAGGTTGGCAAAAACGATGGCGAAGAATACAAGAAAAGACCGGAGCACCGCGCTGTACGAGGCGGTCCTGGACTTAAGAGACGCGGACGAAGCCAGACGATTTTTCGAGGATCTCTGTTCGCCCACGGAACTGCGCAGCATGGAACAGCGTTTCGACGTGGCCACGATGCTGCTGCAGAACAAGGTGTATACGGAGATCCTGGAGAAGACAGGCACGAGCAGCGCGACGATCAGCCGCGTGCGCCGCAATACCGTAGAAGACGGCTCCACCGGAGCCTTGAGAGAAGTCGTCCTGCGCCTGGGCATGGCGGAGGGCTATACGACAGAAGAAAGGCAGTAAACCATGAAACAGTTAATGCTTGGCAATGCAGCCGCTGCCCGGGGACTCTGGGAAGCAGGGTGCTGCGTGGTATCATCGTACCCCGGCACCCCCAGCACCGAGATCACCGAGGAAGCGGCGAAATATGACGAGATCTACGCCGAATGGGCACCGAACGAGAAAGTGGCCATGGAGACCGCTTTCGGCGCGTCCCTGGCCGGAAAACGCAGCTTCTGCGGCATGAAGCACGTCGGACTCAACGTGGCTGCAGACCCGCTGTTCACCTGCAGCTATACCGGGGTCAATGCCGGGATGGTCATCGCGGTCGCGGACGACGCGGGCATGCACAGCTCCCAGAACGAGCAGGACTCCCGCCACTACGCGCGCTCCGCGAAGATCCCCATGCTCGAACCGGCTGATTCCGCCGAGGCCCTCGCTTTCGCGAAGAAGGCCTACGAGATCTCCGAAGCGTTCGATACGCCCGTGTTCCTGAAGATGTGCACGCGCATCGCGCATTCGCAGTCTATCGTGGAGACCGGTGACCGCATCGAAGCCCCGGCAAAACCCTATCAGAAGAACATCGCAAAGTACGTCATGACCCCGGCCAACGCCATCAAGCGCCACCCCATCGTGGAAGAACGTACGAGAAAGCTGACCGAATTCGCGGAAACGACGGACCTGAACCGCATCGAGGAAGGTTCCGATCATTCCGTCGGCATCCTTACCTCCTCCACGTCGTATCAGTACGTGAAGGAAGCGTGCGGCGACAAATACCCCATCCTGAAGTTCGGCATGATCTGGCCGCTTCCGGAAAAGAAGATCGAGGAGTTCGCGGCTTCTGTCGATAAGCTCGTCGTCGTGGAGGAACTGGATACTTTCATCGAAGCATTCGTGAAGGAGCTCGGCATCGCCTGCGAAGGCAAGGAGCTCTTCCCGCTGCTGGGCGAATTCTCTCAGAACCTCGTTGCCGAAACGCTCGGTATCGCGAAGCACGAAGGCAAGGCGCTCGGCGAAGCGCTGCCAGGCCGTCCGCCCGTCATGTGCGCGGGCTGCCCGCACAGAGGCCTGTTCTATACTCTCGCGAAGAACAAGTGCACGGTGCTCGGCGACATCGGCTGCTACACTTTAGGCGCAGCTCCCCCGCTGTCGGCCATCGAGATGACCCTGTGCATGGGCGCTTCCGTCTCCGCCACCCACGGCTTCAACAAGGCACTGGGCAAGGAGAGCGAAAGCAAGACCGTGGCGGTCATCGGCGACTCGACCTTCATGCATTCCGGCATGACCGGCCTCGCGAACATCGCGTATAACCAGAGCAATTCGACGGTCATCATCGTCGACAACTCCATCACCGGCATGACCGGCCACCAGCAGAACCCGACGACGGGCTTCAACATCAAGGGTGACCCGGCCGGCAAGATCGACCTGGAAGCTCTTTGCAAAGCGATGGGCATCCGGAGAGTCCGGGTCGTGGACCCCTATAACCTGAAAGAATGCGACACCGTCCTGAAGGAGGAACTGGCGGCGGAAGAACCGTCCGTCATCATTTCCCGCAGGCCCTGCGCGCTTCTCAAATATGTGAAACACAACGCGCCTCTGAAGGTCAACGCTGAAAAATGCGTCGGCTGCAAGTCCTGCATGCGCATCGGCTGCCCTGCCATCTCCATCAAGGAGGGTAAGGCGCGCGTCGACGACACGCTGTGCGTCGGCTGCGGCATCTGCACGCAGCTGTGCCCGATGGATGCCTTCGAGAGCACGGGAAAGGAGGAATAAGCGATGGAAACCAAGAACATCATGATCGTCGGCGTCGGCGGCCAGGGAAGCCTTCTGGCCAGCAAACTGCTGGGTCATCTGCTGATGGAACAGGGATACGACGTCAAAGTATCCGAAGTCCACGGCATGAGCCAGCGGGGCGGCAGCGTCGTCACGTACGTCCGCTACGGCGAACGGGTGAACTCTCCTATCATCGACCAGGGTGAAGCGGATTTCATCGTATCGTTCGAGCTGCTCGAAGCGGCAAGATGGCTCTCCTTCTTAAAACCCGGCGGGCAGATCGTCACCTCCACGCAGCAGATCGATCCCATGCCCGTCGTGACAGGCGTGGCATCCTACCCGGAAGATCTTGTGGAGAAGATGAAGGCGACAGGCGCCAAAGTGGACGCGCTGGACTGCCTGAGCCTGGCCAAGCAGGCCGGCAGCAGCAAAGCGGTCAACCTCGTGCTGATGGGGCGCCTCTCCCACTATTTCGGCGCGCCGGATGAAGTCTGGCAGGAAGCCATCAAGGCCATCGTGCCCGCAAAATTCCTGGAATTGAACAAGAAAGCATTTGAACTGGGTAAAAACGCCTAGTTTGCCATAAACCAAGACAAGGAAAGAAAGGACAACCTATGGAACGGTACTATCAACCGGAAATCGAAACTGCCTCGCGCGAACAGATCCGCGCCTGGCAGGACGAACGCCTGGTGAAACAGGTGCAGCACGTGTGGGACAACGTCCCCTATTACCGCAAAAAGATGGAAGAAGCAGGCGTGACCCCCGCAGACATCAAGGGCGTCGCTGACATCCGCAAACTGCCCTTCGTCACGAAGGCAGACCTGCGCGAGGGCTATCCGTACGGTCTGCTCGCGGAAGACCTGAAGAACTGCGTCCGCATCCAGTCCACGTCCGGCACGACCGGCAAGCGCGTCGTCGCGTTCTACACGCAGCACGACATCGACCTGTGGGAAGATTGCTGCGCAAGAGCGATCACTGCGGCGGGCGGCACGAACGAAGACGTCTGCCAGGTCTCGTACGGCTACGGCCTGTTCACCGGAGGCCCCGGACTCAACGGCGGCAGCCATAAGGTCGGCTGTTTGACGATCCCGACCTCTTCGGGCAACACCGAGCGGCAGATCATGTTCATCCGTGACCTAAGCGCGACCATCCTGTGCTGCACGCCTTCGTACGCGGCCTACCTCGGCGAATCCATGAAGGAAATGGGCCTCGGTCCCGACGATATCCCCCTGAAGGCGGGCATTTTCGGCGCGGAAGCCTGGTCCGAAGAGATGCGCCAGGAGATCGAAAAGACCATGGGCATCAAAGCCTTCGACATCTACGGGCTCACGGAACTGTCCGGCCCCGGCGTCGCGTTCGAATGCTCCGAGCAGACCGGCATGCACATCAACGAAGACCACTTCATCGCGGAAGTCATCGACCCGGATACGCTCGAACCCGTGCCCGACGGCACGTACGGCGAGCTCGTGTTCACGTCGATCACAAAGGAAGCGTTCCCCCTGCTGCGCTACCGCACCAGGGACATCGTCAAACTGAGCCACGAGCCGTGCTCCTGCGGCCGCACGTTCGTCAAGATGAGCAAACCGAGAGGACGCTCCGACGACATGCTCATCATCCGCGGGGTCAACGTGTTCCCGAGCCAGATCGAGACCGTCCTGCTCAACAAGGGCTACCCGGCGAACTACCAGATCGTCGTGGACCGCGTGAACAACACCGACACGCTGGACGTCCAGGTCGAAATGACCCCGGAGATGTTCACGGACAACATGGGCGAGATCGCAGCGCGCCAGAAGGACATCGTGGACGGTCTGAAGTCCATGCTCGGCCTGAAGGCGAAGGTCTCCCTCGTCGCGCCGAAATCCATTGTGCGCAGCGAAGGCAAGGCCGTGCGCGTCATCGACAAGAGAAAGATCTAAGGAGGTGCCGAAATGAGCGTAAAACAGATCTCTGTATTTCTTGAAAACCGTCCCGGCGCCCTCTGCGAGATGACGAAGGTGCTGGCAGACGAAGCCATCGACATGCGCGCCTTCTCCCTGGCTGAGACCAGTGAGTTCGGCATCGCGCGCATCATCGTCAAGGACGTCTACAAGGCCATCACGGTGCTGAAGGATGCGGACTACGTGACCAGCGTTTCCGAAGCCGTCGCCGTGGCCATCCCCGACGTGCCAGGCGGCCTGCATTCCGTGATCCAGTCGATCGCGGACGCGGGCATCAACCTCGACTACATCTACTGCTTCCTGGGCGGTCAGACGGGCAAGGCCTATCTGGTGTGCAAGGTGCCCGACGTGGCAGGCGCGGAAGCCGCGCTGGCAGCGAAGGGAGCCTACCTCGTGGATCAGGAAGAGCTGTCGGAACTGTAAAAAAAAGCACGGCATGGTCTGCGGTGCGAGAGCGTTTGTTCCGCACAGTCTGTTCTTATTACATTTGCATTTTCATGTAAGAAAAGACACAATCTTTCCGCCTTTCCAGCGGATCGATTGTGTTTTTTTATCTCCTAATGCTTTTGTTTGCAAAGAATAAGCCTATTTTTGTTAGATTCTCAGCAAAAAAAATCTGACTAAAGCCGAAAATGCATCGAAAACACAAAGAATCTCTGCGTTGCATAACCTCTCATTGTGTTTTTCCGGCACTTCTATTCACTATAAAGCACAATTTACTGTGCAGTGTTTCGGAGGCCTGACAGGCGGCAGCACTCCTCCGGTGTGTCTGCATCCGCGTGGATGGCAGAGTCATCTGTCTCCACGAAAATAGTCTCAGGTAAGTGACCCTTCAGAAAACCGCGCAGACCGTCCGGGCCAGTGTAGGATAGCAGTTCGTACGCAGTTTTTTGGCTCAGCAGCACCGGGTGACCGGCCCTGCCGTTGTGGGAAGGTCTTACGATCTGCGCACCGCCTTTCGCCGCAGACTTCAGAGCTTGCATGGTTTCCGGACAAACGAGAGGAATATCTCCCGGCAGAATAAAGATGGCTCCGTAAGAAGTGGGCTCTGCAGTGTTTCTCCGCCCTTCTGACAATTCCGGGAATATTGCCTTCAATCCCAACTGCACGGACTCGAGCATGCCGGTAGATGCATAATCAGGATTGCGCACGAAGCATACGTCCGGCGCAGCGATGGCTGCCTCCAGTTCTTCTGCGCGATGACCTGTCACGACGCAGATCTTCTCTGCCCCGCCTGCCCGAAGGCTGTTCAGCGTGCGGCAGATCAGCGCTTTTCCGTTCAGATCCATCAGCGGTTTAAAGCTTCCCATGCGCGAAGAAAGCCCTGCCGCCGGGACTACGGCTACAAACCTCATTTCATCCGCCTTTCCGCGCGCACCTGTATCATTTCTGCCGCGATGCTCACGGCGATCTCTTCCGGCGTCTCCGCGCCGATGTCCAGGCCGATGGGCGTGTGGACCTTCGCCAGCTGTTCTTCGGTGATGCCTGCCTCTCTCAGTTTCGCATTCACGGCTGCCGTCTTTTTCCGAGAGCCGATAACGCCGATATAGGCCAGTTCGTGCCGCAGGATCTGTTCTTCCACTTCAAAATCATGCTGGTGCCCCGACGTGACCACGACTGCATAGTCATTTTCCCCGAATGTAAAGAGGTCCGAAAGATCCCCGAAGCTGCCGCAGACGACCTGCGCAGCGTCCGGAAAGCGCTCGTTCGTCGTGAATTCCGGCCTTTCGTCCATCACGATGACACGGAAATCAACGCTCTTCAGGATCGGCGCCAGCGCCGCCGCAATGTGCCCGCCCCCGAAGATGATCGCCCGCTGCAGCGGTTCGGCGGACAGCAGTTCATAGACCTGTTCCGGCAGAGTCGCATGCGAACTGTCGAGGAACTGCAGCAGGACAGATACCGTTCCGCCGCAGATCATGCCGTCTCCGGTTCCGTCAGAACCCTGCAGGGAATAGAACAGCGCGTCGGACCGCCTTTCATTCAGGCACTGCTGTGCCGTGCTCAGGACTGTGCCTTCCAGCGCTCCGCCGCCGACGGTGCCTGCCAGCAGGCCCTCGCGGCCGACGAGCATCGCGGCGCCTTTGCCTCTCGGCGTGCTGCCCGAAGTTTCCGTGACTACCGCAAGCACCAGGTCTTCGCCTTTCTTCAGATATTCCTGTATCGTTTCTATCATCGCATTCATTATTTAACCAATCCCAGCAGTTTTGCGGCGTTTCCGCCGAGGATCGCGGACTTTTCCTCTTCCGTCATCGGCAGACTGCGGATGCGCGCGATCTCTTCCGCCTGATCCGCCCAGGGGCTGTCCGTGCCGAACAGCAGCTTTTCCGCGCCGAAGGCCTCTTTCATCTGCAGAAACCGCTCTTCGCTCAGCCTCGCCGCGGAATGCGTATCGTAGAACCCGTCGTCCAGCGGCACCATATCGCCCAGCGAAAACGACGTATCGAGCCACACGTTTTTCTGCCCGGCGAACAGAGCCTGCGCCTCGTCCCACTGCCGCCAGCCGCCCATATGAGCCAGGATATAGCGTCCGCCACCTGCTGCGTCGATGGCCCGGGCGATCTTATCCGGGTCACAGTGGCGGAGGTCCAGAAAACCGACGTCGATGCCCGCATGGACCAGGACGATCAGACCCGCGTCCGCTGCGGCTTTCATCACCCGCACGTACGTGGGATCGTCCATGTCCGTCCGCTGGTATACCGCGTGCAGCTTGATACCCTTCACGCCTGCCTCTGCCAGCCTGGCGCACTCCTCTTCCGGCTTTTCGAAGCCCGGATGCATGCAGCCGAACGAGATCAGCCGGGTCGCACCCGAAGACCGGTTTGCCTCGATCGCGCCGTTGTTGATGTCGGCTACCTGCGCAGGCGACGTCGCGACCGGCTGGATCACGGAAAAGTCCACGCCTGCTGCTTCAGAAGATGCGGATAGGGAAGCAGCCGTCCCATCGAGGAACGGCTGTGTATGCGAATTGTGTTTTAACTTGTCCACGGCCCGGGCCGCGATCGCGTCCGGGAACGTGTGTGTATGGATGTCTACGATCAAGTCTGCTATCCTCTGATGGGGTCTTCCGAATCGCCCAGCGCTTCGCTCTGGGGCACGAGCACCTTTTTATTATAGCAGGAGAAGGCATCTTCGACCAGTTTGGCGTCCGGCGCAGAAGTGAACGAACTCACGATGGGAACGATCACGAGCCCTGCCAGCATGCAGAACGCGCCGGCGTTGATCGGGGACTGCAGCAGCTTCGGGAAGCTCGCGCGCACGAAGATGTTGGCGATCATCACGACGGAGGAGAACACGAAGCTCACCCAGCAGGCGGCCTTCGTCGTCTTCTTCCAGTACAGGCCATACAGGAACGGTGCCAGGAACGCGCCGGCCAGCGCGCCCCAGGACACGCCCATCAGCTGCGCGATGAACGTGACGCTGCTCTTGTACTGGATGATGGCCAGCACGACGGAGATCGCGATGAACACGACGATGAGCGCCCTCATGATGGTCAGCTGCTTCTTCTCGTCCATATCCTTGACGATGCGGCCCTTCAGCAGGTCGAGCGTCAGCGTGGAGCTCGACGTCAGCACGAGGCTCGACAGCGTCGACATGGAAGCGGACAGCACGAGGATGACCACGACAGCGATCAGGATGTCGGGCAGACCTGAGAGCATCGTCGGGATGATGGAGTCGTAGCCGCCTGCAGCGAGGTCGACCTTATCGGAGAACAGGCGTCCGAATCCGCCGAGGAAGTAGCAGCCGCCCGCCACGATGAACGCGAAGATCGTGGAGATGATCATGCCCTTGTTGATGGCGCCTTCGCTCTTGATCGCGTAGAACTTCTGCACCATCTGCGGCAGGCCCCACGTGCCCAGCGACGTCAGGATGACGACGCCCAGCAGATTGAGCGGATCCGGCCCGAAGAACGAATTGAAGATGCCCGGCGCGGACGAAACTGTCTCGTCGCTGATGGCGGAAAGACCTTCGAGCGCCGCGATAAAGCCGCCCTGGCTCTTCAGCACGGCAGCGATGACCGCGATGATGCCGAAGATCATGATGATGCCCTGGATAAAGTCGTTCACGGCAGTCGCCATGTAGCCGCCGGCGATGACGTAGATGCCGGTGAGGATGGCCATAACGACGACGCACACGGAGTAATCGATATTGAAGGCCATGCCGAACAGGCGGGACAGGCCGTTGTAAAGGCTCGCGGTGTACGGGATCAGGAAGATGAAGATGATCGCGGATGCGCAGGTCTTGAGCGCGGGGCTGTCGAAACGTTCGCTGAAAAATTGCGGCATCGTGGCGCTGTTGAGATGCTGGGTCATGATGCGCGTGCGGCGCCCGAGGATGGCCCAGGCCATCAGGGAGCCGATCAGCGCGTTGCCGATGCCCACCCAGGTGGACGCAATGCCGTATTTCCAGCCGAACTGTCCGGCGTAGCCGACGAAGATGACCGCGGAGAAGTACGAAGTACCGTAAGCGAAAGCGGTCAGCCAGGGACCGACGGAGCGGCCGCCCAGCACGAAACCGTTGACGTCCGTCGCGTTGCGGCGGCAGTACAGACCGATCCCGATCATGAGGCCGAAGAACAATACGAGCATGATTGCTTTGATAAACATGGTTAAGTTGCGTCCTTTCTTGATTTTGCTTTAACGCGTTAAATCGTAACGCATTAAAGAATAAAAGTCAACCCCTTTTTCCATCATTTTTTTTGTTTGGATCCATTAAAAAAGCAAGGGGTTGCATCCCCTTGCTCGAAAACCTTGATTTTACAACGCTTCCCACTGTTTCAGCAGACCCTGCATCCACTCTTTTACGTCCATTTCGTACACTTCCTGCAGCCTTTCCGCGGTCAACACTTCGGAAACGGGTCCGAGCGCGGCAGCCCTGCCCTTATCCATCAGCAGTGCCTTGCTGCCGTAGGCCAGCGCCAGGCTCAGATCGTGCACGACGGAGATGACGGCTCTGCCGGGCTTCCTGCGCCACTCCTCGATCAGCGAGAACACCTGCTTCTGGTAGACGAGGTCCAGATGGTTCGTCGGTTCGTCCAGGATCAGCAGATTCGGATCCTGCGCGAAGATCTGCGCCAGGAACACGCGCTGCAGTTCGCCGCCGGACAGCTTCAGCACGGACTTGTCCGCCAGTTCTTCCAGCCCGGTCAGCGTAAGCGCGTCCACGACGGCCTGCTCGTCAGCGTCGGACTTTCCGGAAAAGATGCCGCGGGAATAGGCGTAGCGGCCCAATCCGACGACTTCTTTCACCATGAACGCGTAATTCACCGCATGGTTCTGCGACAGCACGCCGATGTGGCGGGCCAGCTCCTGCGGTTTGTACCGGGTCACGTCCTTACCGCAGAACAGCACGGTGCCCGTGTGCTCCACGCTCTGCGCGACCGCACTCACGACCGTGGATTTGCCGGCGCCGTTCGGCCCTGCGATCATCAGCCACTCCCCTTCCTCCACGGAGAAGCTCACGTCCTTCACAACGTCGAGCGTGCCGTAGCGCACGCTGAGATTTTTCACGTCCAGCATCCTCATGACGACACCCTCCTGCTCCGGTAGAAGATAATGATGAACAGAACGGCGCCGATCAGCGATGTCACGACGCCGATGGGCAGCTGCAGGGGATTGGCGATCATGCGCGCTGCCAGGTCGCACAGCATCAGAAAACTCGCACCGCCGAACAGAGACGCGGGCATCAGCTTCGCGTGGTTGGGTCCCGTGATCATGCGCACGATGTGCGGGGTCACGAGGCCGACGAAGCCGATCGTGCCGCCGATGGATACGCACACGCCGATCAGGGCGGATACCGCGATCAGCACGGTCAGGCGCACGCTGCGCACGTTGACCCCGATGTGCCGCGCGTTGTCTTCCCCGACGGCGAACGCGTTCAGTTCGCGGTGCAGACGCAGCAATACGCCGCCGCAGACCGCGAGAGCGACAAGCAGCAGGAGCGCGCTCCTATAGCTTGCGCCGGCGAGCGAACCCATGGTCCAGAACGTGATGCTGTGGATCTTGTCCGAAGCGAACGTGATGATCAAAGACAGCAGGCTCGAGACGAACATCGAATAGATGACGCCGATCAGGATGATGCTGTTTGTGGACAGCGAATAGTCCAGTTTGTATGCCAGCGACAGGATGATGACGATGGAGGCGAACGCGAAGATCATAGCCATCACCATGGTGCCCGCAAAAGGCAGGCCCGGGAACGTGATGCCGAACGCGATCGCGATGACCGCACCCAAAGACGCGCCGGACGAAACGCCCAGCGTGGATCCGTCTGCTAGCGGGTTCTTCAGCAGACCCTGCATGGCCGCGCCGCAGATGGAGAGCGCAGCGCCCGTGAGCGCGACGCAGATCACCCGCGGCAGGCGGGACGACAGGATGATGGAGGCGGCAGACGTCGCGGGCGCCTGCTCGCCCCGGATAGCCCCTGCGATCAGCGAGACGGTCTCCCTGAACGGGACGCTGACGCTGCCCACCGATACGCAGAGGACGAAGACTGCCAGCATTACGGCGATGAACAGCACGTAAGCCGGCGCAGAAAACGATTCGGTTTTGCTGATTTTGGGCCGGCTCATGCAGCCGGTGCCAGCTCGTTCAGATGCTCGACGACAAAGTCATACAGCATCTGCGCGCCTTCCGCCAGACGCGGGGTCGGACGGGACAGCTCGTTGTTCTGCAGATTGAGGATCGCGCCGTTCTGTACGGCGGTCACGTTCTCCCAGCCCGTGCGGCCCATGATCTCTTCGACCGGTGTCGGACCTTCGCCCCAGTACATAGAGATCGTGACGATATACTCCGGATTGCGCTCCAGGACCTGCTCTTCGCTGATCTCTGCCCAGCCGTCGACGTCGTCGAAGATGTTCTTCATGCCGATCATCTCGGCGATCTCGTTCATGAACGTGCCCTTGCCGGCGGTCCACAGGCCGTATTCCAGCGGGGAGACTTCGAAGTAGACGGTCTTGCCCTGCGCGTCGGCCGTGGCAGCCAGGTCGGCGAACGTGCCCTTCATCTGATCGATGACTGCGGCAGCTTCGTCTTCCTTGCCCATCAGGGTGCCGATCATGTTCAGCGCGGTGTAGACGCCTTCGATGTCCTGCGCGTCGGAAACGACGACCTTGATGCCGGCGTCTTCGAGCGCTGCGACCTGTTCTTCGGTCTGCGCCATGGTGCTCATCAGCAGCACCTGCGGTTCGAGCGCGATGATCTGCTCGATGTTCGTGTCATAGCCTGACTGTACGGACGGCACGTCGAAGACTTCCGCCGGATAGTCGCAGTATTCGCCTCTGCCGACCAGGGCGTCTCCGGCGCCGACGGCAAACAGGAATTCGCAGTCCGCGGCGGACAGCGCCACGACGCGGGTCGCGGGCTCTTCCAGCGTGATCTCGCGGCCGGTCATGTCGGTGACCGTGATGGCAGTGCTTTCGGGCTGTTCAGGCTCCGCGGGCTCAGAAGACGTGCAGCCGGCCAGCGACAGCACCAGTGCAAGCGCCAGAAGCAGCGCAAGGATAGCTTTCTTGTTCATTTTTGTTTTCCTTTCTTCATGGAAGATATTCATGCGAGTATTATATCACAAGCGCCTTTGATGGGCACTATTTAGAAAATGTTCAAAATACTTATTGACAGACACGCCGGATTGAAGTATATAGTATTTAGAAAATATTCAAAATAGAAAGCGAGGAAGCCATGGGATTCAGCGATACGATGAAAGCGCTCAGCGATCCCGTCCGGCGCGAGATCCTGAACATGCTGAAAGGCGGTTCGATGACGGCCGGCGACATCGCAGCCCGCTTCGATATGACGGCTGCAACGGTGTCTTATCACCTGGCGCAGCTCAAGAAAGCGGGTCTCGTGTCCGAGAGGCGCGAAAAGAACTTTATCTACTATAGTTTGAATGCCTCCGTACTGGAAGAGGTCCTGCTGTGGATCCAGAATCTGAAAGGAGATGCGGCACATGAAGAATAAACGCGAGATCATTCTGACGACTATCGTATGCCTGCTGCCCATGCTGGCAGGGGTCATTCTCTACAGCCGGCTGCCCGATACGATCGCGACGCACTGGGGCGCGAACGGAGAACCGGACGGCTGGTCGAGCAAAACATTCGCCGTGTTCGCGATTCCCGGAATCATCGCCGGCATCAACCTGTTCGGTCAGTTCGCAATGCGGACGGATCCGAAAAGGCAGAATATGAACCCTGCGCTGTTCAACATCGGCATCTGGACGGCTCCTGTCATCTCGGTGTTTGCAAGCGCCTTCATCTTCGCGACCGCGCTGGGCTACGAATCAAGGATCGAACTGATCCTCCCGCTGCTCATGAGCCTACTGTTCATCGTCATCGGCAACTACCTGCCCAAGACGAAGCAGAGCTACACCATGGGCATCAAGCTGCCCTGGACGCTCGCGAGCGAAGAGAACTGGAACCGCACGCACCGGCTCGCGGGGCCTCTTTGGGTCGTATGCGGCATCCTCATGGCCATCCTGAGCCTGCTGAAGCACGCGCCGTTCTGGCTGATGCCGTTGCTGATCGCGGTCATGGTCCTCGTACCGACCATCTATTCCTATAACTTATACAAGAAGGGAATCTGAGATGTATACCGAAAAGATCATCGTCGGAAAAGATACCGAATATCCGCTGAACGGTCTGCTGACCTTGCCAGACGGTGCGGCAGGCTCCGTGCCCGCCGTCGTGATGGTGCACGGTTCGGGTCCGAGCAACATGGACGAAAAAGTCATGAAGCTGACCCCGTTCAAAGACCTGGCCGAAGGCCTCGCGCTGCGCGGCGTCGCGTCCATCCGCTACGATAAGCGCACGTTCAAGTATGGCCGCAAGATGACGAAACTGCAGGCGATGAGCGTCCGCCAGGAAACGATAGAAGACGCCCTGATGGCCCTCGATCTGCTGAAGAACGATACGCGCATCGATCCTTCCCGCATCTGGGTGCTCGGCCACAGCATGGGCGCCATGCTCGCGCCGCGAATCGCCGCGGAATGGGGACAGGCGAAAGGCGTCGTGATGCTGGCAGGCACTCCCTACCGGCTGGAAGATATCGTGCTGCGCCAGCTGAAGCAGGCGCAGGATGAGGGCAATCCCCTGCTCTGCTTCGTCATGGGGATGCAGAATAAAAAGTACGCGAAGCTTTTTGACGGGCTGTACGGCCTGAGCGACGACGAGGCTGTCAGCAGGAAGTTCGCCGGCAACGTCTCCCTCTACTATTTCAAGGAGATGGGCAAGAGAACGGCAAGCGATTATCTGCTGGCGGCCGATTATCCTGCCCTGATCCTGCAGGGCGGCAAGGACTTCCAGGTGCTGGAGGACGTCGACCTCAAGGCGTTCCGCGAACAGCTCGCGGACAGACCCGACACGGAATTCAAGGTCTATCCAAACCTGAACCACTGCTTCGTCGATTCGCTCGGTGGCAACATCCTGAAAGTAAAAAAAGAATACGGCGTCGAACGCCATATCGGAGAAGAAGTATTTGACGATATTGCCGGGTTCATTCAAAATAATAACTGAACCATTTGAACCCTAAGGAGGTGTTCCTTTCAATGGAGGGGGTACTCGGCAATTATCTCTATTACGATTGGGAGATGCTGCTCATGGAATGGCTGCAGTCCCATCTCCCGACCAGCGGCCCCGTTTTCTGGCTGCTGTCCAATCTTTCGGCTTTCGGCGAGCAGCTTCTGCTCGTGGCCATCATGGGCTTTCTGTACTGGGGCCTGAACAAGGAATTCGGCAAATACCTGGGTCTGAACGTGCTCGTCGCGAACGTCTGGGTGCCGATGATCAAGAACGTCGTACTGCGATTGCGACCTTACTTCGTAGAGGGGTATAACGTCAAGATCCTGCGGCTCGTCGACAGCGGCGCGGACCCTTATGACGTCGCAGCGCAGGGTTATTCCTTCCCGAGCGGGCATTCGGCCAACGCCGCCACGCTGTACGGCGCGCTGGCCGCGCATGAGAAAAAGCGGAAGATCCTGTGGGTGCTGGCCATTGTGCTGCCGCTTCTGGTCGGCTTCTCCCGCGTGTTCGTCGGGGCTCACTTCCCCACGGACGTGCTCTGCGGCTGGATTCTGGGCGTCATCATCGTGGCGCTCATCCCCTGGCTGCGCAAAAAGATCAAGAGCCGCGCAGCATTCTACGCGCTCCTGCTGCTCCTCACCGTGCCGGGCTTCTTCTACTGCACCAGCAACGACTATTTCAGCTCCCTGGGCATGCTGCTCGGCTTCATGATCGCGGAACCGTTCGAAGAGAAGTTCGTGAACTTCGAGAATACCCCGAACCTCGTCCGCTGCGTGCTCCGCACGATAGGCGGTGCCGCAATCTACTTCGGGCTGAACGAAGTGCTGAAGATGCCCTTCTCTTCCGAAGTGCTGAACGCGGGCGACCTGACGGCTTACCTGATCCGCACGCTGCGCTATACCATCGTGATCTTCGTGGACATCGGCGTGTATCCGATGCTGTTCAAGGCGACGGACAAGCTGTGGAAGAAAAAGCCCGAGGAAGCGCAAGCCTAACTCCATATACGACAAAAGACACCCTGAGCGGGTGTCTTTTTGATTTGGTGGACCCTAGGGGGATCGAACCCCACACAAATATTCATTTTTCAACGTTTATAGCCTATGAGTCATGTTTGTGAGTCATATTTTGATGACAAATGTCCCAAAATCAGAACAATCTGCCATCCCGCATAAATGGCGCAATATTATAATGCTCGATCCCGTTTCTATGCTGGATAAGGTCATTCCGCGTTAATAGATATTTGGGATAGTTATCTTTTATCTGTTCCAGCGGACGATACTCTCTGTCTTCTGTCTTAATGTCATTCATGATCGTCATTGCTACCTGAACATAAGAGTAGTCGATATTGTTTCGTTCCAATATAAAGTCACATTCCAGTTTCCCAATGCGGCCAACACTGATGTCATACCCTTTTGATTTCGCATAGAGGTAAACTATATTTTCTAAAACGGGTCCGTAATTGATACGCTTATCCGTATTCATAGCATAGTAAAATCCAAGGTCTGCAAGATAATACTTCTGCTCACCGGAGATGGACTTTCTGGATTTCAGATCAAACCGGTAACACGGATAAATGATCTTTGCTTCCTCCAGGATCGTCAGATACCGTTTCAGCGTTTCACGCTTGATTGGGCAGCCTGCCTTTTTCAGATCATCCAGAATGTTGGTAAGGCTTAAAGATGCACCGAAATTGTTGATGATATACCGTTGTACCGATTCAAACACAGATGCTTTCCGTATTTTGATACGTCTTTTGATATCCTTTTCAAAAATCTCCGCTATAATGCCTTGAACATAAGTTTTTTTATCCGCTTCTGCATATTGCAGTGCCTTTGGGAAGCCACCTTCCATGAGGTAAGCATCAAACTCAACCATAAGGTCTGTATCGACTTCCTGGCCCAAAAACACCTTCATTCCGAGATATTCCTCAAAGCTCAAAGTATAAAGCTCGAATTCAAGATAACGTCCGGTCAGCTTGGTCGCCAACTCACCGCTCAAGAGATAGGAATTTGACCCCGTTATGAAAATGGAATACGCTTCTTCCTCACGATATCCATTGATCACTTCCTCAAAGTCTTTGACGTTCTGAATTTCATCGATAAATAAATACTTGATCCCATCTGCAACAGACTTCTGTTCGATCAATGCATCAAGCTGATCAGCGGTCTTGATATTGCGAAATCCGCGCTTATCAAGATTCAGATAAATGATATTCTCTTCGAGGATCCCGTTTTCTTTCAATTCAAGGGCTATCGTTTCCATCAGGCAGGACTTCCCACATCGCCTGACACCGGTAATGACTTTTATAATGCCGGGATCATGATAGAAACCGCGTATTTTTTGAAGATAGTTTTCCCGTCTGTATAGTTTCATTAGAGATCATCTCCTTATGATCATTCCTTTTTCTCGCAAAGTCATTATATCTCAGGCCTTCGTTATTTTCAAGTTAAGGGGGTAACTTTTTATATTTTTCAAAAAGTTACCCCCTTAAACGCCAAATAACGCATCGGCACTATTCTGTAAAAAAGGACACCGTCAAGTGATGCTACGGTAATAGCAGCTCGACAAAAGCCTTTAATCCTGATTCAACAAAGCTCCGAAATACGCATCGATCTGATTATCTACGGCGATACGCTGTGAAGTGAAAGTATGTTGATAGACGGATTTCATAATATGAGGCGTTTTCCAACCGCCCCGTTCCATAGCATACTTTTCCGGAACGTTCAGCTGGAGCATGACAGACGCATTTAAATGCCGCAGGTCGTGAAAACGCAAATCGATGCCCTTCTTTTTGCAAAGGCTTTGAAATCTGCCGTATATCTGATCATGGGTAAGCGGAATAATATAATCCGATTCATGCGGCGTCTTTTTCAGCAGCTGCTGAAGGTATTCCGGCAATCGGTGACGCCGGATCCTGGCATCTGTTTTTCCTGTTTCTTTGATCGTAGGCACACCATCCACATCGACCATCACCCTGTTGATCGTGATGACATCTCCACGGATATCGCTCCATTTCAGTCCGCGGATCTCGGACATCGTGAATGACAACCAAAGCGCCAATAAACATGGCAGTTCCACGCTGCTGCCGCGAACCGCCTCCATCACCTCCGCTGGTTCAGGGTATTCTTTTATCTTCTTTACCCTCTGTGGGAGCCTGACGTCGAATTTAAGGCCGCAAATCCTCCAAAGGGATGAACTGACCAGTCCCCACTCATTTGCCAGCGTTTTGGCCGAAATTTGGCCTCTGCGACCTTCTCGCATGGCCTCTATATTAACTGCGGCCTGGATGGCAGTATTCGTCAGGTCTGACACTGCCGTATCCCATAAATGAAAGAATGACGTTCGCCTGATTTTTTCATAACCAGAGACAGTCGTTGGCGATTGAACCCTGCATAGATCAATATACTGATCCACGGCGTTACCGACCGTCATTGGTCCTTTTTCCCTTTTGGGTCTTTCCCCGTTTTTCCACCTGGCCGCTGCCAGCTCGCATTCTGCTCTCGTGTCCCTTGTAAACCTTTTATAATGTGCCTTGCCGGTTTCATCTGTGTAGTCGTACACACGTGTTGTCCAGGTCCCGTTTTTATTTCTCTTTGCTTTTGCCATCTTGAGCTCCCCCCTGCTCTTTTGTAATTGCTATTTACATTTCAGTATCGTTGAATACTGATGTAATCGTTGCCTCGCCTTTCGCATATAGCTCTTTCCAATATGCTTGTTTTAAAGACTTCATACGTTCTTGTATGGAGATCATTTTGGCCGTCTCGAGCAATTTGGCATTGACATAACTTGCTGAACATCCTTGAAGCATTACAATATCGTACTCACCATATTTACCAACGACACCGCGATTTCTTTTACTCTTATCCATATTCAAATCAATTAGCTCAAAACCTTTTGCCGGATCTGTCCTGAAATAGTTACAGAGTTCATCTAATAGGGATTCTTTGGTTTCAGACAGATTATCGAGATCGCGATCATGGGCGATGATCCAGGATAAAAGGTGAATCGCAAGCTTAGCTTGATCCCTGAAAAATTCAGCTTTGAAGTCGTTTGAGTCCGACTGGTAAAGATGCAATTCCTCAATCGCAGCGGAAGACAAACCGGTATAGGCAGACATGTCCGAGACCTTCTGATCAGCGGATCGGTTATCCGGGTGAACTCTTCCCAATAGCCAATCGACAGAACAATCGCATACTGTTGCCAGTTTCAGAAGGCTTTCTGCATCGGGTACTCTTGGTCCGTTATACCAGAACCCGATAGTTTGTCTTGTAAAGCCAGAATAATTTGCAAATGCTGTGATGCCGCCTTTCTCATCCACCAATTGTCTGAAGTTTCTCCTGAAAACAGGCATTCTTTCCTTTTGGACGCTCTCCTCTGTTACTTTTGTCATTTCTTTCCGCTCCTATTGTTAACACTTGTTGAAACTGTGCGAACGTATGTTTACAACGCTCTTGTTGTGTGCTATATATAGACTATCAGTTAATGCTACGAGCGTCAAGTGGGAATGACAGAAAGGAAGGAAAATGAATCAACCCAACAACGATTTAAGGCTGGCCGCCGCCGGTCGCGGAGTACCGCTTTGGAAGATCGCAGAGGCACTGGGTATCACAGACAGCAGTTTCTCTCGCAAACTTCGACATGAACTGTCGCCGGAAGAAAAGCAGAAGATCTATATCATCATCGAGCGAATCGCTGAAGAAAGGAGTAATGGATAATGGAAATCATCGGAACCGAAGAAGTAATGCAGCTCTTAAACGTGAGTCGAAAAGAAGCAACGCGTATCTTTCATCTGCCGGGCTGCCCGATCCTGCCCAGGACAAAATGGCAGCACTTCAGAGTGGTCAAAGAACCGTTTCTGGAATGGATCGCAAACGGCGCGAACTGGGAAAACATGAGGGAATGATGTGAATGGGAAAGGATTTATTATTATACCCCGGAACCTTCTCAATGATTGGCGAGACCGTCTGACTGCGGAGGAGCAAGGTATTATGGTGAATCTGATGGCGATGGCCAATTATGAAGACAAACCAAAGAAGGCACCGAAAGGTGATACGCTTCACCGTGGGCAGCTGGTGACTTCCATAAGATCATTTGCAAAAAGATTTGGGATCAGTGAGAGCCGGGCGTATAGGATGCTGCGAAAATGGGAAAGGCTCGGTTTGATCAGTCGCGAAACGAAAAACGAAACACTTTCCGAAACAGGAAGCGGAACACTCCTAACCCTTGAATTCTATGAATCTTCACAGTGTATACGAAACGATTTGCGAAACAGTTTGCGAAACGAAAATGGTAATACAATAAAGAAAGACAATAATTTAAAGAAAGAGGAAGAAGCTCCGCCTTTTCCTTTGTACGGATCCTATCATAACATCTCGCTTACAGAGGATGAACTGAAGGAGCTTCAAATGCACATTCCTGCGGACCTGTTCGAATCAAGAATCAACAAAGCCAGCCAAGGGATAAGGGACAAATGGCGCGGTTATCAGGGATCTCATTTCGAGATAATCAAGAAGTGGGCAATTGAAGACGGTTGCTGGGAAGAACAAGCAGATTCGCAGAGGATGAACAAAATCTGCAAAATGAAGATGGATCTTATTGACCAATTTGGCCGGGACAAATACGATCGTGCAGTTGCAACGATCAACATCGATGACCCGTATAAGGTAAGACGTTACCTGGAGAGTAAATGCTGTTGAAAAGAGAAACAATAGTAGTGGCAAGCAGTGCATAGATGTCAGACTTCTTCAAAAACCATCTATGCGTACTCGTTGGGAAAATCCCAAACTCTCAAGATCGCACTTCGTGCGGCTACGCGTTTTTATAAAAACGCTGATTAAAGCCAAATGCAAACCGTGCCATTTTGCTTATGTGTGATAAAGAAGCAATAGAAGTGCAAAAAATTTTGCCGTTCCTATCCGACACTTGGCCATTGTGTCGGATAGGTCGGGCGGTTATTCGGGCAAGTCAATCTTGCCGACAAAGCTGTAATAAATCTCAATG
>JAFYYP010000029.1 GCA_017557505.1 Bacillota bacterium | reverse complement strand
GTGCTATTATAACTCTATCTGTTTTTGTTATATCTTTGTTAGGAGGAAAACAAACAATGAGTAACTCTAAGAAAGTGCTTGCACTGCTGCTGGCTCTGGCCATGATCTTCGGTCTGGCCGCTTGCACCAGCGGTGGCGGCAGCCAGGGCGGCGGCACGGACGAGCCGGAAGAGAGCACCACTCCTCTCGTAGTGGGATATTCTCCGTTCTCCAGCAAGTTCTCCCCGTTCTTCAGCGAAACCGCGTACGACCAGGATGTTTATGCCATGACCCAGATCGGTCTGCTGAACTCCGACCGTACCGGCGCCATCATCTACAAGGGCATCGAAGGCGAGACCATTCCGTATAACGGAACGGACTACACCTACTATGGCCCGGCAGACCTCGAAGTTGTCGAAAATGCCGACGGCACCGTCGACTACAACTTCAAGCTGAGAGAAGACCTCGTGTTCTCCGATGGCGAACCCCTCACCATCGACGACGTCATCTTCTCCATGTATGTCCTGTGCGACCCGACTTATGACGGATCCTCCACTCTGTTCGCCCAGCCCATCACCGGCATGGCCGAATACAGAAGCGGTATCGACACTCTGCTGAACCTCATCTTCAACGCAGGCAGAGACGGCGAGGACTACACCTTCTTCACCGAAGAGCAGAAGAATGCTTTCTGGGAAAAGTATGACGCAGCGACTCTGGGCCTGGCTCAGGAGATCGCCGATTACTGCATGGCGAACTATGCCGATTACGGCGCAGTCGACATCCAGTCCTCCGCAGCTCTGTGGGGCTTCGACATTGCCGAAGACACCGTGGAAGCTTTCGCGGCAGCTCTGGAAGAAGCTTACGGCGCTGACGTTGCCGGCATGATCAACACCGAGAACGCAGGTTCCTCTGTTGACGATCTGTTCCCCGGCCTGGAAGAATACTCCGCCGCCGGTGTCCAGACTGGCACTTCCGCTCCGAACATCGCCGGTATCGAAAAGACCGGTGATTACTCCATGACCATCCACATGGACGAGATCGACGCGACCGCCATCTATCAGCTCGGCGTTGCGATCGCTCCGCTGCACTACTATGGCGATGCGTCCCAGTACGACTATGACAACAACCAGTTCGGCTTCCCCAAGGGCGACCTGTCCATCGTAAGATCCAAGACCACGCAGCCCATGGGCGCTGGCCCCTACAAGTTCATCAAGTTCGAGAACGGCGTTGTGTACTTCGAAGCGAACGATTCCTACTTCAAGGGCGCTCCCAAGACCAAGTACATCAACTTCCAGGAATGCCTGTCCGACGATGACAAGCTGAACGGCGTCATCACCGGCACCATCGACATCACCGACCCGTCTTTCTCCACCGATACCATCAACGCGATCGAGAAGGCAAACGGCGGCGAACTGACCGGCGCGAAGGTCGCGACGAACACCGTCGACAACCTCGGCTACGGTTACATCGGTCTGAACGCCAAGAACATGTCCGTCGGCGGCGTCAAGGATTCCTATGAATCCAAGTGCCTCAGAAAGGCCTTCGGCACGATCTACAGCGTCTACAGAGACGTGGCGATCGACTCCTACTATGGCGACAGAGCTTCTGTCATCAACTACCCGATCTCCAATACTTCCTGGGCAGCTCCGCAGTCCACGGATGCCGGCTACAAGCTCGCATTCTCCACTGACGTGAACGGCAACGACATCTACACTTCCGACATGGATGCCGATGCCAAGTACGCAGCGGCTCTGGACGCGGCTCTGGGCTTCTTCGAAGCAGCAGGCTACACCGTCGAAGACGGCAAGTGCGTTGCGGCTCCCGAAGGCGCTTCCCTCGAGTACGAAGTCTGGATCCCGGGCGACGGCACCGGCGATCACCCCTCCTTCATGATCCTGACTGAAGCCAGCGATGCTCTGAAGGAAATCGGCATCAACCTGGTCGTACGCGACCTCTCCAACTCCTCCGATCTGTGGACCGGTCTGGAAGCGGAGTCCGTACCCATGTGGTGCGCAGCCTGGGGCGCAACCGTTGACCCCGACATGTATCAGATCTACTACTCTGACGTCGCGAACGGCGGCGCGCAGGCTGGCGGCTCCAACTACATGTACGGCATCGCGGACGCAGACCTCGACCAGATGATCCTCGACGCAAGAAAGTCCACTGACCAGACCTACAGAAAGGCCATGTACAAGGCTTGCCTCGACACCATCATCGACTGGGCTGTCGAAATCCCTGTCTATCAGAGACAGAACGCCATCATCTTCTCCGCAGAGAGAGTCAACCTCGATACGGTCACTCCGGACATCACCACCTTCTATGGCTGGATGAACGAGATCGAGAACACTGAGCTGAAATAATCGAAACATCGATATTACATGCTTAGATTGCGCCTGCAGCGCAGGGGCCGCAAGGCCCCTTGCGCTGCAGGCACAACTGTCTATCCGCAAAACTCTTGAAGACGGAGGAAAACCGTGAAAAAGTATATAGTGAAGAGGCTCTTACTTTCGATCGTGATCCTCTTCTTTGTCACTCTTATCATCTATACGCTCATGCGCTGTCTGCCGACGTCGTATATCGAGAACATCGCGCGGCAGAAGTCCATGCAGCCGGGCTCCAAGAGCTTCGAAGAATGGATGGAGCAGCTGTCCGCCATGTACAACCTCGACACGGGCATCCTGACCGGCTTTTTCCGCTGGTGGGGCCAGATGCTGAGGGGCAACTTCGGCGACAGCTGGGTCTACACCATCCCCGTGACGGAGGAGTTCAACAAGACCATCTGGCTGAGCTTCACCATGAACGTCATCACGATGTTCTTCGAGATCGTCATCGCCGTACCTCTGGGCATCATCGCAGCCACGAAACAGTACAGCAGAACGGACTATACCATCAGCGTCCTGGCGCTGGCAGGCATCTCCCTGCCGACGTTCTTCTTTGCGTCGCTGCTGAAACTGGTCTTTTCCGTGAAACTCGGCTGGTTCGACCTGTTCGGCCTCGTAGGCAGAAACTACGAGCAGCTGGACGCCATGGGGAAATTCCTGGACAAGGCGAACCATCTGGTGCTGCCGTGCATCACGATCATCGTGATCAGCATCGGCGGACTCATGCGTTATACCCGTACGAACATGCTGGAAGTGCTGAATTCGGACTATATCCGCACCGCCAGGGCGAAAGGGCTTTCCGAACGGAAGGTCATCTATCATCATGCCTTCCGCAACACGCTGATCCCCCTGGTCACCATCATCGGCGGCATGCTTCCGGGCCTGTTCTCCGGCGCGCTCATCACGGAGACCCTGTACGCTCTGCCCGGCATCGGCTACGCGGCGTACAAATCCATGGTCGGCGGGGACATCCCGTTCTCCATGTTCTATCTGACGTTTTTAGCAATCCTGACGCTTCTGGGCAACCTGATCGCGGACGTTCTATACGCGGTCGTCGACCCGAGAGTGCGCATCGAATAGGAAAGGAGGTTCTGCGACATGTCTGAAGAGATCAGAAAAGACGTGCAGGAAGGGCAGGAAACGCCCGAAACTGCAGAAAACAAGGAACCTCAGTATTCCTTGAACGACGACAGAAGAGTCAAGGTGCTTTCTCCGGGCGCCATGGTCGCCAAGCGGTTCTTCCGCAACCGCATCGCCATGGTCGGCCTGATCATCCTGATCTTCATGTTCACGTTCTCCTTCATCGGCGGCATCATTTCGCCTTATGAGGAGGATCAGCGGTTCTACAGAACGGATTCTCTCAGCAAGGAATACTGCGCTGCCATCGAGAATACGGAGTTCCGTTACGAGATCGCGCCGGGTCAGGATTTCTCGTCCATCATCCAGGCGCAGATGGTGCTCGCCACCCAGAAGGGCGTGGAAGAGTTCACCTTCAAGGACGTCAAGTACGTGATGGAAAAGGTGAGCGACGACTTCATCATCGTCAAGCTTGCGAACGGCACCGAGATCGGCCTCGCTTTCAAGAACGTGTTCTCCGAAAGCGATCCGAGCTTCAAGGCGAACTACGAATTCCTGCGCGAAGCGCTCCAGGCGGACGCGCTGGGAGAGAGCAGTTTCTCCGCGGAAGGCGTTTCGTACCAGATCGACGAGAACGGCATCGTTTCCCAGGGAAGCAAGGAGATCGGCTACATCTCCCGCTATGTCGTGCAGCCTCTGATGGGCGACGTGTTCCTCACCAGAGATTTCAAGGAACAGCTGCTGACCGCGCTGGAGAACGGCGATAAGGACTTCCTGTTCACCGATCCGGACGGCGTCGAATCCGATTACAAGATCGAATACAACGCTGCTTCCCACAAATATACCATCAAGCAGTCCAGAGAGAGCCGCGTCTATGACACGTACGCGTCTCCGAGCAAGGACCACTGGCTGGGCACGGACCGCAACGGCATGGACATGCTCACCCGTCTGATGTACGGCGGCAGAGTCTCGCTGATCATCGGCTTCATCGTCGAACTGATCGCGAACCTCATCGGCGTCATCATGGGCGGCATCTCCGGCTACTTCGGCGGTTGGGTCGACAACCTGATCATGCGTATCGTGGACATCTTCTACTGCATCCCGTCCATGCCCATCCTGATCATCCTGGGCGCGG
>JAFYYP010000028.1 GCA_017557505.1 Bacillota bacterium | reverse complement strand
TGGTGGTCGTGACTCACGAGATGGGCTTCGCGCAGAAAGTCGGCACGCGCGTGATCTTCATGGACGACGGCGTGATCGCAGAACAAGGCACCCCGCAGAAGATCTTCGAACACCCGCAGAACGAACGCACCAAGGACTTCCTGTCCAAGGTGATCAACGTGATATAACAAAGCAGTTTTCAGGAGGCAAAAAACAAATGCTTGGAACCACAAATCCCGAATTCATATTCCTGCAGCAGGAAGACCAGATCAAGGCCGGTCTTCTGGACATGAAGATGATCCTGGAGATCACCGAAGAAACGTATAAAATGCTGGGCCTGGGCCAGATCCAGAATCCGCCCAAGACGCACATCGGCATCCCCGAACCCGATAACTGGAACTCGTTCTTCAACACGATGCCCTGTTACATCGGAGGCGACTACAACATCGCCGGCGTCAAGTGGGCAGCCGAGAGCAAGAAGAACGCGGGCATCCCGGGCATCCCGTACGGCATCGACATTTCGATCTTAAGCGACCCCGAGACCGTGCTGCCGTTCTGCGTGCTGGACGGCACGATCATCACGGCCATGAGAACGTCCGCGGTCGCAGGCGTGCAGGCCAAATACTGCGCGCCGTCCGATACGAAGACCGCGACCCTGATCGGCGCGGGCGTCATCGGGGAGACCATGGTGATGTCCGTCTGCGAAGCGATCCCGACGCTCAAGACGATCTACATCTGCGATATCGACCTGCCCAAGGCGGAAAAGATCGCGGCGGAATACGCAGGCAAGTACGAGGGCGTGGAGATCATCGCAAGCTCCGATTCCAAGGCCTGCGCGGCCAAATCCGAGCTCATCATGGGCGAGACGACGGCGAGAACGCCGTTTATCGACAAGACCTGGGTCAAGCCGCACAGCGCGATCGTGTGCGTCTCCAACGAGGCGACGAAAGACGTTGCGCTGATGGCGGACGTCAAGGTCGTCGACTACTGGAAACAGATGGTGACGTTCAAGAACAAGGCCATCGTCCAGGCGTTCGACGCGGGAGAGATCACGAAGGAACAGATCCTGGAAACTTCGGATCTGGCGCTCGGAAAGCCTGTCAGAACGGACGACGAACAGTTCATCTATGCCTGCTCTTTAGGCCTGGGCGCGCTGGACATCACCGTCGCGTACAAGATCTATCAGAACGCAATGAAGCTGGGGCTGGGCACAAAGGTCAAGATGTGGGACAAGCCCCTGTGGGAATAACGGAAGTCGTGTAAAAACTAACGGAGGAAAAGACAATGAAGAAGATACTCGCACTCATTCTGGCACTGGCCATGATCTTCAGCCTTGCGGCATGCTCCGGCGGAGGCCAGCAGGGCGGAGGCTCTGCAATCGAAGAGATCAAATCCAAAGGAAAACTCACCGTCGGCACGTCGGCGGACTATCCCCCCTATGAATTCCACACCGAGATCGACGGCGTCGACACCATCGTCGGCTTCGACATCGCGATCGCCAAGGCCATCGCGGACGACCTGGGCGTCGAGCTCGAGATCGTCGACATGTCGTTCGACAACCTGCTGATGAGCCTCGCAAGCGGCGAATTCGACATGGTCATCGCGGCCATCACCTCCAACGAAGAGCGCGAAAAGGCCGTGGACTTCTCTGATCCCTACCTGGTGAGCAAGAACCTCATCCTCGTCAAGACGGAGAACGCGTCAAAGTACAAGACCATCGACGACATCAAGGGCGCCAAGGGCGGCGCGCAGACCGGCACCATCACGTACGACCGCTGCGTGCAGTACGTGGGCGAAGCGACGACGGTCGGCCTTTCCAAGGTGCAGGATCTGGTCATGGAGCTGCAGGCCGGCAAGCTCGATCTGCTGTTCCTCGACTACATGACGGTGCTGACCTACGCCGAAGTCAAGGATGACCTGGAAGCTGTCGACGTGAACATCCCGTCCGATGCGGAAGGCTATCAGATCGCGGTGCAGGAAGGCAACAAGGAACTGCAGGAATACATCAACGGCGTGCTGGCGAAACTGCTCGCCGAGAACGCCATCGAAGGCTTCATCGTCGAAGCGCAGCAGCAAGTGGGAATGGACGAATAAATGAGAGAAAGTTTTGTCGCACAGCGGCATAAAACCGTCAAATCGAGCCTGATGGAACAGGTGGCGGAGCTGTCGAAAGGTATGGACGATCTGATCGATCTGTCGATCGGTGACCCGGATTTCACGACGCCTGCACCTATCCTGGAGGCCGGTTACAAAGACGCCCTGGCGGGCTATACGCACTATTCGCCGGGCAAGGGCTATCCGGACGTCATTCAGGCGGTCGTGGACACGTACAAGAATGACCTGGGCATCGCCATCGGGCCGGAAAACGTCATCATCGTGGCTTCCGGCGACTACGCGTCGTTCCAGGCAGCGTTCGCCACGATCGATCCGGGCGACGAAGTGCTGATCCCGGATCCGAGTTTCATGTGCTATCAGTACCACGTGAAATACTCGGGCGGCGTGCCTGTGATGGTGCCGACAGGACCTGAAGACGGCTGGCGCTTCAAGGCAAAGGAAGCGGAAAAATATGTCACGGAAAAGACGAAGGGCATCTACATCTGCACGCCGAACAACCCGACCGGCGCATGCCTGCATCCCGAAGACCTGCAGGAGATCTATGAGCTGGCGGAAAAGTACGATCTGCTGATCTATTCCGACGAGATCTACACCGCTTTCAGCTACGACGTACCGTTTCAGTCCATGCTGAGCGTACCGGGAGCTGCAAAAAGGACCGTCGTCATCAACAGCATGTCCAAGAACTACGTGGCGACAGGCGCAAGGCTCGGATGGGTCATCGCGCCGAAGGAGATCATAGGCGCCATCGCGATGGAAGGGCTGCACATGGTCTATTCCGCGCCTTCGATCTCGCAGCGCATGGCGAGGTTCGCGCTGACCGAGGGCAAGCCGTATATGGCGCCCATCATGGCGGAGTTCAAGGAAAGGATGTTCAAGACAGCGGAGCGGATCAACAAGATCCCGCACCTGCACGTGCCTTCGCCGCCGCCCGGGACGTTCTACCTGTTCGTCGACGTGCGCGAAACAGGGCTTTCTGACCTGGAATTTGCGTTGAAAGTCCTCAAAGACGCCCACGTGGCGCTGGTGCCGGGCAGCGATTTCGGTGACTGCGGCGCGGGGTTCGTGCGCATCTGCGCGACGGTCGGCCTCCCAAAACTGATGGAGGCTATGGACCGCATCGAGGCACTGGGGTTATAAGACACGGGGACGGTTCTTCTGTCTCACGGCGGTTTCGGGTCAGTTCCTCAGTCACCACGTAAAAATTCTGTTACGATTTCAGCAAATCAAGGAGAAGGTTCGAGAGGACCTTCTCTTTTGTTAGGGGGATAAGACAGGAGAACCGTCCCCGTGTCTCGTAATGGCCTTCTCTTTTTCTATGCAAAAGAGGCGTAGAATGGTATAATAAACTGTTAAAATATGCACATTATCCGGAGGCAGAAATTATGGATATGAAATTTGTCGCAGACAGACATAAAGACTTCAAGCCCAGCGTGCTGATGCAGCTGGCAGGGCTTTCCGCGGGAATGACCGACAAGATCGACCTTTCCATCGGCGATCCCGACTTCACGACGCCTAAAGAGATCCTGGAAGCGGGGTATAAAGACGCGCTTGCGGGCTACACGCACTACTCGCAGCCCAAGGGCTATCCCGACGTCATCCAGGCGGTTATCGACATGTACAAAAGAGACCTCGGCGTCACGGTCCCGACGGAGAACGTCATCATCGTCGCTTCGGGCGACTACGCGTGCTTCCTGTCCTGCTTTGCGACGATCAACCCCGGCGACGAGCTGCTGATCGCGGACCCGACGTTCCTGGCATACAAGAGCCAGGTCGCTTACGCAGGCGGAAAACCCGTGTTCTTCCCGACGTACGAATCCGACGGCTGGCGTATCCGCGCGGACATCGCGGAGCAGTACATCACGCCGAAGACGAAAGGCATCTTCTTGTGCAATCCGAACAACCCGACGGGCGCCTGCCTGCATAAAGAAGACCTCGAAGCCATCTACGCGCTGGCCGAAAAATACGATCTGCTGATCTACGCGGACGAGATCTACACTGCGTTCAGCTACGAAGTGCCGTTCACGACCATGCTGAGCATCCCGGGCGCGGAAAAGCGCACGATCGTCATGAACTCGCTGTCGAAGAACTACGTGGCGACAGGGGCGAGACTCGGCTGGGTCATCGCGCCGCCGCAGGTCATCAACGCCATCAACCTGGAGGGCGTCAACATGGTCTATACCGCGCCTGCCATCTCGCAGCGCATGGCAAAGTTCTGCCTGGAGCAGGGCGCGCCGTACATGGAGCCGATCATGGCCGAGTTCAAGAACCGCATGTTCAAGACGGCTGAACGGATCAACAGGATCCCGCACCTGTCCGTGCAGAGCCCGCCTCCCGGCACGTTCTACCTGTACGTGAACGTGAAGGAGACTGGCCTTTCCGACGTCGAATTCACGCTGAAGGTCTTAAAGGAAGCCCACGTCGTCGTGGTGCCCGGCAGCGATTTCGGCGATTACGGCGCGGGTTACGTGCGCGTGTGCTGCACGGTGGGGCTGCCGAAACTGATGGAGGCGTTCGACCGCATCGAGGCGCTGGGACTGTAGTACGCGTCTTCGGACCGGGCAAACACGCTCGGCCCGCTCTGTCGCTGCAAAAATCAACCGCCTCTGTTGCGGATCGTAAATTAGGAGAATTAGTGGTATGGGATTTTTAGACAAAATATTCGGCGACTGGAATGAAAAAGAGGTCCGCAGGATCGAAAAGATCGCCGATAAGATAGAGGCGATGGATGGGGAGATGCAGAGCCTCACCGACGAAGAGCTCAAGGCCAAGACGCCGTACTTCAAAGAGCGGCTGGCCAAGGGCGAAACGCTCGACGACATCCTGCCCGAAGCGTTCGCTGTCTGCCGCGAGGCGGCCTGGCGAAGCCTGGGCATGAAGCATTTCCGCGTTCAGCTCATCGGCGGCATCGTGCTGCACGAAGGCAACATCGCGGAGATGAAAACCGGCGAAGGCAAGACCCTCGTCGCTACCTTGCCCGTGTACCTGAACGCGCTCACCGGCAACGGCGTGCACGTCGTCACGGTCAACGACTACCTGGCCAGGCGCGACATGGAATGGATGGGCAAGCTCTATACGTTCCTCGGACTTACCGTCGGCTGCATCATCCACGGCATCCCGACGGACAAGCGCCGCGAAGCTTATCTTTCCGACATCACGTACGGTACGAACAACGAGTTCGGCTTCGACTATCTGAGAGATAACATGTGCGTCTATCAGAAGGACCAGATGCAGAGAGAACTCAACTACGCCATCGTGGACGAGGTCGACTCCATCCTGATCGACGAAGCGCGTACCCCGCTGATTATCTCCGGCATGGGCGCGAAGTCCTCGGATCTGTACCAGACCGCGGACCGTTTCGTGCAGACGTTGCGGCGCGGCGAAAAGATCGAGGACGGTGACCCCCGCTTCGGCGGGACCGTCACGGTCACCGGCGATTTCCTCGTGGACGAAAAAGACCGCTCCGTTTCCCTGACGGAAGAAGGTATCGCCAAGTGCGAAAAGTACTTCAATATCGAGAACTTCTCCGATCCTGAGAACATGGAGATCAACCACCACGTCCTCATCGCGCTGAAGGCTCACAATATCATGCACCGCGACGTGGACTACATCGTCCGCAGCGGCGCGGAAGGCGACGAAGTCGTCATCGTGGACGAATTCACCGGGCGCTTCATGTTCGGACGCCGCTATTCCGACGGTCTGCACCAGGCCATTGAAGCCAAGGAAGGCATCCAGGTGAGGAGCGAGTCCAAGACGCTCGCGACGATCACGCTGCAGAACTACTTCCGCATGTACAAAAAGCTCGCCGGCATGACCGGTACGGCCAAGACCGAAGAAGCTGAGTTCACCGACATCTACAACATGAACGTCGTCGTGATCCCGACAAACAAGCCCATCGCCAGAAAGGACCTTGAAGACTCGGTCTACACGACGCAGAAAGGCAAGTTCAACGCGGTGTGCGACGAAATCGAAGCGCACCACGCGACGGGCCAGCCGGTGCTGGTCGGCACGATCTCGGTCGAAAAGTCCGAGATGCTGTCCGGCATGCTGCAGAGAAGGGGCATCGCGCACAACGTGCTGAACGCGAAGCAGCACATGAGAGAAGCCGAGATCATCGCGCAGGCGGGCCGCGAAGGCGCCGTCACCATCGCGACGAACATGGCCGGCCGCGGTACCGACATCATCCTGGGCGGCAACCCGGACTTCGAAGCCAAGAAAGAACTGAAAAAACTGGGCTACGACGAAGACGCGATCTCGTTCGCGAGCAGCTTCGTGCCCCTGACCGACCCCGCCCTCATCGAGGCGCGGGCGAAATACAGCCAGCTTCTGGAGCGCTTTGCAGAAGAGCGCCAGCCGGAACAGCAGAGGGTCAAGCAGCTCGGCGGCCTGCACATCATCGGTACCGAGCGCCACGAATCCAGACGTATCGACAATCAGCTGCGCGGCCGCGCCGGCCGTCAGGGCGACCCCGGCAGCACGCAGTTCTTCGTAGCGCTGGACGACGACCTGATGAGACTGTTCGGCGGCGAGAAAGTGCAGGGCCTGATCACGCGCATGGGCATGACCGAGGGCGAAAAGCTCGAGGCCGGCCTGCTGTCGCGCACGATCGAGAACGCGCAGAAGAAGGTCGAAGGACGCAACTACGGCATCCGTAAATACGTGCTGCAGTACGACGACGTCATGAACAGACAGCGCACGGTCATCTACAACGAGAGAAACCGCGTGCTGCACGGCGAAGACCTGCGCGAGCACATCGTCGGCATGATGCAGGACCAGGTGACCGAGATCCTGGACTACGTCACAGCGCCCGGCAAATACGCCGAGAGCTGGGACTGGGAGGAACTGAACAAACGCTTAAAGGCCATCAACCCGAACTTCCCCGACATCGCGTATTCCGACGAACAGATGCAGGTGCTGGACCGCGACATCTTAAACGCGGACTGCATGGCTATGTTCGAGGAGTTCTATAAAGCCAAGGAACAGGAGATCGGCGAACAGCGCATGAGAGAGATCGAGCGCATGCTGCTGCTGCGCATCGTCGACAGCAAGTGGATGGATCACATCGACGCGATGGACCAGCTCAAGACCGGCATCGGGCTGCGTTCTCTGGGTCAGCAGGACCCGGCGCAGGCCTACGCCAACGAAGGCGCCGACATGTTCGAGCTCATGGTCAAGAGCATCTGCGACGACATGGTGCGCTTCCTGTACGGCATCACGCTGCAGACGAATTCCGAGAGAAGACAGGTCATCCGCATCGGCGACAGCCGCAAGGACGAGGGCGGTTCCGCGATGGATCAGGCCAAGGCCGAGAACGCTCCGAAGGTCTCGTCTTCAGGCGGCGTCGTGAGCGCCTCCGGCGGACTGCCGCAGCAGGTGAAGGCGACCGCGACGAACGCGGGCGGCGCGAAACCCGTCCCGTTCCGCGCGGAGAAAAGGCCCGGCAGAAACGATCCGTGCCCCTGCGGCAGCGGCAAGAAATACAAGAACTGCTGCGGAAAGAACTTGCAGTAAGGTTGGAGAGAACATGCTCATCTTAGATACGCTGAAAAATTCCATACCGCAGGCCGAGGAGACCCTGGGGAAGCTCAGGGAGAGTCTTTGACGTAGAGAAAAAACGCGCAAGACTCGAAGAGATCAACTACGAATCCGGCCTGCCCGGTTTCTGGGACGACCAGGACAGGGCTCAGAAGACCATCAAGGAAAGAGGCGCCCTCGAATCGGACCTCGGCGAATACGACGCGTGCGAACAGCTGCTGTCGGACGCCAAGGTGCTGATGGAGATGGCCGAAGAAGCGGATGACGAAGAATCCGCGAACGAAGCGGCGCAGACGTTCGAAGCTTTCAACGCCAAGGCAGACGAAGTGCACATCCGGGCGCTGTTGTCCGACGAATACGACCAGAACAACGCGCTTCTCAACATCCATCCCGGCGCGGGCGGCGTGGACGCCCAGGACTGGGCGGAGATGCTGCTGCGCATGTACACGCGCTGGTCGGAAAAGAAGGGCTACAAAGTCAAGATCCTTGATTACCAGAACGATACCGAAGGCGGCATCAAGAACGTCGAGATCCTCGTGGAAGGGCCGCTGGCCTACGGTTACCTGAAGACCGAAAGCGGCGTGCACCGTCTTGTGCGCATCAGTCCGTTCAACGCGGCGGGCAAACGTCAGACGAGCTTCGCGCTCGTGGACGTGATGCCGGAACTGCCCGAAGACATCCAGGTCGACATCGATCCGAGCGACCTCCGCATCGACACGTACCGTTCGTCCGGCGCGGGCGGACAGCACGTCAACAAGACGGACTCCGCGGTGCGCATCACACATCTGCCGACGAATATCGTGGTCAGCTGCCAGAACGAGCGCAGCCAGCACCAGAACAAGGAATACGCCATGCGCATGCTGTACGCGAAGCTGTACGCGCTGGCGAAACAGGAGCATAAGGACAAGATCGGAGAGCTGCACGGCGACTACGGACAGATCGCCTGGGGCAGCCAGATCCGCTCCTACGTCTTTCAGCCTTATACGATGGTCAAGGACCACCGCACAGGCTGCGAGACCAGCAACGTGAACGCCGTCATGGACGGCGCGATCGACGATTTCATCTACGCGTCTCTCAACGCTCTGCAGAAAGGGGAACTGTAAGTGACCGAGGTCGAACGCAAAAAAAGGTTTCTGATCAACGCGGCCTACGCCGTAATGGTAGGCGTCATTTACTATGTGCTCGTGCGCTACGTGCTGTACGCGCTGATGCCGTTTACGATCGCGCTGCTCGTCACGTTCATGCTCAAGCGCCCCGTGGACCATGCGGCAAGGCTGCTGCACATTCCGAGAAAAGGTATGGCGCTCGTGCTGGTCATCGCATTCTATGCGCTCATCGGCGCGTTGATCACCTACGGCGCTATCCGTCTGATCATGAGCGCGGTAGACTGGTTCGCGTCGCTCTCCACGACGTACGCGACCCACATCGAGCCTGCCGTGCAGCGCGTACTGCAGTGGTACGAAGATCTCGTGTCCAACATCGATCCGTCTCATGCGGGTCAGGCCGACGCTATCGCCAACAGCATTCTGGGCAACCTGGCCAGCGGTGTGGCGACGTTCTCCCGCGCGGTCGTAGGCTATGCGCAGAGACTGGCGCTCGGTACGCCGAAATTCTTCATCTCCCTGATCTTCTGCATCATCGCGACCGTGTTCATGGAGATGGATTACTCCAAAATCACGTACTTCTTCCTGGCGCAGTTCCCGGAAAAGAGCCAGAAGACCATCATGGAGGCCAAGAACTATCTGCTATACACGGTCGGCGGCATGCTGCGGTCCTACGGCTGCATCATGCTGATCACGATGTGCGAACTGATGGTCGGCCTGCGCATCATCGGTTTTGAAGACGCCATGGTGCTCGCGGTGATCATCGCCATCTTCGATATCCTGCCCGCGCTCGGCACCGGCGGTATCATGATCCCCTGGGTGGTCATCGAGCTGATCCAGGGCAAGTTTGGCCTCGCAGCGAAGCTGTTGCTGCTGTACGCGGTCATCACCGTCGTGCGCAACATCATCGAGCCGAAGATCGTCGGCGAATCTATCGGCCTGCATCCGGTGCTGCTGCTCGTGTCCATCTACGTAGGCGGCACGATCCTCGGCCCGGCAGGCATCATCATCATGCCGTTCACGCTCATCGTCATCAAGAAGCTGAACGACGCGGGCCATATCCACGTGTTCCGCAGCCAGTATTTCGGCGACCAGAGCAAGGAGTTCCAAAAGGATTACAAACCCGGAACCATCGTCACCCACGAGGATGAGGAGAGAGGAAAACTGAGGGGATGAGCAAATACAAAGCTGTGCTGTTCGATTTCGACGGCACCATCATGGATACGAACACGATCATTCTCAAGTCGTGGAAGCATACGTTCAATACAGTCCTCGGCCGCGATCCGGTGCACGAGGAGATCGTCGCCACGTTCGGCGAACCTCTGGAAGTGACCATGGGCAAGCTGTTCCCGGACCGCGACACGCACGAGATGGTGGAAACGTACCGCAACTATCAGAGGCACATCTACAAAGATGACATCACGATGTTCCCTGGCATGAAGGAGGTCATCTTAGAGCTGCAGCGCCGCGGCTACAAGGTGGCCATCGTCACGAGCAGGCTTTGGTATTCCACGCGGACAGGGCTGTACAAGTTCGACATCGCGGATTGCTTCGATGCCGTCGTTTCGGCGGAAGACACGACGATCCACAAGCCCGATCCGACGCCCTGCCTTTTGTGCCTGGATAAACTCGGCATCACGGCGGACGAAGCCTTGATGGTGGGCGACAGCAAGTACGACATCCTGTGCGCGCGCAACGCAGGGGTGGATTCCTGCCTCGTTTCCTGGACCATTTCCGTGGGCGACGAACTGCGCGAAGAGCTCGAGCCCGAGTACTACATCACGGAGGCAGCCCAGCTTCTGGATATCGTGGAAAACGCTTGATTTTTGGAAAAGCGCGTGGTAATATAATCCGTGCGTACGCTGATGTGGCTCAGTCGGTAGAGCAGCTGATTCGTAATCAGCAGGTCGCCGGTTCAAGTCCGGCCATCAGCTCCAGCTGAAGCAGACGTCCGAAAGGGCGTCTGTTTTTTTACGCCTGCCTGGAGTATAATCATAGAAAAGAGCAACCACCGCATGGAAAGGAGATACACCATGGCTACACCGCATAATACCGCAGAAAAAGGCGATTTCGCGAAAACCGTTCTGATGCCCGGCGACCCGCTGCGGGCAAAATATATTGCCGAACATTACCTGACCGAACCGAAGCTCGTCAACAACGTGCGCGGCGTGCAGGGCTACACCGGAACGTATAAGGGCGTGCCGGTGAGCGTCATGGCCAGCGGCATGGGCATGCCGTCCATGGCGATCTACAGTTACGAGCTGTTCAACTTCTACGGTGTGGAGAACATCCTGCGCGTCGGTTCGGCCGGCGCGGTCTCCATGGAACTGAAGGTGCGCGACATCGTGCTCGGACAGGGCGCCTGCACGTCTTCGTCCATGCAGGACAACTTCGGCGTCCACGGTCATTTCGCACCGCTGGGCAGCTGGGATCTGCTGAAGTGTGCGGCGGAAATCTGCGAAGAGAAGGGCCTGCGCTACAAGGCGGGCAACCTGATCTCTTCCGACATCTTCTACAACGATGACCCGGCCTTCAACCAGCCGTTCGTCAATCTCGGCGCGCTGGCGGTGGAGATGGAGGCGGCAGCCCTGTACATGAACGCCGCGAAGGCAGGCAAGAAGGCGCTGGCGATCTGCACGATCTCCGACCACATCCTGACCGGAGAAGCGACATCCGCGGAAGAACGTCAGAACACGTTCCGGGATATGATGGAAGTCGCGCTGGAAGTCGCCGTGAGGATGAATGAGAAATAACCGGCTGGCAAAAGCGATATGTTTCATGGTGGCGTCTGCGTTCTGCAGTGCCATGATGTCCACGTGCACGAAGCTCGTGCCGGGCGTACCCGCGATGGAAAAGACGCTGTTCACGGCGTTCGTATGCATGATCGCGGCCTGGATCGTCCAGTACCGGCGCCATCACGAAGCGCCGCATTTTCTGAGGAAAGACGTCAAGGACCTGACGCTTCGCGCCATCTACGGCATCATCAGCATGTGGCTGACGTTCTGGTGTGCTTCGGCGATGGAGATCGGCGACGCGCAGGCGCTGTTCAATCTGGGTCCGTCGTTCACGATGATCTACGCGCATTTCGCGATGAACGAGCGTTTTGACCGCAAACAGGGCTTGCTGATCGCGCTGGCGTTCGTCGGCGGCCTGTTCGTGGTCAAACCGAGCTTTTCGAACGTCAACCTCGTGCCGGCGCTGGCAGCCGTGCTGTGCGGGGCTATCGGAGGCGTCGCGCACGCATATATCCGCAAGCTGACCGTCTACAACAAGGTCGAAGGCAACGCGGTGATCCTGTACAACTATACGTTTTCCGTGATCGTCGAGGCGTTGCTGTGCCTGAAGATCTTTGTCGTGCCGAACGGCAGACAGCTGGTGTTCCTGCTGGGAGCCGGAGTGTTCTGCTTCCTGACCCAGGTGTTCATGACAAAGGCGTTCACGATGGCAGCGGCCAGCGAAGTTTCGGTATACAAGTACTCGCAGATCATCATCTCGTCGATCCTCGGCATGCTGCTGTTCGCCGAGTACCCGGACGCGCTGAGCGTGGCGGGCTACGTCATCATCATCGGCGCGGCCGTCGTCATGTGGCGCTACAACGCGTCGCTGAAGGCGGAAAACTGAAAAAACGACAATCAAAAAGATCCGGAGAGGATTCTCCGGATCTTTTCATTTTTAAGGGTTTAGAAGCCTGCCTCCTTCATCATCGCGCGGGCGTTGTTGATCGCGCGGCGCGCGTACATGCGAGGTTCGTTGATGTAGCCGGTGACGAGTTCGAGCGTCGCGGTCCCTTCGTAGCCGATGCGCTTGAGTTCATAGAACAGTTCCGTCAGCGGCATGCTGCCTTCGCCCGGCATGATGTGGCTGTCGGTTCCCTGTTCGCCGTCGATGATGTGCATGTGGTACATTTTTTCGCCGAGCTTGTTGAAATACGCCATGATGCTCTCGTGCTGCACGAACGGCGGCACGACGTCGCACATGCCGACGACCCAGGGATTGTCGACGCGGCGGAACAGCTCGAGCAGGTCGTTGGCCCGCGTAAAGAAGTTGGATTCGTAAGGGGTCAGCGGCTCGACCGTCAGCCGTACTTCGCATTTCGCAGCGTATTCGCCGAGCTCGCGTATCGTCTTTTCCAGGCGCGGCCACAGCTCGTCATACGTGGCGAGATACCCTCCGTTGGCAGGGCTCGTCAGCATGTACTTGGCACCCATCTCTTTGGCCATGTCAAGGCACAGTTTTAAGTACTCCACGGCGTCCCGGCGCTGCGCTTCCGGGCCGATCATGTAGTTGTAAGGGTAGAGATTATGTTCGGGCGTGTAGCCGAGGACAGGCACTTCGTACTGTTCGATCAGGCGGCGCAGCTCCTTCATGTCGCCTGCTTTTAAATCCGGCGCGTAAGCCTGCGGGCGCGCTCCGTACAGTTCGATATAGTCGTAGCCGAATTCCTTCGCGTCCTGGAAAACGTGCTCCAGCGGATTGCGCTGGTAGCCGGACGTAAACATTCCGATCTTCATGGCGGGTCTCCTTTTCTGTTGCAAACCTACTACCAAAATGATAGGCTAAACCCAAAGATCCGTCAACAACCGGGAGGGAGACACGATGGCAAAAGCATATTTCATGGGCATCGATACCGGCACGAATTCCAGCAAAGGCGCTCTGATCGACGAACAGGCGAACATCATCGCGCTGCACAGCACGGAACACAGCATGGAAAACCCGCAGCCGGGCCACTACGAGCACGACGCGGAGAAAGACTGGTGGGGCGATCTGTGCATCATCAGCAACGCGCTGATCGAAAAGAGCGGGGTGGACCCCAAAGACATCAAAGCCGTCGGCATCAGCGCGCTCGGCGCGGACTGCCTGCCGGTCGACGAACACTGCAACCCGCTGCGCAAGGCCATCCTGTACGGGATCGACGCCCGCGCGACGGACGAGATGGCGGAGCTGACGGAGCTGTACGGCGAAGAGCAGATCCTGAAGTGGTACGGCCGGCCCTTATGTTCCAGCGACGTCATGCCGAAGATCCTCTGGATCAAAAGAAAAGAGCCGGAAGTCTACGCGAAGGCACATAAGTTCCTGACCGGTTCCAGCTATATCACCGCAAAACTCGCGGGCCGCTACGTCGTGGACCGCTTTCTGGGGCTGGCGAGCTTCAACCCGCTGTACGACCAGAAGACGTGGCAGCCGGTGCCCGAGCTCTGCGCGCCGATCTGCCGGCCCGACCAGCTGGCCGAGATCTGCGAAGCGGCGGACGTCGTCGGATGCGTGACCGCGCAGGCAGCTGCTGAAACAGGCCTTGCCGAAGGCACGCCCGTCATCTGCGGCACGGACGATTCCGGGGCGGAAGCCATCAGCTGCGGCGTCGTGGAGAGCGGCAAGATGGTGCTGCAGCTCGGTTCTTCTGTCTACATGATCCTCGGAACGGATACCCTGGTCGACGACGAGAGGCTTTGGAGAGAGCAGTTCATCGTGCCGGGTCTTTGCGATATCTCCGCCGGAACAAACACGTCGGGCAGCCTGACGAAGTGGATGCGCGACGAGCTGTTCCCGGACGCGGTCGCAGAAGAGGAGAAGAGCGGCAGAAGCGCCTACCGGACCATGCTGGAAGGAGTCGCGGACATTCCGCCCGGAAGCGACGGGCTGATCACGCTGCCGTATTTCGCGGGCGAGCGGACCCCGGTGAACGATCCGGACGCGCGCGGCATCTTCTTCGGACTCACGCTGCAGCACACGCGGGCACACCTCTACAGAAGCGTGCTCGAGGCCGTCGGCTATTCGATCAACCAGCAGATCCGCATCATGGAGACGCATCCCGAAGTGAAGATCGACCGCATCATTGCGGCGGGCGGCGGCGCGCAGAACGAGCTGTGGATGCAGATCATCGCGGACATCCTGGGCAAGGAGATCGCGACGCCTGCTGTCACGGTCGGCGCGTGCTACGGCGACGCGCTCATGGCGGCACTGGGCGTGAAATACGAGGGATTCGAAGATTACGCATCCCTGACGAACTTCATCCGCACGGGAGAGGTCTATACGCCCGATCCCGCTGCGCACGAGGCGTATAAAAAATACCAGGCCGTTTACGACGTGCTATATGGCGCGACGAAAGACCTGGCACATGAGCTCGGTTCGCTATAGCTGTCCGTAATTGCCGCGCGGGCTGCGCTCGGCTTCGATCTCCTCGCGGGTGAGCAGATGGATGGAGCCGAGACCCTTTGCGGCAAGATAGGTCTTAGCGGATTCCTCGAGATAGACCGCGGATTCCAGGGCCTCATCGAGATCCTTTCCCATGGCGATGACCCCGTGGTTTCTGAGGATCACGGCCAGCGATTCGCCGGCATACTCGACGGCAAGCCGCCCCATGCCTTCGTCCGAGGAGATCGTGAACGGCGCGACCGGAACGCTCGGTCCGCAGGCGTCCAGCACGGTGACGAGGCAGCCGGGCAGTTCGTCTTCGACGAGCCCGACCGCGGTCGCGTACGGCTGGTGCGTGTGGATGACCGCGTTGATCTCCGGCCTGTGCTTCATGATGTACAGAACGGCCTTCATATCCGAAGACGGCCTGCGGCTGCCTTCGAGCACATTGCCGTTTTCGTCCACCAAAACGATATCTTCGGGCTGCATCGTCTCATAGCGCATGGCGGAAGGCGTGATGAGAAAACTGCCGTCCGCGGTGCGCACTGTGACGTTTCCGCCCGAAAGCGAAACAAGAGAATAATTCAGAAGATCCAGCGCAGCGGAGAGCATCTCCCTGCGCTCTTTTTCATATTTCATCGTTCTTCCTCCATGGATTCGTGGAACGCATCGAGCGCTTTTACAGCCTTTACATAGGCAGCATATTTCTTTTGCAGTGCCGCGCTGCGAGCAGGATCGGGCACATATCTGCCGCTTACGTGAACACAAGCTTTTACAGCTTCTTCATAGTCTTTCCAAAGCCCACAGCCCACGCCTGCCGCCATGCAGACGCCCAGCGACGCGAGTTCTGCCGCATCGGGCACTTCGACGGGGATGTCCAGGGCATCCGCCATCATCTGGGTCCAGGCTTTGGAGCGGGTCAGGCCGCCGGAGAGTCTCGCCAGCGAAAACGTCTTGACGCCTTCTTCGAGCCGGCGCACGTTGAAGACCGACGAAAACACGACGCCCTCGCAGACGGCGCGGATCAGGTGCGCTTTCGACGTGTAGCCCGAGAGATTCAGGAAACAGCCTTTCGCATCCGGATGCGTGGCCGAAGCGTACAGGTAGGGGATGAAGATCACGCTGCTGTCCTCTGCGGAGGTGCTTTCGAGCACCTTGGCGACCTCTTCGTACAGCGCGGGATCGCGCGGATCCTGCCCATCGCGCTTCAGCAAGGTGTTCAGGAACCAGTCGAGGTTGCTCGCGGAAGTCGGCGTGGATTCTTCGATCAGGAATTTATCGCGCAGGAAAGCCGTCGACAGCGAATTCGTGCTCTCGCCGTAGCCGTGAGGCGGCGCATCCGCGAGATATTCGTTGATGGACCACGTACCCGCGATCATGCAAAGCGTATCGCCGTCCAGGATGCCGCTGGCGAGCATGCTGGCGTCCACGTCGAACATCGCGCCGCCGACGGGCGTGCCTTCGGCAAGGCCGGTCAGGGCGGCCGCTTTCTCTGTGACCGCGCCACCGCTTTCGCAGCAGTCCAGTATGGGCGGGTCCAGTCTGAAGCATTCTTCCATGCCGAGCAGAGCGAAAAGCTGCGGATCGAATGCCTTCGTCTGCAGGTTCATCAGCCCCGTCGACGACGCTTCGGTGATCTCGCAGAACGCTTTGCCGTCGAGCTTCATGCGGATGTAGTCTTTGATACCTAAAAACCAGCGGGCTTTCTTAACCCGTTCGGGTTCGTTTTTGTAAAGCCACAGAAGCAGCGTGCCCGTCTGCGCGGACCACAGCCTCTGATGGGTCAGCGCGTAGATCTTTTCTTCCTGTCCGTTTGCGCGCATCTCTGCGACGATATCTCTGCCGCGGTCGTCGGTCGACACGATGGCGGGGCCCACGGCAAGGCCGTTTTCATCGGCGAGGCAGATGCCGTTGCCGTAGCCGGTCAGGCCGACCGAAGCGATATTGTCCGCTGAAACGCCGGACGTTTCGATCGCACGGCGGATCAGGCCGCAGACCGTCTGCCACAGCGCTTCCGCATCCCGCTCTACGCGGTCCGGCGCGGGAACGGTGTTGTCCGCAGGCGCGGAGACCGCAGCGACCTCGCGGCCCTTCTGATCGAACAGGCAGACCTTCGTGACGCTTCCGCCCAGATCGATGCCCAAAAGAAGTTCTTTCATCGTCAGATCCTCTTCAAAATACATACTTTCACAATTCATCATATATCACAGGTTCGCGGTTCCGTCAATTCTGTGGTACACTATCGGTAACGCATACATTTACCGGAGGAACGACTATGTTGTGGACAGAAAAAATGTTCGGCGTCAAAAAGCCCATCCTCGCCATGCTCCATCTGGACGCCCTGCCCGGGGATCCGCTGTTCAAATACGGCTCGGACATGGATACCGTCGTGGAACACGCGAGGCAAGACCTGCACGCGCTGCAGGACGGCGGCGTGGACGGCATCATCATCAGCAACGAATTCAGCCTGCCGTACCAGCGGCAGATGGATAGGGTGACGCCCGCAGCCATGGCCTACGTCATCGGCTGCCTGCGCTCCGAGACCCGCGTGCCGTTCGGCGTGGACGCCATCAGCGACGGTATGGCCTGCATAGAGCTGGCGGCGGCCGTGAAGGCGCAGTTCGTGCGCGGCACGTTCTGCGGCGTCTACGTAGGCGACGGAGGCTTTTACAACAACGACTTTTCCGCCGTTTTGAGAAGAAAGGCGGCGCTGCATCTCGACGATCTGAAGATGCTGTACTTCATCAACCCCGAATCCGACCGCAATCTCGACACGAGGTCTCTGGCCGACATCGCGAGAAGCACCATGGCGAAGGCTTCTCCCGACGGACTGTGCATCTCCGCGAACGCGGCAGGGCAGGAAGTCGACGACGAACTGATCGCGAGCGTCAAGAAGGCGAACCCGGACGTGGTGGTGCTGTGCAACACGGGCTGCCGGGTCGATACGATCGAACGCAAGCTGGCGACGGCGGACGCTGCGGTCGTCGGTACGACGTTCAAGAAGGACGGCGTGTTCGAGAACCGCGTGGACGTGGAGCGCGTGAAGGAGTTCATGGAAGAAGTCTACCGCGTGCGGGCGAAGCTGGCCGCGGAGTAGGAGGGCAGCCGTGTTCATCGTGACCCCATCCATTTACTCAGCGGATCTGCTGGACATGAAGAACGTTCTCGCAAAGTGCGGGAATTTCGCGCACCTGCACGCCGACATCGACGACGGCAACTTCGTGCGGGGTATCAGCTTCGGCATGGATTATCTGCGCGGCGTGACGGCGCATACGTCCGTGCCTGTCGACGTCCATCTGGAAGTCTGCAACCCCATGGATTATCTGGAAAGCCTGGCGGATATAGGCATAAAGCGCGTCGCGGCGCACGTCGAGGCTCTGCCGTATCCTTCGCTGTTCCTCAGCGCGGCGCGTAATTCAGGTATGAAGGCAGGCCTTGCAATTAACATCAAAACGCCTGCCGCAGCCGTTCTGCCCTATGCGGACCAGCTGGACGAACTCATCGTCCTGACGGTCGAAGCGGATGAAGAAGGGCTGCAGTTCCGTCCCGGCGCGCTGGAAAAGATCAAAGAGATCAGGGACAGGATGAAGCCGGACGCCTGGATCCTGGCCGACGGAGGCATAAACGAGGCCAATCTCGAGCAGGTCGTGCGCGCAGGTGCCAACGGCGTCGTTGCCGGACGCGCCGTATTCGGCGATCCTGATCCTGCAGCTGCGTACGAAAGGCTGCTGGACCTGGGCGAACGCCTGCAAAAAGAAGCTTAAAAGCATACGAAAAGCTCCCGGACCTGTATCCGGGAGCTTTTTTATTGCTTGCATCAATGATATCTGTTGCCTTCGAACGCGGTATCGAACGCGCAGACGCCCTTGTAATCGCAATAGGTACAGGCTGTGCCGCTCTTGAGTTTGCGCGGCGCTGCAGCCAGCTCGCCCTGCATCAGTCTCGTGCAGATCTCGGCGAGTTTTTCTCGGAACGCTGTGCGGAACGCTTCGAATTCGGCTTCGCTCACGGCGCCGGAACCTCTGGCCTGCGTGCCTTTCTGGGTCACCTTGTAGTTGATGACGGAAGAGGCGCGGTCCGCTAAGGCGTCTTTATCGATCGCATGGATGACGTCCGGAGAATCGACGAAATAACCGTCCATTTTGTAGGCGTCCTGCATCTTTGTCCATATCTCCTCCGAAAGCCCGTCAGAGGCGAGATTTTCGGCCTCTACGGCCTTCTCAGGCTCCTGGATGCGGTAGTAGAATACACCGGCGGGCTTCGCGTCGCCCCTGCCGAGCGCCGCCTCCAGATAGATGCCCAGCTGCAGCATCAGACCGTTCGCCGCCTGTCTGGGATCGAACTTGTTTTTGCCCGATTTGTAGTCGATGACGTTCGCGTACGTGCCGTCCCGGCCCGCCAGCGTATCGAGACGGTCGATCTTGCCTTCGAGGTAGACGGTGCCAAGAGGCGTTTCGATCCTGACCGGCGGCAGCTCTTTGCCGCGCTTGAATTCCGACTCGAACTGCATCGTTTCGATGCTGCCTTTTCTCACCTGCAGTACCATGGCCCAGGCGAACTGCGTGCAGACGTCTGCGATGCGGCCGGCCTGATAGCTCTCCTTGGGTCCCGCCTGCATCACGCCTTCGTCTTCTTCGGCCTGCACCTCGGCCGCGATCCCGCGCATCTTTTCTTCGAGTTCTTCCTTCGTGACCGTCATCCACCGGCTTGCGGGATCCGTGACGGGTTTTCCCACTTCGCGCGAAGGCTCCGACAGCCATTCGGAAATCTTCTGCAGGCAGGCGTGGTGGACGGTGCCCAGCGACAGCGGCGAGATCTCGAATTCGTCGAGTTCCTGCGGCCTCAGACCGTAGCGGACGAAATGGCGGAACGGGCAGTGCGCGAAGCCTTCGAGGCGCGAAGGCGACAGGGAATAGTCCTCGTAGGCGAACAGCGCTTTGGCGTCTTCGGGCGAAAGGGGAGGCTGCGCGTTCGTGAACAGCAGCCCTTCGCGGACCGCGTCGGTATCGTCGAGCTGGTCGTAGACTTCCTGCCACAAAGCGGCAGGCATCTCTCCCTGCGCCAGAGGTTCTCTCATGGCGGCGGCCAGACGGCTCGCGGCGGCTTTTCTACCCTGGATGAACGCGAGCGGCTCGTCTGCGTTCTCGACGTCGGGCAGATCGGGCCTGTTCTTCAAAGGAGCGAACATATCCTTGATCTGGCGGATCAGAGGCGACGGCTTCAGTTCGTTTCCTTCGGCGTCGGATGCGCACCAGCCGATCCACAGGTACTCTGCCGGCAGCGAGAAGGCAGTATATGTGGTCAGGTCGTTTTCCTGCTGAAGAACGGCGTCGCTCTTTGCGAGCGTAAAGCCCTTTTCCTGCAGCTCTTCGAGTTCTTTCTGCGTCAGGATGGCTTCGGACGAGCTCTGCTTTGGAAGGATCCCGTCGTTGACCCCGGCCAGGAACAGAGCCCTGCAGCGGCCGGTCAGCGAGCGGCTGAGTGTGCCCAGGAGCACTCTGCCCTGCGCCTGCGGCAGCAGGCCGAGCTTGATGTCGGCGAACGAATCCGTCAGCAGCTTCGCGCATTCTTCCGTGGACATTTCCTCGTCGCCCAGCAGTTCGACGCACTGGTCGAGCAGGCTGCAGAATACGCCCCAGATCTGCTGCTGGTGTTCCGCGGCGTCCACCATCTGCGCTTCGGCGAGCGCCAGTGCGCTTTCTTCGAGCTTTTCGGGCATGCGGAGCGTATCCGCGAGGAATCGGTACAGCACAGTGCTTTTTTCGCGCACGGTCGCGGCGGCTTCGAGCGCATCCAGGAAGGGGGTAAGCAGTTCCGCGAGCTGGCTGCGGATCGTTTCCAGCTTTGCCATGCCTTCCGCGCCGTACGTTTTTTCACCGTAGCGGAAAGGCTTGAAGAAGCGGTCGTCCTTGATGTGGTACTGCCTGCAGTAGTTTTCGAACAGCTCGAGGTCCGCGGTGCTTTCCGCCGTGGGAACATTGAATAGTCCGGGCTTGAGACACGCGGTCATGTCGGACGCGTAGCGGCTGCCCGCCGCGAACTTCAGCAGGGCGGCGACGGTCTGGATGGCCGGGCTGTATCCGACGGAGCGTTTTTCGTCCGTGAACAGGGGCACGCCCATCTGCTGGCAGACCCTGCGGATCGCGGCGCCCTGGCCGGCCATGTCCTCGGTAAGGATGGCGATCTCGTCGTAGCTTAAGCCTTTTTCGCGCACGAGTTCGAGGATCTCCGCTGCAATCGTCTCGGCCTGTGTAAAGGGGCCCGAGCAGCGCACGATGCGGATATTCTGCGGGTCCTCTTCGCTCACCTGAGGCGGCAGGGCGTAAAGATTTCTTTCCAAGTGCCGGAATTCTGCCGGAAGGTTTCTGGGGAAGGCGCCGGCAACGGAAGCGACGGCTGCCTGCTGTCCGCACTCTGCAGCCACTTGGCGCAGCGCGGCAGCGGCTCTTTCCGGCGCGGCGAACAGTTCTGCGTCCGGGTCCGTCTTTTCGCCTTTTGTGAGGATCACGTTCAAACCGCAGCTGTTCTGCAGCAGCGCGCGCATGAAATCGAGTTCTCTTCTGGTAAAGGAATAGAACCCATAGTACCAGAATACGCTGTTCTTGACGAAACTGCTTTGACTCATCCGTTCGGTGACAAAGCGCAGCATGTCCTCGGAATCGTTGAATTTACCGGCCATGGCTTCGTCGTAACCCTGCGCTAAGAGCTGCATGTCGGCCAGTTTCCTCTGCAGCAGCGACCCTTCCGGCGCGGCAGCGCGGATCTGGTCGAGGTCCGAGGTCTGTACCTGGTTCTGCTTCATCTGCACGAGGAAGTCGCCTGCCATCTTCAGGAATTCGGATGACCCGCACACGCTGCCGAACGCCTGCATCCCGTCTTTATGCTGCGATGCGATGCGGCGCAGCATCATGCTGCGGCCGAGCGTGTTGACAGGGGACGTGCCGGGAGAACCGGCGTCCTTCAAGATCTGCAGGTTCAGCCTCGCGCCGGACATGATGTGGAAGTCGAAAAAGCCTTTCGCGTCGAACTTGCGGAAGGCTGCTTCCTCCGCTTCCAGCGTAAACTGAGCCGGCACGATCAGTACGACGTTGCGGGCGGCGGAGTTTCCGTTATGGATGTTTTCCAGGTCCGTTCCGATGCGGTCCAGGCAGAAAGCCAGCAGATCGGTATCGGCGCGGGCGGTAAAGACGTTCAGCATATTACAGATTCAGGATGATGACGGCTGCGATGGCGATGCCCATCGCGATCTTGTGCTTCTTTTCGAGTTTGTCGCCGAAGAACAGCATGCCGACGAGCGTCGTCAGCAGGATGATGCTCACGGTGATGGTCGGATAGACGATGCTGTTGGGCAGGTGCTGCAGTGCGCTGACGGTAAAGCTCGAGGAACCGAGGTTGACGCAGCCGATGCCAAGCCCGAGCAGCGCCTCCTTCGCGGAGATCTTCGGGCCTTTGCGGCGGAGCAGCAGTCCGGCCGTGATCAGGCCGGCAGTGCCGAAGACGAGCATCATGTAAAAAGGCTTGTCTTCCTGCGGGCACAGTCTCGCGAACAGGCTGTTGGACAGCTCCGCGAAGCCTCCCGCGACCCACATCCGCATCAGGACGCCCTTCAGACGGATGCCGCCTTCCCAGCTGAAGATGATCAGGCTCGCGATCGCGAGCGCGATGCCCGCCCAGCGCACGATGCCCGCATGCTCGTGGAAGATGAAGATCGAAACGAGCACGGGAAAGACCATGGACAGGCGGTTGAACATGGTCGTGGCGCTCGGACCGCTCTCCGCGAGGGACTTCTGGATCAGCAGCAGGCACACGAGGTAGATGACCCCGGCGAACAGCGCCAGCGGCACGGTAACAGTGCCGGTAAACGCCCGTTCCTGTCCTGCCTGCATCTTTATGCCAAAACCTGCGGCTGAAATGCCGCAGGCCGCAATGTAGTTCAACAGCGTTGTATTCAGATTGTCGAGGCCTTTTTTGCCCGCCAGCGCGAATCCCAGATTGATGGACGCGCCGCAGACGATGGCCAGCAGAAGATAGAACATAAAGGGTTAAGCGAATTTCTCCGCGAATTTCCTCAGGCGCGCCAGGAGCACGTTGATCACGACGAGCGCTGCGGTAAGTTTGACGGCGGCCGCCACGTACGGATAGCCGCTGTAGTAATGCGGCACGACGACGTCGGCGACGGCCAGAAGGGCGCCGGTCACGAACAGGACGATCAGATTCGTCTTGCTGAAGATCTTGCTCCAGGGCATATCCGGGAACAGAAGCTTGGCGGTGATGCCGAACAGGCCCACCATGGCTGCGATGCCCAGTAATGCAGACAAAATGACCCCTGCGAACGGTGTGAGGGCGACCTTAAAAAAGCTCCCCAGCAGAAGGAGGGCGTAGCCCAGAGCCCACAGGGGCACCATGACGGTGACGCGCACCCACTTGGGCATGGTCATGATCGCCGCACGCAGTCTCGCCTTGATGCCGCTCTTCTTGGCTTCCTCGGGAGCGGGCTCTTCGTCCTGTACGTCCGCCGGTTCGAACGCGTTGACGTCCATGACGACGGGCGTGGGGTTGAAGATCTCCTCCGCGTTGCTGCCGGTGATGTCTTCGGGCCCTGAGAACAGGCTGCCGACGAGCACGGCTGCGGCAAGGCCTGCCGCCACGGCGACGCGCTTGGCCTTCTTTTTATCGAATTTTGAGATGCGCTCGTCCACTTCCTTATGCAGAGGGCCTGCGTTGTCGTGGAAGAGATGCATCCTTTCCTTCATAGTCTTCATGGCTAGATAATACCACAAATTGCAGTGCTTGGGGCAGTTTTCTTCCAACAGAAATATAAGTGCAAAATAATTGTAATGTATGGTATAGTTAAACTAAGCAATTGCGCGCTTTTACAACCGTATGCGCAGACGCATACGTGAAGGAGGAAAGTATGAAGAAACCTATCATCGGCGTGACCATGAATCACTTCCTGACCGGAAGCGGACATGAATTTGACAACGTCGGATTCTCCAGACAGGAATGGACCACCGGTGCGGATGATTACGCTAACTTTGTGGAAAAGGCAGGCGGCATCCCCGTTCTGATGCCCTTCTATCTGGATCAGAAGAACATCAAGGACTTTGTAGGACTGCTGGACGGTCTGCTCATCACCGGCGGCGACGACGTAGGTCCGTATCTGTACGGAGAAGACCTGATCAAGGAATCCGCCCTGATCAACTACAAGCGCGACACTCAGGAAGTCGCCCTGATGAAGTACGTCTTCGAAAAGACCGACATCCCCGTTCTCGGCGTCTGCCGCGGCATGCAGATGATCAACGTCCACTTCGGCGGCAAGCTGGAGCAGGACAACCGCAGATTCGGGTTCTGGCACAGCACGGCTCCCAACAGCACCTGCGGAGATCTGGCGCATCACGTCTATTTCGAGAAGGATTCCCGCATCCGCTCCATCATCGGCAAGAGCAGCCTCGTCGTCAATTCCTATCATCATCAGAACGTCCTGCCCGACTTCGTCGGCAAGGGCCTGAAGATCACCGGCGTTGCGCACGATATGGAAAAGGGCCTGCCCTACGACATGCCCGAAGTCATCGAGCTGCAGAGCGACAGATTCGTGATGGGCGTCCAGTGGCATCCTGAATTCATTCAGCAGATCCCCGATCAGCTGAAGGTCTACAAGGCGCTGGTAGACGCTGCCGCAAAATAAACCTTTGCATCGACTGAAGGATGGCCCGTCTCCCGAGACGGGTCATCTTTGCCCTGAGGAGGAAAAGATGGACCTGAAGAAAGAGATCGCAGAACTGACCCCGAATCTGATCGCGCTGCGCCGCGATTTCCACGCGCATCCCGAAGTCGGTACGCAGGAATTCCGCACAGCCCAGAAGATCGAGGATGAGCTTAGAGAGCTCGGCATGGAAGTACGCAGATGCCTGCCTACGGGCGTCATCGGCGTGCTGAAGGGCGGAAAGCCCGGCAAGACGCTGTGCCTTCGTTCCGACATCGATGCGCTGCCCGTGCAGGAAGAGACCGGACTTCCGTTCGCTTCGGAAAATCCGGGCGTCATGCACGCGTGCGGCCACGACAACCACATGGCATGCCTGCTGACGACCGCCCGGCTCATGGCCGCCCATAAGGACGAGATCCCCGGCACGCTCGTGTTCCTGTTCCAGACGAACGAGGAAGACGCGGGCGCGCAGGACATGATCGACGCTGGGGCGCTGGACGATCCGCGGCCCGACGCCATCATGGGCATGCACGTGTGGAGCTACACGAAGGAAGGCTGGATCGGCATCGTGCCCGGCGCGCTCATGGCTTCGAGCTGGTACTTCAAGCTCACGATCCACGGCAAGGGCGGCCACGGCGGTTCCCCGCACAGCTGCATCAACCCGATCGACTGCGCCATGCACGTGCTGCAGGCGTTCCAGACGTTCCATACGCTGGAGATGGACGCCAAGAAGCCCACGACCGTTACGGTCGGCAAGCTGCAGGCCGGCGAATTCAACATCGTCGTGCCCGACGACTGCCTGATGGAAGGCTCCATCCGCTGCCTGCATAACGACGATGCGGCGGTAAGGGAGCGTATCCGCGAAATGATCGACGGCGTGTGCAAAACGTACCGCTGCACCTACGATCTCGAATACAAGTGCGGCAACAGCCTTTTAGACAACGATCCCGAAATGACGCAGATGGTCATCGACGTGGCCGACGAAGTGATGGGACCGGGCCACATCGACGCAAGCGTCGCCACGATGATCGGCGAAGACTTCGCGGAATTCCTGAAAGTCGTTCCCGGCGTGTTCTTCTTCATGGGCATCGCGGACCACGAAAAGGGTACGGACTACGAGCATCACAACTGCCGCTTCAACGCGCCGGAAACGGTGCTGCCCAAGGCCGTCGAGATGCAGTGCACGCTCATCCGCAGGTACTTGGGGTTCTAAAGAGATAAAAGGGATAAAGAGATGAAAAAAGTCAAAGCGTTCGGCGTCATCGTCATGATCCTGCTGCTGCTGGTCGGCGCTGCGGCCGTGTACTACGTGCTGCTGCCTGCCCGCACGTTTGACGTGCCCGCGGTCACGCTGGAAGGCCAGAACGCGCAGGCGTTCAGCGGCAGCTGGCATACGCGGCTGCTGCGGCAGCCCGAGTGGCTCGCGCAGCACATCCCCGTCGTCAAGGAGTCTTCCGCAGAATCTCCTGCGGCCGTGACCGGCCAGAAGGATGCGGGGACGTTTGCGCAGAAGCAGCTCGCTCTGGACATCCCCGCTGACGCGGATTCCTGCACGTTCGAACTGCTCCGGCCGTTCGAATCCGTCAATCCCGTCGTGGCCGAAGGCGATCTTTCCGACTGGGAGGACTTCCGATTTTCCCGCAACGGAGACTACTGCCTCACCGTCAACGTTCACTACGACGAAGACGACGCAGCCGATGCGGCCGATTTCAGCTACCAGTTCAATTTCACGATCGACGTACAGCCGGTCGTCACGTTCAGTTCGGACCGCGCGGTGCAGGGCGACATCCTGCGCGTGACCGCAGACATGGGCTTCGAGACGGAAGCGCCGACGATCGAATCCGATCTGGGTCTGTGCGCGTTCATCCCCATCGAGGGCAGCGATAATGGTTACGAGGCTTACGTCCCCGTTGGCTACAGCCAGCCCGCTTCCGCCAGGGACATTATCGTCCATGCGGGAAGCAGGGACTTTACGGGTCACGTCGTGATCGTGCCGGCAGATTTCGAAGTCGAGCGCTTCGACATGCCGCAGGAGACGATCGATGCGACCATGAACGTGCCCGGCGCCGGCGAAGACTATAAACAGAAGCTCGGCACGCTGGCCGAAGAACGCTACATCGTCTGGGAAAAGCTCTGGGACGGTCAATTCATCCAGCCGGTCGAAGGCGTCATCACGTCATCGTTCGGTCTGTACCGCTACATCAACGGGTCTGCGACCCCCAGCCGCCACCAGGGCATCGACATCGCGATCGCGGAGGGAACGCCTGTTCCGGCATCCAACCGCGGCCAGGTCGTATTCGCGGATTTCGTCATCATGACCGGCAACACTGTCGTCATCGAACACGGCGCGGGCCTCAAGACGATCTACATGCACTTGAGCGAGATCGACTGCGAGGCGGGCGACATGGTCGAGCAGGGCGACATCATCGGACTCGTGGGCACGACCGGTTATTCGACGGGCCCGCATCTGCACTTCGAAGTTCGTATCGGCGACCAGAGCGTCTCTCCCTGGCCCCTGATCGACGGCACGAGCGATATCTATGGAAACGAATAAACTCTGGACCAGAGATTTTACGATCATCACGCTGGGCAGCGTGGTCTCCATGCTCGGAGGCCAGCTGCTCGGCTTTGCTATGTCCCTGCTGGTGCTCGATTTCACCGGTTCCACCTTCTATTTCGCGCTTTACAACATCGTGTATTTTGTGCCCTACGTCATCATGCCGCTGATCGCAGGGCCTTTTCTCGACCGCTTTTCGCGCAAGCGCACGATCTATACGCTCGATTTCTTCACGGCGGGCGTATGCGCTGTCTTTGCGCTCATCCTGCACGCAGGCCACCTGAACTTCGCGATCCTCGCGGGCGGTACATTCCTGTTCGGCGTCATCGGCAGCGTGTACCAGGTCGCGTACGAGAGTTTTTATCCTCTGCTGATCACGCCGGGCAATTTCCAGAAAGCCTACAGCGTCGCGAGCACGCTGCAGACGCTGACCCTGGCCATGATCCCGGTCTCGGCCTTCGTCTACAACACGTTCGGCATCGTGCCCCTGTTCGCGTTCAACGTGATCACCTATACCATCGCGGCTATCTTCGAGACGCAGATCCGCCACGAGGAGCAGTACATCGCCAAACGCGCAGCTGAAAGCGCGGGGGAGGAGGCGAAAGCCGGACTGAAGCGCTTCTGGGACGATTTCCGCGAAGGCATGCAGTATCTGAAGTCTGAAAAGGGGCTGCTTGCGGTCGCGGTCTACTTCCTGTTCTCTTCCATGAACGACGGCGTAGGCCAGACGGTGACCCTGCCGTATTTCAAAAGCGCTTATGCCAACGGCGAATACATCTACATGCTCGTGTGGGGCTGCGGCTCCGCTGCAAGAGCCCTCGGCGGCATCTATCATTACCGCCACAGGCTGCCCGTGGAAAAGAAATACGACATCGCGCTCATCGTATATATCGTGATCAACATCCTCAGCGCGTTCTATCTGTACCTGCCCATCCCGGCCGAGATCGTCTGCTGCATCGTGATCGGGCTGCTCGGCGTGACGTCGTATAACATCCGCATCTCCGCGACGCAGCGCTACGTGCCGGACGAAAAAAAGGGCCGTTTCAACGGCGCCTTCAATACGCTGAGCATGATAGGGATCCTGACAGGAGAGGCGTTCGCAGGGGTTTTGTCGCTGAAGATCCCCCTGCGGGTCATCGTCATGGTCATCTGTCTGATCAACCTGGCTGCGGCCTTCGTCTTCATCGGGGGCAACCGCGAAGCGATCTCCAAAGTCTACAATACCGAAGACTGAAAAAGCCGGCTTTCTGCCGGCTTTTCTTACAGTCCCTTTATGATCTTTTCGAATACGCTGTAACTTAAGTGCGGGGCGAGATAAGTATAATCCATATTCTCGCTGTGATATTCCACGTACAGCGCCTCTTCGCCTTTGTATTCCGCGGGCGCGAGCGTCAGCGTGGCGAGGATGCCGTACGTGACGGTCATGCCGCTTTCCGCCATCTCTTCCGAAGGTTCGGCGCGCCGCTTCAGCTCCGAAAAGACGATCTTGCGGTAGATGTCCACTTTCTGCTCCTGGTTCAGCAGAATGTCTTCGCCTTCGTAGTTGCAGTACACGACGTTTTTTGTCTCCGTACGCGTCGTGACGCGCGAGAAGTCCGACACGAACTTCAGGAACTGCCTGTGCTGCAGCAGCGGGATGGAGATCAGGATGGCCACGATGACCAGGAAGATCGTCACGGTCGCCACGGAGGGGCGTATGCTTTTGTCCTTTTTCGTCTTTTCTGTTTTCATATATGATAGTATAATACATTTGCCTGAATATTGATATAACACACGCGTTTTTCCGTATAAATCAAGGAGTTTTTGTATGAACGAAGTCAAACAACCGAGAAGACCTCTTTTGGTCTTTTATATCGTCATGCTGGTGCTGATGCTGCTGTTCAACATGCTTGTCGTGCCGGCCATCTCCAAGCAGCAGATCAAGGAAGTGGACTACGGCACGTTCATGACCATGACCGAAGAAGGCAAGATCGGCAAGGTCGAGGTGCGCAGCAACATGATCCTGTTCACCGACAAGGCGGACCCGCCGCAGATCTACCGCACGGGCCTGATGGACGACCCCGGCCTCACCGAACGCCTGCACGCAGCCGGCGCGGAATTCACGAGCCAGATTGTCGAACAGGCGTCGCCGCTCGCGAGTTTCATCCTGTCGTGGATCCTGCCGATCGCGATCTTCCTCGCGCTCGGCCAGTTCCTGTCCAAGCGCCTGATGGATAAGGCCGGCGGCTCCGGGTCCATGATGTTCAACCTCGGCAAGAGCAACGCGAAGATCTACGTCAAGTCTTCGGACGGCATCAAATTCTCCGACGTCGAAGGCGTGGACGAGGCCGAGGAGAACCTGAAGGAGATCGTCGATTACCTGAGCGACCCCTCGAAATACAGCGAGATCGGCGCCTCCATGCCGAAAGGCGTGCTGCTCGTCGGACCTCCGGGCACCGGCAAGACCATGCTCGCAAAGGCAGTCGCAGGCGAAGCGAACGTGCCGTTCTTCTCCATGAGCGGTTCCGAATTCGTCGAGATGTTCGTCGGTATGGGCGCCTCCAAGGTGCGCGACCTGTTCAAGCAGGCCAAGGAAAAGGCGCCGTGCATCGTGTTCATCGACGAGATCGACGCGATCGGCCAGAAGAGGAACGGCGGCAACATCGGCGGCAACGACGAAAGAGAGCAGACCCTGAACCAGCTGCTCACCGAAATGGACGGTTTCGAAGGCAATACCGGGGTCATCATTCTGGCAGCTACGAACCGGCCCGAATCGCTCGACCCGGCGCTTACCCGCCCGGGCAGATTCGACCGCCGCGTGCCCGTGGAGCTGCCTGACTTAAAGGGCAGGGAAGCCATCCTGAAAGTGCACGCCAAGAAGATCAAGACCGAGGGCGACATCGACTACGGCAAGATCGCGCGCATGGCGTCCGGCGCTTCCGGCGCGGAACTCGCGAACATCGTGAATGAGGCGGCTTTGAGAGCAGTCCGCGACGGCCGCAAGGCTGCTGCGCAGAGAGACTTCGAGGAGAGCATCGAAGTCGTCATCGCGGGCTATCAGAAGAAGAACGCCATCCTGTCCGACAAGGAAAAGAGCATCGTGGCGTACCACGAAGTGGGTCACGCGCTCGTCGCGGCTATGCAGACGCATTCCGCACCGGTGCAGAAGATCACGATCATCCCCAGAACGTCCGGCGCGCTCGGCTACACCATGCAGGTCGACGAGGGCGAGCACTACCTGATGAGCAAGGAAGAGATCGAGAACAAGATCGCGACGCTCACGGGCGGCAGAGCCGCGGAAGAGCTGGTCTTCGGTTCCATCACGACCGGCGCGTCCAACGACATCGAGCAGGCTACGAAGCTGGCCCGCGCCATGATCTCCCGCTACGGCATGGGAGAATTCGGCATGGTGGCGCTGGAGACGGTCACGAACCAGTACCTCGGCGGCGACACAACGCTGGCCTGCAGCCCCGAGACGCAGGCGCAGATCGACAAGATGGTCGTCGAACTGGTCAACAAAGAGTACGATAAGGCTATGAACATCCTGAAGGAGAACAAGTCCGTGCTCGACAAGATCGCACAGTATCTGTACGAGAAGGAGACCATCACCGGCGAGGAATTCATGGATATTCTGAACGCAGAGAGCAAAACAGAGTGAAGAACAAGACCCTCATCCTGATTGCTGTCATCCTGACGGTCCTCTGCATCGCGTTTCTCGCGGTGCGGGGGACGTCTTACGTTGTAAAACTCGACGTTGCCGGCCTTTCGAACGACGCCGGGGATTTTGACGTGGCGATCGACCAGGATATTGAGGCCGTGAACCTGGTCAATCAGACACTTGAGAACGGGCAGCTCTTCCTGGAGTTCCGTTCGGTCCATGAGGGCCGGGCCTACGTAGACGTGTACGGTCCGGGCGAATACCAGGCGTTCTTCCGCCTGTTTTCACATAAAACTGGCATCCTGACGCTCGACGAGTTTCTGGGTGACTGCACGGGCAGCCGCACCATCCCGCTGGCCATCGCCGTGTACCTTCTGCTGCTGATCTACACGTTCTCCGTGCGGCTGCGGCAGAGCGTGCGGGAGAATCTGTACCGTTACCGCAACATCTTCTACATCGGCCTGCTCATCTTTCTGAGCTTTCTGCTCATCGACCAGGTGCTGCGGACGGTCACGTACCGGGGGCCGATCGCGACCATCAGCGGCATGCTCAGCGCGATGCAGGGCTTTTCGGTCATCACGCTGCCCGTCGCGTTCGTGCTGGCCGTCTTCGTGACCGCGACCAATATTCAGCTGATGCGGAGGGAAGGGCGCAACTGGCGCAACATGCTGGGCTGCTTCCTGGGCGTGCTGCTGTGTTTCGGCACTGTCTTTCCGGACTTGCTGTACCATATCCTGTTCGCCAATCCTGTCATCGACATCCACAACCAGGCGGGCATCGCCACGCACGTGGAGATGCTGGCAGAATGCCTCGTCGGCACGCTGACGTCTTACCTGGAATGCGTGCTGATGGGGACCGTTATTCTGGGCATCGCCGCGGCGAAGCACAAGCCAGAGCGTGACAAGGACTATATGGTCATTCTTGGCTGCCGCATGAAGGACGACGGAACACCGACGCCGCTGCTGAAGGGCCGTGTCGACAAGGCGCTGGAATTCGCAAAGCAGCAGGAAGAAGAGACCGGCAAAGCGCTCACCTTCGTTCCTTCCGGAGGACAGGGGCCAGACGAGCCGTTGTCCGAAGCCACCTGCATGAAAAATTATCTGATGGAGCAGGGCATTCCCGAAGAGCGCATCCTGTGCGAAGATCAGTCCACCAGCACGGAGACGAACTTCCGCAATTCGCTGGAGGTCATCCGTGCTCACAGCGCGCAGGAGGCCCCGCAGATTGCCTACGCCACGACGAACTACCACGTGCTGCGGGCGGGGCTCATCGCTACGTCTTTGGGCGTCCGCGCGGAAGGCACCGGCAGCAAAACGAAACGCTATTTCTGGATCAACGCGTTCGTACGCGAGTTCATCGCCACGATGGCTGCAGAAAAAAAGCGCCACCTGCTGGTAGGAGCGCTTTTGATCGCATTCAATTGTCTTATGGTCTGGCTGACGTATCAGTCGAATATCAGATAAGACACGGGGACGGTTCTTCCGTCCTCTTTTTTTTACATCAGCGGCGCCACGAGCTTCATGATAAAGCCTTTCAGCTTCATGGACACCTTTTCGTTCGTGATGCTCTCCTGGGTCACGGTGCGGCACTGCGCCAGCGTGCTTTGGAAATCCTCTTCGATCTGCGGGATGCAGGGCACCTTGTACAGATAGGCAGCGCACTCGAAATGGTGGTACAGGCTGCGGTAGTCCAGGTTGATGGTCCCGACCACGGCCCGGCAGCCGTCGCTGACCGCCACCTTTGCGTGGACGAAGCCCGGCGTATATTCGTAGACGTGCACGCCTGCGTCGACGAGCCTTCTGTAATGCGACTTCGCCAGCGCCCAGGCCATCTGCTTGTCGGGGATGCCCGGCAGGATGATCTTGACGTCCACGCCGCGCTCCGCCGCGTACTTGATGGCCTCTTCCAGTTCGCCGTCCAGGATCAGATAGGGGGTCATGACGTGCACGTAGTCCGTGGCCCGGTTGAAAAGGTCGATGTAGACCGTCTCGCCCTCCTTGTCCCCATCCAGCGGACTGTCCGCGTAAGGCATCACGTAGCCTTCCGCTGTCTTCGGCGTGCCGCCTGCCCGCTTTTCCGCCTGTTCTTCCGCCAGCTCCTTGCATTCGGAGAAGTCCGGCTTCTCTTCCGTCACGTTCCACATCTGCAGAAAACTCAGGGTAAGGGACGCTGCCGCGTCGCCTTTCAGCATCACGGCCGTATCCTTCCAGTGGCCGAAGCGCTCGATCTCGTTGATGTATTCGTCCGCCAGGTTGACCCCGCCGGTGAAGGCGACTTTGCCGTCGATGGACAGGATCTTGCGGTGGTCACGGTAGTTGTAGTGCGTGGAGATGAACGCGCGCACCGGCGAGAAAGCCTTCGCCTTGATGCCCAGCTCCGCCAGGCGTTCGTTATAATCGAAGGAAAGGGTCGAGAGCTCGCACATGCCGTCGTACATTACGCGCACGTCCACGCCTTGCTTCGCCTTGCGCTCCAGCACGTCCAGGATGCGTCCCCACATGGTGCCCTCATCGATGATGAAGTACTCCATGAAGATGTACTTTTCCGCCTTTTCCAGCTCTTCGAGCATGACCTTGAACTTGTCTTCGCCCAGCGGGAAATACGTCACTTCCGTATTGTCGTAGATGGGGAAGCAGCCTTCGCGGTTCATGTAGCGGTGCAGATCCTCCGTGCCGTACGGGTCACGTTCCAGTTCCTGCAGGACGCTTTCTTTCTGCGGAAGCAGATTCTTCGTGCGGCGTATCATCTCCGCGACCCTGTCCTTCAGCACGTTATGGCCGAAATCGATTTTCGAGAAGAACAGGAAGGACGTGCCGAAGAAGGGGGCCACCGCGATGATCATCAGCCACGTGAGTTTTGCGGACGAATCCATACCGCTGTTGAACAGGTAGATCACCATCGCCAGCGTAAAGATGCCTCGCACCACTTCGTAATGGGTGAGGTACTGGCGGAACCATGCGGCAAACAGGAGGAACAGCAGCAGCTGCAGCACGATCAGGATCACGATCACGCCGAGGCGGCTGAAAAACAGCTTCTGCAGCATGCCTTTTTTCTTTTTGTTCAGCAGTTTTACAACGCGTTCTTCCATGGTGCCGTTACATGCCTGCCTGCGGGCCCTTGTTCTGCTGCGCCTTCTGGATCTTCAGCGCTTCTTCTTTCATCTTCTTGTTGAGCTCGATCAGGTCGCCTTCATCGTGCTGCTTTAAGACTTCCTTCTGGTGGTCGGTCAGCGGATCGATCTTATGCTTGCTCGTATACTGCTTGACCCGCTTCGCGTATTCGATGCGGTCCTTTTCGTAATCGTTCTTGCCCACGAGCTTTTTCAGATCGGTTACGCCTTTTTCCCGCATCTTTTTGGCGAGGTAATCGTCCGCGGATTTGTCGAGCTGCGCCCACAGGCCCTGCGTCTTCACGTACTGCTCGGTCGTGAGGATCTGGTCCGTTTTGTTCTTGTCACGGTAGGCGCCTGCGTTGTACTTGTTCAGAGCCTTCATGTTCGCGACCATCTTGTCCCATTCCGGGGAACTGCCGTGCGAAGTGTTCGTCAGGTCGTCCACGCTGTTCACGGTCTTTCTGCCGTTGTACAGCTGCACGTTTTCGATATACTGACGGGTCGTGCCGACCTTCTGGCGGACCGTGGACCACATCAGGTCTTTCTCCGTGGTATCGAAACTCTTGAGATTGAGCGGGTTGACGTCTTTCCTTTCCGTTGTGCCGGCCTGCACTCCCGCCTTATATTCGTTGGCGATCTGGATCAGCTTATCTACTTCGTTGATGGTCGAGGTGGCTTCCTTCTTTCCCGTGTGGCGCAGATAACTGATGTCGAGGTTCTTGAAATCCTTGTCATCCAGGATGAGCAGGTGGTTTTTATCCGGTTTTACCTTGCCCTTAAAGTTGAACGTTCCGCCGTAATGCTTTTCGCTTTCCTGGATAGCCTTCTTGGTGATCTTCAGCCGTTCGACGGAGGCGTCCATTTCTTCTTCGGAAAGACCGCGCCCGCGCAGCGAGAACTTCAGCATGGCTTCGTCCATGTTCATGATCTTGTCACGCATGGATTTGCTGATGACCCGCATGTTTTTGGGAGCCGTCATGAGGTCGTTCAGGTCGCGGTTCTCGGGGTGGAACCGGGTGAAAGACGTATCGTTGTCGATGCCCTGCACGCCGATGATCTTGCCGTCCTTGTCCAGTTCGTACACGATGTTGCCGGAGTGGCGGTCGATGTTGCCGCAGATATAGTCCAGGACCTGCAGGTCGCACAGCTGCCGCAGACCTTCGCTGCCTGCGCCTTTGAACGGCTGCTTGCTCAGTTTCTGCGCGTTTTCGTTCTTTCCGCCGCCCAGGTCCGTGCCCTTGGCGACGTCCATGAACGTGCCTTCGACGACGTTGCCCTTGCTGTCGCGGAACTTCATATTGCGGGAACGGGCGATCAGATTCGGCACGCCAAGCACGTCCGCGACGGCGCTCATGGCGCTGTTGCGCTGGTCAAAGCGCTCGCCTTCCTTCATGTCCATCATCAGGTTCATGTAGGAGGCCGGCGTAGCCGCGATCTTCTGCAGTCCTTCGGAGAATACCTTCAGCCCGTTGTACCCGAAGATATCGTTCATCTCATATCCGTCTTTGCCGAACACCTTGCCCAGGTGCATCTTCAGCGCGTTCGGCTGGCCGCCGCCGCTCTTCTGAAGGATCTCGCCGATCAGGTATTCGTCAGAGTAATCCTTGGCTGCCGGGGTCTGCTTCATCCGTGCCTGGCGGTATTTGCTCAGGAAATCTTTGAAGAACTCCTTGTCGTCCGAGAGGTTGTCCATCCGCTTTAGCAGACTGTTGAATTCGGGCAGGATGGTGAATTTGCTGGCCTTCGTGAAGAAACCGCTGATCTTCTTGCCCTTGGCGTTCTGCAGGGTCATGGGGATGCGCTCGGACTGGAAGCCGCTCATCTTTTCGAATTCCTTGTCGCCGATGTCGACCGTGGACGTGCGGGCGTCTTCCTGCAGTTCGGGCAGGGATTTCTTTTCCGGTCCGTTCGGGTCGTAAAGCTGCAGCAGGTTCATGTCGCGGCTCATCGCGCCCTGGAGTTTGCGGACGGTATCGGCGGTCTTCTGGACCTTCGGGTCTACCGAACCCTTTGCGTTCTTCAGGAGTTCTTCCCCGGCCAGAGCGGTGGTCTTGATCGCCTCCATCAGTTCCTGTTTGCCAGCTTCGTCGATCTGCTTCGCGACGCCCCACTGATCGAGCACGCTGTACGCGTCCATCTTCTTGTTCAGCTCTTCCATGGCCTGTGCATAGACCTCGTAGCCAGGGATGGTCTTGTCGATGGCATTGCGCAGCTCTTCCTGCAGTCTGCGGCGTTCGGCGAATTCCTCCAGGGAATAATAATTACGGTGTTCCTGCGCCTGTGGATTTAACTGTTGATCCGACATATATGCTCCTCTCTGCGGCATCGCCGCGGTGTGTTTTGCTTTGCTTTTTATATTGTACTATCTTTTTACCACGGCAAATCCAATAAATGTCCAACAAAGCGCGAAAAAGTAAAAAATTTTTCTTGAGTCCCGGGCAGCTTTATGCTAAACTAACTTCTGTCCCATCGAGGGCCTTTGGCGCAGTTGGGAGCGCGCCACACTGGCAGTGTGGAGGTCAGGGGTTCGAATCCCCTAAGGTCCACCACGAATGAAAAACCCCACAGGTGATAGCCTGTGGGGTTTTCGTTCGACGATTGAAGATATCAGGGGATTCGAACCCCTGACAGGGTTCACGTGAAAGCGAGCCGAAGGCGAAGCTTGAACGATCCCCTAAGGTCCACCAAAAAAAAGACCGGAGTTGCTCCGGTCTTTTGCTATTTCTATTTCGCTTTCAGCCTTTTGATCTCTCTCCGCACGCTGTCCGCGGTCTCGCCTTCGGTCGTGTCCCAGTCCTGCTTTAACAGTTCCAGTTCTTCTTCCAGTGCGGCGATGGCGGCAGGGTAGTTGCCGCAGATCTCGTAGACCTGCGCAATAGATTCGAAACCGTCCACATATTTGGGCGCCGTTTGTGTCTTGATGCCTTTGCGGTACATCGCCACGGCATCGTCGTAGCGCAGTTCCATCGCAGCTACGTCGGCCATGCTGAACCACACGAGCCAGTCGCTTCCGAACTCTTTCAGCATCTTGTCCCAGATCGCATGCGCTTCTTTTCTTTTGCCCTGGTGCCACAGCAGCAGGCCGCGGTAGAGCGGTACGCGAAACGTATTGTCGGCCTTTGCCAGGCCTTCGATCGCCTGTTCCGCTTCTTCAAACCGACCGTCATCCAACAGATTGTCGAGCAGCCAAAGCCAGGCTTTCCAGCTGTCCGGATGATCTTTCACGAACTGCTGGTAATATGCGATCTCCTTGTGATGGTTGCGTGCGCACCAGTCGGGGATATAGCCGCGCATCGCGGTGTTCAGCTCCCCGTGCGCCTCGCGGCAGTCCGGATCGATCGCCAAGGCTGCCTTGGCTTCTTCTGCGGCGGCGTTGCGCAGGAAACCGGCCTGGTGGTTGTACAGATCCGCCTTCAGGCGGTGGCAGTCTGCAGCGCGGTAGCCGGCTGCGATTTTCTCGTCCAGCCAGCGCTCCGCCTGGTCGAACTCCGCATGGGGCAGCAGGCGCTTGTCCCACAGGACGTTCTGGATGCGGTCGTATTCCTTTTCTTCGGTGAGCCCGAACAACCCGTCCAAGGTCACGCCGAAGTAAACGGCGAGTTCGGGCAGCAGGCTGACGTCGGGCATCGCCTGACCGCGCTCCCACTTGGAAACAGCCTGCGCGGACACGCCGACGGCTTCTGCCAGCGCTTCCTGGGTCACGCCGCGCGCCGTTCTCAGACTCTTTAATTTATTCGTTAATTCCATGTTTTTGTTCTCCTTTGTTATGTTCTTCAGCGCTGTTGACTGAAGAATAGCAGAACGGCAGGCGGCGTTCCAGCGACTGTTCGGCCAGTTCTCTCAACCGCCGGTTGAAAACGCAGTCGCCGCAGGTCGCGTTCTTTGCCTTGCGAACATTGTAATATGAATCGTATAATAGTAGCAAGAAAGGCAGAGCCGATTGCAGGAAAAATGCTCTGCCAAAACGGAGGAACAAGAATGTTGATCGAAAAAACGATAGAAAACGGAAAAGCGGTCTTCGCGCTGGACGGCCGGCTCGACACGCTCACTTCTCCGGATCTGGACGAAGCCCTGGAGGCTCTCCCCGAAGAGGCAAACGAGCTCGTCATGGACTTCAGCAAGCTGACGTATGTCTCCTCGGCGGGTCTCCGCGTGCTGCTGCGGGCGCACAAGAAGATGATGCCCAAGGGCGGCTTTAAGATCTGCGGCGTCAACGATACGATCCAGGAGATCTTCGACGTCACGGGGTTTTCCGAGATTCTGACCATCGAGTAGTGCAAGGCGCAGAAAGGAAGCAACCGGTATGAAAACAGATGTGATCCGGATCACCGCCAGCGGGAGCGGCATCGAAGAAGCGCTGGAGCAGACGGAAAAGGCCGCCGTTTACCGCGGGCTGGAGCCGAAACAGGCGCTGCGCCTGCGGCTTCTGGCTGAAGAGATGATGGGCATGCTGCGCACGATCGTCGGCGAGACGCAGTACGACTACTGGGTGGAGACGGAAGGGAAGGCGTTCTTCCTGCACCTCGCCGTCGAGACGCTCGTGAACAGCGAGATGCGCAAAGAACTTCTGAAGTCGGCTTCTTCGGGCGAGAACGCGGCAGCTGTAGGCATTATGGGCAAGCTGAAGGACGTCTTTACGCGGATGTACGAACCAGATAAAAGCGGCATGTCGCCTTTGGCGTACGGTTTCTATTCTACGGACATCGACGGACTGGGACCGGGCATGAGCCAGGTCGGCCAGGGCATGATGTACGGCTGGTCGCTGAGCGAATACCGCAATGCCATCGAGGCCAACAAGGAAGAAGATGCTGAAGAGTGGGACGAGCTGGAACGCTCCATCACAGCCAACCTCGCCGACGAGGTGAAAATCTATATCCGCGACAAGAACGTGGAAATGGTCGTCGAAAAGAAGTTTTAGCATTGGTACACTAAAATGATCAGAACAAAGAAGAGCGTTAAGCGGATCGCGTGTCTGCTGGTTCTTGCGTTGACCCTCGGCATGTTACCGGGCACAGCGTTCGCTGCGGATCCGGACTACATGTTCGCAGAGGTCGAATACTATTCCAAACTGACGAAGGATTTCATTCCTGCCGGCTGTTACTATACCGACGACTGGTTTTCCGGAGACGCGTCGCAGCGCAACGATGCGCTGGCGCTGATCTCCGCGCAGCTGGCTGCGGCCGGGTGCGACGCGGATCACGGCGGGGCGTTTTTAAAAGCGCTCGGCTTCGGGAACATCGTTTCGAATAATTTCGGCAGCAGCGATTTATCCGACTGCGCCTACACGGTGGGCACGAAGACCGTCGGCGTAAAAACGCTGACCGCTGTCGTGTTCCAGGGCGACCAGTACGGCGATAAGGGCTGGCAGCAGAACGTGACGGTCAACGAAGACGGAGTCGATACGCCGGATCAGGCGTCATACAAGGCTGCGGCGGAGAGTTTCCTCGCGGATCTCGACGCGATGAGGCTGGCCGGCGATGGTATTCTGTGGATCACCGGACAGAGCCGCGGCGGCGCGATCGCGAACCTGGCAGGCGCTTATCTGCTGGACCGCAGCGCGCACCCGGAGCTGTTCTGCTATACGTTCGAATCGCCGGCAACGACGGAAAACCCGTCTGCCAAGGACGATAAATATCAGGCCATACACAATTACGTCTGCAGCGACGACCCCGTCACGATGCTGCCGCTCTGGGACATGGTTCGTTACGGACAGGACGTCGCCTATGATACGGATCCCGCCGAAGACGTGATTGCCATGCTGGCAAAGATCAATCCGGACGCATACGAAAAGGCGCAGGCGTACAATCCGGGTGCCTTTGACGACGATCCCGCGGCGTTCGTGAAGGGGCTGCTGGACCAGCTCGAAGAGGTCGTTCCCGCAAGAGAAGCCTACTCGCAGGCGCGGGAAGCGGGCTTTACGGAGGACGGGACGGAGACGAAGATCTCCTATACCTATCAGTTGGGCCTGCAGACGCTCTGCCACGTGATCTTCGGCAGCGAGGGCGAACTCACGAGCAAGCTGTCTCCGCTGCTCGATCTTCTGCCGGATCTGGCCCTCAGCCGGCTGGAAGAAGCCTATGTGAGCGAAAAGGGCCCGGAGAACAAGGACGAACTGCTTTCTGACGCAGCCCGTCTCCGCTGGAATGCGGCGGCCGTTGTGGCGGAGAAAGTCAACGGGGACGGCACGGGCCCGGTCATTGAAACAGAAGGCGTCTATGCGCTGCTGTCCCTGCTCAGCCCGATGGTCGTCGACACTTCTGCCGTGTCGGAAGAGGGCTGGGAATTCCCGTCTGAGGAAGAGCTGGCGGACGCCCTTTACCTCTATATGGACCTGAGCGTTCTGATGGACGCGGCGGACAACGCCCTGACGCTGGTCTTCTCGCATCATCCCGACGTGATCCTGGCGCGGCTTTCCCTGCTGGCGCCTGCTCTTGAGATGGAGGATATGGCGCTGGTCATCGCAGATCCCGGCGCAGGCGATGCGGCGGATGCTGCGCCTGCTGAACTGGAAGGCAAAGTGGATGCGCTCAATCTGTCCTGGCTCAGCTGCGAAGAGGTGAAATGGCTGACAGAGGACGATCCGCTGCAGGACGGCAAGCTCTATTATCTGCAGATGACGGTCGTTCCGGTCGGACATACGGTGCCGGACGATCTCAGCATAACGGTCAATGGGCAGGATCCCGTGGAATACAGCGTTTCCTATGAGAAAGGCCCTGCGCGTATCACAGGCAGCTGGGAGTTCCCGATCGGCACTGTGGAGCAGGTCGCTGTGACCTTCGACGCGAACGGTCATGGGGAAACGCCGGACGCGTGGACCGTCGACAAGGGTATGCAGCTGCGCAACGCGGGGCTGACCCCGGAAGATCCCGGTATCGTCAGAGATGACGAAGGCAGCTGGCGCTTCGACGGCTGGTTCGACGATGCCGGCACGCCCTGGGACGAACTGACCGCCAACGGAGACGTCGTCCTCACGGCGCATTGGACCGAGGTGATCGACGAGATCGTTCTGACCTACGAGATCCCGCGCGTCGGCGACAGCGGAGACGCGATCCTGCAGGTGTCGGTTCCGAACGACGCGCTGTACTGGATCGATACCGATCCGGAGAATCTCTACGTGATGAATCAGGGATGGGAAGGCGTGGACCGCATCGAAGACAGATCCGATCATTATCTGAGCTTCATGGTCCGCATCCCGGACGGGATCGAATTCCTGACGAAATGCAACGAATACGGCGACCTGATATTCGCCGGACCGCTCACCGTGAACGGCGAACAGACCGACAGGATCCCCTGGGTCTCGACGGAAGAGGACTGGGATACCGGAGAAGAGCTCTACGACTATATTCAGATCGATTATACCTTTACGCCGGCCGCGCGTTCGAGCAGACCGTCTGCTCCGGAGGAACCGTCAGAGTCTGCAGAACCGGAAGAACCGGCAGGCAGTGACGAGCCCGCGAAGAAGTTCGTGGACGTGCCGGAAGACGCCTGGTACGAGGAGGCCGTAGACTGGGCCGTAGAGAACAACGTTACGGCAGGCACCGATGAGACGCATTTCTCCCCGAACGCATCCTGCACCCGCGCCCAGGCGATGACGATGCTCTGGTCCGCCGCAGGCGCTCCGGAACAGACCGGCGGAACAGGCCGCTTTGCGGACGTGGCGGAAGACGCGTATTATGCAGACGCCGTTCAGTGGGCCGTGGAGAACAACATCACGTCGGGCGTGAATGCGGATCATTTCGCCCCGGCTGCGACCGTGACCCGGGCACAGGTCATCATGTTCCTGTACCGGCTGGCCGGCAGTCCTTCCGAAGGAAGCTGCCCGTTCACAGACGTGCCGGAAGACGCGTACTATCACGACGCCGTGTGCTGGGCCTATGGGGCCGGGGTCACGGCGGGCACCGGCAACGGACGGTTCTCTCCGGATGCGCAATGCACCAGGGCGCAGATCGTTACGCTCCTGTATCTGGCGCTGGGCCAGAACTGAGAACGGAACAGAATTGAAATTATTTTGCACAGCCGCTTGACAGATCAGGCGGCTGTGTTTATACTAACATATGAACAGATATTCATATGTTCAAGTGGAGGAATCATGGCTAAGAAAACAGTCGATAAAAGCATCATCACGGAAGAGGATCTGTACGATCTGGCGGACCTGTTCAAGGCGTTCAGCGACACGACCCGCATCAAGCTGCTGTATGCGCTGATGGAGGGCGAACTGTGCGTCGCCGAACTCGTCGAAAAGACCGGCGCGACCCAGTCCGCGGTCAGCCACCAGCTGCGCGGGCTCAAACAGATGGACCTGATCCGCTGCCGCAAGGAAGGCAAACAGGTGATCTATTTTCTGGCCGATGATCATGTACATACGATCCTGCAGATGGGCATGGATCACGTCAAGGAATAGGGAGGACCCGCAATGAAGAAATCGTTCAAAGTCAAGGGAATCGACTGCGCGAACTGCGCCGCCAAGCTGGAAGAGGGCATCAGCAAGCTGCCCGGCGTCGAAAAGGCGACCGTCAGCTTCATGACCGAAAAACTTACGCTCACCGCGGCAGACGACAAATTCGAAGAAGTGCTGGAAGCCGCGAAGGCGCTCACGAAGAAACTCGAACCGGACTGGGAGATCGTAGAAAAGTAGTTTTATGAACAAGTATCTGGTATTGGCCGTTGTGCTGGTCATCTACGTGGCCGTCGGTCACAAGATCCTGCGCAAGGCCTTCCGCAACATCAAAAACGGCCAGATCTTCGACGAGAACTTCCTGATGGTCGTCGCGACGTTCGGGTCCCTCGCCATGGGCGAGTACGAAGAAGCCATCATGGTCATGGTGCTGTACCGCATCGGCGAGTACTTCCAGGACAAGGCGGTCGCAAAATCGCGCCGTTCCATCGCGGACCTGATGGATATCCGCCCGGACTACGCCAATATCGAAGGCGAGAACGGCGAACTGCAGCAGGTGGACCCCGAGGACGTCGAAGTCGGCACGGTCATCACGATCAAGCCCGGCGAGAGAGTGCCTTTGGACGGTGTGATCGAAGAGGGCGAATCGCGTCTCGACACGGCGGCGCTGACCGGCGAATCCATGCCGCGCACCGTCGAGGAGGGCGACGAGGTCTATTCGGGCACCATCAACCTGAACGGTCTGCTGAAGGTGAAGGTGACGAAACCCTGCAGCGAATCCACCGCGACCCGCATTCTGGAACTCGTGGAAGAAGCCGCGGACAACAAGGGCAAGGCTGAGAAGTTCATCACGCGGTTCGCGCGATACTACACCCCCATCGTCTGCGGACTGGCGCTTGCCGTGGCCGTCATTCCGTCCCTCGTGACGGGCGATTGGGCGACGTGGGTGCACAGAGCCCTGATCTTCCTGGTCGTATCCTGTCCCTGCGCGCTGGTCATCTCCGTGCCTCTCAGCTTCTTTGCGGGCATCGGCGGCGCGTCTTCGAAGGGCGTGCTGATCAAGGGCGGCAACTATCTGGAAGCGCTGTCGAAGGCCGACACGGTCGTGTTCGACAAGACCGGGACCCTGACGAAGGGCGTGTTCTCCGTCGTAGCCGTGCATCCCGAAGGCATCACCGAAGAGGAACTGCTGGAACTCGCGGCGATCGCGGAGAGTTTCTCCGACCACCCGATCTCCAAGTCCCTGGCGGACGAGTACAAGCGCCGCACGCGCAAACGCGTGGATAAGGGCAGGGTGGAATCCTTCGAGGAGTTCGCGGGCGAAGGCGTCGTGACCATCGTGGACGGCAAAAAGCTGCAGTGCGGCAACCGCCGCCTGATGGAGCGCGTCGGGGTCAAATGGCATGATTGCCACCTGCACGGCACGACCGTGCACATTGCGATCGACGGGCGCTACGAGGGTCACATCGTGATCGCGGACGTGGAAAAGGACGACGCGAAGGACGCCATCAAGGCGCTGAAAAACCAGGGCGTCTCCCGCACCGTCATGCTGACCGGCGACAAGCAGGACATAGCGTCCGACGTGGCGGCGGATCTGGGCCTGGACAAGTACTATGCCGAAATGATGCCCGAAGACAAGGTGCACAAGGTCGAGGAGCTGATCGCGACAAAGGGCGAAGGAAAGACAGTCGCTTTCGTGGGCGACGGCATCAACGACGCGCCGGTGCTCAGCCGTTCGGACGTGGGCATCGCCATGGGTTCCATGGGAAGCGCTGCTGCGGTCGAAGCGGCGGACATCGTCCTGATGAACGACAAGCCTTCGGACGTGGCGCTGGCGATCCGCATCGCGAAGAAGACGATGCGCATCATCTACGAGAACATCTGGTTCTCCATCGGCATCAAGGTGCTGGTGCTGATCCTGGCAGCCTTCGGCTTTGCGAATATGTGGCTGGCGATCTTCGCGGATGTCGGCGTGTGCATGCTGGCGATCCTGAACGCTATGAGAGCGCTGCGGATCCGATAGTTTCCCTGCGGCCGCAGAGACAGGCCGTTTTCAGGCACGCTCCCGCTCACGGGGGAACCCCCACGCAGCGGTGCCTCGCCGGAGCCTGTAGTCTCCGGCTCGTGCTAAGCTCTGTCTTCGCCTGCGGCTCGCCAGTCGCTAAGCACCGGCGGCCCCCGATGACCCTCAAACGGCCCATCTTCTGTGGCCGCAGTCATACTGCAGAATGGAAGACAGGAGAACCGTCCCCGTGTCTTATGCAAGAATAATCAACGGAAGGCCGAAAAGGTCTTCCGTTTTATGATATAATTATTATAACTATGCACTATTGCAAAGGAGAACTTTAAAATCCAATGTTAGAAATCAAAAATCTCAGTTTCTCCGCACAGGGGAGAAAGATCCTGGACGATATCAACCTGGTGATCCCGGACGGCAAACTCATCTGCCTGACGGGCCCGAACGGCGGCGGCAAAACGACGCTCGCCAAGATGATTGCGGGCGTGGAAAAGCCGGACGAAGGACAGATCCTGCTCGACGGTATGGACCTCGTTCCGATGGATCCGACTGAAAGGGCCCGCGCGGGCGTCGGCTATGCGTTCCAGCAGCCGGTCCGCTTCAAAGGCATCACCGTGCGCGACATCCTGAACATGGCAGCGGGCAGAACCTTAAGCGACGAGGAGCTCGCAAACGTCCTGCGCGAAGTGGGCCTCGATGCAGGCGAATACGTCGACAGAGGCGTGGGCAACCATCTGTCCGGCGGCGAGATCAAGCGCATCGAGATCGCGACCGTTCTGCTGCGTCACAGCAAGGTGTCCGTGTTCGACGAACCGGAAGCGGGCATCGACCTGTGGAGCTTCAACAGCCTCGTGCGCGTGTTCGAGAACATCCGCGACAAGAGGGAATCCTCCCTGGTCATCATTTCCCACCAGGAGCGCATCCTGTCCATCGCCGACGAGATCGTGATGATCCAAAACGGCAAGGTCGGTCTGCGCGGCGACCGCCACACCATTTTCCCGCGCCTGCTGTGCAAGAACGACAACTGCGACCCGGGCTGCCCCAGAAACACGAGAGATTAAAGGAGAACGAATTTGAACAATATCGATAAAGATACCGCGGATCTGCTGAAGACCGTTACCGGGCTCGACATGAGCGCGTTTACCGGGGCTTACAACATCCGCTCCAACTGCATGAGCCTGGGCAGACAGTCCACGGACAACGTCAAGATCGATTCCAAGACCGACAACCCCGGCCTGGACATCCATATCGCTCCCGGCACGAAGGGCGAAGACGTCCTGATCCCCGCCTGCGTCACGAAGGCGGGCGTGGACGACCTGGTCTATAATGACTTCTTCGTAGGGGAAGGCGCGGACGTCACCATCATCGCCGGCTGCGGCATCCACACCGAGACCGGGGAACCGGCCCGCCACAGCGGCATTCACCGCTTCTTCCTGGAAAAGGGCTCCCGGGTCAAATACGTGGAGAAGCACATCGGCACCGGCGCGAACGATACGAAGAAGACGATCGATCCGCAGACGGAAGTCTTCCTGGGTCCCGATTCCTACATGGAGATGGATACCGTCCAGCTCGGCGGCGTATCCAGTTCTGTCAGAAAGACGCGGGGCACCGTAGGCGACCGCGCGACGCTCGTCATCAAGGAAAGGCTGCTGACCGACGGCGACGAGACCGCGACGACTGATTTCGAGGTCGAGATGAACGGTGAGGACAGCGGCGTGAACCTCATCAGCCGCTCCGTCGCGAGAGGCGACAGCTACCAGGCATACCGCTCCAACATCATCGGCAACGCGAAATGTACGGGTCACAGCGAGTGCGACGCCATCCTGTCCGAAAACGGCCGGGTGGACGCGAGTCCCGAACTCGTCGCGAACAACCGCGACGCGGCGCTCATCCACGAAGCCGCCATCGGCAAGATCGCGGGCGAGCAGATCTTAAAGCTGCGCACACTTGGGCTGACCGAAGAAGAGGCGGAGAAGGCCATCATCGACGGATTCCTGAAATAAGCATTCGATAGGAGGCACAAACATGAAAGACAGGATCCTGCAGACCGCGAAGGAGATCAGGCCCGACATCGTGGCGCTGTCCGACGCGATCTACGCGAATCCCGAACTGGGCAACAAAGAATACGAATCGTCGAAGCTGCACGTATCTCTGCTCGAAAAGTACGGCTTTCAAGTGGAAAAGCCCTATCTGGGCGTGCCGACCGGCTACCGCGCGGAATACCGTTCCGCAAAGCCCGGCCCGCACATCTGCTACATGGCCGAATACGACGCGCTGCCGGGCGTAGGCCACGGCTGCGGACACAACATGCTGGGCGCCACGTCCATCGCGGCAGGCATCATTTTGAGCCGCCTCGTGGACGAGACCGGCGGCTGGGCTGTCGTATTGGGCACCCCTGCGGAGGAAACGAACGGCGCGAAGGTCGCCTATGCGCAGAAAGGCGTGTTCCGCGATCTGGATGCGGCCATCGTCTGCCATCCGGGCAGCGTCGAGTACTATAAAAGCGGAACGTCGCTCGCCATGGAGACGATCGAGTTCGAATTCACAGGCAAGGCCGCCCACGCGGCGAGCGAACCGGAGATGGGCATCAACGCGCTGGATGCGGTCATCCAGACGTTCAACAATATCAACGCGCTGCGCCAGCAGACGAAGACCGACGCGCGCATCCACGGCATCATCACCGAGGGAGGCGAAGCCTGCAACGTGATCCCCGAGCACTGCGTGTGCCGCTTTTACGTGCGGGCTGCCAAGAAGGCCTACCTGAAGCATCTGTACGAGCAGGTCGTAAACTGCGGCAAGGCGGCAGCGGTCGCGACCGGCTGCAAGCTGCAGATGAGACCGTTCGAACTGGGCTACGACGACCTGGCGACGAACGAGGTCCTGAACAATCTGTTCATCGACTGCCTGGCAGAATTCGGCGTCAAAGAAGTCGCGGACCCCGGCGAAGCCAGCGGTTCCGTGGACGCCGGCAACGTGTCGTACGTCTGCCCGACGATACACCCGTATTTTCCGATCACGGAGAAGAACGTACCGGGTCACACGAGGGAATTCGCAGCCTGCACGCAGACGGAATACGCAAAAGACCGCATGATGGAAGCCGCATGCGCCATGGCGCTCACCGGGTACCGCGTCATCACGCAGCCCCAGACGCTTGCGGCGATCCGCAAAGAATTTCAGGCACTGAAGTAAGGCACGGAGGAGAAAGAGATGGAAAAAGCAAAGGTATATTTCACTGATCTGCGCACGAAGGGCGAGGAGAGCCTTCTGCATAAGATGGAACGCCTGATGAAGAAGGCCGGTTTCGAGGAGATCGATTTTCAGGACAAGTTCGTCGCGGTCAAGATCCATTTCGGCGAGCCGGGCAATCTGGCTTACCTGCGTCCGAACTGGGCCAGAACGGTCTGCGACTACATCAAGAGGCTGGGCGGCAAGCCTTATCTGACCGACTGCAACACGCTGTACGTCGGCGGCAGAAAGAACGCGATCGACCATCTGGATTCCGCGTACATCAACGGCTACAACCCGCTTGCGACCGGTGTACAGACCATCATCGCCGACGGTCTGAAAGGCCTGGACGAACGCGAGATGCCCGTTCCGAACGGCACGTACTGCAAGACGGCGAAGATTGGTTCCGCGCTGGCGGAAGCGGATATCGTCATCTCGCTCTCCCACGTCAAGGGTCACGTGAGCGCGGGCTTCGGCGGCGTTCTGAAGAACATCGGCATGGGCGGCGGCAGCCGTTCCGGCAAGCAGCAGATGCATTCCGACGGCACGCCGCGGGTGATCGAGGAAAGATGTATCGGCTGCAAAACGTGCGAGAAGAACTGCGCGCACGAAGGTGTGAAGGTCGTCAATAAGAAGGCCGTCATCGACGAGGACAAGTGCCTGGGCTGCGGACGCTGCATCGCGGTCTGCCCCAAGGACGCCATCCAGACCAAGTGGGATTCCGGCAAGGAAGCCCTGTCCTGCAAGATCGCCGAATATACCTGGGCCGTCATCCAGGGCAAGCCGAACTTCCACATCGCTTTCGTCATGGACGTTTCGCCCGACTGCGACTGCGAGAGCCAGAACGATCTGCCCATCGTTCCCGACGTGGGTATCTACGCGGGTTTCGACCCCGTCGCCATCGACCAGGCCTGCGCTGACGCGGTCAACGCCCAGCCCATCATCGAGGGCTCGCTGCTCGGCGACATACTGCGCGACTCCAAGAAAAAAGCGACCCGCAAGGAAGCGATCGAAGAGGGCGACATCTTCAAGATGGTCCACCCGAACACGAAATGGCAGGCGGGTCTCGAACACGCTGAAAAACTGGGCATGGGTACCAGAGAATACGAACTTATCACCGTAAAGTAAAAGGAGATCCATATGTACAGAAAAAAGCAGATCTGCGACTGCACCCCGAGCTGCGACACCGTGGCAGTCGAGAAGAGCGCAACCGTGAGCGGCTTTAACATCCTGGCCAAGAACTCCGACCGCGAGACGGACGAATGCCAGAACCTGAAGTTCTTTCCGGCGGAAAAGCACGCACCGGGCGAAATGGTGAAGTGTACGTACATCGAAGTGCCGCAGGCGGAACAGACGTACGCTATGATAGGCTCCCAGCCCTGGTGGATCTGGGGCTTCGAGATGGGCATCAACGAGCACGGCGTCTGCATCGGCAACGAAGCGGACTGGTCCGAGATCCCCGCGCAGAAGGAAGAAGCGCTGCTGGGCATGGATCTGCTGCGTCTGGGCCTGGAGCGAGGCCGCACGGCTTACCAGGCTATGCACGTGATCATCGACCACCTGGAAAAGTACGGACAGGGCGGCGGATGCGCGTACATGAATCCGGACGACAACTACCACAACACGTTCATGATCTCCGACTCCGAGGCGATCTGGCTGCTGGAGACCGTCGACCGCCACTGGGCTGCCAAGCGCATCAAGGGCATCTATCCGATCTCCAACCTGTACACGATCGGCGAGGAATACGACGAATGCTCCGAAGGCCTTGCCGACTACGCGGTCGCGAACGGACTGCACGACCCGGCAAGACCGTTCAACTTCTCCAAGAGCTTCGTATTGCTGAACACGAGAACGCTGTCCGGCTATCCCAGAGAATGCAGAGCGCACGAGATCATCCGCAGCTTCGGCAACAGGAAGTACAACGGCGACGACATGTGGACCATCCTGCGCGACCACTTCGAAGGCTCCATGCTCGAACCGCGCTGGGGCGCTGCCGCGACGCTGGCGGCGGGCATCTGCATGCACGGCTGCGAACCGGGACCCTGCCAGTCGGCAGCGTCTATGGTGACCGAATACAGAAAGCCCGACTTCAAGATGACGAAGTTCGTGTATTGGGCGAGCATGGCGCCTCCGTGCAGCAGCTTCGCGATCCCGTTCTTCAACGTGGGTTACGTGCCCGAAGCCATGGGCAGAGGCACGAACAAGTATTCCGAAGACAGCTTCTGGTGGAAGGCCAAGCGGCTGCAGGTGGACGTCGAAGCGGACCACCCGAAGTACGTGCAGTGGATCAAAGACGAGAGAAGATATCTGGACGGCCTGTTCCGCCAGGCGGCAGAACGCGCGCTGCAGGCGGCGGATATGCTCCTGAAGCAGGGCAATGAAAAGTCCGCGGAAGAGCTGCTGCGCGGCTGCACGCAGGATTGCTTCGAAAGAGCGGACGCATCTATGGACATGCTGATCGAAAAGATCGAAGCGGACATCAAAGAGAACGGCACGGACGTCTTCCGGGTCAAGAACCATCAGGCGTTTATCGAAAAGACCGGTCTGCCCATCCCGGTCTAGGAGGGTATTATGCGAGTCATCACCAAGAAATACGTTGAAAAAGAACTGAAGCGCTACAAGACTCCCGGCATGGGCGTCGGCGTCATCAAGGACGGCAAGGTGCTGTTCGCGGGCGGTTTCGGGTACAAGGATCTCGACACGAAAGAGCCTATCGACGGCGATACCATCTGGGGCATCGCGTCGTGCAGCAAGAGCTTTACCGCAACGCTGATCGGCATGCTCGTCGACGACGGCGTGCTCGATTTCGACAGGCCCGTCAAGGACTATCTGCCCGACTTCAAGATGTACGATCCGTTCGCGACTGCCGAATGCACGCTGCGCGACATGCTTTGCCACCGTACAGGCCTTGCTTCGTACGACGCGGTCTGGTCGGACGTGACCATCACGGACCGCGAGGAACTGTGGCAGAGATTGCAGTATCTGAAGCCCAATCTGCCGTTCCGCTACAAGGCGCAGTACAACAACTACATGGTCGACATCGCGGCGCACGTGGCCGAGAAGGTGACCGGAAAGAAATGGGACGACATGGTTGAAGAGCGCATCTTTAAGCCCCTCGGCATGACCCGTTCCAGCACGCTCGTCAAGTATCTCGACGAATGCGACAACGTGTGCAGTTCGTATTGGCCGGGTCCCGACGGACCGTTCAAGGTGCCTCACTGGAACTCCGACGTGAGCGCGCCGGCCGGCGGCATCAACTCGTGCGTCAACGACATGCTGAAGTATCTGGACTTTCACCTGAAGAGAGGTGTCCTGCCCGACGGCACGCGCCTGATGCAGGAGGAGACCATGCGCGACCTGCACATGCAGAACGTGCGCTACACGCTGTGGCCGTGGAGATTCCCCGAAGTTTCTCCGATCGGCGGCTACGCCATGGGCTGGTATAACGACAACTACCGCGGCGAGCCCATGTACTGGCATCTCGGCGAGATCGAGGGCTTCGGTACGCTGCAGTGCTGCCTGCCCAAGAGCCAGGTCGGCATCATCCTGTACAACAATCTGCAGTGCCCGGACATCCTCATCCAGTGCTCGGTGCTGTACACCATCATCGATAACGTGCTCGGCTTCGAACCGGTCGACTGGAGCGAACGCATGTGGTCCGTGAAGGATATCAAGGGCAACATGCACGGCGACTGGCGGCTGGATCTGCTGGGTGACGAATTCGTCGCGGGAACGAAGCCTTCCCACGACCTCGTCGACTACGTCGGAACGTATGCGGAGCCGGGTCACGGAACGCTGGAGATCGACCTTGCAGGCGACAAGCTGCTCATGACCTGGAGAGGTGTGACGCAGGAGATCCTGCACCATCACTACGACGTGTTCCACATCCCCGAAGTCAAGATGGACACGCTGCTCGTGAACGCCCCCATCTATTTCCACACCGATACCAAGGGCGATGTCTGCGGCTTCGGCTTCAAATTATATGACGAAGTCGATCCGATAGAATTCAAAAGAGTCTAATTACGAATCAGCTGCCCCGAGGGGTGGCGACCAAAGAGGCTCATGACGGAGCGAAGAGAGCGATGCGACTCCCAAGTGGATTCCCGTTGCTAGTGAGCGTAGCGACGGCATGAGGATGTGTTGGTCGACAGGACCCCGAGGGGCGCTCTCTGCAGAAAGGAGGCCCCATGGAACGCTATCCGCAGTTAGTCATCAATACGAAAAACCTGCAGCATAACTTCACCTGCCTGAAGGAAATGTGCAGACCGTACAACATCCGCATCACGACTGTCGTGAAGGGCTTTACGGCTGTGCCTGAAGCCTGCAAGGCGCTGTGGGACTGCCATCCCAGAGCCGTTGCGACGTCGCGCATCGACCAGGTCCAGAAGATCAAGGAGCATTACCCTGAGATCATCACGGAGCTGCTGCGCATCCCTGCGCTGTCCGAGTGCGACCTCGTCGTCAAATACGCGGACATCTCGCTCAACTCCGAGCCCGCCGTGCTGCGCAGGCTCAACGACGAAGCCATCAAACAGGGCAAAGTGCACCGGGTCATCCTGATGAAGGACATCGGTGACCGCCGCGAAGGCTTTGAAGATGAAAACGTCATGATCGATACCGCTGCCCAGATCGAATTCGGCATGCCGGGCTTAAAACTCTACGGCATCGGCGCGAACTTCGGCTGCTACGGCTCCGTCTGCGTGTCCAAAGACAAGGTGGACTGGCTGGCAGACATCATGGAAAAGATCGAGGCGAAGATCGGCCGCGAGCTCGACGTGCTGTCCATCGGCGGCACGCAGTCCTTCCACAACATGGCGGAAGGCGAGCTGAATCCGCGGGTCAACGACATCCGCGCCGGCATCTCGCTCATCACGAAGGCCGAATACACCTGGAAGGAAGACTTCCCCGAAAGAGTCGACGCGTTCCGCATCCGCGCGGAGATCGTCGAGCTGAAGAACAAGCCGACCATGCCGAACGGCAACATGGGCGCCGCGGCCTTAAACGACGTGCGCAAGTACGTGGACCTCGGCGTGCGTAAACGCGGCATTCTGGCTTTCGGCAAGCAGGACTTCGGCGGCACGGAAGAGGGCCTGACCCCGCTCGATCCGCAGATCAAGATCTGGGGCAGCAGCTCCGACCACACCATGCTGGACCTCGAGGACTGCGACAGAGACTATAAACTCGGCGACATCGTGGAATTCCGCCCGAACTACGTCGTCTGCATGTACGCGACGACCTCGCCGAACGTGAAGGTCAAAATTGTGGACGAGTTTTAAAAAGCACTAAAAAAAGGACGGCTGTACGCCGTCCTTTTTTTATTATCTTTAGAATTCCAGGTTCTTTTCGTCCTTGCCGAAGATGTGTACGACGTTTCCGCCGAACGTGAAGGCGATCTCCTGACCGGCCTTGATGCCGTCGTGGTGGATGCCCTGCAGGTCCATCGTCGGAACGATCACGATGACGTCCTTGCCGAGGGACTGCAGATGCAGATGGACCGAGCTGCCCATCATCTCGCTGACGTCCACGGTGCCGTGGAACATCTCGGAACCTTCGCCGAACAGGGCGATGTGCTCCGGACGGATGCCGAGCGTGATGTCCTGCGGCTCCACGTCGTTTGCGGCGAGTCTTGCCTGCTTTTCTGCCGAAAGCTCGATGGTCTTCCCGTCGAGTTCGACGGTGTACTTGCCGTCCGCCTTGAGAAGTTTCGCGTCGAAGTAGTTCATCTGCGGGACGCCGATGAAGCCGGACACGAACAGGTTCGCCGGGTGGTCGAACACCTCCTGCGGCGTGCCGATCTGCTGGACTTCGCCGTCTCTCATGATGACGATGCGGTCTCCGAGGGTCATCGCTTCGGTCTGGTCGTGCGTGACGTAGATGAACGTCGTATTGATCCTCTGGCGCAGCTTGATGATCTCCGCTCTCATCTGGTTACGCAGCTTCGCGTCCAGATTGGAGAGCGGTTCGTCCATCAGCAGGACCTTCGGTTCGCGGACGATCGCGCGGCCGATGGCGACTCTCTGGCGCTGACCGCCGGACAGGGCCTTGGGCTTGCGGTCGAGATATTCGGTGATGCCGAGGATCTCCGCAGCTTCATTGACCTTCTTGTCGATCTCGGCCTGCGGTACCTTCTTCAGTTTGAGCGGGAACGCCATGTTCTCGCGCACGGTCATGTGCGGATACAGCGCGTAGCTCTGGAACACCATGGCGATGTCTCTGTCCTTGGGCGCCACGTCGTTGACGAGCTTTCCGTCGATCAGAAGCTCGCCGCCGGAAATATCCTCGAGGCCTGCGACCATGCGCAGCGTCGTGGATTTACCGCAGCCCGAAGGACCGACGAGAACGATGAATTCGCGGTCTGCGATCTCCAGGTTGAAATCGTCGACTGCGACCACGCCTTCCGCCGTTACCTTCAGGTGGGAGACTCTGTGCACGTCGCCTTTTTTCTTTTGCTTTTCCGTATTGGGATAGATCTTTTTTATATGTCTAAGACTGACTTCAGCCATTTTCTTTGCTCCTTCCGTATAGTTCTGTTAAAGCTGCGATCCGCAGTGCAAGTTCTTCTGTAAAGACTTCCGCAGTCGTCCGCCATGTCCAGTTTCCGCCGAGCGTACCGGGCTCGTTGATGCGGCCCTCGCTGCCCAGTTCCAGATAGTCCTGCATCTGTGCGACGAACAGGTCTGCGACGCTGCTGAATCCTGCACGCAGGAACCCTGCGGCAAATCCTTCCTCGTCGCTTAAGCCAAGGTACTTCCGGGCCATTTCCAGCTCTTCGGGTTCCGCTGTTTCTTTCCAGCCCAACACGGGCGGGTTGTCGTGCGTTCCGATGTAGCAGACGCAGTTGTTGATATGAAGGTGCGGCAGGAAGGTGTTGCCCTCTGTGCCGTCGAAGGCGAACTCGAGAAGACGCATTCCCGGAAACCCGGAATCCGCCAGCAGCTGATGGACTTCTTCGCTCGGATAGCCCAGGTCTTCAGCGATGAAGCGCAGGTTGCGGAACCAGTCCCGCAGGACCCCGACCAGGCTGATGCCCGGGCCTTTGACCCAGCGGCCGTCTCTTGCGGTCTCCGCGCCGTAGGGCACGGCGTAGTAACTTTCGAAACCGCGGAAATGGTCGATGCGGATCACGTCGTAGAGCTTTTCTGCGCCGCCCACGCGGCGGATCCACCAGCCGTAGCCGTCCTGCGCCATGCGCTCGTAATCATAGAGCGGATTGCCCCAGAGCTGGCCGTCTTCATTGAAGTAGTCGGGCGGTACGCCCGCGACTTCGACCGGCAGATTGTCTTCGTCGAGCTGGAAGAATTCCGGCGCTGCCCACACGTCCGCGGAATCGAGCGGCACGTAGATCGGAATGTCTCCGATGATGCCGACGCCGTTTTCTTTCGCGTAGCTTCTCAGCAGATTCCACTGTCTGTAAAACAGGAACTGCAGATAGGTGTAGAAGCGCACGTCTTTCTCGAGCAGCTCTCTGTAGCGGGCGATGGCTTCCGGCCTATGGAGACGGATGTCCTCGTCCGGCCATTCCAGCCAGGGGGCTTCGCCGAAATGCTTTTTCACCGCCGTATACAGCGTGTAATCGGCAAGCCAGCCGCTGTTTTCTCCGCAGAAGCGTTCCACTTCTTCGCGGTCACGCTCCCAGCCTCTTTCGAAGGCCTTTTCGAGAAGAGCGAAGCGGTTCTCATACAGTTTTCCGTAATCCACCTTGCAGGGGTCACCGCCGAAATCGCAGGCGGCGATCTCTTCCGCGGTCAGAAGCCCGTCTTCCGCGAGCATGTCCGGATCGATGAAATACGGATTTCCTGCGAAACTGGAGAAACTCTGATACGGAGAGTCCCCGTAGCTTGTGGGTCCGACCGGAAGCATCTGCCACCAGCGCTGCTTCGATGCCTTCAGGAAGTCTATAAAATCTCTTGCAGCCTTTCCCAGCGTCCCGATGCCGTAAGGCGAAGGGAGCGAGAAGACCGGCATTAATATGCCACTGCTTCTTTCCATGGATCAGCCTTTCACCGCGCCTGCAGCAACACCCTTGATGATGTACTTCTGGCACGCGAGATAGAAGATGATGACGGGGATGATCGACATCAGGATCAGGGCCATCGTGGCGCCGAGGTCTACGGTGCCGTAGCTGCCCTTCAGATACTGGATGTGGATCGGGATCGTTCTGTATTCGTTGATGTCGAGCACCAGAACGGGGAGCAGATAGTCGTTCCATACCCACATGATCTCGAGGATGCCCACGGAGATCATCGTCGGTCTGAGCATGGGAAATACGACCGAGAAATACGTTCTGAGCGGTCCGCATCCGTCGATCGCGGCGGCTTCTTCGATCTCGATGGGGATCGATTTGACGAAGCCTACGAACATGAAGATCGCAAGGCCCGCGCCGAAGCCGAGATAGACGATGGGGATGGTCCAGGGGGTGTTCAGGTGGAGTTTGTCCGCCGTCTTGGACAGCGTGAACATGACCATCTGGAACGGAACCACCATGGAGAATACGCACAGGTAGTAGACCGCTTTGCAGAACTTCGAGTTCACCCTTGCGATGTACCAGGCGGCCATCGAGGTGAACAGCAGGATCAGCGCTGTCGACAGGATGGTGATCAGCGTGCTGTACATGGCGCTCTTCCAGAAGGGGTAGTTTCCGAAGGTCATGCCCTTGATGAAGTTCGCGAAGCCTGCCCACATTTCTCCCGTGGGGATGTCGAACGTGTTGGTCTTGACGTAGGTGTTGACCTTGAACGAGTTGATCACGACGGCGACGACGGGAAGTACGTAGATGATGCAGATGATGCCCAGTACGGCCGAAAGGATATTCTTGCGCCTGTTTTCGGCGGAAAGTGTATTCTTATCCATTACTGCTGCACCTCCCTCTTACGCGTGTATGCCAGCTGCAGCAGGCCGAGTCCTGCGACGAGGATGAAGAAGATGACTGCCTTCGCCTGCGCCGTGCCCTGCGAGCCGGAACTGGAGTTGTAGAACGTATTGTAGATGTTCAGCGCCAGCATCTCGGTCGTCTTGATGTTCGATCCGTCGGGCTGGATGATGAACGGCTGTCCGGCCGTCAAAGCCAGGTTCTGGTCGAACAGCTTGAATCCGTTCGTCAGGCCGAGGAACGTGCAGATCGTGATGGAAGGCATGACGTTGGGGATCGTGACCTTGAACAGGGTCTGCATCTTGGTCGCGCCGTCGATCTTCGCGGCTTCGAGCATGTCTTCCGAGACCGCCTGCAGGCCTGCGATGTAGATAATCATCATGTAGCCGATCTGCTGCCAGCATACGAGGATGATCAGGCCCCAGAAGCCGTATTTGGACTCCAGCAGGATGGACGTGTTGAAGTGCGACAGAATGCCGTCGAAGATCATGGACCAGATATAGCCCAGGACGATGCCGCCGATCAGGTTCGGCATGAAGAATACGGTCCGGTACAGGTTGCTGCGCTTCAGCCCCTGCGTCAGCAGGTAGGCGATGGTGAACGCGAGCACGTTGATGAGCACAAGGGATACGATCGCAAACAGAGCCGTATACCAGAATGCATGCTTGAAGGTCTCGTCGGCAAAGGCGCTGACGTAGTTGCCGAAACCGATGAACTTTGCGTCTCTGATCAGTTTGAATTTACAGAATGACAGATAAATGCCCTGGATGAACGGCCACACGAAGCCTATGGCAAAGGCGGCGCAGACCGGTCCCATGAAAAGCCACGACCAGCGGCGCAGCGGATTTTTAAAGAATCCGGCTTTCTTTTTTCCGTCCAAAGATCTTCCCTCCTTTCTTTAAAACGATGGTAAAAAAAGATGGGGCGGGCGACATGCACCCGCCCCATGCGAATAGCTATGAGGTGTGATCTGATTACTGATTAGCCTTCTGATACTGTACTGCCCAGCCGTCGACGAACGCGGTCACGACCTCTGCCCAGTTGGCGGCGGACTGATCGGCGTTGTACTTGTTCAGAGCGGATACGAGCGCAGCTCTGTATTCGTCTACGTTCGGCTGATAGTTTGTTGCCCAATCCATGACGTAGCAGCCGCTCGCATTGTATCTGTCAGCGTCGGCCAGGAAGCCGTTCTTGGAAGCGGGAGCATTCTTGTAGGGCAGAACGCCGAGCTGTTCGACCATGAGGCCGGCAGCTTCGGGATCGGAAACGAGCCATACCATGAAGTCGATGGTAGCCTGCTTGTCGGCGTCAGACGCGTTGTCGTTGACTGCCCAGCAGTTCTCGGTACCGCAGTTCAGACCGGCCTTTTCTTCGCCGGCAACACCGCAGTAATACGGGATCATGGTAGCATTGGGGATGGTTTCGGACACAGCTGCATATTCCCAGGAACCGTTCACGAAGAACGCAGCCTTGCCGGTCTTGAACTCGTTCTCAGCGTCGTGGCCGCCGTTTGCGAGGTCGGTCGGAGCGGTGAGGGAGTTGTTGATGCACAGGTCATACAGGTTCTTGAAGTTGTCCATGTACGTACCCTTGATGCTTGCGGGCTGTTCGCTCCAGCCGCCGTCGTCTCTCTCTTCATAGAAGTATTCGAGGTTAGCCATGTGGCCCGTGAATCTCCAGGAAGAAGAGCCGTCCATGTCGGAGCTGCTGAACGCGTCGAAGCCGAGTTCGTCCGCTCTTGCGTGGATGTCTTCGGCAACGGCCTTCAGGCCTGCGAAGTTGGTGATCTCATCCATGCTGTGGCCTGCTGCTTCGATCAGATCCGGGTTTACGATGATGCCGTAGCATTCATAGCAGTAACCGATGGAGCAGAGCTTGCCGTTCTCATCATAGAGGTTGAAACCGTCGGTGTTCAGCTCATTGGCGATCGCAGTGCCCGTCAGATCCATCGCATAGTCGCCCCATTCCTTGACCATGGACTGGTTGGTGATGACGAACAGGGTGGGAGCCGCGGACTTGTCCATTTCGGACGTCAGGGTCTGTCCGTAGGTGCCGGAGGCAGCGGTCACGACCTTAACTGCGACGCCGGTCTTTTCAGTGTACATCTTAGCGAGCTGCTGGGCAGTCTCGTCAAGTTCCGGCTTAAAGTTGAGCCAGTAAACGGAACCGGTTTCGCTGGAGCTGTCTCCGCCACCGCCGCCGCTGCTGCAGGCAGCGAGGCCGATCACCATGATCATGGCGAGGAGAACAGCAAGAACCTTCTTCAGATTTTTCATTGTGTTTTCTCCTTCTTCAATAAAAATAACTGACGTTATATCTCTACGCTTTTGCGCGTAAATACCGTTTTATGAAATTTTTCTGACCGTTCCGCCTTCCCGCAGAGTTGTCTGCAGGCGGATGTGCCTGTGCGCGCCGCCGGCTAAGACGTCTGTCAGGATCTTCACCGCTTCCCTGCCGAGCTCTTCCTTTGGCTGGACGAGCGCCGTCAGCGTCGGGATGGTGTAGAGGGACATGTTGATGCCGTCGATCGACAGGACGGAATAGTCTTCCGGGATGCGCAGGCCTTTGTCGTGAAACGCCTTCATGGCCGCGATGGCGAACGTGTCGGCGATGGCGAACAGGGCGGTGAACTGTTTGCCGGAAGCCGCGAAGCGTCCCGCTTTTTCGTAGGCGCCGGCCATATTGAATTCCACGCTCTCGATCAGAAGGTCCGGGTCGGGTTCGATCCCCGCTTCGGCCAGCGCGTCCAGATACCCTTTGTACCGGAGCTCGCTGATGGAACGGTCGGATGCCGAATCCATCAGGATGGCGATGCGGCGGTGGCCGCATTCCGTCAGATACCGGACCGCTCTGCGGGCTTCTTCCCGGTCGTCGATGGACACCGAGGAGTAGGCGTCGCTTTCGACCGTCCCGAAATCGTTTGTGAACGTGCAGCAGACGAACGGAATGTCGATCGGCGCGACGTCTTCTTTCGTATAGTCGAAGCGTCCGCCGAGCAGGATGAGCCCCTTCAGCTTCTTCGCCCTGGACAGGCGCGCCGCCGCGGCCAGTTCGTCCTCTCCGGCCTTGATCTGGCGGATGGACAGCGTATAGCCGGCGTCTTCCACAGCCTGTTCTATGGCGCTGATCACGGGGGCAAAGAACGGGTTTTCCGCGCCTCTTACCACTACGCCTATGGAATCTCCTGCGGTCTTAACAAGATCCCTTGCGGAGGCGTTCGGCACGTAATGAAGCTCCTTTACGGCTTTCAGTACGCGTTCTCTGACGTCTTTGCTTACATCAGGATGGTCGTTAAGGACGCGGGAGACTGTACTCACAGAAACGCCGCTGTATGTTGCAACATCTCTTATTGTCACCTTTCCGCCTCCTATATGTCCGGGAACGTTACTGGGAACGTTTCCAGTACTATTAGTATTTAATCATAAAGTATATTTCTCCGTCAATAGTTTTGCCGAGATCCGCGTTGTTTTTTTATCCTGTTTTTTGTGGGGTAAAAGATGTCTTTGCCAGTTCGATCAGCCCCTTCATCTGGGGAGTGACCCATTTATTTTTATGGTAGAAAACCGCGATATGAAAGGGCAGGCGGAAATCCTGAACAGGCAGGATGCACAGCGAGCCTTCCTTCACGGCGGACCGCACTACATATTCAGGAAGGAAGGTGATGCCGGCGCCTCGTTTAGCCAGTTCCATCAGGGTGAGCGAACTTTCCGTCTGGATGTGCGACTGCACGCTTTTTCCGCACTCCGCGGCCATCTTGTAGACTTCCTGCTGCAGGAACGTATTGTCGCCGATGGAGAGGATCTCATGATCCAGCACCTGCGAAAGCGTCAGCTGTTTTTCCTTTGCCAGCGGATGATCCGGCGATGCCGCGAATACAGTTTCTTCCGGATGGCTGCAGGCCAGGATGCAGTCGGCGCGCTGCAGAGAATGTCCCATCGTAAAGGCCAGGTCGATCTCGCCCCGCTTTAACATGGTAAAAAGATCTGCGCTCACGGCGGTCACGATCGCCACTGATATCTGGGGAAAACGCCTGCGGTATTCGCCCAGCACGTCCAACAGCATGGAATGCAGGATGGATTCCACGATGCCGATGCGCAGTGTGCCGTGCAGGGCCAGCTGCACCGGATCACCCAGATAAGCGATCTGCTGCTCGAGTTGCATCATCTGCTCCGCGTAGGGGACCAATCCGCGTCCGGCTGCCGTCAGTACATTTTTCTTGCCGACCCGTTCGAACAGAGGCGTACCGATCTCGTCTTCCAACTGATGGATCTGCGCTGTGATCGTCGATGTCGCGTATCCCAGATCTTCTGCCGCTTTCGCGAAGCTTCCCAGCTCCGTGATCCTCAAAAAACTCTTCAGGTTTCTCAGTTCCATTTGTGTTCTCCTATTATTCAATAATATTGAATGGTTTCTTCGAAACTGTCAAGTATACAAAAGAGTAACAGCGTGATACAGTTAAACTACGGAGGATCATGATGAATACACAAAATAAAGTGATGACAGCCCGGGAAGCCGTGCGGTGCTTCGTTCACGACGGAGACTGCATCGCGTTCGGCGGCTTTTCCACCAACCGCAGGGCTTACGCTCTCGTGCGCGAGGTGATCCGCCAGAAGAAAAAAGACCTGACCGTCGAGAGCGGCAGCGCGGGCGGCGACATCGACATGCTCATCGGCGCAGGATGCGTCAGGGTGATGAATATCAGCTACATCGCCAATTCCGGCTTCACGATGGTGTGCCGGCGTTTCCGCGAAGCGGTGGAGAAGGGCACTTTGCCCGTCGAGGATTATTCTCTGGACGTGCAGACGATCGCTTACCACGGCGCGGCGCTGGGGCTGCCCTACGTGCCCGTGAAGAACATGCTGGGAAGCGATCTGGAAACGGTCTGGGGCATCTCCGAAGAGGAACGGAAGAAGTATCCGAAACTGCCTGCGAAGAAGTTCGTGGTCGCGGATGACCCGTTCCATCCCGGCAGCCGCCTGTGCCTCGTGCCGACGCCCAAGATCGACGTGGCGCTCGTGCACGTGCAGAAGGCTTCGCCCGACGGCACCTGCCGCATCGAAGGCGCGCGCTTCCAGGACGAGGACATCGCCATCGCGGCAAAGCATACGATCATTTCGTGCGAGGAGCTGGTCTCCGACGAAGAGATGCACGCGGACCCGAACGCGAACACGCTGCCGGGTCTTTGCGTCGACGCGGTCGTGCACCTGCCCTGGGGGGCTCATCCGTCGCAGTGCTACGGGTTCTACGACTACGACCCGACGGCTATGATCGCCTACGACAAGGCCAGCCGCACGCAGGAAGCGTTCGACGCGTGGCTCGCGGAGAGCCTGTGCGAAGACCACGAAGCCTACCTGAAGAAGGTCGGTAAAGAGCACTTGGCGGGGCTAAGGATCGACCCCGAGGCTGGCTACGTGCCCGGTCTGAAGAGAAAGTGAGGCCGGCCATGGAGATCACGAGAAGGCAGAGAATGGCCGTCGCGCTCGCAAACGAAGTCGAAGACGGCAAGACCTATATCATCGGCACGGGCCTGCCCCTGATCGGCGGCAGCCTGGCCAAGAACACGCACGCGCCCAACGCGCGTCTCATCTTCGAGACCGGCATCCTGGAGGGCAACCCTTTAGAGGTTCCCACGAGCGTGTCCGATCTGCGGCTCAACCGCAAGGCGAGCGTGCTTTGGCCGCAGTTCCGCTACTTCGGCTACCAGACGCTGGCGGCGCAGCGGGGCGAGATCGAGGCGGGTTTCCTGGGCGGTGCCCAGATCGACCCGTACGGCAATCTCAACTCGACCTGCATCGGTGATTATTATCGTCCTGAGACCCGTTTTTCGGGCTCTGGCGGGGCGAACGGCATCGCGACCTACTGCGATACCGTCATCGTCATGAAACACGAAAAAAGGCGTTTTGTGGAGCACGTGGACTATATCACCAGCCCGGGCTGGATCGACGGCCCCGGCGGCAGGGCGAAGCGGGGCCTGGACGAGAGCAAGGGCCCGCGCGCGGTGATCACGGAGCTGGGCGTGCTGCGCTTCGGCGAAGATAAACGTATGTACCTGGCGGAGGTGTTCCCCGGGGTCAGCGTACAGGACGTGCTGGATAACACCGGCTTCGACCTGGACGTTTCCCGCGCAGTGACCGCCAAAGACCCCGACCCGGAGGTCCTGCGCATCCTGACGGAAGTCGTGGATCCGCTGCACGTGATGGTTTGACGGAGGCTTGAAAAAGCATGAAAAAGATAGAGATCAACTACAAATGGTGCAAGAAATGCGGCATCTGCGCCGCGTTCTGCCCGAAGAACGTATTCGACCGCGACGAGGACGGAAAGCCCTCGGCGGCCCGTCCCGCGGACTGCATCGGCTGCAGGCTGTGCGAGATGCGCTGCCCTGATTTCGCGGTCACAGTAGAGGAGGCGTAGACCATGGGTGAATTCCGGTTCATGCAGGGCAACGAAGCGATGACCGAAGGCGCCATCGCGGCAGGTGCCAGATTCTACGCAGGCTACCCGATCACGCCTTCGAGCGAGGTCGCGGAGACTTCCTCCATCCGGCTGCCGCAGGTCAGCGGCCTCTACGTGCAGATGGAGGACGAGATCGGCAGCATGGCTGCCCTGATCGGCGCGTCTGCTGCGGGCAAGAAGTCCTACACGGCTACGAGCGGCCCGGGGCTGTCGCTGATGGCGGAGAACCTCGGCGTCGCGGTCATGGGAGAGATCCCCTGCGTGCTCATCGACGTGCAGAGAAGCGGCCCGTCCACCGGCCTCGCCACGAAGCCCGCGCAGGGCGACGTGCTGCAGGCGCGCTGGGGCACGCACGGCGACCATTCCATCATCGTATTATCCCCGTCCTCGGTGCAGGACTGCTTCGACCTGATGGTGCAGGCGTTCAACTATTCCGAGCAATACCGCACGCCGGTCATCTTCCTGTCGGACGAGATCATCGGCCATCTGAGGGAGCAGGTCATCATCAAAAGTCCGGAAGAACTTGAAATTATCGAGAGAAACGAACCGGCCTGCGACCCTGCGGATTACAGGCCTTACGACCATTCCGAAGGTCTTGCGCCGCTGAGCCACTTCGGCAGCCCGTACGTCTTCAAGGTGAACGGCAGCATGCACGACGAGTGGGGCCGTCCCTGCGCAAGGCCCGACAACGCGGACGCCATCATCCGGCATCTGAGCGAAAAGATCGAGGCGCACGCCGAAGATATCGCGATCACGCGCAAATACAACATGGACGACGCGGAAATCGTGCTGATCTGCTACGGCGGCGCGGCAAGATCCGCGCTGTCCGCCATGAAGAAGGCGAGGGAGAAGGGCATCAAGGCGGGCGTTCTGCAGATCGTCACGCTGTGGCCCGTGCCCGAAAAGGAGATCGCGGAGGCTATGCGGCAGGCGAAAGCCGTCGTCGTTCCCGAGCTCAACCTCGGCCAGTACATCGGAGAAATCGCGAAGAGAAACCCGGGGAATATCCCGGTGAGAGGGGTCAACCGCATCGACGGCCAGCCCATCTTCCCGGCGCAGATCCTGGAAGTGATCGAGGAGGAGGCGGCAAAATGATCAGAGACTATTTGCTCGAAGAAAAACTGCCGCTGTTCTGGTGCGCGGGCTGCGGCAACGGCATCGTGCTGCAGGCTCTTTTGCGCAACATCGACAAACGCGGCTTTACGCGGGAAAATACCGTCATCACGACCGGCATCGGCTGCTGGGGCAAGGCGGACGACTACGTCACGACGAATTCGTTCCACGGCACGCATGGCCGGGCGCTGCCGTTCTCGACGGGCATCAAGCTCGCGAATCCGGACCTGCACGTGTTCACGCTCATGGGCGACGGCGACGGCATCACGATCGGCGGCAACCATCTGATCCACGCGGCGAGACGCAACGTGGACCTGGTGGCCATCCTGGTCAACAACCTGAACTACGGCATGACCGGCGGCCAGTATTCCGGCACGACGCCCAAGCACGCCATCACCAAGACCTCTCCCTACGGCCATGTGGAGAATGGGTTCGACGTGTGCAGAGTCGTGCAGGCGGCCGGGGCTCCGTTCGTCGCCCGCGGCACGGTGTTCGACGTCGTACAGCTTGACAAGCTTATCGGCAAGGCCATCGACCACAAGGGTTTCTCGTTCGTCGAGGTCATCTCGCCCTGTCCGACGCACTTCGGCCGCTCCAACAAGCTGGGCGACGCGCCGAAGATGATGCAGTGGATCAAGGATAATACCGTGAGCCGCGAGAAAGCCGCGAACATGACCGCCGAGGAGCTTCGCGGCAAATTCGTCACGGGCATCTTCGAAGAGCGCGAGCAGGAAGATTACGGCACGGCGTATCAGAAAGTGATCGATAGCCTGAAAGGAGGCGACCGCGCATGAAGACCCAGAAAGAGATCACGATCTCGGGCGTCGGCGGCCAGGGCATGATCCTGTGCGGCACGCTCATCGCGGAGGCTGCGGCCGTCCACGAACATAAGAAGGCGACGCTTTCCTCCGAATACGGCGTTGAGACGCGCGGCACGTTCGCGAAATCCGACGTCATCGTGTCCGACGAGGAGATCTTCTTCCCGGACGTCACCGAGCCGGATCTCGTCGTGTGCCTGCATCCCATCGCCTACGCGCGTTATTCCGGCAAGATCGGCGAAGCGCTGCTCTTATACAATTCCGACGAAGTGACCCCGGACGAAGGCGCTGCCGGTCCGCAGAAGGGCCTGCCCATCACGCAGATGGCCAAGGAGCTTGGCAACCCGCAGACCGCCAACATCCTGACGATGGGTGCCATCGCGGGTCTGACGGGGGTCGTCACCCCGGACGGCGCGAAGGAAGCCATCCGCCGGTTCTTCCGGGGCAAGAGCGATAAGGTGATCGCCCTGAACGAAAAGGCGTTCGACCTCGGTTACGAAAAAGGTTTAGAACTGCAGAAGGAAAGCTGATTTGAGTCCTGTTTTACTCGCGAGCCTTGTCTTGACGCTGGCGGCGATCGTCGCGCTGGCGGTCTGGACAGGCGCGCATAATACAAAGAAAAAAGGCGAAGGCAGCAACGCCGCCATCGTAGCGGGGGTCATCATCGGCACGCTGGTGGGAGGCTCCTCGACGGTCGGCACGGCGCAGCTCGCCTATACCTACGGCATGTCCGCCTGGTGGTTCACGCTCGGCGCCGGCATCTCGTGCCTCGTGCTGGGGCTGGTCTACACCGTGCCTCTGCGGCAAAACGGCGAGCGCACGCTCGTCGGCATGATCCGCAAGGAGTACGGCCAGAACATCGGCATGACCGCTTCGGTCCTGAACTCCGTCGGCACGTTCATCAACATCATCTCGCAGATCCTGTCCGCGACGGCTGTCGTGGCCGTGATCGCCCCGAACCTCGGCATCGCTGCAGCTGCGGCGTTCTCCGCCGCGTTCATGGTGCTGTACGTCGTGTTCGGCGGCACGAGAGGGGCTGGCGTCGTCGGTATCGTCAAGACCATCCTGCTGTACGTGGCCATGATGGCCTGCGGCGTTCTGGTGCTGCAGAAGACGGCTGGATTCGGCGGCTTCGTCGACATGGTGAAGGGCATCGACAACCCGGAAGGCGTGCGGTTCTTCTCCCTGCTGGCCAGAGGCGCCGGCAAGGACCTTGGCTCCGCGCTTTCGCTGCTGCTCGGCGTGCTGACCACGCAGACCTACGCGCAGGGTGTGCTGTCCGCGAGGAGCGACGCGGCAGGCAAGGCAGGTGCGCTGCTCTCGGCGTTCCTGATCCCGCCTATCGGCATCGGTGGCATCCTCGTCGGTCTGTACATGCGGGCCCACGCGGCAGCTTATCCGGGTATGACCGCCAAGACCGCCCTGACGACTTTCATCACGGCTCACGTGCCGCCTGCGCTCGCGGGCGTCGTGCTGGCAGGACTGTTCATCGCGGCTGTCGGCACCGGCGCAGGACTTGCGCTCGGCATCTCGACCATGCTGAATAACGACATCGTTCCGCGGCTGATCCGGAGGAAGGGCCTGACCTCGGACGGACAGGTGCGCAGCGGCGTGAATATGGATGCCCTCGGCAAACTGTGGATCGTCCTCGTGCTGGCGGCGGCCTGCGTGCTGTCGTGCGGCAGTCTGGGCGACATCATCCTGCAGTTCGCGTTCATGTCCATGGGCCTTCGCGCGGCGGTCGTCTTTATGCCGCTTCTAGGCGCGCTGTGGCTGCCCGGCAAGGCGGACAGCCGCTGGATCCTGGCGTCTATCGTTCTGTCGCCCGCAGCAGTGTTTGCCGGCAAACTGCTCGGCCTGCCGTTCGACAGCCTGTTCCTGGGCATGGCCGTTTCTGCCGTGTGCTTTGTCTGCGGGCTGGCAGCGAAGAAAAAAGCATGACCCATAAAAAATGAAAAGCACAGAGCCTGCCGCTCTGTGCTTTTTTAGTTTGTCTGAAACTGTTTTATTGCTCGCAGTACACGCAGCGTCTGCTGCTGTCCTTGGCAACGTAGTACTTGTGGCGGATGGAACGCTCGGCGGCGCAGATGCACTTGGGGTTGCTGCACTTGTATGCCGGGTCTTCCTCCGCGATCGCCCACAGCGAGAACGGTCCGCCGGGGTAAGTCCCGGAAGGATCCTTTGCGCCGGTCAGGGTCTGTCCGTCCCAGCCCAGCAGTTTTAAGATCAGCGCCATGCGCATGTATTTGCCGTTCAGCGTCTGTTCGAAGTAGCGGGCCCGCGGGTCGTCGTCCACCTCCACCGCGATCTCGTCGACGCGGGGCAGGGGATGCATCACGATACAGGAAGGTTTAGCGAGCTTCATCTTTTCGGCGTCCAGCACGTACACGCCCTTCAGGCGTTCGTACTGCGCCGGGTCATCGAAGCGCTCCTTCTGGATGCGGGTCATATAGAGCACGTCCAGCTTGGGCAGAGCTTCTTCCAGCGAAGCGGTTTCCTCGCAGGGGATGCCGGCCGGTTCGACGACGTCTTTGATCAGGTGGCGCGGCACGCGCAGCTCGTCCGGCGAGATCAGCACGAAGCGTGTGCCAGTGTAGCGTGCCATGGCAGCCATGAGCGAGTGCACGGTACGGCCGTACAGCAGATCGCCGCAGAAACCGACAGTCAGGCCGTCCATGCTGCTTTTTTCGCGGTAGATGGTCAGCAGATCCGCGAACGTCTGCGTCGGGTGGCAGTGACCGCCGTCGCCCGCGTTGATCACGGGGATCGTGGCGTTTGCCGCAGCGACCAGGGCCGCGCCTGCCTTCGGGTGCCGCTGTGCGATGATGTCCACGTAGTTGCTGACGACCTTGGCCGTATCCGCTATCGTCTCGCCTTTTGCGGCGGAAGACGTGCCGGCGTCGGTCATGGAGATGACGTTGCCGCCCAGTTCGTACATGGCCGCTTCGAAGCTCATGCGGGTGCGGGTGGACGGTTCGAAGAACAGGGTCGCGAGCTTCTTGCCCGCACAGGCGTGCGCGTATTTCGCGGGGTCAGCGATGATGTCCATCGCGGTGTCCAGCAGCTGCTGCACTTCTTCGACGCTCAGGTCGATGGTGTCGATAAGGCTTCTTTTCATGTCAGTCTCCTTTACTTGCCGATCCAGCTTTCGTCCGATGGGTTATTGCGGAAAGCGATGAGACGCTCGATGTCGCTTTCGGGGATGTATCCTTCCTCGGCTGCGACTTTTGCGATCTCGTCGAAATTGGTCAGGGAATGGTTCTCGACGTCTGCGGCCGCCATGCGTTCGAGGCCTTTTTTCATGCCGTACGTGAAGATCGAGGCGACGCCGAGCACCTTGGCGCCCGCGTTTCTCAGCACTTCGACGACTTCGAGCACGCTGCCGCCCGTGGAGATCAGGTCTTCCACGACGACGACTTTCTGACCCGGCTCCAGCCTGCCTTCGATCTGGTTCTGACGGCCGTGGTCCTTGGCGCCGGAGCGCACGTAACCCATCGGCAGTCCCATGATGTGACCTGTGATCGCCGCGTGCGCGATGCCCGCGGTCGACGTGCCCATCAGCACTTCCGCGTCCGGGTAGTACGTGCGGATGATCTCCGCCAGGCCTTCCTCGACGTGGGTGCGCACTTCAGGCGCGGTAAGCGTGAGCCGGTTGTCGCAGTACACGGGGCTTTTGATGCCGCTGGCCCAGGTGAAGGGCTCTTCCGGCCGGAAGAACACGGCTTTGATGCTCAGAAGGTCCTTTGCGATCTGTCTGGATGTTTCCATGATTATTCTCCTATATACTCCCGGCAGCAGCGCTCGTACGCTGCCACAGGGTCTTCTGCGCGGGTGATGGGGCGGCCGACGACGATGTAGTCGCAGCCTTCGATCCTGGCCTGTGCCGGGGTCATGATGCGCTTCTGGTCGCCCGCGGCGCTTTCCGCGAAGCGCACGCCCGGCGTGACCGTCAGAAAGCCTTCGCCGCAGGCCCCGTGCACCGCCTTCGCTTCCAGGGGTGAACAGACGACGCCGTCCAGGCCCGCTTCTTTCGTGCACTGCGCGTAGTGCATCACGACGTCGGGCAGAGGTTTTTCGATCCACAGGTCTTCTTCCATGGCTTTCTGGTCCGTCGAAGTCAGCTGCGTGACCGCGATCAGCAGCGGCCGGCTGCCGTCTTCGCGGGTCAGGCCTTCGAGGGCTGCTGCCATCATGGCCTTTGTACCCGCCGCGTGCACATTGATGATGTCCACGCCGAGGTCTGTCAGCACGCGCATGGCGCTCTTTACCGTATTCGGAATGTCGTGCAGCTTTAAATCCAGAAAGATCTTGTGGCCGCGCGCCTTGATCTCGCGCACGACGTCTGGTCCTTCCGCATAGAACAGCTCCATGCCGATCTTCACAAAGGGCTTGCGGCCCGTAAACTGCTCTAAAAATGCCAGCGTCTGCTCCTTATTCGGAAAGTCGCAGGCGACGATGACGTCTTTGCCCATATTCTATCCTTTCAGCTCTTTCAGAGTCTTGATCCCATATTTGTCCATCGCGGCCGGCAGGGCCTCGATGATCCTTTTGCAGGCCAGCGGATCGACGAGATTCGCCGCGCCGACTTCCACGGCTGTGGCGCCTGCCATCATCATCTCCAGCACGTCTTCTGCCGTAGTTACGCCGCCCATGCCGACGACGGGCACAGATACCGCCTGCGCCACCTGATACACCATGCGAAGCGCCACCGGGAACACCGCCGGGCCCGACAGGCCGCCGGTCGTGTTCGCGAGGATGGGCTTGCGGGTCTTCAGATCGATGCGCATGCCCAGCAGCGTGTTGATGAGCGAGATACCGTCCGCGCCGGCTGCCTCGCAGGCCTTCGCGATTTCGACGATGTCCGTCACGTTCGGGGAAAGCTTGACGATGACCGGCTTCGTGGTGACCGCCTTGACGGCGCAGGTCACTTCCGCGGCTGCCTCCGGATCCGTGCCGAAACTCATGCCGCCGCCGTGCACGTTGGGGCAGGAGATGTTGACTTCCAGCCAGCCGACCTGCGTCTCTTTGTCCAGTTTTTCGCAGGTATAGACGTAGTCTTCGACGGAAAAGCCGGAAACGTTCGCCATGACCGGTTTGTGGAAGAACTTCGCCATGGCGGGCAGTTCTTCCGCAATCACCTTGTCCACGCCCGGATTCTGCAGACCCACGGCGTTCAGCATGCCGCAGGGCGTTTCCGCAATACGCGGGGTGGGATTGCCGAGGCGCGGCTCCTTCGTTGTTCCCTTGAACGAGAAGGTTCCGAGGATGTTGATATCGTAAACTTCCGCGAATTCCCTGCCGTAGCCAAACGTGCCGGAAGCCGGGATGACGGCGTTGTCGAGTTCAATGCCGCAGAGATTGATAGCCAGTCTGTTTTCTACGCTTGCCATACGATCTCCTCTCTGTCCAGCACGGGACCGTCTTTGCAGATGCGCTTGTAGCCGCCCTTGACAGGCACCGTGCAGCCCATGCACGCGCCGAAACCGCAGCCCATGCGTTCTTCGAATGAGAGCTGCCCGGGCACGCCGGCGGGGATGGCCGCATCCAGCGCTTTGAGCATCGGAAGAGGACCGCAGGTGAAGAAGCAATCGTAGGTTCCGGGGGAAGGCAAGGCGTCCGTCACGAAGCCCTTGACGCCTGCAGAACCGTCCGCGCTTGCCATGCGCACATCGCAGCCGAGTGCTTCAAACTCTTCCACACAGAACACGTCTGCTTTTGAGTTGAAGCCCAGCACGACCTGCACCGGCATGCCTGCCGCCCGCAGCTGCTTTGCCAGCAGATACAGCGGAGGGATGCCCACGCCGCCGCCGATCAGCAGCGGTCTTGCGCCGTAGCCCGGGTCCCAGAAACCGTTGCCCAGGCCCGCCAGCACGTCGAGCTGTTTGCCCGGTTTATAGCGGGTCATGTCGTCCGTGCCGTGGCCAAGCACCTTGTAAATGATCGTAATGGAGCCCTCATCCGCGTCGTGCACGGAGATGGGCCGCCGCAGAAAGCGTCCGTCCAGTTTGATGTCGATGAACTGGCCAGGGGCGGTCACAGCCGTGCCGTCGCCCGCCAGCACCATCTTCCAGATGCCTTCGGCGATCCTTCTATTTTCTTTTATAACAAAGACACTTTGCTTCATTGTTTTGTACTATCCATGCATGATTGCCGAGGGGTGGCGTCTAAAGAGGCTCATTGCTGAGTGCAGCGAACGCCGTGACTCCCAAGAGTTGCGGTCGCGGATGAGCGTAACGAAGACCATGAGGATGCGTTAGACGACAGGACCCCGAGGCGAAACCTTATGCGTCGATCGTCGAGATCGTGAGAGTCGTCTCTTCGAGCACGTCGAGCAGCACGCGTACCGTATCCAGAGACGTGAAGATCGTCGCGTTGTTCTCGGTCGCAGCCTGGCGGATCTTCTGGCCGTCTGTGTTGCTGCCGGTGTCGAGCGCCGACGTATTGATGATATAGGCGATGTGACCCTGACGGATGGACTCGGGGATCGCGTCGGATCCGTCGGAGATCTTCTTCAGCACGCGCGTACGGATGCCGTGTTCTTTCAGGAACTTGCCTGTGCCTTCCGTGGCTTCGATGTTGAAGCCGAGGTTGTAGAAGCGGCGGATGAGCGGCAGCGCTTCTTCTTTGTCTTTGTTCGCGATTGTGGCGAACACCGTGCCGTAGTTCTGCAGGTGCATGCCGGCCGCCTGCAGCGCCTTGTACAGCGCGCGGTTCAGGCGGTCGTCGTAGCCAATGGCTTCGCCCGTGGACTTCATTTCCGGACTGAGGTAGGCGTCCAGGCCGCGGATCTTGTTGAACGAGAACACGGGCACTTTGACGTAGTGACGCGTCTTCTCGGGCGGATACAGATCGAACAGGCCCTGCTCCTTCAGGCTCTTGCCGAGGATGACCTCCGTGGCGATGTCCGCGAGCGAATAGCCCGTCGCCTTCGAGAGGAAAGGCACCGTGCGGCTCGACCGCGGGTTGACCTCGATGATGTATACGTCGTCGTTTCTGTCCACGATGAACTGGATGTTGTACAGGCCCACGATGCCGATGGCCGGGCCGAGCTTCTTCGCGTACTGCAGGATGATCCCCTTGACCTTGTCCGAGATAGAGAACGAGGGGTAGACCGAGATGGAGTCACCGGAATGGATGCCGGTGCGTTCGACCAGCTCCATGATACCGGGCACGAACACGTCGCGTCCGTCGCAGATCGCGTCGATCTCGACTTCCTTGCCCTGGATGTACTTATCGACCAAGACGGGCTTGTCTGCGTCGATCTCCACGGCGTTCTTCAGGTAGTGACGCAGCTGTTCTTCGCTCAGCACGATCTCCATGGCGCGGCCGCCGAGCACGAAGCTCGGACGCACGAGCACGGGATAGCCGATCTCTTCGGCTGCCGCGACGCCTTCTTCGATGTCGGTCACGGCGCGGCCCTTGGGCTGCGGGATATTCAGCTCGAGCAGCAGTTTTTCGAAGCAGTCGCGGTTCTCCGCGAGGTCGATGGCTGCGCAGTCGGTGCCGATGATCTTGACGCCTCTGTCCATGAGCGGCTGCGCAAGGTTGATGGCGGTCTGGCCGCCCAGGGATGCGATGACCCCTTCGGGCTGCTCGAAATCGATGATAGCCATAACGTCTTCGGGGGTCAGCGGCTCGAAGTACAGCTTATCGGCCGTCGTATAGTCGGTGGAGACGGTCTCCGGATTGTTGTTGATGATGATGGCTTCGTAGCCCGCGCGCTTGATGGTCTGCACCGCGTGTACCGTGGAGTAGTCGAATTCCACGCCCTGGCCGATGCGGATCGGGCCTGCGCCGAGCACGATGATCTTCTTCTTGTCGGTCAGCAGCGACTGGTTCTCACCGGTGTAGGACGAGTACAGGTAGGCGATGTACTTGCCCGTGTGCAGCGTGTCGACCATGCGGAAGACAGGGGTGAGGCCTTCCTCCTTGCGGGTGTTGAAGATCTGCAGTTCGTCGCAGTTCCAAAGCTTGGCGATGTATTCGTCAGAGAAGCCCATGATCTTGGCCGCGGTCAGCGTGTCGATGCCGCCGGGAGCGCGCTTCAGCATGCCTTCCATGTCGACGATCTTCTTGAAGCTCTCGAGGAACAGCTCGGTGATCATGGTCAGCTCGTGGATCTCTTTGATCGAGACGCCGCGACGGATGAGCTCGAACACCGCGAAGATGCCGTCCGCGCGGAATTCGGAGACGTAGGTCTTGAGTTCTTCATCGGTGTAGCTGTCGAACTTTGGCATCCAGAAGTGGCAGACGCCGGTCTCCAGCGAACGTACGGACTTCAGGCAGCACTCTTCGAGCGTAGAGCCGATGCCCATGACCTCGCCGGTCGCCTTCATCTGCGTGCCGAGCGTGTTCGGTGCGTCCGTGAACTTATCGAAGGCGAAGCGCGGGAACTTCGCGACGATGTAGTCGAGACTGGGTTCGATGGCCGCGGTGCCGCCCGCGACGGGGATCTCTTCGAGCGCCATGCCCATAGCGATCTTCGCCGTGACCCGCGCGATCGGGTAGCCGCTCGCCTTGCTCGCAAGAGCAGAGGACCGGGAGACTCTCGGGTTGACTTCGATGAGGAAATATTCGGACGTCTCGGGATGCAGCGCGAACTGCACGTTGCAGCCGCCTTCGATCTTCAGTTCCTTGATGATCTTAATGGCCGAGTCGTTCAGCATCTTCAGGTCGTGGTCGTTCAGTGACAGAATAGGCGCGACGACCATGGAGTCACCGGTGTGGACGCCGACCGGGTCCACGTTCTCCATGCCGCAGATCGTGATGGCGTGGTCGTTGGAATCGCGCATGACTTCGAACTCGATCTCCTTATAGCCGCGCACGCTCTTTTCGACGAGCACCTGGTGGACGGGGGAGAGGCGGAATGCGTTCGTGCCGACGTCGACCAGTTCTTCTTCGTCGTAGGCGAAGCCGCCGCCGGTGCCGCCGAGCGTAAAGGCCGGGCGCAGCACGACCGGGTAGCCGATGCGCTTGGCCGCTTCTTTCGCTTCGTCCAGGGAGTAGGTGATCTCGGAGGGGATGACCGGCTCGCCTATGGACTGGCACATCTCTTTGAACAGTTCTCTGTCTTCGGCGCGTTCGATGGAGCTTGCCGGGGTGCCGAGCAGCTGCACGCCGCATTCCTTCAGCACGCCTTTGCGTTCGAGCTGCATGGCCAGGTTCAGGCCGGTCTGGCCGCCGATGCCCGGTACGATGGCGTCCGGACGCTCGTAGCGCAGGATCTTCGCGACGTATTCCAGCGTGAGCGGCTCCATGTAGACCTTATCCGCGATGGACGTGTCGGTCATGATGGTCGCTGGGTTGGAATTGATCAGGACCACCTCGTACCCCTCCTCCCGGAGCGCGAGGCACGCCTGCGTACCCGCATAGTCGAACTCCGCAGCCTGCCCGATCACGATCGGACCGGAACCGATGATGCAGATCTTCTTGATGTCCGTTCTCTTTGTCATATCCTCTTCTCCGATCTCCTTATCTCAGCCGTTCCGGCGCGTCCGCTCTCCAG
>JAFYYP010000027.1 GCA_017557505.1 Bacillota bacterium | reverse complement strand
GTAGGTGATGGTCTTCGCTCCGGCAGGCGCCAGCTCGCCGACTGCCTTCTGGGCGTCTGTCAGCGTTACGAGGCTGTCTTCCAGAACGATGTTCTTCACCGTTACGTTGCCGCTGTTCGTTACGACGACCGTGTAGGTGATGGTCGCGCCGACACCGACACCACTCTCAGGAGATGCGGTCTTCTCGACCGTCAGTCCAGCGTTAACAACTCTATCAAATTTGAGTGTTAAGACCGTACCTGAAATACCAAGTGTAGCACTGAGTGTCGATGCGGTTGCATTTAAGGTATAAGAAATGCCTTCGTATGTAGTCTTTCCTTTATCCTCGTCTGTCGCCGAAACGAGTTCGCCAATCGTATCAGTACGTGTATCCGCCAAATCAGTGGCTTGCTGATACACAAGATTTTCGTCCTGATACCAGAACTGGACCTCATATTCAGCCTCATTCAGCTTGAAATGCGCATAGTAAGTATGCGATTCATAGAGACCATTGTTCTTTGATGGCGTGTAATGTTCATCAGTACTAATCGAATCTGTTCCGTCATCAACAGTCCAGTAGGCGAATACATATGTGCTAGAGACTGCAGTTGCTGTAGAACCACTAGCAGTACCAGTTTCAACCTTAACTGTCTCAGATGCGGGTGAAACAGTACCCATATCCGTGCTGTCGCTTGCGACCGCATAATTAATGGTTACTTCGTTCTCTTCCCAAACCGCAAACAGATTGTCATACGGCTGCTTTTCGTCTGCAGCGACCTGAGTCGCAGTATTACCATCAACATCCGTATACTTCGAACCGTCCCAAATCAGGAAGTCCGCAGTAGTACCACCCTTGGTCTTAGTCCAACCCTTGAAGGCATAACCCGTACGGGTCTGTGCGCCAAGGATATTTACGGCCTCATTGATCTTTATTCCTGTATTGGAATAATATAGCCTACCCATGCCATCGTTCTCAGTACCATAGTTGCTGTACCAGTCGATGTGGGTCGGAGTTTCTTCTTCTTTATCTTTATAGACAGCTTTCAGCTGAATCGTATAGTTGTATTTTCCTGTTTCAACAACCTGCTCCGGTTGGACAACCGCTCCAGTTGTTGCGTCCGTGATCTTCGCATCGTTCTTGAGGACGGTAAACGGTCCGCCGGGAAGCACTGTAGTCTCAGTATCAACATAGGCACTTCCATTCCAAGTCTGCAGTACCCAGTGATCAAACACCTTACCCTCGGGAGCCGTAGACGCAGCCCCTGCATTCACAGAGGTGTTATCCTTATAGAGTGCTGTATTATTCTCCGGGGCGTTGGATCCGCCGTTTGCATCATAAGTCACGCCGATGCCGTCAGCACCAACGATGATCTCACTCCACTTGGCCCAGAGCTCAAATTTCTCTGTGATCCAGAAACGATTAACGTCGCCATTCGTTGTTGCTCCATTGCCCCACTTGTCCATCGGATCAGTGAAGTCGGAAGTTTTATCGTATGCACTACCGCTTCGGATCTGTGCGTTTGCAGTGAATGCATTGTTAAATCCAGAATCTGTGTACCAACCGTAAAATTCATATCCAGTACGCTTACCTGTTGGTACCGAGATTTTTCCGCCGTAATTGACACGGAAATTCATTTCCTGTGAAACAGAACCCCAATCAAGCGTGGGATCGGTTCCTGCGTTCGGATGCAGGAATACACGGAACTGGATTTGACGCCATCTGGCATATACTGTCACGCCGCCTTCCGTCATAGTGTCGAAAGTGTATGGATGCGTGCAAGCATCATCAACGTACCAACCTTCGAAGACATAACCTTCACGAGCAGTCGGAACGTGGCTTTCATAATTTGATCCGCCCTTATTATAGGAACTCAGATCTGTTCCATACGCGATATTCTCGATCTCTTCGAACTGTCCTTGGCTGGCTTCAGTGGTAATGCGGTTTCCATTACCATCGTAATATGCGCCATCCATGAAGTTTAACGAAAACACCTGGCGATCATAGTAGAAACTGACCTCGTCTACGCCATGAAGTTCCCCATTGGCAGCAAATGCCGGGTTGGATCCCACATAGTCATAGCCAACAAGGTCAAGTACGTCGATGCTTTCGACGAAATAACCCAGATTTGCAGTTATAGTATCCAACAACACATAACTATTTGTGCCAAATGTGGACGTACCTGTTTGACCTGGTAAAGCCTCGACGTAATAATGAATCGTTCGCGTCGGGTGACTATTGGAATCTAAATGGAACGTAATGCTCTCCGAAGGCATTACATCCAGATAAACTACAACGTCATTGAAAAGCGAACTATTCTGAGGCATCCAGCGTTCGCCATTATTGTATGTCACACCATTTGTGCCAACGATGGGGAAATTATCACTAATATCCTGCTGATATAATTTCGTGATTTCCTTTATTGTTTGCCAAGATTGATTGTTAGAGCGGGTATAAACGGTGCCGTTATAAACTGTACCCCATCTAGAATTCGAGGTTCTGAAAGCACCATTATTCCAATAAACTCTTGCTTTCTGGCCGTTTACATCGCCGTATTTTTCTGGACTATTATCATTATCACCAGTAGAAACAGTATAAGTATAACCATAAACCTGGAAACGCAGCGTATACTCTGTTCGATCCCAATAAACGTTTACGACCGTATTGCCTTCCGGAGCAACAGTCTTTTCAGCCTGGTCTGTACCCTCAAAGTGGAAACCTGTTCCAATAGTTTTTTCAGCACCAGTTACCTGCCCGGTGGTAGTATTTACCACATTCGGAGTCGAACCAACAGCAGCATTTTTGACTGTAACGGATTCGACAAAATCGTATCCATCACCAGCAACATTCTGTTTCCAGATAAGCACTGTATAATTGGCGTTGCCTATTGCATTCCAAATGGCATACAGATTAGTAGTTTCGTCAATCTCATGCCCAAACTCATACGGCGTTGCATTATCCCGCTTTGTGGCAGAATAACTCTTTACGGTAACGCCATCTTGTTCATATGTATAAGTTATATTGACCTGACTTTCGTCATACCAGTTATCAAAGACATAACCAAGCCGCTTCATTTCAAGCAGGCCGTCATTACTGGTGACGTCGCCGGACTCGACAAAACGCGGGGCGTTATAGGTTGCACCTTTACCGTTTTCGAAGAATACCAGCCAGTGGCCTTCCGGTGCGACAGTAGAGAATTCTACATCGCCTTTAATGGTGATTTCCGTACCGTTCGGGAAAACAGTACTTGCTGTCGTACCACTTGGAGAAGTGACGTTACTCAGGCCTTCTATTACCTTCCAACCCTCAAAGTTATGAGAGTTATCTGTAGAATAACCCATATTAACAGTATAATCACCATTGGTCTCTCTGCTCGGAATCTCAACCGTCTCGGTGCCGATAACGATCAGTGGCGCATTCTCTATCTCAAGGCTGGTAGGAGCTTTATACGTTACAACGTATTGCTTAAACATTGCCGCATAGTAAGTAACTTCGCCATCCTCAGTAGTCAAAGCGGCTGCGCGTCTCATAGCATCAGAACGAACCTCAGCAATAGTCATGAATGTGGTTTTGCTCGTATAGTTCGCCTCTGTCGTCCAACCCTTGAAGACCTGTCCGGCAGGAATGGTGCCTGCACCAGGATCGTTGAGGATCTTATCGACTTCTGCAGCAGTATCAGCTTTTTTGACATACTTGGTTGTAATCTCGGTCGAACCGTTCATGAATGTAACGGTCAAACGGGGGACTACAGTCTCCACAACCACGTAAACCGAGAAGTCATCCGCTGTGAATTCAACCGGCTTTGCGTCGGTAATAGCGTCAACCAGAGTCGCATCACCGTTATCGTCGATGTGAACGACGGAGCGCTCGCTGGTCTCGTCCATCAGGCCGGATGCGCTGATCTTTACGCTGATCGGCTGAAGCGGGTCTATTTTCGTTCCTTCGGCATCATAGAAAGTGATGTCGAACGCACGCATGTTAGCGATCTCATCTGTGATCTCGCCCTCGACGGCCTCTCTGTAATCTTCCGCATCCATTTCGACGACTTCCATCGTCGTACCTTCGGGGAAGGTCTCATCACCAAATTCGACGACGACTCTTGCGCCGTTCTTGATCGGGGACTTGAACTGACCGGCAGTCAGATAAACAACTTCCGGTTCTTCTTCCGCCTCTTCCTCCACCGGCAGTCCGGTCTCGGGGTCGATCAGCGCTCCTGTTTCAGGATCGATGATGTAACCGGTTTCCGGGTCTATCAGAGGTTCGGCTTCGCCTTCGCCCTCTTCGCCCTCAACAATCGCCTCTCCCTCCACAGGTTCCTCGGCGGGGGCTTCCATCTCGGCTTCGATGCCTCTCAGGAATTCCTCCACAACAGAACCAGCCGCAGGTTCTTCTGCGGGTGCTTCGGGTTCTTCGACGGGTTCGGCCGGTTCTTCGGCCGGCTCCTCTGCGGGTTCTTCCGCAGGCTCCTCGGCTTCGGCGGGTTCTTCGCCCTTCTCGGCGGCGGGAGCGTCGGCTCCGTCGTCATCGATGATCGCCTGGGCTGCTTCCTCGACGAGGGTCAGATCTTCATCCTCGACCTCTGCAGGATCTTCCGCTTCGGCTTCCTCTGTCTCTTCGGCAGGCTCTGCTTCCGCTTCGGCTTCCTCGGCCGGATCTTCGCTCGCAGCGGGTTCTGCTTCTGCTTCGCCCTCCGCGGCTCCCTCGGCCTCTGCCGGATCCTCAGTTGTCTCGCCCTCTTCGGGGAGTGCCCCTGCTTCGGCTTCGTCTGCCGGTGCGGCTTCTTCGGCCGCTTCGACAGGCTCAGCTTCTGTCTCCTCCGGAGGAGCTGCCTCCTCGGATTCGACCGCCTGAGAGACCTCTTCGGTCTCAGCCTCTGCAGGCTCGGCTGTGACGGTCTCCTCTGCGACGGGTGCTTCGTCCTGACCCATCAGGTCTTCAGCGAATACGGTGTACCCGCTGCTTCCCAGAATGGAGAGGGTCATGATGAACACGAGCGCGAGAGCGAGAACGCGTCTCCAGCTGGTAGTTCGATACAACTTACTCATACAGCATTCCTTTCATATAAATTAACTATATGGTTTAACTGTTAGACGCCCCCGGAAACGGGATGGTTCCAATTTCAACGGTTGCGAGGCTTTTTGTGCGATTTCGACAGAGTTTTGCGGCAAATTCTCGTGAATTTTCACAAAATACGTCAAAATCAGCCCATTTTCAGCCATCCTCCATTATAGGGGTTTTTGTCACTTACGCAAGCCTGCATGCACGAACGGCAGATTTTTTGCACGAACGGCATCGATGTGGAAAAACATAGAAAAACCCCGGCGCGTTTGGGCCGGGGTGCGGGTGTCAAAACCTCGTGTATAACTTGTGAATAATTATGCTCTAATACGACGGGCTGTACGACAGATAATTGTCCGTTCCGACGCGGATGACGCCGCGGGTGATCTCCTCTTTGTACAGCTCCTGCAGCAGCTTCTGGATGCTGGCCATGTTGTCGCGGATGTTGGCCGGCGCGCCTTCGCAGTACAGGTCGTCGTAGATGTACGCGCGGATGATGACGGTCGAGAACTCGATCTTCTTGAAGTAGATATCGTTCTCCTCGACCAGGTTCAGCAGCGACAGCGTGTCGGTCAGCAGATAGGTCTGCTCGACCTGCAGGGCCTTGCCGGGCGTACTTTCGGTAATGTCGATGTTGCCGAGGATGGGCAGCGCGGGCTCTTCGTCGGCGATGCGCAGCACAGTGCCCTCGTTGTCGATCAGCACGTACTGGTCTCCCGTCGGCACGGCCGCGTATTCGCGGCGCTCCACCAGGTTGATCTGGATGGTGCCGGGCACCTTGCGCTTGATCTCCGCCAGGCGGATGTACGGATCTTCGAGCAGAGCGTTGCGCGCGGGGCGGGTCTTCGTCTCGAAGAACATGTTGACCCCGCTCTGCAGCCCGGACATCTCGATGATCTGCGCGGGCGTGTAGTACTGGTTGCCGGTCACCTCGAACTCGCGCACGGCAAAGAAGTCGGAGTTCAGGAAGTAATACAGGCCGAACAGAAGCGCGCAAAAAATACAAAAGCGGAGGAAGTAGTGCTTTCTTCTCCTCTTCTTTTTCTTCTTGGAAGTATAGACCGGCTGCTCGGGAGCATACTCCTCGTAGCCGGACAGCTCTTCCCCGGTATAGACGTGTTCTTCCTGCGGGTAATCTGCAGAATAGTCCTGATAATCGTCCATCCTTTATATTTTAATGTTTTTGTAGATAATGTCAACTGCGTCGGTCCGGCCCAGCTGCGCCGAAGCCAGCACCATGCGGTGCAGCGCCACCCTGTCCGCCATGAGCTTTTGCACGGCGTCTGTGAACGGCTCGTAGCCGCTCTGCAGCTCGGTCTCCTCGATGAGGACGGCCGCGCCGGCATCTGCCAGGGACTTTGCATTAAAATATTGATGGTTGTTCGTTACGTTCGGAGATGGGATCAAAATCGAAGGTTTGCCGCTCGCGGTGATCTCCGACAGCGCGATGGCCCCTGCCCTGCTGACGATCAGGTCTGCTGCGCTCATCAGGACGGGCATGTTGTCGGCATAGTCGATGACCTTGACGAACTTGTCCGATCCTTCGATCGCGTCAGCCTGCGCTTTAATCTCGTCGTAGTACCGCTTGCCGGTGACGAAGAAGATCTTCGCGCCTTTGGGGTCCGGCGCCAGCACGCGGATCAGGTCCAGGCTTGCCATGTTGGGCACTTCGGCCCCGAGGCTGCCGCCCGTGATGAGGATCATGAAGTCGCTGTCCGTCAGGCCCAGCTGCTCGCGGGCGCCTTCGGTATCGACGGAGAGGAAGTCGCGGCGGATCGGGTTGCCGCTTAAGATCAGCTTATCTTTATCCTGGAAGTACTCGCGCGAGCCTTCGAATGAGATAAATACTTTTTCCACGTATTTTTCGAGCAGCTTGTTCGCCATGCCGGGCACGACGTTCTGCTCGTGGATGTAGCACGGAATGCCCATCTGGGCCGCCTTGCGCACGACTGTGCCGGTCACGTAACCGCCGGTGCCGATCACGACGTCGGGCTCGAATTCCTTCAGAATAGCCACCGTCTCCTGACTGCCTCGCGCCAGGTCGAGCGCGGTCTTGAAGTTCTTGAGCAGGTTCTTGCGGTTGAAGCCGCTGGCATCGATGCCGAGGATGGCAAAACCCGCCTGCGGAACGAGGCGGTTCTCCATGCCGTGTTTGGTGCCGATAAACAGGATGTCCGCGTCGGGCTCCATGCGGCGTATCGTATCGGCGATGGCGATGGCGGGATAGATATGGCCGCCCGTGCCGGCACAGCTTAAGATCGCTTTCATGGGGTCACCTCTTCGGACGGGTGTTTGGAGATGTTGAACAGGATGCCCATCAGGGACAGGAAGATGAGCGTGGCGTTGCCGCCCAGCGTGATGAACGGCAGAACGACGCCGGTCGGGAAGAACGACGCCGAAACGACCGCGATGTTCAGGATCACCTGCGTGCCGAGCAGGATCGTGATGCCCGATGCAAGCAGCATACCGTAATAGTCCTTGGCGCGCAGCGCGATGCGGCAGCAGCGCCAGATCAGCAGCATGAACGCGATCATCATGATCAGCAGGCCCACGAGGCCCAGCTCCTCGCCGATGATGGCGGTGATGAAGTCGTTCATAGGTTCGGGCAGGTACAGCGCCTTCTGGATGCTCTTGCCAAGGCCCACGCCGGTGACCCCGCCGGAGCCAAGCGCCAAGAGCGACTGCACGACCTGATAGCCGCTGCCCAGTTCGTCCGCGAACGGGTCGATGGCCGTCGTGATGCGCTGCAGCATATAGGCGCCCTTCGGGCTGAGAACGACCGCGATGAAGCCGCCGATGCCGAGACCGCCGAGGATGACGAGCCAGTACAGGCGCATGCCGGCGACGAACATCATGCCGACGACCAGGATCGCGATGATGCCTGCCGTGGACATGTTCGGCTGCTTGACGATGAGCACGAGCACGACCATCAGGACGGCCGTGATGGGAATAAGGCCGTCTTTCGTGCGACGGATCTTTTCGCGGTCATTGCCTAAAAACGTAGCGATCCAGACGATGAGGCTGAATTTGATGACCTCGCCGGGCATCACCGTGGCGAAACCGAAGTTCAGCCAGCGGGTGGCGTTGTTGAGGGTCACGCCCAGAGGCGTAAAGATCAATACCAGAAGGATGCCGCCGACGATGAGCGCAGGCCAGGCGATGATCTTCAGCAGATGGTAGTCGACGTGCGCGAAAAAGAGAAACGCGACCCAGCCGACGCCCATCCAGATGGCGTCCTGCTTCAGATACTCGTAGGCGTAGCCGAATTTGCTCAGCGACGTGTAGTAACTGGCGGAGAAAACCATGACAATGCCAAACAGCGACAGCCCGAGTACGAGCGCCGCCATCAGGAAATCGCCTTCTTTTTTCGGTTTTCTTCGGTCTTTGAGAGTTTCCAAAAGTTATTCTTCCAGCGCGAAGACCAGTTGTTTGAAGTCTTCGCCTCGTTCTTCGAAATTGTTGTACATGCCCCAGCTGGCAGAAGCAGGAGAAAGGAGGACAGTGTCTCCTACCTCTGCCAATCTGCGGGCATGGGAGATCACTTCTTTCATATCCGCGCAGAAGATCATGCGCTCCTCCGGGAATCCGCACGCACGCGCCGTTTCCGCAAAGCGCTGCGCCGTCTGGCCGAGCAGCAACAGGTATTTAACCTTGCCATGAAATCCGTTTATGAAGTCGGTGAAATCCGAGTTTTTCTCATAGCCTCCCGCGATGAGCAGGATGGGGGTGTCCGTGGCCTCGACGGCCTTGATGGACGCGTCGGGGTTCGTTCCCTTGGAGTCGTTGACGTAGCGCACGCCCTTGAACTCGCGCACGAATTCGATGCGGTGTTCCACGCCTTTGAACTCGCGCAGCAGGCGGGCGATGACGTCGATGCCGATGCCGGCGAAGTAGCTGATCGCAGCTGCCGCCAGCGCGTTCTCGAGGTTATGCGCGCCGGGAATATAGATGTCCTTCGTGTCGATGACGAAGCGGGGTCCTTCCCCGTCGTTTGCGTCGACGTACATCTTTCCGTCTTCCGCGAAGGCACACGGCGCTTCGGGACGGAACTTGCGGGAGAAAGCGACTTTAACGGCTTTCTCGCACGTCGGCACGATCTTCACGGTCTCGGGGTCGTCCGCGTTGTAGACGAAGTAGTCGTTTTCGTCCTGGTTCGCGAACACGAGGCCCTTGACTCTCGCGTATTCTTCGAATGTGCCATGCCGGTTCAGATGGTCCGGCGTTATATTCAGAATGGCTGATACTTTCGGCTTGAATTCCTTGATCGTTTCCAGCTGGAAGCTCGAGACTTCCGTCACCATGCAGGTGTCCTTGTCCGCGTCGAGCGCGCGGGCCGAGGAAGGCAGACCGATGTTGCCGACGACTTCCGTCTTGCGGCCGGAGGCCTTGAAGATCTCGCCCGTAAGCGCGGTCGTCGTGGTCTTGCCGTTCGTTCCCGTGATCGCGTAGAACGTGCCCTTGCAGTGTTCGTACGCCTGTTCGAGTTCGCCGGAGATCTCGATGCCCAGTTCCCTCGCCTCTTCGCACACGGGGATCGTGGGCGGTACGCCCGGGCTCAAGACCAGCAGATCGAATCTCTTGGCAGACGGCGCTTCGCCAAAGGCAAACCGCACGCCTCTATCCTTTAATGCGGCGATCTCCGCCGCGTCGAATTTGCTTTCCTCTTTGGAGTCCCAGCACGTGACATCCGCTTCGCCCGCCAGCAGACCTGCTGTCGCGAAACCGGATTTGCCGAGACCGATCACTAAAACCTTTTTCATGTTATCTCCTAGAATATCAGTATGGTCAGCATACACAGCGCGGCCGTGACGCCGGCGAACACGCCTACGACCTTTGTTTCCTTCCATCCGCCCAGTTCGAAGTGGTGGTGCAGCGGCGCCATGCGGAAGAACCGGCGGCCGTTCTGCGTCTTGAACACATAGACCTGGATGATCACAGACAAGGCTTCCGCCACGTAGATCGCCCCTGCGACAGGCAATGCCAGCAGATGCGCGTTGCAGATGCCGATGGCTGCGAGCGCTCCGCCCAATGCCAGCGAACCGGTGTCGCCCATGAACAGCTTCGCCGGATGCTTGTTGAACCAGAAGAAGCCCAGGCACGCGCCAGAAAGCGCGAAGGCGAACAGTCCTGCGGAGCCGAGCCCCAGAAGGCCCATGCAGACCGCGACCAGCGCGGTCACGCTGGAAGCCAGGCCGTCAAGGCCGTCCGTCAAGTTAACGGCATTAGTCATCGCTACGATCGCGAAGATCGCGAACGGGATGTACCAGATGCCGAAGGAGACGTTGCGCCGGAGGAACGGGATCGCCACCAGGCCGCCTTCCTTCATGTAGCCGTAAACGGCCAGCGCGACGGCGAAGACCAGCAGAAGAGCCATCTTCTGTTTCGGCTTCAGCCCCTCGCTCTGGTGCTTGACGATCTTCAGATAGTCGTCGAGAAACCCGACGATGCCGAAGCACAGCGCAGCCAGGCAGCACACTGCCATGTCCTTGCTGCGGATCAGTACGAGTCCGACGATGCAGGCCGCCGCGATGATGGCAAGGCCGCCCATGGAGGGCGTACCGGCCTTGGCCATATGCCCCTGCGGCCCTTCCTCGCGGATGTTCTGGCCCGTCTTCAGACGGATCAGCATGGGGATCTCGAGTTTTGTCAGTACCGCGGACAGCACGAGTGCCGCCGCGAAAGCGATCGCAAACCACATAGTTTTTAACGTTCCAACCTGTTTATCTTTCCCAGCTCAGTCTCTCGCGGATGCGCTGGGCCATCTCCGCCACGCCGGTGATATTGCTGCCCTTGATCAGGACGACGTCTCCGGTCAGCAGCATGCGGGAGATCTGAGGCTCTAAGTCCTTCAGCTCCTCCGCATAGAAGATCTTGATACTCTCATTGACGGACGCGCAGTCGGCGTAAGCCCTGGCGCGCGGTCCGATGGCGAACAGCACGTCGATCGTGGACTTGGCGATGCGTCTGCCCACTTCGAGGTGACCCTGTTCTTCGAGTTCGCCGAGTTCAAGCATATCGGCCAGCACGGCGATCTTGCGCTCCGCTCGGATCTGATCCATCACGTCGAGCGCTGCGGTCATGGAGACCGGGCTCGCGTTGTACGTGTCGTCGATAATCGTCACCCCGCCGAGCTTGACCGCATTCATGCGCCGCGGATTCGGCTTGACGCCTTCCAATGCCCTCGCCGCGAACGTTAAAGGCACGCCCAGGGTCAGGCCTGTCGCAACGGCCAGCGCCGCGTCGATCGCGTTGTGCTCGCCGAGCACCGGCATCGCGTAATCGAGCGCGATGTCCTTGGTCTTGAGCGTAAAGCGGATGCCGCCTGCCCTCTCTGTCGTCACGTTCAGCAGCTGCAGATCGCAGCCCTCCTGCGTGCCGACGGAATACATGCGGAAGTTGCCGCCCGTACGTTTTATGATCTCCTCTTCGTTCAGATAATCGCTGTCCGCGTTGTAGATCAGCAGGTTATCCGGACCGAAGTACTTTACGATCTCGAATTTCGCGTCTGCGATGGCTTCGCGGCTGCCGAGCCGCTCCAGGTGCGTGATGCCGATGTTCGTGATGACAGCCGTATCCGGGCGGATCCAGTCCACGTATTCGGCGATCTCGCCGCTGCGGTCCATGCCCATCTCGAACACCATCACCTGCGTCTCGTCGTCTGCCCGGAAGCAGGTCAGGCACAGGCCGAGATGTGTGTTCAGGTTTTTCTGTGAGCTCTTGGTATTGTAACGGGTGCTGAGCACCGCGTCCGTGTACGTTCTCGTGGACGTCTTGCCGACGCTGCCGGTAATGGCGATCTTCCTGACGTCGAACTGGGCCAGATACGTCCTGGCCATCTCGCGGAACGCGACGTTCGTGTCGTCTGCGAGGAAAACGGTCACCTTCGGGTCACTGGCGACGAGACGCGCCGCGACCTCGGCCTTCGACATCAAAAAGATGCGGCAGCCGTTATCGTACGCGCCCTGCACGTAGTCGTGGCCGTCGTTGATGTCGCCGACGACGCAGACGAACAGGTCGCCTTCTCCCGCCTCGCGGGAATCGATCTTGACGCCGCTCACTTCGCGGGTCTTGCTGCCCAGAAGCTGCGCGCCGCAGGCGGAAGCGAGAAAATCAACGCTTACAGGTTTCATCAGTCTTCTCCCTCCGTTTCTTCTACCGGTTCGAGCAGTTCGCCGGGATCTTCGATCTCGTAGTACAGCGTTACGAGGAAGCCCTTTTCGACTTCTTCGCCCGCTTTCGGGAACTGGTCTATGATGTTCAGCTTCGCCGTCGTTTCGATCTCCGGCGCCAGCGTGTATTCGAGGCCGAGCGAGCTCAGCTTACCCATGGCGGATTCTCCGTCCATGCCGACGACGTTCGGGATGGTGACCCGCGCGCGGTTGAGCGCCTTCAGCTCTTTGTCCGTGTACTGCGGCGAAACGCCCATATACTGCAGGATGCGCTTTTCGATGTCCACGGCGCAGGGGCCTGCGGTCGTGGAACCGTAGATCGTGCCGCGCGGGCTGTCGCAGATGACCAGGATGACAAACTTCGGATCTTCGATCGGCGCGATGCCGATGAACGAACCGTATACGTCCGTCGCGGAGTAGCCGCCCTTGACCGGCTTGTTCGCCGTACCGGTCTTGCCGCCGGTGTTGTAGCCTGCGATCTTCATGCGGCCGCCGCTGCCGTTGACGATGTAATATTCCATGATGTCCAGCATGTCGTGGGCCGTCTGCTCGGAGATGGCCTGACTGCGGATCTCGGGTTCGATCACTTTGACGGGGTCGCCGTTCGCGTCGAGCAGCGCCTTGACGAAATGAGGCTTCATGACGTAGCCATCGTTCGCGATGGCAGACACTGCGGAGACCAGACTGACCGGGGTGACCGCGATGCCCTGTCCGTAGGACATGGTCGCGAGTTCGACCGGACCGCCGTTTTCGTTCTGCAGGATGTTGCCGGCTTCACCCGGATAGTCGACGCCGGTGCGCTCGGTGATGCCGAACGCGTCGAGCCCCGCCCAGAAGCGCGTGGCGCCGATGCGCTGCACGAGCTGCACCATGGTGACGTTGCAGGAGTTCATGACGGCATCGTACAAGTTCTGCCAGCCGTGGGCGCGCGGATAGTTCCAGCACTTCAGCTGCCAGTCATAGACCTGGATGGACGCGCCGCAGTAGAATTTCTCCGACAGGTTCGTCACGCCCGTATCGAGCGCGATGGACGAAGTGAGGAGCTTGAACGTGGAACCCGGTTCGTACGTGTCGCAGACGTTGAAGTTGCGCCACATCTTGTTCCAGTAATCGACCTGTTCCTCGGTCGTCATCTCCGCGAATGCTTCCGCATCCTGGGGCAGCGGGTCTCTGGGGTTGTTCGGGTCGTACTCGCCGGTCTGCGCGCAGGCCAGGATCTCGCCGTTGTTCGGGTCCATGATCAGGCACATGACCCGCGCGGAACGCGTCCTTTCCTGGCAGGCTGCGATCTCCTGCTGTACGATGTACTGGATATTCTGGTCGATGGTCAGCTGCACGGTGTAGCCGTCTTCGGGGCTGTAATACGAATCCGTGCCGTAGGCCAGCGTATTCTTCTTGTTGTCCTTGTTCTTGATCCAGCGGCCGTTCAGACCCGCCAGATAGCTGTTGTATTTTAGCTCGATGCCGGAAAGGCCGTTGTTGTCGTCCGTCGTGCTGCCGATCACCTGAGACGCAAACGCGCCAAGCGGATAATACCGTTTGGCGTCTTCTGTGATCTCCAGACCTGCCAGATTCTCTTCGCGCAGCTTGTCCGCCGTGTCGCGGTCGACGTTCTTCGCGAGCTTCAGCAGCTTGCGCTCGGACGTGATGACCTCCATGACCGCGTCGTAATCCATGCCCAGCGTATCGGCGAGGGCTTTGGCTTCCAGCTGGACGTTCAGCGCTTTCTCTTCGTCGGTCTTGCCGTTGTTCTGCACGGAGTCCGGACGCACCCAGATGGTATGCGTCGTGGCGCTGATGGCCAGGTCCGCGCCGTTGCGGTCCACGATGCTGCCGCGGGTCGCGAGGATCGTCGTGTCGGACGTCTGCTGGCCGATCGCCTGGTCCGCGTATTCTTCGCCGCGGATGATCATGTGCCAGCCCAGGCGGAGCGACAGAGCGATGAACGCCAGGACGAAAAAGAAGAACACGACCATCAGGCGCATCTTATTCGATTTTTGCGATTTGACCCGTTTCATTCAAGATAAAGAAAAAAGGCGCCTCCCTCGGTGGGACGCGCCGCATGTACAGCTAGTTGTACGCCGACTCCATGAGCGCCAATGCGAAATCCTCGATGCCGCCCTCTTCGGTCTCCAGATAGACGATCTGGTCGTAAGTGGGATAGACCAGGCCGAGTTCTGCGGCCCGGCTCTCCAGGTTGGTGATGTTCGCGGCGCTCTTGATCTGAACCTGCAGGTTCTGGATCTCTTTCTGCGTTTCGGCGATCTGGTTGTTCATCCGGTTGATGTCGTACTGGATCTTGGAGTTATAGGCCGTGATCCCGATCATCGCCAGCATCAGCGCGAAGATGAGCAGAAGCTCAACCACGATTTTGAATTTATACGATCTCTCTGCTTTCGTCATAGTTTCTCTATTACCCTCAGTTTTGCGCTTCTGCTTCTCGGATTGGCCGCGAGTTCTTCCCCGTCGGCTTCCACCGGTTTTTTCGTTACTTTTCTGATGTCGGGCTTCTTGCCGCACACGCACACCGGGAAATCCGGCGGGCACGTGCACGGATCGAGCCGCTTCTGGAAGGCGTCTTTCACGATCCTGTCCTCCAGAGAGTGGAAGCTGATGACCGCGAGCCTTCCGCCTGGCGCCAGCACGTCGATGAAACTTTCGATCGCTCTGCTGAGCTGTCCCAGTTCGTCGTTGACCTCGATGCGGATCGCCTGAAACGTTCTCTTGGCGGGATGCGGGCCGTCTCTTCTCGCGGCCGCAGGCACTGCCTTTTTGATGACCTCGACGAGCTCCGACGTCGTCGTGATCCGTTTCTCTTCTCTTGCCTCGGCGATGAACTGCGCGATCCTGGCAGCCCACTTTTCTTCGCCGTAATCCTTGATGATCTTTGCCAGCTGCTGCCGGCTGTATTCGTTCACGACGGTCTCTGCGGTGAGAGCGTCGTCCGCGTTCATCCTCATGTCCAGCGGCGCGTCCTGCATGTAGCTGAACCCGCGCTGCGGATTGTCGAGCTGGAAAGACGAGACGCCCAGATCCAAAAGCGCTCCGTCGACCTGCAGGATACCCAGATCCCACAGCACCTGCTTGACGTCTTCGTAGTTGCTCTGCACGAAGAACTTTTTGCAGGGGTATGGTTCCAGCCGCTTGCCTGCGGCTGCCAGCGCGTCCTTGTCGCGGTCGATCCCGATGAACACGCCCGCTTCGGAGAGCTTCTCACACACGCCTGAGGCATGTCCGCCGCCGCCGAGCGTACCGTCGAGGTAGACGCCGTCAGGCTTCACGTTCAGCAGATCGATCACCGGTCCGTACAGGACGGATACGTGCCGGAACTCCATTCGACCGGCCCTATACCGGGTACTTGTCGGAGAAGTCGTCGAAGTCGTCGTTCGCCATCTGCGCCTCGAGCACTTCTTTCGCCCAAATCTCCACGTGATCGTCCATGCCGATGGTCACCAGGTCTTTCGAAACGTGGACCGTTTCGAGCAGCCAGGCGGGCACCACGATGCGCCCCTGTTTGTCCATCTCGCAGCTCTCCAGGTTGAACAGCCTTGCTCTGCGGTACTTACGGGCGATGGGATCGGACTTCGGCAGGCTGCGCAGCTGCGCGGCTTCCGCCTCCCAGACGGACTGGGGATACACTTCCATACAGTCGTCCAGGCCCTTTGCGATGACGCAGGGACCCTTCAGGGCGTCGCGGAATTTCGCCGGGATGATGACCCGGTTTTTCGCGTCTATGGAGTTGTAGAATCTCCCCATCAGCATCAGGGCATACTCCTCCTCATGTTCGGTGTCTCCATTTTACACCACTTCTCGCCCAATAGCAACAATTATTTATAGAATTTTAGGGTTTTCTCTCCACCATTTTACCCGTCTCTCCACCGCCTCTCCACACCCGTTTCTGTCGGGTTTTAAAGCAATAAAAAAGCGCCGGAGCGTGTGCTCCGGCGCATAGGCCTTAAGATTTCAATGCTTTTAGGGTTCAGCCGGCGTATCGCCGCCGGACGGTGCCGGTTCGGGTGCAGGCTCCGGCGTCGGTTCCGGAGTCGGCTCGGGTTCTGGCTGAGGTTCCGGTTCCGGCTCAGGCTGCGGCTCGGGTTCGGGCTCAGGCTGCGGCTCGGGCTCGGGCTGAGGTTCCGGTTCAGGTTCGGGCTGCGGCTCGGGTTCGGGCTGCGGCTGAGGCTGTGGTTGCGGCTGAGGCTGGGGTTGAGGCTGTGGCTGCGGCTGAGGCGTCGGCGTCGTCTGATCGCCGTTCTCGCCGTTCTCGCCATTTTCACCCTCTTGGTTCTCCTCGTCTTCCTCGCCTTCCGGCTTCCAGTTCCAATCTTCTTCGCTGTAATTGATACCGAGGTAGACCTCTGAATCAGCCGCCTTTTCCAGCAGCTCGTTGCAGAAGTAATCTGTCCTTCCGGTATTGTAGCCGACCGGGTTGCCTCTCGCGTCGATATACTTGCGAATGACGCCTTCAGGCTTCTCCCAGTCGAGCCGGTCGAGTCCCTCATGCACCGCCTCCATCATGTCTTTCCACATGTAAGCGGGAAGTCCCACGCTGGTGAGCGTCGTCTTTCTCGGCGTGTCGTAGCCCATCCAGACCGTGCAGGTGTAGTAACGGCTCGCGCCGCAGAACCAGACGTCCTTCGCCTCGTTGGACGTGCCGGTCTTGACAAAGCAGAGCGCGTTCTTCGGAGCCTTTCTGGGTCCCACATCGCCGCGCTTCATCAGTTCTTTGCAGCAATCAATGATCATATAGGACGCCTCCGGGGAATAGACCCGGATGCGGGCGCTGTCCTCTTCGAAAATGACTCCCTCGTCCTGTTTGACGATGCGGATCACGCAGTTGTTGTCGATGTATTCGCCCAGGTTGGCGTGGGTGGAATAGGCCTTGGCCATCTCGAACGGGGACGCGCCGTAGGTCAGGCCGCCCAGGCCGACGGACGTGCTGTAAATGTCCTCCGGCGCCAGAGACGAATAGCGCATCTTCGCCAGATACTGCAGACCGTACATCGGGGTCATCTTCAGCATGATCTGGTACGCGATCGTATTCGTAGACTGCAGGATCGCTTCGCGTATCGTCATCTTGCCGGTGTTCTTCATCGTAACGTTCTTCGGCCAGAACTTATCCTTCGGATTGTCCTTATCGATCAGGACCTTGGACGGATAGTAGAAGCCGGAATCGAAGCCCGGGCCGTAGACGGCGATGGGCTTGATGGAAGAGCCGGGCTGGCGCTTCGCCAGGTAACCGCGGTTAAACGTATCGTCCGTACCTCTGCCGCCGATCATCGCTTCGACGTAGCCGGTCTCGTTGTTGATGAGCACGGCGGCGGACTGGAACGCATACTTGCCTTCCTCCGTCATCTCCGTATATTTCTCGCAGCGGGCATCCAGTATCTCCTGGAGCTTTGCCTGCAGATCCGGCTTGAACGAGGTGTAGATCTCGTATCCGCCCATGCGGATCTCTTTCATCTTCTCGTTGAGCGTATCCTGATAGACCGTATCGTAGGCGTTCATCTCCTCGTCCGTTTCAAAGAGATATTCGAACTCGAACCCATCCTGTTCCATCAGGTTGATGGCAGCGGAGTAGATCGCGAAGCTCGTCATGTAACTCTCGTGCGGAAGCTCGGGACGCTCGTAGATAAACTTCAGGGTCTCCCGCTTCGCCGTATCCCGCTGGGCCTCAGAAATGAGACCCTCTTCATACATACGGTCCAGCGTGTATTCCTGGCGTTCGCGAACGCCTTCCATGTTCGTGAGCGGGTTGTACAGGCCGGCGCCTTTCGTTATGCCGACGAGAACGGCGGATTCCGCCAGGGTCAGATCCTTGGCGTGCTTGCCGAAATAGTACTTGCTCGCGCCTTCGATGCCGTAGCAGTTATTGCCGTAGAAGTTCATATTGACGTAGAACTCCATGATCTCGTCCTTGGAGTAGTTGTCTTCGAACATCGGGGCAAGGAACAGCTCTGTGAATTTACGGTCCCAGGACCTCTCGTTCGTCAGAACGCTGTTCTTCAGCACCTGCTGCGTGATCGTAGAGCCGCCCTGCGTGATCGCGCCTTTGTTTTTGATGTATTCGATCCCCGCGCGCAGCACCGCCTTGTAGTCGATGCCGTGGTGCTTCAGGAAGTTCTGGTCTTCCACAGCGATGTAGCCGTCGTAGACGTACTGCGAAACGTCCTTGATGCCGATCGGTTCATAGATGATCTCGTTCATCTCGGAGATGACTTCGCCGTACGCATCGTAAATGATGGTGTTCGACGTGTATTCGAACATCGACGGGTTGATCTCCTGATACTTCTCCTCGGCGACGGCCTTGAAGCTGTAGACCTTCTGATAGGCCTTGACGCCGCCGTAGATGCCGGCGATGAGCGCAAGAAGAAGGACGGTCTTGAAGATGTAGCCGATGAATCTTCCGAGCTTTCCCCAGCCGGACAGTTCGCGCCACTTTTTCTTGACCTTCTTTTTCTTCTTGCCTTTCTTGGCGCTGCGCCCTTCCAGAGGCTCTTCCGGTTTTGCCGGTTCCTCGGCAGGCGCAGGCTCCTCGACCGATGCAGGTTCTTCGGCCACGGGCGGCTCCTCGATCACAACAGGTTCTTCTGCAACAGCAGGAACGACCTCTTCGACAACTGCCGGTTCCTCGATGACAGGGGCCTCTTCGATCACCGGCTCCTCGATAACAGAAGCTTCTTCGACCGGCGCCTGCGTCTCGACAGCCTTCTTCGGCTTCGTATTCTTTTTTGAACTCTGAGACTTTTTCTTAGCCATTTACTCTGTTAAAACTCTAATCCGTTACTCCACTTTCCAGGATCGCAAACGTCTTTTCATCCGCATCCAGCCGGACTTTTACGCCCAGCGGCAGCGCCGCCTGGTCCTTCGTGTGACCCAGCGGCAGCCCGTACAGGCACGGGACGCCCAGATCCGCAAAGTAATATCTGAATGTATCGACCACGTCCGGATAATACCCGGAATGATCCGTGCAGGCCTCGCATTCCCCGATGACGACGCCTTTCAGTCCTTCGAACATGCCGCAGTTGCGCATCTGCGCCAGATAGCGGTCGACCGCGTACGGTTCCTCGTTCAATTCCTCAAAGAACAGGATCTTTCCCTTGAAGTCCGGCTGATAGAACGTGCCGCAGCTCGCTGCGAGCAGGCTGAGATTGCCGCCCAGCACTTCGCCTTCCGCCTTCCCCGGCGCGACAGTGGTCAGAAACTTGGCCGGGTCCGCGACCGTGATCTCGCGGCATTCTTCCGTCGTGGTCATGCAGCGCAGCCAGTGGTCTTTCGTGTAGGGCGTGACCCCCGCGTTCAGCGCGGTCAGCACTTCGCCGTGGATCGTGACGAGCCCCGCGAATCTATTCATCGCCAGATGCAGCGACGTGATATCCGAATAGCCGCAGAACAGCTTCGGGTTCTCCTTGATGTTCTCATAATCGATCTTGTCGACGATCTGCAGAGCCCCATAACCGCCGCGCGCGCACAGGATCATATTCACGTCCTTGCGGGCGAACAGTTCGTTCAGGTCTTCCGATCTTGCCTCTTCTGAAGCTGCGATGTAGTTGCCTCTCCACTCATCCACGTGTTTGCCGAGGATGACGTTGTAGCCGAGACTTTCCAGGAAAGCCTTTCCTCTTGGAACAGCCGTGGAGTCCTTCGTGGGACTGGACGGAGAGACGATGGCGATGGTATCACCGGGCTGCAGTTTTTTCGGTTTGATCATAGGTTTTTACTCCTGTTCAAAGTCCGTCCGGACTGCGGATAGGCTCTCTTCGCTGTCGAAGACTTTCATCGCGGTATAGCCCAGGATGCGGGCGCCGTCCGCAATATGGCTGAGGCCCTCTTCCGACCGCGCACACTGCTCCATCGCGGGAGTGTGAAGGCCGGTGCCTGCCGGTGCGATCTTCAGCGTGGGCTGCAGCGCCGGACAGACGTAACTGACGTTGCCGGCGTCCGTCGAGGCGAAGATGCGCCTCGGCGTGAGTTCCAGACCGCATTCCGCGAAGCTCTCCGCAGCCATGCGGTCCGCGGAAGCGTTGAACTTCAGATCCTTGATCGGCTCGTGCAGCACGGTGATATCCGCTTTCGTTTCTGTCGCCATGGCGGCGCCTTCGATACAGCGGAAGATGCGTTCCTGCAGCTCGAGCACGTCGTTGTAGGTATATGCCCTCGCCTGCAGATTGAGCTTCGCCCGGTCCGGGATGATGTTGACCACGACGCCGCCCTCCACAAGAGCCCCGTGCACCTGGCAGCCGGGCTTCATGTGCTGGCGCAGCATGTCGATCGCGTCGAGCGTCAGCCTTGCGCCGTTCAGCGCGTTCTGACCCAGCCAGGGAGCGCCGGACGCGTGGGAAGCCTTTCCCTGATAGACCACCGTCAGCTGGGACGTCGCCAGCGCGATGGGCGACGTCATGTTGTCCGCATCGACGTGCACCATCATGGCGAAGTCGTAGGCATTCCAGATGCCTGCTTTCTCCAGCATCACTTTGCCTTCGATCACTTCCTCGCGGGGCGTGCCGACGACGTGGATCTCCGTGTCCAGGTCTTCCTGCAGCCCGCTTAACGCGAGCCCTGCCAGCACGCTGAACGCGCAGGACAGGTTGTGGCCGCAGGCATGGCCGGGACCGCCGTCCGGGCCGAAGCCGGGCAGCGCGTCGTATTCCGTCAGGATGGCCATCTTATGCTTCAGATGCTTCCCGCCGGGCAATTTGACTGCCCGGAACGAATACGGCAGATCCGCAAGGTCCCGTTCGACCGCAAACCCTTCGGATTCCAGCAGCGCCGTGATGCGCGCGCTGCTCTCCTTTTCCTGCCGGGAGAGTTCGGGATGGTCGCCCAGCCAGACCGCCAGTTCGCGGCAGGCTGGTTCGTATTTTGCCAAAGCTGCTTCGAAAACAGCTTTTCTCTCTTCGTATTTCACAGATAATCCTCTATGAAAGTCCTTCTGTGGATGGGCGTCGGGCCCAGCTTCTTCAGGCCATCGTAATGAGCCGCCGTACCGTAGCCCTTGTTGCTCGCGAACGCGTAGCCCGGATAGACCCCGTCCATCTCTACCATATAGCGGTCCCTCGTGACCTTCGCCAGGATGGAAGCCGCCGCGATGGACGTCGAATTTGCGTCGCCCTTGACGATGGCCGTCTGCGGCAGCGCGAGCGCACGTACCGTAAAATTGCCGTCGATCAGCACGTGGTCGGGCGTCAGTGTCAGGCCCTGCACCGCCAGCGTCATGGCCTCCTTTGTCGCTTCGAGGATGTTGATCTCATCGATCCGTTCCGGCCCTACCCAGCCGATCGACCAGGCCAATGCCTTCTCCTTGATGACTTCATACAGCTCTTCGCGTTTCTTCGGGGAAAGCTTCTTGGAATCGTCGATGCCCAGCACGTCGAAATCGTGCGGCAGGATGACCGCCGCAGCCACGACCGGCCCTGCAAGGGGTCCGCGGCCGACTTCGTCCACGCCCGCGATCAGCTGCCGTCCGGATTCCCAGAGGCGCTTCTCGTGGCGCAGCATCATCTGCAGGCGTTCCGCCAGCATCTGTTGTCTTTCGGCCTTTGTCATGGAGTCACGCTATCCTCTGTAGTCGCTTTCCTGCTCTTCTCTCAGGTAGACCTGCTTGACGGACGAATTTTCGTTGCGCACCGACTTCATCTCGAAGCCCTTCAAGGACTTCAGGAACGGCGTCAGCTTGGAATAGCCGTAGTTGCGCACGTCGAAGTCGGAGTAGCGCTTCAGGAGCTTGTTGCCCAGATCGGACGTGGAGACCCAGCCGTCTTCGTCGGAATCCTCGCGCAGGATGTCGATGAGCGAGGCCTTGATCTCGTCGAGCGGAGTGATGGTCTCTTCTTCGAGCTCTTCCGGAAGTTCCTCGTGGATGTCCAGAGGAGGTTCTTCCTTGATCTTGGAAAGCACCTTGACCGACTTGATCTTGCTGGTCTTCGCAGCCTTCTCCTTGCCGGCTTTTTCTTTTTCCGCAGCTTTCGCTGCCGCAGCCTTTTCGGCCTTCTCTTTTTCTGCCTTTGCGGCCTTTTCCTTTTCAGCCTTCGCCGCTGCCTTTTCAGCTTTGCTCTTTGAGGCCGTCTTGCTGCCGGACAGGATGTCCAGATACTTGAACTTGTTGCAGGCGGTCGTGAAGGCCTTCGGGGTCTTCTTCTCGCCCATGCCGACGACCAGCATGCCGGATTCTCTCAGACGGCTGGCCAGTCTCGTAAAGTCGCTGTCGCTCGTGACGAGGCAGAATCCGTCGACGTTTCCGGAATACAGGATGTCCATCGCATCGATGATCATGGCCGAGTCGGTCGCATTCTTGCCCGTCGTGTAACTGTATTGCTGGATCGGGGTCACCGAATATTCCAGCAGCACTTTCTTCCATGGCGCGAGTGACGGCTTCGTCCAGTCACCGTAGATTCGTTTATAGGTTACGACGCCTTCGCCGGCCATCTCGTCCAGGATGGTCTTGATGTACCGGTCAGAGACGTTGTCCGCGTCGATGAGGACCGCGAACCGTTTATCTGTAGTCATAGGGGAATGATTCCTTTCCATATGGGATCCTTGTTTCGTGTATCATAACATTATAACCTACCGCGGCGATTTTATACAATCAATTTCCGCGATACCAGGGGTTATCCGGGTCGGGGTCGGTCGGGTCCCACCCGTTGTTGTTTTCTTCCGTGATCTCCGGCACCGCTTTTTCCGGTTTTCCAAGGGGGCCGGCGTCCGGTCCGTCATACACGGTGACCCCTGTGCCGACCTCGCAGTTGTCGAAGATCCACTTGGCGTCTGCCGTCTGCAGCCGCACGCAGCCCGCGGACGCAAAGCCGCCGAGCATGTTGTATTCATCCGCCATCATGGACGCCTTGTCCTTCGCCGTGTAGCAGATGGAATGGAACAGGTAGCCGCCTTCCAGGAAACCGGTCGCGTACTGGCCGTAACTGCCGTCGATCATGTAGCACCATGCCGCCTTGAAGCTCATGACTGCAAAGTTGCCCGTCGGGGTCTCGTGACCCGCCCTGCCTGTGGAGCAGATCATTGCCTTGTACGGCACGGTAAACTTGCCTTCTTCATCCTTCGTGTAGACGGTGACCGTGTTCATCTGCCGGTTGACCATGACGTAGTACGGATGGCTCAGCGCTCTGCCCTCCGGTGGAAGCACCGGCGCAGGGATCTCATAGACCGCCTCGTCCGTGTATCCCATCAGGGAAGCCTGCCCTTTCGTCTGATCCGAAACGGTCCAGACGCCGCCGCTTCCGCGCTTCATGCAGCAACAGACGTCGCTTTTCTCCTGTTCATCGTCCGACGCACCATGCGTACTGCGGACGTAAACAACGGCTTCGTCTTCCGAAAGGAACAGCGGATCCGTCATCTGAAGCGCCGTGACGGATTCTTTCTTTGCGTCGAAACCGAGGACCGTCTCCTTCGAAGCGGTGCGGCGGATCTCCCCAGCTTCGTCTTCCGCAGCGGGAACCGTCAGGAAAATGCACCCTTCCTGCGGTTTGACCATCTGGTACCCTTCCGCCGGAACGATCTGCAGGTCGCTGAATAATCCGCCAACCACAGAGGAAGTCAGCCCGTCGAACAGCGGTGTTTCCGAAGGAGTCTGCGCATAGTCATAGCCTCTCCCGTCGACGGTGAACGAAGAACCTTTCGCGCCGGTCACTTCCGTCGAGACCAGTCCGCGCACAGCCTTCACTTCGTACAGCGGCAGTTTCAGGAGGTTGTATCCTTTTACGCCCAGCACGATCTCGCCAGCCGGATCGTTCGAAGTGCTGAAGACCTGAAGCGTGTAATCGCCCGTTTCCGGGTCGTCATGGCCCAGCAGGTCCGTCTGAAGAAAAGCCTCCGGAAACGTCTTGGCAAGATCCGACAGGACCTGAGATCCCAAAGGATACGGCTGCGCCGCATGCCATTTATCGTATTCGGTTTTCGCGAAAAGCCCACCTGCACATAGCAGCGCGAGGATCAGGACGATCGCGGTGATCTTCTTGCTCATCTGTTACAGAAGTTCTCTGAAATACAGTCCCGCCGTGCGCGGAAAATCCGCCGGCGCTTTCTCTTCGTAAAGATCCAGGACGTGCCGGCATTCCGCTGCATTTTCGACCGTAAAATACAGCTCTTCGAAATCGAGTTTCGGGACGGAACGGTCGCACACGTAAACGGGTACGCTGTTCAGGATCTCGGAGTAGTTCTTATCGCGGCAGATCAGCGGAAAGTCCGTGCCGGTGCGGTCGGTCAGGATCGCGTGACCCGTACAGCTGCCGCAGCCCCTCTCCGTCTTACCGGGGCATGCGCGGCATTTCATCAGAGGCAGATAGCCATAGAGGATGACGCCTCTGAGCAGGTCGCCCTTCATCTGCCGCATCTTGGAAAATGCGAGTTCCGGAGAGATCGTCACGTCGTCCAGGCCCATCTTCCTGTACTCTTCGGCCGCCTCCGAATTCAGGACGTTCAGCTCGAACCCGCCGTGGACGTACAGGCCGCATTCCTGCGCCAGCTGTACGCTTCCGATATTGCTGCACACCGCGTTCTGCACGACGCCGGGCATACTCTGAAGGTCTCGCTTCAACGCGTCTCTCGCCGCTGACCCGTACACGAGCGGCGGCAGTTCCGCCCACAGTCTGCTGCCGAATCGATCTGTCAGTTCCGGATGGCTCGTGATCTCCCTGACAGGAAGGATGACGACTGCCTCTTCCGGCACATCCGGGATCTGCTGCGCATTCTCGAAGCGCAGGCGCAGCTGCGGTTCTTCCGCCGAACGGTAAACCGGCAGTTTGGACTGCGGAACGTTCTGCTTTTCGCGCACGTAGAAACGGTTCCGTTCCCTGTCCAGGATCTCCAGCGCTTCGCGTCGCATCGCGTTCAGCGAAGAGGCCGGCAGGAACAGTCCCGGATCGATCGAACAGTCGATCTTCCAGACTTTAAAGCGCGTGTCGCCCGTTTTGTACAGGCTTTTCGCGACCTGCTCTTCATCCAGTGCCACCTTCAGAGCGAGCGCAGGTTCCGGGCCGTCGACGAACGCCTTTTCGTCGCCGCTCGAAGCGACGAGCCGGGCCGGTCTTCCCTGCAGAGCCTGGAAATAGAAACGTACCGGGACCTTAACGTCCGGCGCTTCTTTGTACATGGCGGCTAAGTCGTCAAGGACATTCTCTGCTGCGGTCACGTCCTCTTTTGTGCGGTAGCCGAACATGTCGACGGTCCGCCTGCCCGTCAGATAACCGTCGGTAAAGCCGCTGCGCGAAAATACGCTGCGCAGGGTCTCCAGGTCATGTTCTCCGCCATCGAGAGCCTGTCTGCAGGCGGTCACAGCTGCCGCCACGTATTCCGGGCGCTTCATCCGTCCCTCGATCTTCAGGGAACGCACGCCTGCTTCCGCCAGCTCCTGTATGTGAGGGATATAGCACATGTCCTTCAGCGAAAGCGCGTGATCTCTGCCGCGGATCTTCCAGTCCAGCCGGCAGGGCTGCGCACAGAGGCCCCGGTTGCCTGACCTGCCGCCGAACATCGAAGACATGTAGCAGTTTCCCGAAACGCTCATGCAGTGCGCGCCGTGGACGAACACCTCGCAGTCCGCCCCGGTCTCCGCGATGATGTCGCGGATCTCCTGCAGGGTCAGCTCGCGGGCCAGAACGACCCTCGAAAAGCCGTATTCCTGCAGCTTCCGGACGCCTTCCGCATTGCAGACCGCCATCTGCGTCGAAGCGAGCATCGTAAGATCCGGCCAGCAACGCTTCGCATAAGATGCGACCGCCAGATCCTGCACGATAATGGCGTCCGCCCCGCTCCGGGCTGCCGTATCCACGGTCCTGTGCACCGCCTCCAGCTCGTCGTCCTTTACGAGCGTGTTGACGGTCACGTAGACTTTGACCCCTGAATCGTGGCAGTAGCGGATGGTGTCCTCCAGTCCATCTCCCGCAAAGTTGTCCGCATTGCGTCTGGCGTTGAAATCGGGCAGACCGAAATACACCGCGTCGCACCCGCAGCGCACGGCCGCTTTCAGCTGTTCCGCCCCTCCCACGGGAGCGAGGATCTCCGGTTTTCTACGCATCGTTTCGGACATAACAAAACCCCGCCGGGACATACCCCAACACGATATTGTACCACAGCTTCGAATTATGATACAATGGTGCGACTGATCAAAGAAAAGAGTTTTACCATGACCGATAAAAGAAGACCCGAACTGCTGGCGCCTGCCGGCGATATGGAATGCGTGAGAGCTGCGCTGCGCTACGGAGCGGACGCCGTATACTGCGGCGGACCGTTCATGCAGATGCGTGCGGAGAAAGTCGGCTTTACCCGCGAGAACCTGGAACTTGCCGCCCGCGAGATCCATGCAGCAGGCAAAAAACTGTACGTTACCGTCAACTGTTTCGCCTATCCGGATGAGATCGCGCCGATCGGCGAATACGCGCAGTTCCTGAAAAGCATCGGCACGGACGCCGTCATCGTTTCCGACCTCGGCGCCATCGCGCAGATCCGTGAGAGCGCGCCGGACCTGGACATCCACGTTTCCACGCAGGCGAACTGCATGAACGGGAAGACCGCGAAGGTGTATTACGATCTGGGGGTCAAACGCATCGTGCTGGCCCGCGAACTCAGCCTGGACCAGATCAGAGACATCCGTGCCAATACCCCGGAAGGCCTGGAATTAGAGGCTTTCGTGCACGGCGCCATGTGCATGAGCTACTCCGGACGTTGCCTGCTGTCCGCTTATCTGGCGGGCCGTTCGGGCAACCGCGGCGAATGCGCCCAGACATGCCGCTGGAACTACTACCTGATGGAAGAAAAGCGTCCCGGCGAATACTTCAAGATCGAAGAGGATGAGCGCGGCTCCGCCATCCTGAGTTCCAAAGAACTGTGCTGCATCGAGCACTTAAAGGAATTCGAGGAAGCCGGCATCTGCTCGTTCAAGATCGAAGGCCGTATGCGTACGCCTTTCTACACCGCGACCGTCGTCAACGCCTACCGCATGGCGATCGACGGGTCCGCGCCTATCGAAACGCTGAAAAAAGAGCTGGATACGGTCAGCCACCGCCCGTTCTGCACGGGCTTCTACTTCGGTGACCCGGAACAGCTCGTCCCGGACACGAAGGGCTACGTCCGCGACTGGCTGTTCGTCGCGACCGCTTTAGAAGTAAGCAAAAACGGACAGCTGCGTATCGAAACGCGCAATCCGTTTGCAGTCGGTGACACTCTTGAATTTTTAAGTCCGGGATGTACCGGCGTTCCCTATACGGTCTCCTCGATCACAGATGAAGACGGAAAACCTCTGGACCGCTCCGCGACTCCGATGCGCATCCTGACGATAAACACGCCGGACGGCATACAAGCCGGAGATATTCTAAGAAAAAAGCTTTAATGCACGACTTCATACAGGGCGTCCACGTTGAGGGCGTCCTTTTTGATTGCTTCTTCCAGTACGTCCCGGTCCGCGGGGTCCGCCATCCAGGCCATGCCGCAGCCCGCCGTGATCTGCGTGGGGACGGGGATCAGGCGTCCGGGAAGGCCTGCCGCCAGACAATAGCTTTCGAAAGCCATGGCGGCGGTCGTCGTATGGAACGTGATGATGAGTCTGAGCTTCTTTTCGCGCATGTCTATAACTTCTCTGCCAGCAGAGCCGCGCCGATCGCGCCGGCATAACGCGCATCCGGGCAACTGGCTATGTCTCTTCCAAGTTCTTTTTCCAGGGCTTTTCTCAGTTCGTCAGCCTCGCACAGGCCGCCCGTCAGAACGGTCTGCACGCTGTCTCCGCAGATCCGGGACGCCTGCGATGCGATTTTCTTCGCGATGGAGCTGACGACCGCAAAAGCAATGTTTTCCTTACGCTCGCCCCTGCCGATCAGGCTGATGACTTCGGATTCAGCGAAAACCGTGCACATGGAACTGATGGACGTATCGCTGCCCTGCCCCGCCAGTTCGATCAGAGACGGAGAGTCCATAGCCAGCGTATTGGCCATGACCTCCAGGAACCGTCCTGTCCCGGCAGAACATTTGTCGTTCATCAGAAAATCACGCACACTGCCGTTTCGCACACAGATCACCTTCGTGTCCTGCCCGCCGATGTCGATGACGTCGAGATCGGACAGGCTGAACAATTTCTGCGCGCCTTTCGCGTGACACGTGATCTCGGTCACGGCCTTTTCGGCATACGGAACCACCACGCGGCCGTAGCCCGTGGCGATGCAAGGAGCGTTTTCCGGGTCGTAACCGGCAGCGTTCAGCCTCCGGCGGATCTCCTCCGCCGCATCCAGGCTGCTCCAGCCCGTCGGCATCTGATCTGTCCAGAGGACGTTTCCCTGTCCGTCAGTTACGGCCGTTTTCGCGCAGGATGAACCGATGTCGATCCCGATGGTGTGCATGTTACGGCTTGACGATATGGCTGGCGCCGTTCAGCTTCTCGACGATGGCGTACATGTTCGTGACCTCGCCGACCGCCAGTTTCTCGGACAGACCGTAGAAATTCAGGCACGTGCCGCAGGTGAGGATCTCGACGCCCTGTGCTTGCAGGCTCTTCAGATCCTCGAGAGATGCGGAACCTTCGACGGTCAGCTTTGCGCCGCCGTTATAGAACAGCATGGTCTTCGGCAGCTCGTCCAGCTGCGAGACCGCATAGATGAAGCCTTTCATCAGCGTGGCGCCGAGTTCGTCGTTGCCGGTTCCCATGCAGTTGCTGGCAAACGCGTAAACGGTATTGCCGCGTCTGTCGGGCAGGCAGACGGGAACCGCGTCTTCTGCGGCTGCCGCGCCTTCCGCCGGAGCTGCTTCCATAGTGACCACGAAGTGCTTCTCTTCGATCTTTTCGGCTTTCATCTTGAAATTCTTGCTCTCGGCCAGCTTTGTCAGATTCTGCACAGCCGTTTCGTTATCCACGTGGATCTCGATGGTGTCGGCTGCCTTCATCTCGTTGATGACTTTCAGCGTCTTGACGACGGGGATGGGGCACTGTTCTCCCCTTGCTTCAACAGTGATCATAGACTTTCGTCCTCCTTACAGCATTTCCAGGAACGCTTCCAGACGCGTGGCCAGCTGGCCGCTGTCGGAAACGGAATAATCGGTCTCGACGGCCATGTAGGGAATGTCCAATTCCTCCATCAGGCCGCGTACGGTATAGCTTTCCACCGCATAGGCGGTGCAGGCCTGCAGGTCGATCTCGACGACGCCGTCGGCTTTGTATTCTTCTACGAGTCTGCGCAGCAGGTCCATGCGGCGTTTGTCCGGGGTCATGACCGCGCAGCCGATCTTCAGGTACTTTTCAGCCACCGCCGCAACGATGTCCTCTGCGTCAGTATCGACGCTGTCGACCGTTGCCTTGATGCCGGAACAGTTCTCGAAGCAGACGACCGCGCCGCCTGCGTTTTCAATGGCTTTGACGGTTTTTTCAAGCACGCCGCCGATCGGACAGCCGGTGACGAGGATGCGCTTCGCGCTTTTATCGACAGGGCGTTTCCCTGCCGCGTAATCCGATTCCAGGCTGTCGGCCAGTCGGGTCAGTTCTTTGCAGACTTCGTTGACATCAAAATAGAAACCCGCGCCTTCGAGGGCTTTATAGATGGCAAAACCGGTGCTGGCGGGAGGATCGAGTTTCTGCAGTTCCATCAAACGCCTGCGGCAGGCTCTTTCCCTGTTGCGCGCCTTAGCCGCTTCGCGGATCGCCTCGTCGGGGATCTCCTCGCCGAAACGCTCTTCCAGAAAAGACTTGAACCGTCTCACTTCCCCCGTCCACTGCGGCAGAGCCGTCTCGCGGTCACCCTGCGGCAGATGCAGCAGATACACGTCTTTCATGCGGCCCAGCAGCTCGTACATCTTCTTCTTGCCGTCGCAGGTCGTCTCGCCCACGATGATGTCGGAAAAGTACGTATACGGGCATTTGTCGGACACGGCGAAGCCGTAGCTCGACTTGATGAGCGGGCACATGTTCTTCGGCAAATGCGCTTCCGCAGCCGGGATCGTTTCCTCGCTCATGCCGCACAAAGATACGGGGCTGATCCCCGCAGCGTCCAGGATCTCCTGCGGCGTGAACGTGCAGAACGTACCCGCGACTTTGCCGCCCTCTTCTTTGATCTTTTTGACCCTTAAAAAGCCGTTCTTTCTGGCTTCTCCGAACTGGGCAAATTGCCCGGGAAGTTCAAAACTCATAGGTTCCTCCATGGTCGTTCTCTTAACATTATAAATCGGATATGCCGATGTATTCATTGACATATCCGATAGAAATTGCCGATTTATCGTTCTTTTGAAGAAGCGCTACGCCCCGCCGAGCAGCGGCTGGTCGCAGGCGTACAGAACCTCGTTCAGCCGGACGATATCATAGTCTTTGTTGTTGATGAAGTACTCCGCGATCAGGTCCGCCTCACTGCTGTGCGAGAGTACATAGCCTGCCCTGCCGATCAGGTCGTTCGTCTCTTCTACGTTCAGCTGCAGCGCGATCGCGAATGCCACCGCCGTGGATTTGGACGGTTTGTAGCCCGGATTGCTGCGGATCTTGGAAAAGAGCCTGCGGTCGACGTTTGCCCGCTTGTAGATCGTCGAATCTTTTTCGCCGGAACGGTCGATCAGCTTCAGCAGCGTCTCGGAGAAACCCGCGTCCGTATGGCGCAGGACCTCGTCGAGTTCCTGCGGCATCGCGCTGCCCATGGCAGGAGCAGCGGCAGCCGGCGCAGACATCTCATACGACGCCTTCTTCGCACTGTAACTGTGGTTTATAACAAACTTTTTCTGCTCTACAGGCGCATAGTCGAAAGACACCGATTCCATCAGTTCTTCCTGCACTTCCGGCACGAAATGCGCGTCGATATAAGCCTTTACCGCTGCGAGCAGTTTCGGATCGGCAGGCCCCGGAGGCCCTTGATTTTTCAGGAATCTGAACATATCCGCACCTCCTAGTTAACCGGTCCTAAACTGACGTCCATCAGCTCTTCGGTCCAGTTGTCTTCCAGGCGTTCCGTAAAGACGCGCGACACCGCGATCGCGTCCTTCAGCAGCTCTGTGGAGCTCTCGTACCAGATGCATTCGCCGCGGTCAAACAGATGACAGAAGTCCTCGTGCAGCGCCCACTGACCGATGCGCTCGGCCTGCGGATCGTAATAAAACGCCACGAACACGTCCTTGTACAGCTCGTTCAGCTCCCAGAAAAACGGCGCGGCCTTTTCGTCGTACTGCCTGCGGTCCAACGCGTCGACGCTCTCGGAATAGTACCAGGACTGTTTCTCTTTCGGCGCGTGGAAACGCTTCCACAGCTCCTCGCCGATCGCCTTGTGATCCCTGGCGATCGCCCGCATATTGGACAGTTTGTCCGCTAGGATCAGGTTCTGCAGGTCGTCGTCCGCAGCCTCCAGTTCCTCCAGCGCCTTGATCTTACGCTCTTCCCAGCTCTGGTCTTTTTCTTCCGAATGAGCCGCCACAAGCTCCGCCGTCCGCGGACCGAAACGCTGTTCGATGTCTTCGCGGGTCACGGGACGCAGTCCGCCCTGTCCGTCGGGGATCAGTCCATCCTCGATGCAGTCGTGCAGCACGCCCGCCATCAGCAGATCGATGTTATCGCTGATCGCCGACAGGATGCTCAGCACCTCCATCGCATGCACGACGTAGGGCAGCTCCGACCCTTTGCGCAGCTGGCCCGCATGGGCCTCGACGGCGAAGCGGATCGCCTCGTTCAGCATTTCGTTGCGTTCCAATATGATTTTATCTTCCGTTCTGTTTGCCATGAAAAGCCTCCGTCAGCTTTCAAGTACTGTATGCAGCGCGATCTCCAGCGCATTCACGAGCGTTTCCAGCGGCAGTACTGGCACGCTTTCCGCCAGACCCATTTCCTTCGTCGCAGGAACGTGGATAAAGCCCCCTTTGACGTTGCGGAAAACGGGTTCGCTTCCGATGGCCTGCAGCAGCCCGTACATCAGGTTGTTGCAGACGTACACGCCCGCCGTGTTCGAGATCTTCGAGGGGATGCCCGCCGCCTTCAGCGCCGCGTCGATCGCGTGCACCGGCAGTTTCGTCAGATAGGCCGTTTCTCCCTCCGGATCGATGGGATCGCCGTGCGGGAAGAAACCTTCGTTATCCGGTATAGTTTCGTCCATTACGTTGACCGCAACGCGCTCCGGGGTCACCTCAGCGCGGCCTTCGGCAAGACCCACACAGATCACGATGTCCGGCATCCATTCACGCATCTCCTGCAGCAGAATGGCGGGTGCCTTCTGATACACCACGGGCAGATGCAGCTTGCGGATCTCCACACCTTCCGGTGCTTTCACCTGCTTCACCGCCTCCCACGACGGGTTGAATCCGTTGCCGTCGAAGGGTTCGAAACCTGTCAGGATGACTCTCATCTATGCTTCCTCCCCGAGTTCCTCGCTCAGCTCTTCCAGGAAATCTTCCAGGAACGCGTGCCGCATTTCCGCAAGTTTTTTCGCTGATTCCGTGTTCATGAGATCTTTCAGCAGCAGGAGTTTTTCGTGAAAATGAGCCACAGAATCCTCCATCGATCTGCCGTGTTCGCCGCCATAGGCGAACGTTCTGGCGATGCCGACTGCACCGATCGCATCCAGCCGGTCCGCGTCCTGCACGATGCAGGCTTCGGGCGTTTCCGGTCTTTTATCGCGGTTTTTACTGAACGATACGGCGTTGACCGCATCGCAGACCATTTCGATCTTTTCTTGCGGCAAACCGCACTCGGCCAGGATGCGCCGCGCGTTCGCGTTGTTCTCCGTTTGGAACAGCTTGTAGTCGTCCGCATCGTGCAGCAGCGCTGCCAGCGCAACGGTCTCCTTATCCGCACCCGGTTCCGTCTTCGCGATCTTCATGGCGTTGCGATACACGCGCATCGTGTGATTGAAACCGTGTCCGCCGCTGTTGTCCGCAAAGAGCTTCTGCGCGTATGCGATTATCTTTTCGATCACCGGATCCATTGCGATCACTCGATCCGGAATTCCCACTTACAGCAGCAGGAGGTGTCGGTCACTTCGGGATAGCAGCTGATGCAGCGGCATTGGATGCGGTCGTCGATCGTCCGCCCGAAACCGCCGTATTCCACAACGCCTACGGGTTTGCAGGGATGGAACTCCATACCCTTCTTCGCCCGTGCGGACTGAACGAAACAGTCGACCATCGTATAGACAAGCTTCTGTTTTCCTGTCTCCGGGTCATTTACGATCTCGATGGTATCGTCGTTGATATTGCCGTAGAAACGCAGCTGCAGCGCTTTTGCGAGGCCTTCCAGGCCGGGATGCTCGTCCAATCCGAGAAACGCCTTGATCCTTCTCGCTTCCGTTACCGTAAAGCGCTTCCAGATCTCGACGTCGTGGAACATGGCCTCATCCATGCCCAGTTTTCTCTCGACAGACTGGAACCAGAAGCCGTCCATAGCCAACCAGTTTTTCGAATAGATCCCGATGAGTTCGATGAGTTTCTCCCGGGGCATCGTGTCCAGGATCCTGTCTTTCTGCTCCATGCTATTCTCCTATCTCATGGCGAGGGTCACATCGCCCTCGGCGGCCAGGCTGCCGTTATTGTAGACCTCCGCGTGGCATGTGGCGATGGCCTTTTCCGGCCGTTCTTTCGCCATCCATGCGCGGATCTCGATCGTATCTCCCGGCACGATCTTGCTGCGGAACTTCACGGCGTCGATGCCCAGAAACAGAGGCACTTTGCCCGCGTAGCGCTCGCAGGACAGCAGCAGGATATCCGCCGTCTGGGCCATGCATTCCACGGTGTAGACGCCCGGCAGTACAGGCTCTCCCGGGAAGTGACCAGCAAAGATCTCTCTTTCCGGATCGATCCAGAATGACGTCCGGATGCTCTCGCCCGGCACCAGTTCCTCGACCGTATCCACCAGCAGCATCGGGTCTCTGTGGGGAATCACTTTCTTTATTGCTTCCTTGTCCATCAACATGCTCATTGTTCTTCCTCCTCTGTCCCGCTGCCGGGACCGCACAGAAAATAGTCGTCCTGCAGCGCTTCTTCCAGGTCCAGGTGTTTCAAGACCAGCGCCGTGCTCAGCACGTCCGCCAGCGCGTTGTGCGCGCCGTCCGGTTTCTCGTTGAAATGGTACAGCGCGTAATTCAGCGGCCAGCTGCGGTCTTCGCCCATCTCATAATCGTCGAACATCAGCTGCGCGTCGTAGACCGGCGGCATCCAGTCCGTGCCGTATGCGAACTTCTCGCAATTACGCGCCAGCACGTAAGCGTCCGTTGCGCTCCAGGACAGGAACACGAAGTCCTCGCCGCACCAGGCGCGGAGCGCGTCCATGGCGTCCTTGAACGGCAGGCCGCCTTCCAGATCCTCGTCCTTCAGCAGCGTCAGTTCCGACACGTCCTTGTTGAGTTTCGTGTAATAGAACGGCTTGATGATCTGCGAGAACGTGTCGAGCACGTTGCCCGCCAGGTCGATCTTCGCCGCGCCGATCTGGATGATTTCGTCGGGCAGACCTTCGACAGGCGTCCGCCCTTTCAGCGGCTGGTTCCACTCGAGATCGATGATGATCGGAATCATTTCCGCCCTCCGTTCGTCTTTGCCAGGAAGTCGTACAGGATGTTCGCAACGTCTGCAACATCCTGCAGTTCGACGTATTCGTCCGCGCTGTGGAAGCGCTCTCCCGAGGGACCCAGCAGCACCGTCGGGATGCCGAGCAGACCGCCGACGCTGTTGAAATCACCAATGCTTTGGTTGTAAGCATGGGACGGCTTTCTTCCGCAGACCGCTTCGGCTGACGCCTCCAGGCTGAGGATGTACGGGTTTTCCTCATCTGTTACGTAGGGCACGAAGCCGCCGTCGAAGCGCTCGTCGTCTACGGGCGGCTGCCGGAACGCGATCTCCCAGCTGCTGCGGATGTCCGCTCTGCGGATCGCTTCTTCCACCTGCGCGCGTATCGTTTCCACGGATTCGCCGCGCACGGTGTGCTCGAATACCTCGATCTGCGCCCAGTCGGGTACGCTGCAGGCGGACGGCCTCGTTTTCAGGTCGATGACGCACAGAGCCGCAGGCCCGAGTTTTTCGTCGACAGCAGGTTCGATCTTTTCCAGTTCGAGCATCACTTTCGCGGCTTCCGTCACCGCGTTGACTCCCAGTTCCGGTAGCGCCGCATGGGCAGACGTACCGTGCAGGGTCACCGTAAAGTTATACCCGCCGCGGGCGCCGAGGCAGAAACAAGGATGACCTCCGCTGGCAAAAGCCGCCGAAGGCTCCGCGATGATAGCCAGGTCTGCACCGCTGCGGATGCCGTCGATATCGTCCGCGATCAGGAAGACCGTGCCGAGGCCGAAAGGGCCCTCTTCGTCCGAAACGAAATGATAGATGATCTTTCCGCAGAAATCGCTGCCGAAGTCGCGCGCGAAAGCCTGAAGTGCCAACAGGATGGCCGCGTCTCCGCCCTTCATGTCCAGCGCGCCGACGCCGTACATCTTGCCGTCTTCGACGACGCCTTCATAAGGCGGTCTCGTCCAGCCTTCACACAGCCGCACGGTGTCGAGATGACCGTTCAGATAGATGACCGGCCCCGGCTTTCCGCTGTCCAGGCAGCCATGCACATTGCGTCCGTGGAAATGGGTCTCCCGCCCTTCATAGAACGTGTGCAGCTGCGCGGGCAATCCCGCCGCCTGCAGCCAGTCGAGCACGAAATCCATCACTTCCTCTTCGTGGAAGTACGGGCTCTGTATGGCAACCAGTTTGCGCAGCAGTTCCTCCGCCGCTTTTATATCTGCAATGTTCCGGGTCATGGTATAATCTCCTTGTTGGAGGTATTATAACATGCTCAAACCCATCGCGGCTATGACCGACCACGAAATGCTCGTCGAACTGATGCGCGAAAAGCGCAGAAACGACAGAGAACGCAACATCAAGTACATGATCATAGGGGCTGTTATCGTTCTGATCGCCCTGCTGCTGTTTAAATTCCTGCCGCCCGTCATCCACTATTTCCAGGCGCTCAACGAGACGATCGACCGCGTCCAGGCCGGCGTCGACCAGGTGCAGGGCGTCACCGACGGGATCAAAAATACGATCACGGATATGTGGGACCGCTTCAGCACCACACTGCACTGGGGCACGTCCGGCGATCCGATGTAAGAAAAAACTGCGGGATCGCTCCCGCAGTTTAAGGTCGTTATCTGTCTTTACCGGCCGCCCACCTGGGGCCCGCCCGGCTGTACGTCTTTCTTCACGTTGTTCTTCGCAGGAGCCGGCGCCTCGGGCTTATACGGCTCGAGTTTGTCTTCCTTTTCAAGCGCGTAGCTTTCGACGAGTTTCGTGCCGTCTCCCTTTGCGTATGCCTTCAGGCCATCCGTTCCAAGCTTCTTGACCATCAGCTTGAAGTTATAGTCGTTCATCAGTTTTTCGACGTCCTTATTCAGGTTGTCTTTATCCAGTGCGGACGCCAGCTTGTCGTTATCCTTGTCCGCCTGGAACTGCATCTTATGCTTCAGCAGCACCATCTTCTGCGCCGCCACTTTCGGCAGATCGACCGTTTCAGGATCGGCTGCCAGATCCTCATTGAGCTTGTTCTCCAGATTATAAGCCTTCAGCTGACCCATATGCGCCCGCTCGAACTTGCTGCAGGCCTGGTCGAAGCTGAGTTTTCCGGTGTCGGCGACAAATTCCTGCATGGACGCTTCGTCCATGAATTTGGAATACAGATCCACCTTCATAGCCGTCTGACGGTTTACAGACGGGATATTTCCGATCTGCGTCTCACCGGTATTATTATCTTTCTGAGACATTTCTTCCAGCACGCCGCGTTCCACAGCCGCGCGGAACTTTTCCTGCGTCGTCAGGCGTCCGGAATCGATCAGGCCGCTCAGGTCCGACCTGCGCTGGTCAAACGTAGGCGCGTAACGGGCGTCGACGTTCTGCATGCTGTAGCCGCTTTCCTTTTCGAGGGCCATTCTGCGCAGTTCTATGCGCATCAGGTCTTCCAGCGCTCCGCCGTGACCCGACGTTGCCGCGTCGTAAGCCATCTCCTGTTTGTTGCCCATTGCCGTGATGCGGACAAGGGCCGTCTTCAGAGGCCCTTCGTCGAACTTCTTCCGTTCCTCATCCAGGATCCGCGGGTTCACCTTAAAGTTCAGAGAGTCTTTTTTACCTCTCTTGGAATTGACGGCGGCGCGCGTCGCCATCAGTTCGGCATAAACTTTGCGCTGCTCTCCGGGCGTCGCATGCTTGAAGCTGTGTGAACCCATCTTATCCTTCAGCGCTTCGGTCCGTTCCTTTGCCGTCGGCATATAGTGCTCCGGCGCATCCGCGGGGATCTTTTTTGCGTCTTTTTTCAGATAATCGGCAAACTTCTCTTCCATGGCTCCGCCGTGACCGCTGTAGGCGAGGTCACGCAGATCCTTGTAGGACATACTGTTGAAGAAATCATCCATGGCCTGGCTCTTGAGCATATCCTGCTTGATCGAGTGCACCAGATCCGCATTCACAGTGGCGGCTGCCAGTCCGCTCTTATTGTTTCTCTTCGCTTCGATCGCCCGTCTTGTGGCCATGATGTTGAAGCATTGTTCCTTTAGCTGCTGACGCGCAATGGCTTCATCCATCGCTGCGTTTGCGCCGCGGAAGCTCTTGGGCAGCGCGCCGATTTCGCTCTTATACTCATCCAACACGTTCAGGGCGCTTTTGCCCGCCACTGCGTCCCAGCGGGCCTGCTTCTCCGCTTCTTCCTGTTCTTTGATCACAGCAGGTCTTCCCTGCGCTTCCATGCGCTGTACGTCGTTCTTCTGCTGTTCGGTAACAGGAACGTTCCTGGTGACGTCGAGACCCGCAGCCACATATTCGATGAGCTTTTTCATCTCATCGCGCTTCTGCTTGTCCTGGATGCTGCTGACCCCGTTGCCGGCCATTGACAGATAGACCGTATGCAGAGGACCTTCCAGGTATTCGATGCCGGTATCGCCTATATCTTCAGAGAGTTCGCCGTTATGAGCGGCCAAGATCTGGTTCAGATTCGCTTTCAGGGTACGCGCCGCAAAATCGGATTCATATTCCTCCAGCATGTCATGGAGTTTTTTGACGTTACCCATTACGGAGTTCTTCGCGGGGTCGTCCTGTATGTTTTCGAGGCTGCTCTTGGGTACATATTGTTTGATCTCACTCAGTTTGCGTGGCATGTTTTCCTCCAGTTATCAAAATATCTAAAAAGTATTATCATCCCGGACACAGTTTATCCGCCTCTGTCCAACAGAAGTCCAACAAAAACCGCCCGCAGAAAAATAATTTTCCGTGAGCGGTAAAAACTTAGACGTTGAACAAGAACGTGATGATATCTCCGTCCTTCACGACGTATTCTTTTCCTTCCGAGCGTAGATAGCCCTTCTCTCTGCAGGCTGCCATGCTGCCGCCCGCCTCGATGAACTTGTCGTAGGCGATGGTCTCGGCGCGGATAAAGCCGCGCTCGAAGTCCGTGTGGATCTTGCCTGCCGCCTGCGGCGCCTTCGTGCCGTTCTTGATGGTCCAGGCGCGGCACTCGTCCTCGCCTGCAGTCAGGAACGAGATCAGGTTGAGCAGCGCGTACGACGCCTTGATCAGCTTGTCCAGGCCGCTCTCCTCGATGCCCAGCTCCGCGAGGAACTCATTGCGTTCCTCGTCGTCCAGCTCCGCCATCTCGGCCTCGATCTCCGCGCAGATGGCGACGACCTGCGAACCTTCTTTTTCGGCGATGTCCTTTACAGCCATCACGTACGGATTGTCGTCCGCGTTTGCGACTTCATCTTCCGCCACGTTCGCAACGTAGATCACCGGCTTGTACGACAGCAGGCCGAGGCTCTTGACGAACGGCTCTTCCTCCTCGTCGAATTCCATGCCGCGCGCGTTCTTACCCTCGCCCAGCCACTCGTAGATGCGCTCCATGATCTTCAGTTCGGGCATCGCGCTCTTGTCGCCGCCCTTCATGCCGCTCTTGGTCTTCGCTATGCGGCGCTCCAGGATCTCCATGTCGGAGAGGATCAGCTCCATGTCGATAGTCTCGATGTCGCGCACCGGATTGATGCTGCCCTCGACGTGCACGACGTTGTCGTCCTTGAAGCAGCGCACGACGTGCACGATGGCCTCGACCTCGCGAATGTGACCCAGGAATTTGTTGCCCAGACCCTCGCCCTTGCTCGCGCCTTTCACGAGCCCCGCGATGTCGCAGAATTCGATGGTCGCGTAGATGGTCTTGCGCGAGTTGTAGATCTCGTGCAGCTTCGTGATGCGCGCATCCGGCACAGTGACCACGCCGATATTCGGCTCTATGGTGCAGAACGGGTAGTCGGCCGCCTCCGCGCCCGCCTTCGTGATCGCGTTGAACAGCGTAGATTTTCCGACGTTCGGAAGTCCGACGATACCTAGTTTCATATATGATTCATCTCCTTTGATGTCTGTGATCTTTTCTGCTTTTATTGTATCAAAATTGCAGAACTTCTCAAACACCTTTATAATGGAGACAGAAATGTTGAACCGTTAAGGAGGACCCCATGAACTGCAAAGAACTCACCGAAGGCGCAAAAGGCCTGAAGGCCGGCATCGCGGACCGCGCCATCTGGTTCCATCTGCTCGTAGCTGCCGCGGAAAAGCAGAACGCGGACATCGAAAAACTGTGCGACGACGCGATCTTTCCGTTCGGCGTCAATCTGTATAAGGACAGGACGTGCGAGACTCCCTCGGACTTCGTGCATATGATGCTCGAGAACGACTGGGGCAGAGAGGTCTTCGACCAGCACATCATCGAAGACGGGGAAGACTACGCGGAGGCGCATTTCTATGCCTGCCCGCTCGTGGAAGCCTGGAAGAACTACGGCCTGTCCGACGAACGAATCCGGTATCTGTGCGACCTCGCCAGCAAAGGCGACTTCGGAAGAGCCTCGAACTTCCCGAACATCGAGATCTCCTTCCCCACCAAGGTCGCCTACGGAGACGAATGCTGCGCCTTGGTGGTGAAGAAGAAGTAGCACATAATTAATTCAGAATACCCGTTTCTGCCTTGAAAGAAGCCCTGAGGGGCTTCTTTTCGTGTATGTCGAGCCAGAGATCGAATTCCCTCAGTACGGTCAGCAGCGCGCTGTTGTGATACGTCATTCTGCGCAGCTTCGTGTCCTGCAGCACCCAGACCGCCCTCTGCGCGATCTCTTCCGGGATGCCGTAGAATGCCTCCGCGATCGATCCGGCCATAGCTCCGATCGTGTCGGAATCGCCGCCAAGCGAGATCGCTTTGCGGATAACGTCTTCGAAGGAATCCCCTTCCAGGAAAGCCTCGATCGCCTGCGGACAGGACCCCTGGCAGGTCTCGTTGAACGCGTAACGCGGACGGATCTCATCGAGCGTAAAGTCGAGCTTGTAGAAGTTCTCCTCGATAAACTGACGGATCTCCGCCTTGCTTCTGCCCGTCCTCGCCAGATAGATCGCCGCCGCGATCGCCTGCGCGCCTTTGATGCCCTCCGGGTGGCTGTGGGTCACTTCCGCGGTGAGTTTGGCCGCGTGCAGCGTCTCTTCCAGTGTGTCGAACATCCAGCCGACCGGAGATACGCGCATACCAGACCCATTGCCGAAGCTGTTGTACGGATGCCTGTCGCAGTTGGCGAGCCAGCGGTAAAATTTGCCGCCGTATCCTGCACGCGGGAACAGATGACCGTAATAGTGCATCGCGTCCACGAGCGTCTGACGGATCACCTCGTCGCTGTCGCCCCACGAATCCACCAAGGCGCGGGCCACCGCCACCGTCATGACAGAGTCGTCCGTCGGAAAGCATCCTTTCTTGAAGAGCTCCAGTTTTTCAGCCTTCTTCTCGTTGTTGAATTCATACACAGAACCGCAAATATCACCAATAATAGCACCTAACATAGTATCCCTCCTATCGTCATCTAAAGTAATAAGACCGCAGGTCCAGCCTGCGGTCTAAGAATACAATATGAGGACTCCAAAAGGGTCAACCGGCAGTGGACGTTTATTCGTCCGCGCCGATCAGCTTGTCGTGTCCGTATTTCAAGACCTGTTCGTTAAATTCCCAGATGTCGTAATTGTGATGCTTCAGGAAGTATTCGACGATGATGTCGTACTTGTTGGCGTTGCTGAGCGCGATGCCTGCCGCGCGGAAGAACGGAACAGCCTCTTCGTACGTGAGCTGAAGCGCGAATGCAAGACCGACGGCCGTTTCTTTCGACGGCTTGGCCACGCTGCCGCTGACCAGCTTGCTGAACGCCTGCTTGCTGACGTGTGCCGCCTTGTACAGCTGCGAAGGCTTATCGATCCCCTTCTCGTCCATGTAGCGGTAGAGAATATCCACGAAAGACTCTCCCTTGTCTGCGATCAGCTCTTCCAGCGTCTTCTGTTCCTTCTCGCCGAGCCCTGTCCCAAAGTGCTTTTGCACATACTCATCCAGGTCTCCCATCATGGATTGCGCGATCTCCGTTGCCGCACCGCCTCGGATGACCAGGAAGACGATCAGATCGCCGTACAGCTGCAGGTACTCGCTGATCGAAACGACCGCGATCTCCAGCGCTTTCGGGATCGGGAAACCCATGCTGCCCGCTGCGATCAGCGGGAACGCGACGGACTTGCACCCGAGCTGTTCTGCCAGTTCCAGAGAACTGCGGTAGCAGCTGCGCAGGATGGCCGCTTCTCCATCAACCCCGCCGTCATACGCCGGGATATGCGTGTGGATGACGTACTTTGCCGGGATGTTATAGGCATTCGTAAACACGGCCTCTCCCGGAAGGAGCGTGCCCGCTTTTTCGGCGCATTCCTTCTCGAATTCAGGGCCGCCGAGCTTGTGCAGCAGCGCGTCTCCGCCGGAAAATCCGTACAGAAGCGGATTGCTCGAATTGACGATCGCGTCCGCCTCGACAGTCGTTATGTCTTTGTATAAAACCGTCAGGCTCATAGTATCTGCAGTCTCCTCATCGCCTCTTCCAGCGTCGCCCGTGTGCAGGCGCAGTTCAGCCGCATGTGATCGTCTTTGGACGGATCGAACTCGCGGCCGTCGCACAGATCCAGACCGCAGTCTTTTACCAGGTGCTCACAGAGTGCACCGTCGCGGTAAGGCGTGCCAGAAAAATCCAACCAAAGCAGATACGTCCCTTCCGGCACATATGTGACCACGCCGGGAACGTTCCTGTTGATATATTCCGCGGCATATTCCAGATTGGCTGTCAGATAGGCATTCACCTGATCCAGCCACTCCTCGCAAGCCGGGTCGGAGTATAGTTCCTCCACAGCAAGCGTTCCGAAGACCGTATCGAGGGTCATGGCCCAGGAAGAGAGTTTCTTGCGGAAATCCGCCATCACGTCGTGGTTCCGGATAAACACGCTGGCTGTCATCAGGCCGGCCACGTTGAAGCTCTTGTTCGGGCTCATCAGCGTGGCGCTTAACTCTTCCATCCCGGGTACGCTGCCCATGGGGATATGGCGCACACCGGGACGAACGATGTCGCAGTGCACCTCGTCGGAGATCACGAAGATGTCATGACGCTTGCAGATGTCCGCAAAGGCCTGCAGTTCCGGCATCGTCCATACTCTGCCCACAGGATTGTGCGGCGAACAGAACAGTGCCAGATGGATATCGTTCTCGACAGCAGCCTTCTCGAACGCCTCGAGATCCATGTGCCAGTCGCTGCACTGCGGGTCACCTTGCGGGGTAAAAAGCAGCGGAACGGTCACCAGGCGTCGTCCCATAGAATCTGCCGCGCCGTACAGCGAGTCATAATTGGGCATAAAGGCAAAGACTGCGTCGCCGGGTTTCGTCAGCACTTCGATCAGCATGCAGACCGCGGGGATGACCCCCGGAGGACAGAAATGGATCGCATCCTTTTCGAGTTCCCAGCCGTAGCGGCGCTGCAGCCAATCCTGAATGATGTCGTAATACCGTTGCCCGCGTATCGTATAGCCCAGCACGCCGTGATCCAACCGTTTCTGCAGCACGTCCAGCATGGGCGCGGGGCTTTGAAAATCCATGTCCGCCGTCCACATGCCCAGGACGTCGCTGCAGCCCATGTGCCGTTCAGGAATGTCCCACTTGTAGGAATTCGTGTTCCGCCTGTCGATCGGTTTGTCAAAGTCGAAAGTCATATTCGTCACATCCTTGAAGCCTTTGCTGAAAGTACGAAGAAGGCTCCGGATCATTCCGAAGCCTTGCCGTTTTTTTTGCTTAAAATGACCCAGAGCACGCAGCCGAGCGCGATCAGCACGAGGCTGATCACCTGCGCCTGGCGCAGCGGTCCTATCATCAGGGAATCGGTGCGCAGTCCTTCTACGAAGAAACGCTCGACTGAATACAGGATCAGGTACAGACAAAGGATCTGCCCTTTGAACTTCTTGCGGCCGCTGTCCGCGAGCCAGACCAGGAAGATGCACAGAAGCAGGCACCAGATCGATTCGTACAGGAACGTCGGGTGCACGAACTTGCCGTTCACGAGCATGCCCCAGGGCAGCTTCGTTTCGCAGCCGTAGGCCTCCTGGTTGAAATAGTTGCCCCAGCGCCCGATTGCCTGCCCGAGCGCGATGGAAGGCATGAACAGATCGACGTAACCCAGTACGTCTTCTTTCCACACGAACTTCAGCAGGATGAACGCCAGCCCCACGCCGACGAGGATGCCGCCGTGGATCGCAAGCCCGCCCTCGCGGATGTTGAGAATGCTCTTCAGATTATCTTTATACTGATCCCACTGGAAGATCACGTAATAGATCCGCGCCCCGATGACCCCCGCAGGGATGCTCCACAACGCGACGTCCAGCATGCGGTCGTCGCTCAGCCCGTGCCTTTTCGCCCGTTTGCAGGCAAGCAAAACCGCCAGCACCATGCCGATGCCGATGAGCAGGCCGTACCACATGATGTCGATGCCGAAGATCGTGAACGCGACCCTGTCCGGTGTTTTCAGCAGGAAATCAAACATTACGCCTCCGGTGCGCCGCCGCAGTCCTTGAAGATATCCCAGGCCGTCTGCCGGATGAAGATCTCAAAGTCGCGTTCGACCGTGTGCGTGCTTGCGTAACACACCACGAACGGCTGCTTTGCGTAGACGAGGCCCACGTCGTTCGCGATGCCGTCGTCGTCGCCGGTCTTGTGCGCGATGCGCATGTTCCAGTCGGAGATGTAGCCGGGGATCTTGTGGTTGATCTGCTGGCGGGCAAGGATCTCTTCCGCGTATTCGCTCGTCTTTTCGTCGACGAATTCCCTGCGGTAGATCTTCTCGAGCAGCATGCCCATCTCCGCGACGGAGATGCCGTTTTCGATGCCCTGCGCTGCCAGGACGGAATCGAACATGATGCGGCGCAGCTTCGTCACGTGCAGACCCATCTTGGGGAAGGCCTTCTGGAATTCCTCCTTGCCGAGGTGGTTGATCAGCAGGTTCGTTGCGCAGTTGTCGGAAATGGTGATCATAAGCTCCCACAGGGTCTCGATGCTCACCATCTGGTCGCCGTGGAACGCCCGCAGCGCGCCGCAGCCGCCCACGCGGTCCGCGTCGGTGCACAGGATCTCTTCCTTCGGATCGACCTTTCCTTCCGCCGCGAGTTCCAGATAGTGCAGGAACACGGGCAGCTTGATGACAGACGCCGGCTGCAGTTCGTCGTTTTCGTGGTAGCAGAACGTTTCGCCGGTCACCATGTTCTTGTAGTACATGGCCACTTCGCCCTGCATGGCGTCGAGCTGCTTTACGAGGCTTTCTCTGTATTCTTTCGATAACATGGGTTGCTCCTTTATCCTTCGTAGCGCACGGACTTGCCCAGATGCGCGTTCACGATCTCGCCGTCCTTCGCCGCGATCTCGCCGCCGATGAGCACGTACGCGATGCCTTCGGGCACGAGCGCGGGTTCTTCGAACGTCGCGGTGTCGCGGATGTTCTCGTAGTCGAAGATCACGATATCCGCGTCGCTTCCGGCTTTCAGGTTGCCCTTTTTCGGCAGATGCAGGCGTTCGGCGGAACGGCTGGTCATCTTCGCGAGACCTTCCATCAGGCCGACTTTGCCGGTGCGGATGTATTCCGCGATGAACCGCGGGAACGCTCCGGCCGCCCGAGGATGACCTTGCAGTCCTTTTCTCAGACCGTCGCTGCCGAGCACCACCAGGGGATGGCGCAGCGCCATGTCCACGTCCTCTTCCGTCATCAGGAAGCCGACCGTGATATCGTCGGGAGCATTCTCTCTTTCCCAGTCGTAGATCTCCTTCGTGCAGCGCTGACCTGCATATTTGCCGGTGCACATCAGGATGGCGCTGTAAGGCGCGTTGTATTCCGCAAAATTTTCCGGGTCGTACGTCGTGGCGCCGATATCCGTGGAGAACGCGGTGTACGGATAGCAGTCGCACAGGATGTCCGTGCCGCTTGCCTTGTAGCTTTCCACGTCCTTCAGGAGCTGGGCCATCTGTCCGTAGCCGCCCATGCTGCCGATGTGCGAGATCTGCACGCGGCAGCCGGTCGCCTTCGCGAGGTCGTCCATCTCCTTGACTGCAGCAAATACGCGGCTGACGTCGTTTCTGACGTGGCTGGTCACGATCTGCCCCTTCGGGGTGCACAGCGCAGCCAAGCGGGTCATCTCCTCCATGCGCGTACCGGGAACGTATTTGACCCCGAACGAAACGCCCATGCAGCCTTTCTCCAGGCAATCCTTCGCCAGCGCCTCCATGCGGTCGATGGTCGCGTCATCCACCGGCGCGTACTTGTCCGTACCGCCGCCGGCTCTGCGTACCCACGTATGCCCGACGAGAAGGCCCAGATTCATGCAGTTGCCATGTTCGTCGATAGTGTCGAGGATCGTGCGGGGGTCTCCGTAGTTATCGCCGCAGTTGCCGCCGATCGCGGTCGTGACGCCCATCAGCAGCATCGATTTTGAGATATCCTGCTTCAGTTCTCCATCTTCTAGCGGATCTTCGTGCATGTGGATATCGATAAAGCCGGGCGTCACCATCTTCCCAGACGCGTCGATAACGCTGTCCGCTTCGGGTTCTTCCGAGGTAATGCAGACGATCTTTCCGTCTTCGATCAGCAGATTCGCGACAGTATCCAGATCCTGAGCGGGGTCGAGGATGCGGCCCCCTTTGATCAGCGTTTTCATTACAGTTCCCTTCTTCCTTCCATGGCTTTGGAAAGCGTCACTTCGTCGGCGTATTCGAGGTCGCCGCCCACGGGGATGCCGTGTGCGATGCGTGTGACCTTGATGCCGGCCGGTTTGATGAGGCGCGCGATGTACATGGCCGTCGCTTCGCCTTCGATGTTCGGGTTCGTCGCGAGGATGACCTCGTCGATGTCGTTCTCCTGCAGGCGAACGATGAGCGAGCGCAGGTTGATGTCGTCCGGGCCGATGCCGTCCATGGGCGAAATGGACCCGTGCAGCACGTGATACAGTCCGTTGTACTCGCGGATGCGTTCCATGGCGGAAACGTCGCGCGGGCTCTCCACGACGCAGACCGTCTTGCGGTCGCGCGCGCTGTCCGCGCAGATGGGACAGGGATCCTCGTCCGTCAGATTGCCGCAGACGGAGCAATAATGCATCTTCGTCTTGGCTTCGACGAGCGTGTCTGCCAGCTGCTTCACCTCTTCTTCGGGAAGCGAGAGGATGTGGAACGCCAGCCGCTGCGCGCTCTTGCCGCCGATGCCGGGCAGTTTATTCAGTTCCGCGATCAGTTTTGAAAGCGGTTTCGCGTAATACTTCATAGAACGATCCGTCTTCTCCTAGAACAGTCCTGCGGGCAGGCCGAGGCTGCCGGTCACCTTGGACATCTCCTGCTGGGAGGTCTCCTCGATCTGGCGCATGGCTTCGTTCGCCGCCGCCACGATCAGATCCTGCAGCATTTCGATGTCATCCGGATCCACGATCTCAGGCTTGAGCGTGACGCTCACGAGCTCGTGCTTGCCGTTTACCTTGACGGTCACGGCGCCGCCGCCCGCGGAGGCTTCGGTCTCCATGACCTCGATCGCAGCCTGCGCCTCTTCCATGCGCTTCTGCATGGCCTGGATCTGCTGCATCTGCGCCATCTGGTTGTTCTTCTTGGGGCCGGGTCTCTTGCCGGCCTTCATTCCTTTACCCATGAATTCCTCCTGGTTTTACTGCACTTTGTCTCCTGCGCACATCTGCACGATCGCCAGCTCGATGAGCACCCTCGGTTTGGGGGACCATTTGGCGTCGGCCAATGCCTGCGAGAGCCGCAGGATGCAGTTTTTAATAGTGTCTATGTTTACGCCCTCCGCCTGCTTTTTCAGCCGCGCGATGTTCTCGAGCGACAAATTGAGCACGTTTTCGGGCTTTTCGGTGAATTGGATGATCAGAAGATTGCGGAAGTGTTCCACCCAGTCGCGGGCGAACTGGTTGACTTCCTTGCCTTCCGCGAGGACCTGCGCCAGGCTCGTCAGGGCCTCGCCGGTGCGTCCCGCCAGCACGTAGTCCGTGATCTCCAGGAAGGTTTCCACGCCCGCCATACCGAGGAGCGTTAAGACGTCTTCCCGGGTGACGTGGGCGGAAGCGGAAACGCAGCGGTCGAGCAATGACAGACCGTCGCGCACGGAGCCGTCCGCGTTCGCGCAGATCAAACCGAGCGCATCGGAGTCGATCTCCACGCCGATCTCCTTGCAGATCTCAGCGAAACGCTTCATCAGGACCTCTTCGCTGACCCGTCTGAAGTCCAGCCGCAGGCAGCGCGACAGGATGGTCGCGGGCAGCTTTTCGGGTTCCGTCGTCGCGAGGATGAACACCACGTTCGAGGGCGGTTCTTCCAGCGTCTTCAGGAAGGCGTTGGCGGCCTCCTTCGTCAGCATGTGCGCCTCGTCGATGATGTAGACCTTGTACTTGCCCTGGATGGGCGGGAAATACACGGTCTCGCGCAGCTCGCGGATGTCGTCCACGCCGCGGTTCGACGCCGCGTCGATCTCCATGACGTCCACGAAGCTGCCCTCCGCGATCGCCTTGCAGGACGGACATTCCCCGCAGGGTTTCTCGCCCGTCTCAGCCGTGCAGTTCAGCGCTTTCGCGAGCAGTCTGGCCGTCGTCGTCTTACCCGTTCCGCGGGTGCCGCAGAACAGATACGCGTGACCCGTCGTGCCCGTCGCCAGCTGGTTTTTCAATATCTTTTCGATGTGTTCCTGCCCGAGCAGCGTATCGAACGTTTCGGGCCGGAAACTGCGGTATAGAGCCTGGTACATGGCGTCCTCATTTCTCCTAATGATCTAATACTGTATTATACCATAATCGGTCATATCTGTGTCTGAAAGCCGAACCCGCTGCGCCATATAGAGCTGTCCGCAAACTTGCAGAAGGTATCTGCGGCGTAAGACGGCGCCTCATTGCGCCTCTGCACCAGATACAGATACCTTTCGATCGTAAACCCTTCTACTTCCAAAGGAATAACGACGTCCTTCAAACCGCTCGTCTCATAGATGGAGCGCGTGACAAAACCGACGCCCGCTCCGGAGCGCACGACGGTCAGAACGTCCGAATCCCCGTTCACCTGCATGGCGATAGAAAGCGAATCATAAGAGATATGGTGCTTTTTCAAAGCTTTTATCACTGCCTGCATATTCAGGCTCTTCTCCGGCCTGGCGACGATCGGCATGGCGCATAGCTCTTTCAGCGACAGTTTTGCCTTTGCCCCAGAGGAAGCAGCCACCACCGGGATGATCGCGTCACGGAAAAAGACCTTCGTTGCCAATGTGCTGTTTTTTGGAGCGGAGGGAGTGATGATCAGATCACAATTGCCGCCATGCAGCAACTGCTCCGGGTGAGTAAGAACATCTACCGTTGTCCGGACAGTACAGGTAATACCCGGATAGGCCTGGGCGAAATACTGCATGAATGCCGGCATGACGGATGCGCCGACTGTAGGAGTGACGCAGACAGACAGGGACAACGATTCTCCTCCGGCCTTCGCTAAAGAAGCCTGCATGTGATGATGCCGAATCAGCGCATCATTGCAATAGGCAGAAAAAATGGAGCCGGCCTCTGTCAATCCAAGCGGTGTCCGCTGACCCGAAGCACGGTCCAGAAGGATCATGCCCAGTTCATTCTCCATCGCCTTGACCGCATTGCTGGCTGCAGGCTGCGAGATATGCACCTCTTTGGCGGCAGCCGTCAGCGACCCTTGTTTTACGATAGCCTGAAACAGTTCGAGATCACTTATTTTCATTGCAATTCCTGAACCCATTCAACTTTATTATGAGTATGAGCCCTTCTTTTTTCATTGTAGCGTGAAATGGGCTAAAGAGCAACCTTTATTCATAATAAAACATTATAGGTTATTGATTTTCATGCATCGAGCGAACCCTTTTCTGTTTTGACATCAGGATGCTCCTTTGTTACATTGAGGGCGGAGGAAAGAAGAATGGACAACGTTATTATTCTGATCAAGCAGCTTATCATCATGGTCATATACTGTATGATCGGCTATATTCTGCAGCGCAGGAAAATGATCTCACAGGAAGGCTGTTCTGCCTTCTCGACGCTTCGCGTTTATGTCATCCTGCCCTGCGTCATTATCTCATCCTTTTTCCGGGAGACAACGGCGGAAGCGACGCATCAGCTTGTCATTTCCTTTGTACTAGCTATAGCGCTTCTCCTTCTTTCCATGGCGATGTCCTATTTGTTTTTCCGGAAAAAGCCGATCGACAATTTTTCTTCCTGCTTTTCCCAGGCCGGTTTTACGGGAGTTCCTCTGATCTCTTCGATCCTGGGATCCGACGCGATCTTTCTGATCGCTGCCTACGTCTCATTGCAAAACATCCTTCAATGGACGTACGGCATGCCCCTCCTTCTGCCGAAAACAAAGACCAAGCTGACCACGATCCTTAAAAACCCTCTTGTCGTATCGCTGATGATCGGGGTCGTCGTTTATCTTCTTCCGATACAGCTGCCTGGCACTTTGAACAGCTGCATCACCGGCATTACAAAATGCAATACGCCCCTTTCGATGATCGTCCTGGGTTATTATCTTGCGGAAGTTCCGTTTACGGAACTTTTCCGCAATCCGTCGATCTATCCTGTGAGCATCTCAAGGCTCGTGGTGATCCCCGCAGCCACTCTGCTGGTATTGGCTCTGATCCCGAACATCGGAATGGACTTTAAACTTGCCTTGCTGATCGCAGCAAGCTGTCCTGTCGGGATCAATGTGGCGATCTACGCGAAGCGTGCAGGCGGAGATTATCACCGGGCCTCCGTGTGTATCTGCCAGTCTGCAGTGTTATCGCTGATCACACTTCCCCTTATTCTGATTGCAGCCACAAAGTTATTTGCATAAACATCGGAGGTAATCTATGGACCACGATCTTTTCGAAAAATGCACAGCCTTGCGCCATGAGATCCACATGTATCCGGATCTCTCGAATGAAGAACGGCCGACGCTCGAACGCATCCTCGCATTTCTGAAAAAGAACACGAATAATATCGAGATCCACGATGCCGGTCATTACGTCTGGTGCGCTTACCGCAGCCCTGACCCAAAGAAGCCGAACATGGGTTTTCGGGGCGATTGCGACGCGCTTCCGATGGAAGATCTGATCGACCAGCCCTGGCGTTCCCGGATCCCCGGGAAAGCTCACACCTGCGGCCACGACGGGCATACGGCAGCCCTGGCGGGGCTAATCCTTTCCCTCGACCGCTACGGCGCTGACCGCGACGTATTCTGCGTCTTCCAACCGGCCGAGGAGAACGGAACCGGCGCGATAGCCTGCATGGATTTCATCACAGACAATCATGTGCAGCAGTTTTTCTCGGTGCATGGACGCGGAAAAAGTTATCCGTTCTCGATCGCGACAAGAAAAGGAACACTACAATGCGCGAGCAAGGGCATGACCGTTACCATGACCGGCATTCCGGCCCATGCCGGCAACCCGGAAGACGGTAAGAATCCATCGATGGCCCTCTGTGCGCTGGCGGAATACAGCCGCACCGTGCTGCAGGATCCGAAATTCACAAAATTTGTACTCGTGACCATCATCCATCTGGGTATCGGCAAAGAGAATGCCTTTGGCATAAGCGCCGGCACCGGCAAACTGCAGATGACGATCCGTGCCGAAGACGAAGCAGAACTGGAAGAACTGCAGGCCATGCTGGAAACGAAGGCGAAAGAACTGGCAGAAACAGATGGTCTTCAAGCCGCTTTTACATATCAGGATGAATTCCCGATGGTCTATAACGACGAAGCCAGCGTGGAAAAAGTGAAGAAAGCCGCCGCTGCCTGCGGTTATCCGTTTTACGAGGTCCCCGTACCGCGCAGAGGAAGCGAAGATGTGGGGCACTTCCTGAAAGCGGCACCTGGTTGCTTCTTTTACTGTAGTTTCGGCTACGACCATCCGGCAAACCATACGTCGGAATATGAATTCGATGACGAAGGCGTTGAACGCACCGCGAACGTCTATATGGCGCTGGTCGCAGGAGAGTAGCGGTTTCCGCATATTTTCAAATTCGGCATACTGCTCCATTCGTTTTATGGTAAGATAGAAAGAGAGTTCAGAAAGGAGCATCCCTATGAAGAGAATAGAAGATTTCCCCCGCATCTCCCTGGGCGTTCTGCCGACTCCGATCCAGAAGCTGGAGAACATCAGCCGCATCCTGGGCACGAACGTGTACATCAAGCGCGACGACATGACCGGCATCGGCCTCGGCGGCAACAAAGTCCGCAAGCTCGAGTTCCTGCTGGCTGACGCAAAGAACAAGGGCGCTGAGATCGTGTTCACGACCGGCGGCGCGCAGTCGAACCACGCCATGCTCACCGCGGCCTGCTGCAAGAAGCTCGGCATGACCCCGATCCTCATCCTCAAGAAGCGCGGCGTCACCGACCGCAAGGGCAACATCCTGCTCGAATACCTGATGAACACGGACGTCCGTTTCCTGGACACCGGCGATTCGCAGGAAGTGTATAAGGAAATGGACCGCGTCGGCCAGGAGAGCGGCAAGGTCTATTACAAGATCCCGACCGGCGGATCCAACGCACTCGGCGCGTTGGGCTACGTCAACTGCGTCAAGGAGATCTCCGAGCAGACCGACATCAAGTTCGACTACATCGTCTGCGCCGAAGGCAGCGGCGGCACCCACGCGGGCGTCGCAATGGGCGCGAAGCTGTTCATGCCCGAGACGAAGGTCATCGGCATGATGGTCGACACCGACCCGTTCGAAGAGATCACGACGAACATCATGAAGGGCCTGGCGGAACTGATGGAGCTCGATTTCGTACCGACCGTGGACGACGTCCATCTCGTGGACGTATGCGGCGACGGCTACGCGATCCCCTCTCCCGAAGGCAACGCGGCGATCCGCATGATGGCGGAGAACGAAGGCCTGTTCCTCGACCCGGTCTACACCGGCAAGGCGTTCGGCGGCCTGATCAAGATGGCGAAGGAAGGCAAGTTCAAGCCGGACGACAACATCCTCTACATGTATTCCGGCGGCGCGGGCGGCCTGTTCGCGATCGACGTAAATCTCGACTAGTATCCTGAAATGCATATCAAAAGAACTCCGGACAGGCTGTCCGGAGTTCTTCTTTTCTGTCTGAACCTTATGCGTTTTCCAGGCAGCTGAGTTTCTCCCGCATCGCCAGCAGGTCCGGGTTCTGTTCTCCGAAGCACTGCTCCATCTCCACTTCGATCTCCTCGT